>JBCDFV010000026.1:0-57036 GCA_039177555.1 Pseudomonadota bacterium | reverse complement strand
GCTTGGCTCAAAGGCGCAGCATCGATGACACATGGCAGCATCTCGGCCACCTCATCGGCACGATCACACCTCCCGAATGCGCAAACTACTTCGCAAAAGCCGGATACGCTTCTAACTAAATCGGAAACGCTCTAGCTACTGCTGATCGTCTCCTCGAAGTCTGCTACGGCAGCGCAAGTCGGCTTCGACGGCTTTGACACGTTGCCTGCAGTCAACTCTTCCTCCCACAAACCTCAATTCAATCCGTTCCCGCTGGCCTTGTGGTCGATTGGGAAAGCTCGCGTTCGATTCTGGCGGCGACTGTCTCGGCCGCTTCGGCCAAAGGATCGTCGGCAAGATGGGCGTAGCGTTGGGTCATGGCCGCTTGCGTATGGCCCAGTATCCTGCCGATTATCGGAAGCGAATACCGTAAGGCGACTCCTATGCTGGCAACCGTGTGACGCAGGTCATGCAATCTTACATGTTCCAGGCCAGCACTCTCGCGAATGCGGGACCACGGACCCTTCAGGTCTGTTAGTGGCCGATGCTCGTTTCTGCCGGCAAAGATGTAGGGATTGTCAGAACGATGGGCAGCCAGGTCATGCAGGATACTTGTAGCTGCCTCAGGCAGTCTGATCAGTTTTGCTCCGGTCTTGCTGTCCGGGAGGCTGGCGATGGATCGATCGAAGTCGACGTCGTCCCAACGCAACGACAGCGCCTCGCTCACGCGACAGCCGGTCAAGGTCAAGAACCTGATCGCGCCCAGCGCTTCTGGCGACGCATCACCCGTCTCCTGTGCGTGGTCTAACGCCGTGCCGAGCCGCTGAAGTTCGTCACTTTTCAAGAACACCTCGCGCGGCCGCTCCGGGTTCTTGGCGGAAAAGCGAACCGGGTTGCTGCCATCGGGCCGCCAGCGCCAGCGTTCGGCCAGTGTGAGCATCTTGCTGAGGAGCGCTCGAACTCGATTGGCCGCAAATGGGCCGCCGCGAAGCATCTTGGGGGGCGCTCCATCGCCGTTGGCTGCGACCGTGCGTCCCTGTTTGACGATCTTCAAGACGCGATCGATGTCTGCTGTCGCGATGTCGGCGACCTTCCGCGTTCCGAGGAGGGGCACGATATGGTTGGCGATGTTGCGTTCGTCCTCCCTGGCACTGCGTGGCTTCTTTTTCGTCGCGGCGTGCTCGCTCAGGTAGCGCTCACAAAGGTCGGCCGTAGTCGGCGCATTCCGTACCTGCGCCCGCTCAGCGGCCGGGTCACCGCCCTGCGCCGCCGTTGCCAGCCAGTCGCGCGCAATGGAACGTGCCTGTTCCGGCGTCAGCACACCGTGGCAGCCCAACGTTGCCTTTCGGCTTCTTGATGCCCGGCCGCCACCGACTCGGTACTGAACGATGTAAGAGCGCCGCCCTGTCGGCATTATCCGCAGGCCGAAGCCTGGCAGGTTCTCATCCCACAAGACGTACTCGCGAGCTTCAGGTCGCGCCGCTTCCACCGTGCGCTTGTTCAGTTTGGTCATCAGCTTGCCAGATTGGACTTGGTAGCACGGAAAACCAATTCGCAGCAAAACCGGTCTCACTCGGTATCGCTTAACATATTGAAAAACCGATAAAGTAAAACTCGGTCCATCTTAGGAGAGCACCATATAAACAGATTCCTAATCTGTAGGTCGCAGGTTCGAATCCTGCCGGGGTCGCCATGTTTTCATTGTCCCACCGGGAGACATGGGTAACAGATTGTACCGGAGACATGGGTGACACCCTCGCGGCGAACGGGGTGTCGATGGGTTGCAAAATCCTTTGCTGCAGATCGGCATATCCAAGATCGTCGTGCATGAAGCTGATCAGCCAGATGCCGTCGTCGACTTCCTTGATGCCGAGGCGTTGGCCGGCGAGCACGGGTGAGACAATGATCGATACTCGTTCCTTGACCCGGCCTGCGGCGTAGACGTCCGCAACCTTCGCCATGACCCGATCGCGGCCCTTGAGGCAGCGGCCTCTTCTGGCCAACGAGGCGGCCCTTGTTCCAGGCCGGACGGCGGGCACGGTTCGTTGTTCTGCCAACGCTCCATTGGACGCAGCGCCGACCGAATCCTCTTGCAAAAAGGGGGGGGAGCATATCGGCCGTTGGGCGAAGCCAAGGTGCAAAGCACGCGTGGAGCCGTCAATGGAAGATGAAACCGGAGCGTTGCAAACGCTTCTTGTGCAAACCGGTGTGGCGCAAGGTCAGCGAGCACGCTCGCCACCTGCAACCGCCATCATGACAAAAACCGGTTTACCGCGTCGAAGACGATGGGCGCGCGCTTCTCCACGCTTACGAAATGGGCGCCGTTGGCGATCTCGACATATTGCTTGTTCGCGGCGCCGAGGCGATCAAACAGTGTCAACGCGTCGGAGCGGGTCGATGTCGGGTCGGCCCCTCCACGGATCAGGAGGGTCGGGCACTTGACGGCGCGAGGGTCATAGACGGGGCGTGCGTTAAACGCCTCCCACAGGTCCAGCAGCGTACCGTTCGGAGCGCGGAACGCGGGGGGATCGTGACGTTCCGATTGGGGATCGTCAGCCAACGACGACTGGACGAGCGCCTGAAACACGGCCTCGTCCCGCCATGCCGCACCTTCGGGCATCTCTGCATCCCGCCGGTCGCGGGTCGCCGCCTCGGTGATCAGCCGGGCCGCGCCGAAGCCGTGATTGAACAGCTTTGCATCCTCTGGTTCAGCCAGAAACGCGCGCCAACCGTCATTCACCTCGGCGAGGATTGGTGCGTAGAGGACAAGACGATCGACGCGCCCTGATCCAATCGTCGTCGCGTAAAGTGCCGTGGTGATCGACCCCCACGAGCCGCCGACAAGCCGAACGGTTCGCACCCCATGGCGGGCGCAGATCCACGCGACCACATCGTCGATGTCGCGGATCGCATCCGTGGCGCGGGCATAGGGGGCAGCGGCCGTTTCCATGGCGGCAGAGCGCGACAGGCCATAGCCCCGGATATCGAGCGCATAGGCGGCAAAGCCTGCGGCGGTGGTAGCGCGCAGCCAACTCGCCCCCGGATGGGGAATGTCAAAAAGACGGCTGGCATAGGTCGCGCCGTGGACAAACAACACCGGTACGCGCGCGGCCTCATCCAAATGGCAGCGCAGGTGCAGCCGCAGGCCCGGCTCGTCGGAAGAAGCGACGAAATGGGACCGCGCCGTGTCGAAGTCACGCCAGCTCACTGGAACGCCCTTGGGACGGCGGTAACGAGGCCTGGGAACGCCCAAAGGATCGCCATGCCGATCAGGAAGATCCCCACCACCGGCCAGGCGGCGCGGAAGATTTGGGCCGTGCTCATCCCCTCCGCCGCGCCCTTCAGCGCGAAGAGCGTGTAGCCGAAGGGCGGCGTCAGGCTGCCGACCGTCAGGTTGATCAGGAACAGCGTCCAGAACCAGATCGGGTCGAACCCCATTGCCGCGACAATGGGCTGGTAGATCGGGATTGCCAGCAACATGAAGGCGATCTGGTCAATGAACATGCACAGCACGACCGGGATGAGCATCATGAGCAGAAACGTCATCTCCAGTCCCAGGCCCAGATCGGTGAGCACCGCCACAAGGCCGCGCGTGGCCCCGGCAAAGGACAGAAGCTAGCTGAAGAGTTTGGCGGACAAGACGATGACGAGGATCACGGCAGCGATCGTGACGGCACTCGCAATCGCATCGCGCAACATCGACCAGCTCAGCCGCCTGAACAACGCGGCCACGATCAACGCACCCACCACGCCCGTGGCCGCCGATTCCGACGGCGTTGCGATGCCCAGAAGGATCAGCCCCAATACCGAGAAAATCACCAGGAGGAAGGGCAACATGTCGAGGATGGTGCGCAGGACGGTCTTGTCGCTGGCCGCGGCTTCGGGCGGCGGCATCTTTCCGCCCCGCAGGTAGATGAAGGCAAGCGTCAGTCCGGCAAAAATCAGGCCGGGAACAATCCCGGCGACGAGGAGCCCGGCAATCGACACGTCGGCCAGCGAGCCCACGATGATCGCCAACAGGCTGGGCGGGATGATGGGGGCGAGGCTTGCGCTCGCAAGGATCGTGGCGGCGGACGCGCGGGTGTCGTAGTTGCGCCGCTGCATCAACGGCAGAACGGATCGACCAAGCATCGCCGCGACGGCGACCGCCGAGCCGGAGAGGGCGCCAAAGACGGTCGACAGCGCGATCGATACCACATAAAGCCGCCCCTTCAGCCGCCCGACCAAACGGTCGACGCTGGTGAAGAGCACATCCACCGTGCCGGAGCGGAACAAGATCTCGCCCATCAGAACGAACAGCGCGACCGTGACGAGCGTGGGGGACGTCGCCGTTTCGAATATCGAACTGGAAAACAGGCCAAAGCCGCGCGGCCCGATAAGGACGAGGACGCCGACGATGTTCAAAAGCAGAAAGCCAACGAAGACCTTCGCACCGGAAAACAGGATCGCCAGTAAGAGACCGATGGCGAGGATCAGAAAGGCCGCCCACGTCATGGGCGTCGGTGGGCCGTTTGGCGCAGAAAATGCAGCGCGGCGGAGGCGAAGCCCAGCGCGATGACCGCCGTGATCCACCAGCGCGGAATGGGATTGGCGGCGTTTGTCATCAAACCGCGGTCGAGTTGCCGAAGCGCCTCACCCGCAATGATCCAGCCCGCGACGCCGCAGGCCACGGCCGCGATGAGTGCGGTGAAGCGGGCGAACCAGATCGACAGCGCGGGCGGCAGCGCCTCGGGCACGATGTCGATGGCCACATGGGCGTTGCGGCGCGTGCTATCGGGCAGCGCACAGAAGATCAGTACGGCCAGCGCATATTGCACCGCCTCGCCCGACCAGGTTGTCGGCGCGCCAAAGCCATAGCGCATCACCACCTCGAAGACATAGAGCAACACGGCAAGGCCGAGCGCGCCGCCGCCAGCGAGAAGAGCCAGCGGGAGGTCGCGTCGTGCAGATCGGCCAGCCGCCGCATATCAGTCGGCGAGACCCGCCGATTGCGCCAAATCGCGCAGTTCGGCCACCGTTTCCGGTGCACCACCCGCCGCGACCTGCCACACACCGTTCGACCACAGCGCATTGAGCTGCTCGGCCTCCTCGGGGGCGAACGCGGTCACCTGCATGCCATGATCCAACAGGGCTGCCCGCTCTTCGGTCGCCAGCGCGTCAAAGCGGGCGATGCTGTCGTCTTCCAAGCGGATCGCGGCGCGCTCGATGGCGGACTGTTCCGCGTCCGACAAGGCGTTCCAGGCATCAACGTTCATGAAGATCATCAGCCCCACCTGCCCGAAACCGGGCTCCGCCATGTAGCCAGTGACCTCATGCCAGTTGAAATCGAGCGCACCGGTCAGGCCCCAGGCCGCGCCGTCGATGGCACCGGTCTGGAGCGCGGAATAGACCTCGCCCCCGCCCATCACGACACCCGCACCGCCAAGCGCCTCGATCATGGGATGGTAGGAGACCGTACCTCGGATGTTGCGCCCATCGAAAGCCGGCGTGCCCTCGATCGGGTCGCGCAGATAATAGCGAAACCCGACCGAACCCGTGGGCGGGGCCGCGATCAGTTTCATGCCCTCCGTTTCCTGATAATGGGCATCGATGAAATCGAGGATGCCCGCCTCGCGCCGCGCCGCCGCGTCGGCCGCAATGGCGTCGATAACAAGACCCACGGGGGTTGTTCCGGCATGGTAGGCGGGATGCGTGAAAAGCATGTCGAAGACGCCGGCTTGCGTCGGCTCGAACTGTTCCAGCGGCGGCACGGCATCGGGGCCGGTAAAGGCGACGGTAAGCTCTCCGCCGGATTCCTCTGCCACCAGTTCCGCAAACGGTGCGGCGATCTCGCGTGTGAAGATGAAGTTTTCAGGGAACGCGCCGACGGCACGGATCTCTTGTGCCTGCAGAATGCCAGGCATCAGGCCAAGCGCAACAACACCCGCCAATAGCGTCATCTTGGTCATGTCTTCCTCCCTAAGGCGCCTCTGCTGAGTTTGACTGGGCGCTTGCAAGTGTGACTATAGTTCCGAATGGAACCAAACGTAAAGTTCCAATAGGAACTAGTCTGCGCTACGAGGCGGCATGACTGAGGATTGCAAGCCCGTTAGCGATGCCGCAAAGGCCCTCGCGGAGCTGTTCGGCCCGCTGTCTTTGACGATGCTGACCGACACCGAACTGTCGCCGGCCTGGCGCGTTAACTTTTTGGCGAACTTCTTCACCGGTCCGATCTATGCCGAGCTTCAGTGCCGTTTCGGCCTGTCGCGCCCGGGCTTCGTGATCCTGTTCAGCCTAAGCCAGCAGGCGGGCCTTGTGGCCCGCGACGTCGGCATGGTCACGGGCCTGCCGAAGAACTCCATCAGCCGCGCGGTGACCGAACTTGAGGCCAAGGGCCTGATCACGCGCGACACCGACACCGTGGACAAACGCGCCAAACCCCTGGCACTTACAACCGCGGGCCGGGCCCTGCTGGAGGACGTAGTGCCCCTGTTCAAGCAACGGCAATCGAACATGTTGGCACCGCTCAATGCAGAAGAAGCGGCCGAATTCGATCGGTTGATCACAAAAATCATCTTCGCCATGCCCGACTGGGTCGCGCCGGACTAACGGACTTTTGGGGCAGGCTAGACACCATCCCTGATCCGGGAACTCGAGCCCATGACACACGCGACGCAGCAGACTAAGCGGGCCGTCGATCGGACTAGCGATTTTCTGCCCGGATCGGGAGTTTGACCAGCCTGTCAATCGAGCATGGCGACGAGCGCGACGTGCTTGCCAAGAGTTTCCCAAATACGGCTCAGAAGCTGGGGATGACGCTCAGCCGCGTCGCTACCGACATGCGCACCATCGGTATTGATATCAACGGGCACCGCGCCAAGAGCAGGGCGTGGGTTATCAGCAGGCTCGCAACCTGATCCCACCGCCGGCCACGGGTCGAGAGCGCTGCCCTGAACAGATATCTGGCAACCAAGCGACACACAGCGAAGGGAAAAGGGGGCTGTTCTTCAGAACCTCGCCACTTAGGACCGTTGGGGTGGTCACCTTTTTCGGCGCGGAATTCCGGAGATCTTTTTTGACGGCTATCGACATATTGCGTTGAGCGGCCGGCGCCCGCGCGTTCCCGCAGGAAAGCGCTCTTGTGACACAGTCGACGGCTACGACGGCTTCTTATCCATCTGGAAAAGAGCGAAAACACGACCCGTTTGGTGCTACCCATGTCTCCGGGCTGGACATGATTTAAATGGAGCGGGCGATGGGATTCGAACCCACGACCCCAACCTTGGCAAGGTTGTGCTCTACCCCTGAGCTACGCCCGCTTCCGATGGGTGGCCGGTCCGTGTCAGGTCCGGCGAGGCGGGCGGATCATACGCAAAGAAGACGGCATTGCAAGCCCGGTCTTGCATCCACCCGCGCCAGGACGCGGAAGCCTTGGCGCTGGTTCGATGCGACCATGGCGCAATGGTTCTCGTGCCGCTATAAACCCGGGCATGGAAACCGAGGCCCAAGAACATGAACCGCCCTTGCCGACCACGCCCGACGCTCTGCTTGATCGGCTGAGCGCCTGGGGTATCGCGCAGACGACGCACCATCACGAGCCCGTCTTCACCGTCGACGAGGCGAAGGATCTGCGCGGCCAGCTTGCCGGCGGCCATTGCAAGAGCCTGTTCTTGAAGAACAAGAAGGGGGCCATGTGGCTGGTGGTCTGCGATGAAGACCGTCGCATCGACTTAAAGGCGTTGAGCGGCCTGCTTGAAGGCGGGCGATTGTCCTTCGGTTCGGCGGACAGGTTGCGCCGCGTGCTGGGCGTCCTTCCCGGGTCGGTCACCCCGTTCGCGCTGATAAACGATGGCGACCACCAGGTCACGCCGGTGCTGGACGAGGCGATGCTGGCGCACGACCGGCTGAACTATCACCCTCTGGTCAACACCATGACGACGACGATCGCCAGCGCCGACCTGGTGCGCTTTGTCGAGGCCTGCGGACACCGGCCGGTGATCCTGAACCTCGATGCGGCGGCCCCGGCACCGTGAGCCGGCAGACCTGAAACGGTCGACCGCTTGCGTTTTCCGCGCGCCTTGACCAGATAGGGTCTGGCGTTGGCCGGTCCGGCCGAAACCCGCCCAATACTTAGCGAGACGAAGATGGAACAGTTGATTGGCCAGGCCGATCCGGCCCAGAACGTTATCAAGGACAGCGACACCCAGTCCTTCGCCGCCGACGTCATCGAAGCGTCGCAGACCCAACCGGTCGTGGTCGATTTCTGGGCGCCGTGGTGCGGGCCTTGCAAGACGCTGGGACCGATGCTGGAACAGGCGGTGCGGGCGGCCGGCGGCCGCGTTCGCATGGTCAAGATCAACATCGACGAAAACCAGCAGCTTGCCGCCCAACTGCGCATTCAATCCATCCCGACCGTGTACGCCTTTTTTCAAGGCCGCCCGGTTGACGCGTTTCAGGGGGCGGTTCCGGAAAGCAAGGTCAAGGAGTTCGTGACCAAGCTGTCCAGCCTGCGCGGCCAGGACGAAAAGGCCATGATCGAAGAGGCGCTGGCCCAGGCCGAGGCCTTGTTGGAGAGCGGCCAGGCCGAACAGGCGCTCGGCATCTTCGGCCAGCTTTTGCAGCACGATAACGGCTTGCCCGCCGCCCTGGCGGGTGCTGCGCGGGCGCTGATCGCTCTGGGACAAGCCGACGAGGCGGCACGGATCCTGGACGAGGCGCCGGAGGAGGCCCAAAAGGACCCGGCGATCGTTGCCGTACGGCGCCAGATGGAACTGTCGGCCGCCACGGAGGGGGCGGCCTCGGAGATCGGCGGTCTGGAGCAGACGGTCGCCGCATCGCCGGACGATCATCAGGCCCGGATCGATCTCGCCATGGCCTATTACGCCGCCGACCGCAGCGATGAGGCGACCGACGCGCTGCTCGAATCCATCCGCCGCGATCGCGACTGGAACGAGGCGGCGGCGCGGACAAAGCTTCTGGAGTTGTTCGAGGCCTGGGGGCCGGCCGACCCGCGCTCGGTGCGGGGTCGCCGCAGACTATCGTCCCTGCTGTTCTCCTGATGGCATGCCCATGCGGCGACTGGCCCTTGGAATCGGCGGAATTCGGTCGAAATTACTGAGACGAAGGTAACCACCCTTCGACCGATGCGAGGAGAGCAAAGCGACCTTGGCCAGAAGCCCGCTGTTTCCGACATTCGACATGCTGCCATCAACGCTGCCGGTTTTTCCCTTGCCCGGCGTCCTGCTGCTGCCGGACGGGGACCTGCCGTTGAACATTTTCGAGCCGCGCTATCTCGCCATGGTCGACGACGCGTTGGCCGGCGAACGGCTGATCGGCATGGGCCAGCCCCTCGACCCCAACGAGGAGGGCGCAAGGCCGGCGCTTTATGAGGTCGGATGCGCGGGACGTATCACCTCGTTGGAGGAGACCGAGGACGGCCGATACCTGATCACCTTGACCGGCGTCTGCCGGTTCCGGATTCAGCAGGAGATTGCGACGACGCGCGGTTATCGACGCTTCGGCGTCGACTGGTCGCTCTTTGCGCCGGACATGGCGCCCGACGGCGACCTGGAACTGGACCACGAGCGGCTGCATCGCGTGTTGAAGACCTACTTCAAACAGCAGGGCATCTCGGCCAACTGGGAAGCCATTCAAAACACCCCGGACGCACGCCTGATCATCTCGCTGGCGATGATCTGCCCGTTCGCGCCGACCGAAAAGCAGGCCATTCTGGAGGCCGATACGGCGCAGAACCGCGCCGACACCGTCTTGAGCCTGCTGGAAATTGCCGCATATGATCAGGCCGATGGCGGCGTATCGCGCCACTGATTGGGCCGTTTTGGACGCGCCCATTTGTGTGGACTGCCGGGATCGGCTTCCCACATAGTGACTGTCATGACTGAAACACCGCGTTCACCTGCCCGCGTCGATCCCAAATTGCTGGAGATCTTGGTCTGTCCGCTGACCAAGGCGCCGTTGCGCTACGACGCGGAACAGCAGGAACTGATCAGCGATCAGGCCAGGCTGGCCTATCCCATTCGCGACGGCATCCCGATCATGCTGATCGACGAGGCACGACCCCTGGACGAGGATGCCGAGCGGTAGATGAAGCGCGACCTGCCCGACACGCTCGACACAGAGCATTGGCCGACCGAGCTTCGCCACAAGACCGCCGAACGGCGACTGGAAGTCGACTTCGACACCGGTGAGAAGTTCAGCTTTCCGGCGGAGTTGTTGCGGGTCGAAAGCCCGTCGGCGGAGGTTCAGGGACACAATCCAAGCCAGAAGCAGATCGTCGCGGGCAAGCGCACCGTCGGCATTCGCGCGCTTGAGCCGGTTGGCAACTACGCGGTGCGCATCGTCTTCGATGACGGGCACGAGACCGGTCTGTTCTCCTGGAAATATCTGTTCGAGTTGGGCCAGCGGCAGGACGACACCTGGCGAACCTACCTCTCGGCGCTGGAACAGCGTGGCCTGAGCCGAGACCGTGCTTAAGCCGGCCGTGGAAACCGCGCGGGTCACTGTCGGTTCCGGCGGTATCGATATCGGCCAGACCATGAGCTGGCTGACCGATCAGGGCCTGTTGGCCACGCCCATCGTGCCCATGGTCGCGGAACTGAGGAAGCGTGTCGAAGCGGACGGCGTGCCGGTCTTGCGGTTGAACATCTCGACCACCACGCTGCATCCCCAGTTTTCGGCCTTCACCATCATTTGCCGGCGCGGCGAAGAGCCGGAGTTTCAGCAGCACGTCCATCAGGATCCGGATGCCGAGAGGCCGATCTCGCGCAGCCCGTTGAACGAGGTCCTGACCGAGGCGGCGAACGCCACGGCCGGCCTCACATCCGAACAGCGCGCGAACATTCGCCACTTTTTCACCCGGCGCTTCCGGTTGGAGGCGGGCGAGGGCCTCGACCGCTATGAGGTCTTGCGCGAGTTTCGTGGCCATGGCGCGACCGACTACTTCGTGCTCGCCGTGCCGTTTGGCTGGGGCGAGATGCCGGAAACCGTGGACAACGGCGTGCTGGCGTCATGGACGACGGACAGGCCAGGCGGCTTCACGGACGCCGAAATCGCTGCCCTCGTCGCGATCACGCGCACCCTGGCGGTGGCGGTGCGGACCACCACCTTGCTGGAAATCGGCGACACGATCATGCGCACCTATCTGGGGGCCGATGCCGGCCCCAGGGTTATGCGCGGCGACATCAAGCGTGGCGCCTCGACCTCTATTTCGGCGGCCATATTGATCGCCGATCTGCGCGGTTTCACGGCGTTGTCGGACACCATGCCGCGCGGCTCTCTCATGGCCATGCTGGACGATTACCTGGAATGCATGGCCGATCCGGTAGAGCATCAGGGCGGCCAGGTCTTGAAGTATCTGGGCGATGGCCTTCTGGCCACCTTCACCTGTCCGGAAGACAACCCGCGCGCCGGCTGCGAGGCGGCGATCGCGGCGGCGCACGAGATGCAGGTGCGCACCGAGGCACTTAATCGCGAACGCGAGGCGGCCGGACTGCCTTCCATGACGTTGGATGTGGCACTTCACCGGGGCGACGTGCTGTACGGCAATGTCGGCTGCGACAGCCGCATGGAGTTCACGGTGATCGGTCCCGCGGTCAACGAGACGGCCCGCATCGAGTCGCTGTGCGGCGCGCTGGGCCATTCGATCCTGGTCTCCAAGAACTTCGCCGAGGCCTCGACCACACCAGATCGTTTCATCTCGATTGGCCGCCACGCCTTACGCGGGGTGCGCGAACCGCAGGAGCTGTTTACGCTCGCAGAGGACTGACCGGCTTGAGGCCGACCGATCGTGGCGCTAACCTAATGCGCTCGCTCGTCGAGGGGGCGACCGGTCCGCGGAAAGGGATGATCCCGCCTCGCTGTCGATAGATCATCGTTGATCGCTCTTTTCCTGCCCGTCGATGCGGACACCGGGCCGAGATGGAAGAGGTGATCTCATGGCCAAGCGGCTGCCCAAATCCCCGGACCTGGCGCACCTGAAAAAGCAGGCCAAGGCCCTTGCGAGGTCGGCTGATATCAAGCTTAGCGAAGCCCAGCTCGGGCTGGCGCGGGACTACGGTTTTGCAAGCTGGCCGAAGCTGAAACAGGCGGTCGACGAGCAACGGCCTTTCACGATTGACGACTTTCTGAAGGCCGCGACGGGGCGGCGGCTCGATCTGGCGGAGGCGATGCTGAAACGGCGCCCCGATTTGGCCAGCGCCACCCTACAAACGGCGGCCGTCCTCGGCGACGTGCCGGCCTTGCAGCGGTTCCTGGCAGACGACCCGGCCGCCGCGACCCGACCCGATGGCCCGCTCGACTGGCCGCCCTTGATGTATCTGTGCTGGTCGGTGTTCTTGAAGGCGGATCGCGACCGGCCGTTCGAGGCGGCGACGAGGTGGCTGATGGACGCCGGCGCCGATCCCAACGCGTTTTGCGCCGAGCGCAGCGATCCGCCCAACCGACGCTGGTCGGCCCTCTATGGCGCGGCTGGTGAGGCCGGGCATGCGGGTGTCACCAAGCTCTTGTTGAAGGCGGGCGCCGACCCCGATGACAATGAGTCGCTCTACCATGCCGCCGAACAGCGGGACACCGCGTGCCTGGCGCTGCTGCTGGACGCTGGCGCAACGATCAAGGGCACCAATGCCTTGTTCCGGAAACTGGATTTCGAAGACCCGGCCGGCCTACAGCTCTTTTTCGATCACGGCGCCGATCCCAACCATCCGATCTACCGGGACGAAGGGCCTCAGCCAGGCACCAATGCCCTGTTTCATGCCATTCGCCGCGGCCGATCGGCGGCTGTCATTGCAATGCTGCTGGAGCACGGCGTCGATACGGATCAGCGCGATGCGGACGGACTCACCGCCTACGCTCAGGCCTATCGCGCCGGGTCGGCTGAAATCGCTGAGCTGCTGGCTGACCGTGGCGCAAGCACGAGTTTGACGCCAGTCGACCATCTCATCGGCGCTTGTTCCAGGGGCGCGGTCGATGAGGTCAGCTTGACGTTGAAGGCCGAACCCAACCTGGCGGACAGGCTCTCGCCGAGTGAGGCCAGAATACTCGTCGAGGCCGCGTTTCGCGGCCAGGCCGACGCCGTTGGCCTGCTGCTGGATGCCGGCATCGACATCGAAACGCGTGGCGACACCGACGGCACGGCCCTGCATCATGCCAGCAATCGGGGCTACCCGGACGTCGTGGCGCTGCTGATCGAACGCGGCGCGGATATCGAGGCGGTCAGTGCGATGACCGACAGCGGTCCGCTGGGTTGGGCGATCTATGGCGCCCGGTATGAGCCGAACCGTGATGGCGACTATGAGGGCGTGGTGCGGCATCTGCTGGCGGCGGGTGCCACGGTCGAAGACTGGATGGACGAGATGGCGACCGATGCCCTTTGGGACGTGATGCGCGGTTATCAGCGCTAAAGGCCCGCGATCATCTCCGGCACCTCGGCGATCGAGCCGGCCTTCAGGATAGGCGGCAGGTCGGCGGTGTGATCCGCATGTTCGATCGCCCAGGTGATCGCGTAAGGCACGTGGATCGCGTGGCCGCCAAGCGCCAGCACCGGCAGGATGTCGGACCGGATCGAATTGCCGACCATGACGAAGTCTGCGGGCGCGATCTCATGCCGGTCCAGGATCGCCCGATAGGTGGCTTCGTCCTTTTCCGAGACGATTTCCACGGCGTCGAACAGGTCGGCCAGGCCGGACCGGGCGACCTTGGATTCCTGGTCGAACAGGTCGCCCTTGGTGATCACCATCAGCCGGTGGCCGCGTCGCTTCAGGCTTTCGACCACCGCATCGACGCCGTCGATCGGGTTGACGGGGCTGGACAGCATGGCCTTGCCCAGTTCAATCAGGCGCTGGATTTCGGCCGCGGTCACGGTGGCGTCCGAGACCTCGATGGCGGTTTCGATCATCGAGAGGGTGAAGCCCTTCACCCCATAGCCGAACAGGGCGAGGTTGGCCCGTTCGCGGGCCAGCAATGTGCGGTCGATGGTTTCGGCGGGGACATGGGCCGCCAGGATGTCGCGCAAGTGCTGCTGCGTGCCGGCGAACAGCGTTTCGTTGTGCCAGAGCGTGTCGTCGCCGTCGAAGGCAATGGTCGGCAACGTCATGGCGTAGGCCTGAGCGGGCGGCCGCAAGCGCCGGGGAGTCAGGCGGGGACGGCTGCCTTGAACGGGGCCTCGGTCTTGGCCTCGACCTCCTCGACCGTCACGCCGTCGGCGAGTTCGACCAGGGTCAGCCCTTGCGGATGGCCGCGTTCCAGCGAGAACACGCCGAGATCGGTGATCAGCATGTCGACCACGCCGGTGCCGGTCAGCGGCAGATCGCAGGCGCTGAGCAGCTTGGACGTCCCGTCCTTGGCGCAGTGGCTCATGATCACCACCACCTTCTTCACGCCGGCGACCAGATCCATGGCGCCGCCCATGCCCTTCACCATCTTTCCCGGCACCATCCAGTTGGCCAAATCGCCATTGGCGGCGACCTGCATGGCGCCCAGGATCGACAAGTCGATATGGCCGCCCCTGATCATGCCGAAACTGTCGGCGGAGGAGAAAAAGCTGGAGTATTCCAGTTCGGTGATCGTCTGTTTGCCGGCGTTGATCAGGTCGGCGTCGACCTCGTCATCGAACGGAAACGGCCCCATGCCCAGCATGCCGTTCTCGCTTTGCAAGGTGACCATCATGCCGTCGGGAATGTAGTTGGCGACAAGGGTCGGGATGCCGATGCCCAGATTGACGTAAAAGCCGTCCTGCAGTTCGCGGGCGGCGCGGGCGGCCATCTGTTCGCGGGTCCATGCCATGGGTCTTGTCCTCTGGGTCCTGTCCTCTTGCTCGCCGGCTCAGACCGTTTCACGCTCGCGCACGGTGCGCTGTTCGATCCGCTTTTCGTAGTCGTGGCCTTCGATCAGCCGCTGGACGAAAATGCCGGCCGTGTGCACGTGATCCGGGTCCAGATCCTTCGGCTCGACGACCTCTTCCACCTCGGCGACCGTCACCTTGCCGGCCGTGGCCATCATCGGATTGAAGTTTCGCGCGGTCTTTCGATAGACCAGGTTGCCGTGCGGGTCCGCCTTCCAGCCCTTCACGATCGCCAGATCGGCAACGAGACCGGTTTCCATGATGTAGCGCTCGTGATCGAAGGTACGCTCTTCCTTGCCCTGGGCGATCAGCGTGCCGACGCCGGTCTTGGTGAAAAACGCCGGGATGCCGGCACCGCCGGCGCGAATGCGCTCCGCCAAGGTGCCTTGCGGATTGAACTCCAACTCCAACTCGCCGGACAGGTACAGTTCGGCGAACCTCTTGTTCTCGCCGACATAGGAACTGATCATCTTCTTGATTTGGCCCGCATCCAACAGCTTGCCAAGCCCGACCCCGTCGATGCCGCAATTGTTGGAGATCACGGTCAGATCCTTCACGCCCGCCGCCTCGATGGCGTCGATCAGCTTTTCCGGGATGCCGCACAGGCCGAAGCCGCCGGCCATGATCGTCATGCCGTCGAACAGCAATCCGTCGAGGGCGGCGGTGGCGTCCGGATAGACCTTTTGCATGGCGTTTACCTTGCCTTCCCGCAATCCATGGGGGTGATTTCGAGGGGGTAGGGTTTACCGCGTTGCCAGCCGCAGGCAAAGCGTCGAATGCGCCGCATGCGGACTTGGCGCGTGCGGATTGGGCGCGCACGGAATGGACGCGGTGCAGGTTTCGAACGTAAAAGCGCCGCCCCGGACCGAGATCCAAGGCGGCGCAGTTTTTGAACGCTAGGCGTCAGGACAGGGCGATTGCGTGGTTCGTTTGCCCCTGCCTGCCGTGACACCTTTGGGTCGAGACGGCCCGCGCAAGGGCCGATCGAAGACCCAGCCGATTAGAGCTCGATGGCGACCACTGAAAGGGGCGGCATCGACCTCACGGCCAGCTCTCTGATAGACCCAAGGGTGTACAGCGACACCATACCGTTAGACATTGGATCACCTCCTTTCGTTGTTGCGCCAATAACGGGACAATGACACTAAATGTTGTGGGTGTCACGCAAAACTGACCAATAGGCGTGGGCTTGGGGGAACAAACCATGATCAAATTGGCTGTTGTTGCCGCGGGTCTTCTTCTTGCCGGAACGTTTGCCTCTGCGTCCGCGCAAGACGATAGCTGCGCGCTGGCGGGCAACGGCATCTGCAATGAAGCGCCGTACGGGGACCCGCCTGTTTGTCCGATGTTGACGGACACTTCGGATTGCCGATCGGATCAGATCGCCAACGGCTCTGGCCAGTGGCCCTTGAACCCGTCCGACCTGATCGGCCGGTCGCCGGAATGGCTGCGTCTGGCCCGCAACGAGATCTTCGCCCGTCACGGCCGGTCCTTCAGCAGTCTCGATCTCGACCAGCTGTTCCGCGCCCGGGATTGGTACCAGCCGGTGGACGGCGAGATTGCGCTCAGCGACGTCGAACGCGCCAATGTGGCGCTGTTGGCCCGGTTCGAGGAAACGCCGGATATGCCCTTGACCAGCGCCGGATGGCCTCGTGCGACTGGAAGCTGGAGCGGTGTCCTGGAGGTCGAAGGCCAACCGCCGCGGCAGGCTTTGGGGCTTGGACCGATGGTCCGTCTCGAGCCGGGCGGTAAGGGTGACGCGATCGTGCTGCTGCGTCCCGATCACGATTTGGCCTACTCATGGATGCCGGACCTCGCGGATGGCAGCGCCCATGTTCTTGGCGGTTTGCTCGATATGCCGCTGACGGTGCGCACGCTCGCCGCCTATGGCGTTGAGGTACGCAGGATGGGGGCCGAGACGATCGGCGGAGAGCCGGTGGCGCGGTTTGACCTGGCGGGGACCGACGAGGCGGGCGCGCCGACTTTCGAAGGCTTCGCGCTGGTCACGCCCGACGGCATCGTGCTGGAAGCGGACTATCGCTATCTATCGCTTGGCTGTTGTGGGGAGGAACCCGGCTGGCGGCACGCGCGCTATCGGCTGACGGGTTTCGAGCGCGGCGCGCAGGACCCGACCGCCTTCGAGCCGCCGGTGATCGACTACGTCATGTCTGGTTAGCGTGTTCGCCCCTGGCCTTGGCCGGCCGGCCAACCTAAGGTCCGGCCGACAGGCTAGGTGAGTGTGAGACACGGAATGGACAGCGCCCAAATCGCGACCGAAAGCACGGATTGGCTGGCGACGCTCTCGCCAAATGCGCGGCAGGTGCGCGAAAGCGGCATCGTCGAGATCTTCAATGCAGGGCGGGAGCTTGACGATCTGATACCGCTTTGGGTCGGCGAGGGGTCGCAGCCGACGCCGGCCTTTATCCAGGACGCTGCCATCGCCTCGATGCGCGCCGGCAAGACGTTCTACACCTATCAACGCGGCATACCGCCCTTGCGGCAGGCGCTGTCGGATTATCTGTCAGGCCTGTACGCCAAGCCCGTTCCGGCCGAGAACGTCTTCGTCACCGGATCCGGCATGCAGGCGATCATGCTGGCCTGCCAGCTCTTGCTCGGCGCGGGCGATGAGATGGTGGTGGTCAGCCCGGTCTGGCCGAACATCGTGGAGGCGGCGCGAATCAACGGCGCGGTTCCGGTCTGCGTGCCGATGGATTTTGACGGGCAGGGCTGGCGCATCGATCCCGAAAAGCTGCTGGCCGCCGTCACGCCGCGCACACGCGCTCTGTTCATCAACTCGCCCGGCAACCCGACCGGTGTCGTGATCGACCGCGAAACCCAGTCGACCATTCTAGACTTCGCCCGAAACCATGGTCTCTGGATTATCGCTGACGAGGTGTACGCCAAGCTGGTCTATGACGGTGCCAAGGCGGCGCCGAGCTTTCTGGACATCGCAAAGCCCGACGACCGCGTCATCCAGGTCAACAGCTTTTCCAAGAACTGGGCCATGACCGGCTGGCGCATCGGCTGGATGGTGGCGCCGCCCGCCCTGGGTCAGACCATCGAGAACCTGATCCAATACAACACCTCCGGCGTTGCCCATTTCATGCAGGACGCCACGGCGGTCGCATTGACGGAAGGGGATGACTTCGTTCAGCAGACGATCGCCATGTGCCGACGGGGGCGCGATCTGTGCGTGGAGCGCCTGGGGCGGATCAACCGGGTCATCGCCGGCGTGCCCGAGGGCGCGTTCTATTATTTCTTCGCCGTCGACGGCGAGACCGACAGCCGTGACCTGGCCTTCCGCCTGTTGAAGGAAACCAGCGTCGGGCTTGCGCCGGGAACAGCCTTCGGGCCGGGTGGCGAACGCTTCCTCAGGCTGTGCTTCGCGGCGGATTACGACAAGTTGGACGAGGCGCTGGGGCGCTTGGAAAAGGCGCTGCGTTAGCGGGCTTCTCTTACGCCGTCTGGGTTTTGATCAGCGCGTCGTGCAACAGTTCGGGGCAGTGTGAGCCGACCAGGACGGAATTGCCGTCGGTCAGCTTCAGTTTCACCGCCCGGTTACCGGACATCGTGTAGGCCCGATCGGCGCCGCGCATGCGGATGCCCCAGCCGCCCCATTCGCGCACCGGGCGGTACGTCACGACCTCGAACTCCGCAATCTCCGATCGGCCGATCCGCCGCCGCGCGAACGGCCGATATCGGATCTCCAGATGATCGGCCTCGACGGTCGTGATCAGCATCAGCGACCACAGAAACGCGAGATAGCCGACGCCGACGATCGCCACCAGCCAACTGACGCCGGGCAAGGCAAAGACGACGATCAAGAACACGCCCGTGCCTATGGCAATCGGTTGGTCAAGGGCCGATTGGCGTTCGAGAAACAGCGGGTGATTAGGAACGGCAGATGTCATCAAGAAGTTCCTCCGCCGATGGTCGCGCCCTTGCGGCGCTTGGGCTCAAGCGACCGCCAACCGTTCCCGCGCCGGCAACCGTTGGCTTTCGGACTTCAGCTGGCCGCACGCCGCCGCGATGTCGCGGCCTCTTGGCGTGCGCACCGGGCTGGAATAGCCGGCGTCCATGACGATGGCGCCAAAGGCGTCGATGCGTCGCTTGCTGGAGGTCTCGTAATCGCTGCCGGGCCAGGGGTTGAACGGGATCAGATTGACCTTGGCCGGGATGTCGCGCAGCAGGCGCACCAGCGCGCGGGCGTCCGCGTCGCTGTCGTTCACGCCCTTCAGCATGACATACTCGAACGTGATCCGGCGCGCGTTGTTGGCGCCCGGATAGGACCGGCAAGCGTCCAGCAGCATCGCGATAGGATATTTGCGGTTCAGGGGTACCAGTTCGTCGCGCAACTCGTCGGTCACGGCGTGCAGGCTTACCGCCAGATTGACGTTCAACTCTTCACCGCAGCGCTGCATCATCGGCACCACCCCCGACGTGGACAGGGTGATCCGCCGGCGTGACAGCGAAAAGCCCTCGCCATCCATGACGATCTTCAGCGCGGCCGCGACGTTCTCATAGTTATAGAGCGGCTCGCCCATGCCCATCATGACGATGTTGGTGAACAGCCGGTTTTCGTGCGGCAGGGCCCATTCGCCGAGCTGGTCGCGCGCCAGCATGGCCTGGCCGATGATCTCGGCCGGTTCCAGATTGCGCACCAGGCGCTGGGTGCCGGTGTGGCAGAACCGGCAGGTCAGGGTGCAGCCGACTTGGGACGAAACGCACAGCGCGCCGCGATCGTCCTCCGGAATGTGAACCGTCTCGACCTCATGGCCGTCGGCCAGCCGCAGCAGCCATTTGCGTGTGCCGTCCGCACTCTCCTGCGCGTGCGCGATCGTGGGCCGCTCGATGACATAGGCCTGGTCCAGCGTGTCGCGCAGCGGCTTGGCCAGGTCGGTCATGGCCGCAAACTCGGTCACGCCGTTTTTGTAGATCCAGCGCCAAAGCTGCTTGGCGCGAAACGGCTTTTCGCCCAGCGCCACCATCTCGCGGGCGAGTGCCTCCTTCGGCATGCCGACAAGGTTGCGGCGGCCGTCGGCGCTTGTTGTCGGCGGCGCGAAGAGGTTGGCGTGGCTATGGATGCCCATGGGCAGCGTGCGGGTTTCTGACGGTTGGCGCGATCAGAACAATGGGCTCACGCGCCGCCGATCGCCAGTTCTTTCGTCACATGGGGGCGTCACGGGGGGTGGCGTTTAGAGGCCGCAGGCGCTGTTGATATCGCCAAGCGTCGCGGTGAAGCCGAACAGGCTGTAGGTGTCGGTGGTGAGGGTTCCGCGCGACGATCGGCCCTGGACGACCATCTGGGAACCGGCCTGCATTGCGTCGATAATGGCGCGATCGGTTTGCGGGTCCGGCGACCAGGCGGTTTCGCCTTCGGTGAAAAAGGTGAAGTTGTCGCCGCCGTCGATCGTCACGGACACCGACCCGTTCTCCTCAAACGGATACCCGGAATAAAAGCTGACCACGTCGCGGCTGTTCTCGGCCGGCCGGTGGGTCACCAGTACGAAGACGTCGCCCCGCCGCGTGTAGTTGCCCTCTTCGCTGGTCGGGCGGCTGGCCATGAAGCATACGACATTGCCGCCCTCGCTGAACTGGAAGGCGTGCCAATCCCGATTCGTGCCGAGATAGTCCGGTCGTTGTTCCTGTGCCGAGGCTGCCTGCGATGCCGTCAGAAGGGCCACGACACCAATGATCGGCAGAGACCGGCACAGAAACCGGCGAAGCGTCTGAAGCATGCCGCCTCACTTGAAGTATCGAAACACAAAGCTCGACTAAACAGTCGTCGCGCATCCGTTTACCCGGTTCCGCGTCTGTCGCCTAGCGTCTTTCGCCTTTTTGACTTTTTTGCGTTGGCAGCGTGATCCGCGCGTGAACCGCACGCGTAATGTCAGTGATGTCTCAATTACAGTCGATACCGGCGGGACAGGCGGTCGCAGACCGTTTGGCCGTCGCTGCCGCTCTTGGGGTTGTGCCCGACGCGCCTCCGGCGTCAAATACGCCGATGGCATCCACAGGCCCAACCGCGGCGTCTCGCAGGCGCTCTGCGCATTTGGACAATCTGCTCGTCGCGGTTGCCGGCGGCGACCGGTCCGCGTTTGTCGAGCTGTTTGAGCATTTCGCGCCGCGGGTGAAGTCATACCTGATGCGTTTGGGGTGTGACATGTCGGCGGCGGAGGAGATTGGGCAGGAGGTGATGGTCACCGTGTGGCGCCGGGCAGAGACGTTCGATCGCCGCCAGGCCTCGGCCAGCACCTGGATGTTCACGATTGCGAGAAACAAACGCATCGATGCCGTACGGCGGGAACGACGGCCGGAGTTCGATCCGACCGACCCGGCCTTTATGCCGGAACCCGAGATTGGCGGCGACATGGCGGTGCAGGCCAAGCAGGAGACCGCAACGGTGGTCGAGGCCATTGCCAAGCTGCCTGAAGAGCAAGGGTATTTGTTGCGCATGGCGTATTACGACGACAAGCCGCACAGCGTGATCGCGGCGGAAACCGGCTTGCCGCTGGGGACCGTCAAGTCGCGCCTGCGACTGGCGTTGACCAAGCTGCGCAAGATCATGAAGGAAGATGAATGATGGCGACCGCGCATAAGGCGGCGGCATCCCGTGGGGGGGATGGATTGCCGTCGCACCATCTCGACGACGTGTTTTTGCTGGACTACGCCGCGGGCAATACCAGCGAGGCTGTCTCGCTGTTGATCGCGACGCACCTTGCCCTATGCCCGGAATGCCGGGCGCGGGCGGAGGAGCTTGAGGCCCTTGGCGGCGCGATGTTGGAATCCCTGGCGCCGACGGCCGTGGATCACGACGCGCTCAGTGCTGTTTTGGCGCGACTGGATGTCGCGGACGAAGGCGAACCGTCGGTGTTAGCCCCGCCGGCCAATGATGAAGGCCAAGTCCCGTCAATTCCAATGCCGTTGCGCGGGTACTTGAAGGCCGAGCCGGACGCGCTGGCTTGGCAGCCGGTTATCCGTGGGCTGGAGGAATATGAGCTGGACATTGGCGGTGCCAAGACCAAGCTGCTGCGCATAAAGCCTGGCGCCAGCATGCCCCAGCACACCCATGAGGGGCGCGAACTGACCTTGGTGCTGGAAGGCAGCTACGACGACGAGATCGGCCATTTCGGTCGCGGAGACGTCGCCATTCTCGACGACGATCATGACCATCGCCCAATCGCCGGGCCGGGGCAGGACTGCATCTGCCTGACGGTGATCGATGCGCCCTTGCGGCTGACCGGAAGGTTCGGGCGGTTTTTGAACCCCTTCGTTAAGTTTTAGTCCGCCGCCTCCACTGGTTTGATCGCGCGCCACCCGTGGCGTGCGGCCGCCGTATCGTGGCCGACGCAAGCGGCCGAGGATGGGTTCGACCATGACCTTTGACACCGTCTTTTGGCTGGCGAACCTCATCGCGATCGTCACCTGGCTGGCGATGTTCGCCGTTCTGCTGGTCGGACCCGCCAGGATTACCCGCCTACATCGGGTGGTGGATTTGGCGGCGTCGATCTTTGTCCCGGTGCTTTACGCGGTGGTCTACATCGTGCTGATGGCGACGTCCTGGGGCACGGTGGAGGGCGGCTTTGGCAGCCTTGAAGAGCTGCTGCCGCTTTACGCATCGCCGGGCCTGGTCGTGGCCGGATGGCTCCACTACCTGGCCTTCGACATGTTCGTCGGCGCCTGGCAACTACGCGAGACCGCGCGCCACGGCTTGCCGCGCCTTCTGGTGCTGCCCTGCATGGTCCTGACCTTCCTACTGGCACCCGTCGGTCTCGTGCTGTTCCTCGCGCTGAGGACGGTTTCGTGCCGACGTCTCGCCCTCGGCTAAGCTCCGGCGTTACCGCGATTCATCGCGATCGGTTTCGGCCGGAACCGCCCGAAACTTGGCGGCGCCGTGAAAGTGGGGCGGTAGTTCCTCCGTCGGCCCGCCCGAACGCACCGGGCGCGGCGCGAAGCGGCCGAGCGAGATCAGGCGGTCATAAAGCACCAGGGCGCCGGCCAGCGAGACATTGATCGAAAACCGGGTCGGAATCTGCACGACATGGTCGCAGCGCGCCACCATGGCGTCCGATAGCCCGCCCCGTTCCGGGCCCAGCACGTAGACCGCTTGGCGGGGATGCCGAAAGCTGGGCAACTCGATCGCATCGTCCAAGAGCTCAATGCCCACCAGTCGCGCGCCTTGCGGCAGCAGCAGGTCCGCAACGCTCGGGAAGCGGTAGAAGGGCAGGTTCTTCGTCGCCTCTGAGGTGTCGGATGACCCGAAATCCACCGCATCCGTCGCGGGCGCGACGGAGAAGGTGTAGGACGCGCCGAAGGCGTGGCCCGTACGGATCAGGGCGCCGAGATTGGCCGGCTTGCTGATCCCCTCGACGCCGATGGCGAAGTAACCCTTCATGTGAGCGTACCGAATTGCCTCAATAGAACGCGCCTTGCGCGTTGTCGGAACGCGGGGCAAGGTGCGCACCGCGAATCCCCTAGTCAAGGATGCCGGCGCGTGGTCGCCAACCCTTCGATCACCAAATCCCAAACTGCGGACGACTGGCGGCCGCTCGTCGAGGTGACGCGCGGCCCGATCGTCGAAAGCCGCCATTTCGGGGCGGCGGTTGTCGCGGACGCCAGCGGTGGTGTGCGCGCCTCTTGGGGCAACTTCGAGCAACCGGTCTACCCGCGTTCCGCGATCAAGGCGCTTCAGGCCTTACCGATCGTCGAGACCGGCGCCGCCGATGCGCTGGATATCAATTCCGAGGAACTGGCCCTGGCCTGTGCCAGCCATGGCGGTGAGCCCATGCACACCGAACGGGTCGCGGCGTGGCTCGACCGTATCGGCTGTTCGACGGCCGACCTGTTGTGCGGCCCGCAATGGCCCAGCCACGAACCGACGACGCGCGCCATGATCGCCGCCGGCGAAACACCGTCCGCCCTGCACAACAACTGTTCCGGCAAGCATACCGGCATGCTGTCGACCGCGCGATATCGCGACGAGCCATTGGCCGGCTACATCGACATTACCCACCCGACCCAGCAGCGCGTACTGGGTGTGCTGGAGAGCATGACGGGTCAGGAGTTGGGCTTAGCGCCGCGCGGCATTGATGGCTGTTCGCTGCCGACCATCGCGGTGTCGTTGGGCGGTACGGCCGTCGCCATGGCCCGCTTGGCCGCGCCCGATGACCTGCCGGCCCGGCGCATCGACGCGGCGACCCGTATCAAGGCGGCGTGGAGCGGCCACCCGGAACTGATGTCCGGTAGCGATCGGTTCGATGCCGCCCTGAACCGGGCGCTGAACGGGCGCGCCATGGTCAAGATCGGGGCCGAGGGCGTGTTTTGCGCCTGCCTGGCTGACATGAGGCTGGGCCTGGCGCTGAAGATCGCCGACGGGACCAGCCGCGCGGCGGAGGTGGCGGTCGCCGGCATTCTGCACAAGCTGGGCGTCCTGACCGAGGCCGAGATGGCGGACTTGGTCGCCTGGACCCGGCCGCGCCTGATCAATCGGGCCGGCCTGGATGTCGGCGAAATCAGGCTTGCGCCAAGCGTTTGAGGGGCTGACGTGAGCGAACCTGTCGACCTGGTGCGCCAGCAATATGAGGCGTATCCCTACCCGTCGCGCGATCCGAAGGATGAGGCCAAACGGCTGGTCACCGGCTCGCCCAGCCATTTGGATGAGCTGACACATTTTCTGTTCGGGGGCCGCATCGACCGGTCGCCGCTGAAGGTGCTGTTTGCAGGCGGCGGTACGGGCGACGGTCTGGTGATGCTGACGCAACAGCTTCGCGACGCCGGGCTGGCGGCCGACGTGACCTATCTGGATCTGTCGTCGGCGTCGCGCGCGATTGCCGAGGCCAGGATCGCCGCGCGGGGACTTGCCAACGTCCGCTTCGTTTCAGGCTCTCTGCTTGAGGTCGCGAAATTGGCACCGGGGCCATACGACTACATCGATTGCTGCGGCGTGCTGCACCATCTTGAAGATCCCGACGCGGGTCTGGCGGCCTTGACCTCGGTCTTGGCGCCGGGCGGTGGCATGGGCCTGATGGTCTACGCCACGCTGGGCCGTACGGGTGTTTATCCCATGCAACGCGCGCTGCGGGTGTTCGATGATGGGCTGACGCCGCAGAAACAGGTTGCCTTGGCCAAGCAACTCATGGCGTCCCTGCCGAAGACCAACTGGTTCTTTCGCAACGCCATGCTGGCCGATCACCGTGCCAGCGATGCGGAGCTTTATGACCTGTTGCTGCACAGCCAGGACGTGCCGTTCAGCCATGACGAGCTGCTGGCCTGGCTGGACCGTGCCGGGTTGTCGCTGGTCAGCCACGCCCTGCCGGCGCTCTATCGTCCCGAAACCTATCTCAGCGACCCAAGGCTGGCCCGCCGCACCGCCGGTTTGTCCTTCGCCGAGCGTGCCGCCCTGGCCGAAGACCTGTCCGGCGCGATCAAGAACCACATCGTCTATGCCGCCCGTAAGGATGAGTCGGAAGGCCGCGTGGCCGATCTCGACGATCCGCGTATGGTGCCGTTTCTGCGGGCGGTTGACCGCGACCGGCTGGCGAAGGAACTGGCCAAGGGCCGTCCCCTGTCTATTACGCTGGAGGATCAGGCGATCACCCAGTCCATGCCGCCCATGGCGGCGTCCATCATCGGGCGCTGCGACGGGCGATTGAGCATCGCCGCGATCCACGAGCAATTGGCCGACCTGCGCGGCGGCCTGGACTGGTCGGAGTTCAAGCGCCAGTTCGATCTCGTGTTCGCGGCGCTGAACGGCGTCGGCAAGCTTTATCTGCGCCAGCCCGAAGACTCCGATTAAGGCCGCCAAAACGGTTTGCTGATCTCCGCCTCGGCCGACTGCCTGTCCAGTCCGATATCGTCCAGCAGATGGTCGCCAAAATGCGACAGGTGTCGGCGCAGGCGCACCCGGCGGCGCCACTTTCGGACGGTCTCGATCGCCTCGTACAACCAGCCGAAGGGATGGCGCGGAAACGGTCTCGCCGCATAACCGAAAGATCTGGAAGACATATCGATATTCCTTATGCCTACTGGGCGATCTCGATCGCCGGACGTCTGGTATGAGAACAAGATCGCTGAAAGAACTGCTGTTTTCAAAAGACGATTTCTGATGCGATACATTAGGAAACTTCATGATATGTTGAGGCATGCGTTTGCCATCCCTTAACGCACTCCGGGCCTTTGCCGCCGCCGGGCAGCATCTGTCGTTCACCAGGGCGGCGGACGAGTTGCACGTCACCCAGGCGGCCATCAGCCACCAGATCAAGACGCTGGAAGAGCAGCTGGGCGTGAAGCTATTCCGGCGCCTTCCGCGCGGTCTGATGCTGACGGAGTCCGGTCAGGTCTACCTGCCGGCGGTGCGCGATGCCTTTGACCGGCTGGCCACGGCGACCGATCGGTTGCAGACGCGTGAGGCGAGCGGCCTGCTTACCGTCAGCCTGTTGCCGTCGTTCGCGGCCCGATGGCTGGTGCCGCGTTTGAGCCGGTTTCGCGAGGCGCATCCCGATATCGACCTGCGGGTCGCCGCGGAGGAACGCCTGACGGACTTCGACCGGGACGGTGTCGATGTCGCCATCCGCTATGGCGGCGGCAGCTATCCCGGCCTCTATGCCAAGCGCATCCTGGGCGAAAGCTTCTTCCCGGTTTGCAGCCCGTCGCTCATCGACAGTGCGCCGCCCCTGCGACAGCCTGCCGACTTGAGGCATCACACGCTGCTGCATGACGATATGCGCATGGACTGGCCGATGTGGTTGCTGGCCGCCGGCGTCGGCGATGTCGTCGACGCCCGCCGAGGCCCGGCTTTCAATGATTCCGCGCTAATGCTACAGGCCGCCGTTGATGGCCAGGGCGTCGCGCTTGGGCGCAGGGCCCTGGTGGCCGACGATCTGGCAAGCGGGTGCCTGGTCAGGCCGTTCTCCACCAGCTTGTCATCCGCCTATGGCTACTATGTTGTCTATCCGGAACTGTCGGCGGGCCGGCCGAAAGTGACGGCCTTCGAGGATTGGTTGACGGCGGAGGCCAAAGTGCAGGAAGAGGACGGCAGCGGCGCGGAGGCAGATGGCATGAACGATGATTGATTTCTTTCGGACACCGACAGGGCTTCACATCATTTTTGTGATCGTGGCGTTGCCGCCGCTGATGATGATCTATCGCCGGGCCGGCCTGGCGCCTTGGGGCGCGCTCCTGGTGATCGTTCCCGTGGTCGGTTTTGCGCTTAGTCTTGCAGCTTTGGTGGGGCAGCGGTGGCCGGTACTGCCGGCGCGCCGCAAGCGCAGGTCGGCCGGCTGACCATGGAGTGGATTTGGACCTTCGATCCGGTCGCCCAGCATCTGGTCGCCGGGGTGCTGATTGTCGCCATGATGGGCTGTGGTGCCTTTGTGCTTGTCCGTGCCGGCCGCAGCCCGCTGTGGTCGGTCCTGCTGCTGATCCCGGTGGTCCAGCTCGTGGCGCTGTGGGTCTTCGCCTTTGTGCGCTGGCCCAGCGTCGACAAGCAGGGTGACTAGAGCAATGGCCGATCACACCGACCCATTAGGGTCGGTGTGATCGGCTAAAATTGCTCTATCTTTGAATAAGTTAGAGCATCTTTGTTCGATCGTTTGGATCGCGCAGCGATTCCAATCGATCGAACGATGCTCTAACCCGAGCCAACCAGTTCGGCTGCCGACTGACCGACGATGTCCGTCCGCTCCGCAGCAATTGTGCGCAGGGTCTCGCGCACGGTCGGGTGTTCGGTAACCCGGTCGGCCAGCGAGGCATAGGCAAAGGCCGCGACCGCCGCCCCGGCATCACCATAGTCGGCATAGCCCATGGCGTCGGCGACCCGGCGCACGTAAAGCGGGTTCCCGGTGGCGAAGAACGACATCCACATCAGTTCAACATCGATGGATCCTGTCACCCGCATGGTCGGGTAGGGGTAGGCCGGCGTCTCGGCCAGCGCGGCGGCGGTTTGGTCGGGTAACGCGCCGGTTCTGCGCAACCTCTCAAGCGCGGGTGCGGCGGCATCGAGCCCGGTCGAGGCGATGCCTAGCGCACCGAGGGCCGTCAGATTGGGCTGCTCGGCGGCGATCAGGCGTTCCGTCAACGGGTCGATCAAGCTTGGCTGGCTGCGCAGGACATGGGCATAGAAACCGGCGACCAAAGCGAAACGCTGCCCCTGGGGGTCGGCCGCGATCAGTACCTCATCCATCATGGTCGGCGCGATGCGCTCCATCCATTGCAGCGCGGCGTCGGGCTGGGGATTCCGGTAATAAGTTTCGACGAAGGCAAGAAAGCTGTCGTCCTGGGCGGACGCCCGCTGGCCCGATATGCCGACACATAGGATCGCGAGGGCCAACATGATGGCCCGCCAGCGGCCGATTGAGCGGGCGCGGCGCGGTGATTCGAACGGTTGCATGGGCGGCAATCTAATCACCGGACTGCCGATTGTCGTGTCTAGAAGGGCGCCTGGGACGCTTCGTCCTGACACCTCGCCGCCCATCCTCGCTTGTTTCGGCCGACCGGTTTGCCTAATGTCCCGCGGCCTCGGGTCGGTGACCCTATCTCAGATGGCCGAAAGGACGGCGATGACGGGCGACGTGAAACGCGTGGTGCTGGCGTATTCCGGCGGCTTGGACACCTCGGTGATCTTGCGCTGGCTGCAGGAAACCTACGCTTGCGAGGTGGTGACCTTCACGGCCGATTTAGGCCAGGGCGAGGAGGTTGCGCCGGCGCGCGACAAGGCCCGCCTGATGGGCATCAAGGACGAGCACATCTTCATCGACGATCTGCGCGAGGAGTTCGTGCGCGATTTCGTCTTCCCGATGCTGCGCGCCAACACGCTGTATGAGGGCACCTATCTGCTGGGCACCTCGATCGCCCGGCCGCTGATCGCCAAGCGGCAGATCGAAATCGCCAACCAGGTCGGTGCCGATGCCGTCGCCCACGGCTCCACCGGCAAGGGGAACGATCAGGTTCGCTTCGAACTCGCCTACTACGCGCTGAAGCCCGACATCCGGGTCATCGCGCCGTGGCGGGAATGGGACTTGAGCAGCCGGACGAGACTGCTGGCCTATGCCGAGGAACGGCAAATTCCCATCGCCAAGGACAAGCGCGGCGAGCCGCCCTATTCGACCGATGCCAACCTGCTGCACATCTCCTACGAGGGCAAGGCGCTGGAAGACCCGTGGGTCGAGCCCGACGAGGACATGTTCACCCGCAGCGTGGCCCCCGAACGCGCACCCGACCAGCCGACCTATGTCGAAATCGGCTTCGAACGGGGCGATCCGGTTTCGGTCGACGGTATGGCGCTATCGCCGGCCGCGCTGTTGACACGGCTGAACCAACTGGCGGGGGACAATGGCATCGGCCGATTGGACCTGGTCGAAAACCGCTTTGTCGGCATGAAAAGCCGGGGCGTTTACGAAACCCCGGGCGGCACGGTCTTGTCGGTGGCTCACCGGGCGATGGAGTCGCTGACCCTGGACCGGGATGCCGGCCATCTGAAGGACGGTCTGATGCCGCGCTATGCGGAGCTGATCTATAACGGCTTCTGGTTCGCGCCCGAGCGTGAGGCGCTGCAGGCGTTGATCGATCAGACCCAAGAGCCGGTCAGCGGCGTGGTGCGGCTGAAGCTGTTCAAAGGCTCGGCCACCGTCGTCGGCCGCAAGAGCCCGAACAGCCTCTACAATCAGGACTATGTCACCTTCGAGGAGGACAGCGTCTACGACCAGCGCGACGCGGAAGGCTTCATCAAGCTGAACGCGCTGCGCCTGCGGCTGGAGGCGATGGCTCGACGGCGGCCCTGACCGTCACAAACCCGGATAGGGTGCCACGCCGAAGGCCCATCGGTGCAGATGCAGTAGAACGCCGTAGGCAACCACAACAAGCGCCAGCCGCCACAGGCCGAACTCGCGAGCGGCCATGGCGAACGATTGACGTCCCCGCGCGATGGCCAGAAACGGCAGATTTGACGTTTGCTCGCAAAAGCCGTCATAGACGTCGCCGTGGGCGCGACGCTTCTTGCGGTCGATCGCCACGGTGCCGCCAAGTGCCAGCACTAGGAACGCCCCGAAGAAGAGAACGCTGGCTGGGTCTCCATTGGCCAAGAGATGGCCGATGGCCCAAAGGGCGACACCCCACATGGTCGGGTGGCGCGTAATGCGCAGGATACCTTTGGGGGTTCGCCGCAGGGCTCGGTCTTGACCGATGGCGGTGGGGTTCCGCTGGCTATAGCCGCCGATGACCAGCAGGAGTGCGATCGGCATCACGATGATCGCGGCGTAAAAGCCGGCCGGGTAGAACAGCCATAGCGGCGCGCCGTGCGGCAGCGTGTTGAAAGCCCAGATCATGCCCGCGAGAGCAACGGCGGCCACCAGCGAGTAAAACCCGAGAAACGGCTTTTCACCCAACGACTGGACCAGGAACGCGCGCGGTCCTTTGCTCGACAAGAACAGATGGCCACCGACAAAGACCAGGCTCGCCAGCGCCAGGGGCCACAGTTCAGTCATCGGTGTTCCCCCAGTCAACGCCCGAAAGCATCCCTACATCCAGCCTTTGCGTCGGAAGTACCACAACGGCGCAATGACCGATATCAGCATCGCGACCAGCACGATCGGGTAGCCGAGCGGCGAGCTCAGTTCCGGCATGTTTGCGAAGTTCATGCCGTAGAGGCTGGCGATCAGCGTTGGCGGCAGAAAGATGGTTGCGGCGATCGACAGCACGCGCACGATCTCGGTCTGCTCGATGGTGATCAGGCCCACCGTGGCGTCCAGCAGGAACTCGATCTGCTGTTCCTGGAAATCGGCGTGCTGGATCAGCGAGGCCGCGTCCCGGCGGGCGTGGGAGAGGGCGGCGGTCTGTGCCGGCCCCAGGTCGGACAGCCGTGTCGCGAGGAAGCCCAGCACGCGCTCAAAGCCCGTCAGGCTGGAGCGTATGCGTGCCAGCATGCGCCCGTCGCGGCCGATCGCACGCAATGACCCTTGCATGACGCGCTTGCGTTCCCGCCCTTGCCGACGGGTTTGGCCGGTGCCGTCATCGCGGAAGATCTCGCCGGAGATGACCTCGACCCGCCTGATCAGAGCTTCCATAAGATCGGCAAGACGATCGAGAACAGCGCCGATCAGGCCGATCAAAAGGTCGGCCGGCTCGTGCGGCTGACCGGGGCGGGCCAGCAGGTCTTGCGCGAACCGGTCGATCGATCCCGTCTCCGCCAGCCTCAGGGTCGTCAGCCGCTTGCCGTCGAAGATGAAGGTTGCGGGTTCCGATTTGGGGTGGCCATCCTCGGTGGTGCTTATCGTCGGCGCGGTGACGAAAAGGACGCCATCATCGGCGTAGGTCCTGCTGGTCGCCTCGATCTCGTGCATATCGGCCGTTGTCGGCAAGGCAAAGCCCAGCTTCCTCCCCATGGCCTCGCGCTCCGCATCGCTCGGCTGCAGGATGTCGACCCAGATGGCGTCGTTCGGCACCGGGTCCTCGGCGGTCAGCGTAACCGGTTTGACGGTGCGTTCGGCTTCGACATAGACGGTGATCATGGCCCTCCTCCTGTCTCGCCGATAAGACCGGGCCGCGCCCGCTAAACCAGCGCGTTGTTGATTTGGACGAGCAGCATCTGCAGGAAGTACAACAGCAGGATCAAGATCACCGGCGAGATATCGATGCCGCCGAGATTGGGCAGGAACCGCCGGATCGGCCGCAATGCCGGATCGGTCAGTTGGTACAGCGCGCGTCCGATCTGGTAGATGAAGCTGTTGCCGGTGTTGATGACGTTGAACGCAACCAGCCAACTCATGATCGCCGAAATGATCACAAGCCAGATATAGATATCGATGGCGTAGAGCAGAATCTGGATCAACGGGGTGACAAAGAACATGGGAGCGCGCATCCGAACGGCTGGGGATCAATCGTGAATAGCGTAAATGGCCCTCTAGCGCCAACGGAACAAGCCGTCCGAACTCGGGCGTGGCTGCTTACCGCCGTCATCGTCGCGCTGCCGGCAAGCGCCTTTGCCCAGGCGGAGGAACTGGCGGACGATGACCCGCTGTTCAGCGGTGTGGCAACGCTGTTGATCGCTGCCGTCGCGCTGATCGTCATCGCCTGGCAGCGCCGACAGGTTCGCCGCGAAACCCTGCGTGCCGAGCATTTCGCCGAGCGCAGCGGGCTGTTGGAGGCGGCGTTGGACAGCACCCCCTGGCCCCATTTCGGCTGGACCGCGTCGGGCACGCCTCTGATCGACCCGGCCTTCGCGACCGCCCTGGGGCAGTCGGAGGTCGACTCCATGGACGACTTGCTGTCGGCGGTGGGCGCCGACGATCGGGGGGCGCTCAAGGCCGCCCTTCGCCGGCTTCGGGCCAAGGGGACCGGCTTCGATTTGCGTCTTCACCGTGCGGATGGCCAGCCCGTTCGCCTGATCGGCCGGCGCGGCAGCGGACAATCAGCGGCAGCAAATGGGAAAAGCGAGCAGACGGACCTGATCTGGTGCGTTGATGCCGAGGCCTGAGAGGGGTTAGCTCCCGGTCGGCACGCCCTTGGTCGTCGAATACTCGAAATGCAGCACCTCGCCGGGGTGGACCAACTTGTAGGCCGCGTGGGCGGCCTGGGCGGCCTCGGCGAAGCCGGTCAGGATCAGTTTCAGCTTTTCCGGATAGGTGGCGATGTCGCCGATGGCGAAAATGCCCGCCAGCGAGGTCTCGCTGGTCGCCTGGTCGATGCGGATATGGTCGTGGTCGAGCGCCAAGCCCCAGTCGGCGATGGGCCCAAGCGTCATGGAGAGGCCGAAAAAGGCCAACAGCGCGTCCGCCTCCAGCCGTCTGGCCTCGCCGTCCAGCGTCGCGACGTTCACGGCCGCAAGCCGGCCGTCGCCGCCCTCCAGATCGCGCAGTTGATAGGGCACCACCAGCTCGACCCTTCCCTGATCGGCCAGCTCATGCAGCCGGGCGACGCTTTCCGGCGCGCCGCGAAACTTCGCCCGGCGATGCACGACCATGACCTCGGCCGCAATGTCGGCCAGGATGATGGCCCAATCCAACGCACTGTCGCCGCCGCCGGCGATCACCACCCGCTGGCTGCGAAACCTGTCCTTGGCCGTCACCATGTAGAACACCGATGTGCCTTCATAGGCCTCGATGCCGTCGATCGGTGGCCGGTTGGGGCCGAACGCGCCGACACCGGCGGCGATGATCACTGCCTTGGCATCGATCACGGTGCCCGCGCTGGTGGTCAGGCGCCAGCCATCGTCCCGGCGCTCCAGCCCGGTCACCTGCTGGTCGAGATGGAAGGTCGGCGCGAAGGGGGCCGCCTGGTCGGACAGTTTGGTGATCAGGTCCTGGGCGTCGATCTCCGGATAGCCGGGGATGTCGTAGATGGGCTTTTCCGGATAAAGCGCGGCGCATTGGCCGCCGACCACGTCGAGCGTGTCCACCACATGGCAGCGCATCTTCAGCATGCCGCACTCAAACACCGCGAACAGGCCGACCGGACCGGCGCCGATGATCGCGACATCGGTGGCATGAGGGGCAGCGGTCATGGGCCGGGGACTCCTGGCGACGGGTGTGGATCGAGAAAGCCCAGGACATAGCGGGCCATTGCGGCCGTGTGAAGCCGTTCGTATGGCAGGCTGTCCTTGGCAAGCATGACCGGGCCGTCGACAATCCCGGCCATGATCCGAGCCGTAAAGACCGATTCGCCCATGGAGGCCACGATCGATCTGCCCGACCTGGCGGCGACCTGGGCGCTGGCGCGGCGGCTTGCCGGGCTGTGGCGCGCCGGCGATGTTGTCGCGCTCCATGGCGATCTGGGGGCCGGCAAGACGGAACTTGCCCGCGCCGCCATCCGCACCGCGATGGGCGCAGCGGTGGAGGTGCCAAGCCCGACCTTTACCCTGGTGCAGACCTACCAGACGCCAACGGCCCCGGTCTGGCATTTCGATCTCTACCGTATCGCCGACCCGGACGAGGTGATCGAACTGGGCTGGACAGAGGCGCGCGCCGATGGCGTTGCCCTGATCGAATGGGCCGAGCGGCTGGGCACCATGCTGCCGGACGACCGGCTGGACATCGTGTTGGAACAGGCCGCGTCGTCTGACGCTCGAACCGCGCTATTGCGCGCCGGCCCCGCCTGGGGTGACCGTTTTTCCAAGCTCGTTGGCGGTTCATGACACCGCCGTCCTCCTCAAACGTCCGCACCATCCCCGCCGGCGAGCCGTTCGTCGACCGGCTGGCCGACGGAATTCTGGGGCTGGCCGGCGGCGACCCGATGGCCCTGTCGGCGATGACCGTCCTGTTGCCCACCCGACGCGCGTGCCGGGCGCTGCGCGATGCCTTTCTGCGACAGACGGATGGCCGCGCGCTGCTGTTGCCGGCGCTGCGGCCGATCGGCGATGTGGCGGAGGATGCGGTCGACTTCGAAAGCCAGGCGGCGCTCGGCCAACCGTTGGATCTGCCGCCCGCCCTGGGCGCCTTGTCGCGGCGTATCAGCCTGGCGCGGCTGTTGCTGGCGAGGGGCGATCTGGACCTGACGGCGGGGCAGGCGGTGCAGTTGGCCGACGCTCTGGGGCGTCTGTTGGACGAGGTCCAGACCGAACGGCTCGGCTTCGATCATCTGGGCAACATCGTCGCCGCCGAGATGGCCGAGCATTGGCAGGAAACCGTCCGCTTTCTGGAGATCCTGACCCGGACCTGGCCGGCCCATCTGGCGGAGATGGGCGCCATCGATCAGGCCGACCGACGCAATCGGTTGATCGCGGCGCAGGCGGCGCTGTGGCGGGCGCAGCCGCCGGCCGGACCGGTGATCGCCGCGGGTTCCACCGGCTCGATCCCAGCCACCGCCGAGTTGCTGGCGGTGATCGCCGGGCTGGCGAACGGGCTCGTCATCCTGCCCGGCCTCGATCGCGAGATGACCGATACCGACTGGCAAGCGCTTGACGAGACCCACCCGCAGTTCGGCATGCAACGATTGCTCGGTCATCTTGAGGTCGATCGGCAAGCGGTTTCCGACTGGCCCGACGATCGGGCCCCGGACCCACCCGGCGCGACGCACGACCAGCGCCGCCACCTTGTCCGCGAGATCATGCGGCCGGCGGCCACGGCGGACGAATGGCGGCGGATCGAGGGTCTGGGGATCGGCGCGACCGAAGGCTTGGAGCGGGTTGAGGCGGCCACGGAACGCGAGGAGGCTGAAATCATCGCGCTGCGCCTGCGCGAGGTGCTCGAAACGCCCGGCCAAACCGCCATGCTGGTCACGCCGGACCGTCCGCTTGCCCGGCGGGTGGCCGCGGGGCTTCGCCGTTGGGACATCGAGATCGATGACAGCGCGGGCCGTCCTTTGGGCGAAACGCCGGTCGGCGCGTTCCTTCGACTGCTGGCGAGTGCGGCGGTGGAGAACGCGGCACCGCTCGCCCTATTGTCGCTTCTGAAGCATCCCTTGGCCGCCGGCGGGCAGGCGGCCGAGGCTTTCCGCGCCATGGCGCGGCGGCTGGAACTGCTGGTCCTGCGTGGACCGCGCCCGGCCCCGGGGCTCGACCCTCTCGTGGCCCTGGCGTCGCGGTCCGAGGCGGCGCTGGCGCGCTGGCTCGATGACCTTAAGCCAAGGCTGGCGCCGTTCTTCGACGCGATGGCAGGCGGTGCCCAGTCGCCGTCCGACCTCATGCGTCTGCATGCTGAGGCGTGCGAGGCGTTGGCCCAGACCGATGATCTGCCGGGCCCCATGCGCCTGTGGCAGCACGAGGATGGCGAGGCGGCGGCGGTCCTGATCTCAGAGGCGATTGAGGCGCTGGCGGCCTTTCCGCCGCTCACGCCGGCGGACTATCCCGCCCTGCTGGACGCGTTCCTGTCGGGCGTTGTCGTGCGGCCGCGCTATGGCGACCATGCGCGGCTGCGCATCCTGGGGCCGTTGGAGGTGCGGCTGCAGCAAGCCGACCTCATCGTTCTGGCCGGCCTGAACGAGGGCACATGGCCGGCCGATCCCGGCATCGACCCCTGGATGTCGCGGCCGATGCGCCAACAGTTCGGCCTGCCGGCGCCGGAACGGCGGATCGGTTTGGCCGCTCACGATGTGGCCCAGGCGCTGGCTGCGCCGCGTGTGCTGATGACACGGGCGCGGCGGGTCGACGGCACGCCGACCGTGGCCTCGCGCTGGTGGCTGCGATTTGATGCCGTGACGAAGGCGGCGGGCCTTGACGCTTCGCCCCAGCAGGTCGACCAGCGCCGTGTCGCCCTGCTGGAGGATGCCGGCGCGGCCCAGCCGCGACCGCCGCCGGCGCCGCGCCCACCGGTGGCCGCGCGGCCGCGCCGCCTGTCGGTCACCAGCTTCTATACCTGGCAGGTCGATCCGTACGCGCTGTATGCGGAGAAGATCCTGGGCCTTCGGCGCTTGGATCCCATCGACGCCAGCCCCGGCGCCTCTGAACGCGGCCAGATCCTCCATGCCATCCTGGCTGAGTTTCTGGCCGAACCGTGGCCGCCCGACCCCATTGGCCGGTTGCTGGAAATTGGCCGCCGGCATTTCCTGGACCTTGACGATTATCCAGGGCTGACCGCGTTCTGGTGGCCGCGATTCGAGCGGATTGCCGCCTGGGTTGCCACGCGCGAGGAAGACCGTCGCCCCAGAATTCAACCGATTGGGTTGGAGGCCGTGGGCACCCTGACGGTCCCTGGGCCGGCCGGACCCTTCACCGTGACCGCCCGGGCCGACAGGATCGATCGGGCCATGACGGACGGCGAGGCCTCGCTTGGCATCATCGACTACAAGACCGGCCAGCCCCCATCGGCCAAGATGGTTGAAAGCGGGCTTTATCCGCAGCTGCAGCTTGAGGCCTTGATTGTCGAGGCCGGCGGCTTTGCCGGCGTCACCGGGACGGTCGATGCGCTCGCCTTCTGGCACCTTTCCGGCGGCCGCTCGCCCGGCAGCGAGCGGCGGTTCGCGGGTGATGCGGTGGCCGATCTCAAGGACAGGGCGCGCGACGGCCTGTCCGGCTTGATTGCGGCCTTCGACCGCCCCGAGACGCCCTACCGTTCACATCCGCGCGGCCGGGTTCTGCGCCCGTTCGGCTACGACCATCTGGCCCGCGTGAAGGAATGGTCGGCCGGCGCCGTGGGTGGTGAGACATGACCGCCGCGATCGATCCGATCGCCGTGGCCACCGATCGCCAACGCCTGGCGTCCGACCCGCGCGCGTCCGTCTGGGTCGGCGCCTCCGCCGGCACGGGCAAGACCAAAGTGCTGACGGACCGGGTTTTGCGCCTGATGCTGGCCGGCACGGCGCCCGATCGCGTTCTGTGCCTGACCTTCACCCGGGCAGCCGCATCGAACATGGCCGAGCGCATCAATGCCGTGCTCGCCGGCTGGGCGACCATGGGGCAGTCGGATTTGGTCGAGGCTTTGACCAAGCTGACCGGGGAAACCCCGACCCAAGAAGAGCTGGCGGCCGCCCGACGTCTGTTTGCACGCGTTCTCGACACGCCGGGCGGCATGGCGATCACGACCATCCACGGCTTTTGCCAATCCCTGCTGCGCCGTTTTCCGGTCGAGGCGCGACTGCCGCCGCATTTCGACCTGATCGACGAGCGCGACGCGCTGGAGTTGCAGCACGCCGTCCGGCAACGCTTGCTGGAGACACCGCCCGCAGCGTTGGTTGAACCGTTGGCCCGGATCACCGGATTGGTCGATGCGGAGACCTTTGATAGCCTGGTCGGCTCAATGCTGGCACAGCGGCAAAAGCTGCGATCTTCTGTCGAGCTTCATGGCGGCATTGACGGTCTAATCCGTGCCATCCATCGTCATCTGGGCGTCGTGGAGGGGGTGACGGACGACCAGGTGGTGATTGCCGCGTGCCGGGACGCGGCTTTCGATCGCGCGGGCCTGATGGCTTGCGCCAAGGCCTTGGCCGAGGGCAGCGATACCGAACAGAAACGTGCGGCCCAGCTCTTGGACTGGTTGGAAGCCGACCCGGCCGTACGTGCCACGACCGTCGAGGCGTACGCTGCCGCCTTCCTGACCAAGGACGGAGCCGTCCGAAGTCGGCTCATGAACCGTGCCAGCGCGGAGCGGTGCCCCGACGGGTCCGATACTCTCGCGGCCGAGGCGGACCGGCTGCTTGCCTTGGAGGCCCGTCGACGTGCCTTGACGATCGCGGAAGCATCCGGCGCGCTGATGCGGGTGGGCACGGCGTTGATCGAAGCGTACGACGACGCCAAGCGCCATCGCGGCGTCATGGACTATGGCGATCTGATCCTGCGCGCGGTCGACCTGCTGCGCCGTCCGGACAAGGGGGCCTGGGTGCTCTACAAGCTGGATGGCGGGATCGACCATATCCTGGTCGACGAGGCGCAGGATACCAGCCCTGAGCAATGGCAGATCGTCACCACCCTGGCTGATGAGTTCTTCGCCGGCCAAGGCCGGTCCGAGCAGGTCAGGACGGTCTTCGCGGTCGGCGACGAAAAACAGTCGATCTTCGGCTTTCAGGGGGCGGACCCGGCGGCGTTCGACCAAACGCGAGAGCGGCTGGAGACCCATGTGCGTTCCGCCGAACAGGACTGGCGGCGTGTGCCGTTGCAGATTTCGTTCCGTTCGGTTCGGGCGGTTCTCGACGTGGTCGACGCCATCTTCGAGCCGGAGGCGGTACGCGACGGTGTCTCTGCGGAGCCCGTGATCCATGGTGCCTCGCGGCTGGGCGCTGGGGGGCGGGTGGAGTTGTGGCCACCCGTCGGGCCGGTGGAGGAGGACGATGACGGACCCTGGTCCCTGCCCGTGACCCAGCGTCGGCGGATCGCGCCCGCCGCCCGCCTGGCGTCGGCGATCGCAGACCGGGTGCGGCAAATGGTCGATGGCGGCGAGCGGCTTGTTGCCGCCAACCGGCCGGTGCGCCCGGGCGATTTCCTGATTCTGGCCAGGCGCCGCAGCGAGGTCTTCTACGAGATTGTCCGCGCGCTGAAAGACCGTGGGCTACCGGTCGCGGGCGTCGATCGCATGGTTCTGACCGATCAGCTTGCGGTGATGGACCTGCTGGCCTTGATCGATTTTCTGCTGTTGCCGGACGACGATCTGACCCTGGCGACGGTTCTGAAGACGCCGCTGATCGACCTGTCTGAGGATGACCTTTTCCGCCTGACCCATGGCCGCAAGGGCACGCTTTGGCAGGCCTTGATCGCGAAATCCGACATGCCTGCGTACCGGCCGGCGTTCGATTATCTGAGCCACTGGCTGGCCCGCGCGGACTATGTCGGGCCCTATGCGCTGCTGGCTGACATTCTGGTCCACCCGTGCCCCGGCGATCTATCGACCGGTCCGGGACCGCTGCCAAGCGGCAGACGCGCGCTCACCTATCGGCTTGGAGAGGACGCCAAGGACGCCATCGACGAACTGCTGATCCAGGCGCTGGCCTTTGAACGGCACCATGCCGGCTCGTTACAGCGGTTTGTCCATTGGCTGCGCGAGGCGGATACCGAACTGAAGCGCGAGCTTGAGACGGCCGGTGCCGATCAAGTCCGCATCATGACCGTGCATGGCGCCAAGGGGCTTCAGGCGCCCATCGTCGTTCTTGCGGATACTATGTCGAAACCGGCCGCCACCACCGCGCTGTTCTGGCCGGGTTTGGACGAGGATGCGCCGCCGCTTTGGCGCCCGCACACGGGTCTGCGCGAGCCGGCGACGCAGGCGAGGGAAGATCGTCTGAAACGGCGCGAAGCGCAGGAGTACCGGCGCCTGCTCTATGTCGCCCTGACCCGCGCCGAGGACCGTTTGATCATCACGGGCCATCATGGCAGCCGCGTGCCGCTGGATCATTGGTACGACCTATGCGAGGCCGGGCTGCAGAGCCTCGCTGGCGTTGAGCAACAGCCGTTCGATGGCGATTGGGCGGACAGCGCGCTGGTCTATGACCAGCGGCAAACGGCAATACCATCGGCCGGTGCCGAAGAAGCCCTCAGCGAGGCATCCGCCGCTCTTCCCGATTGGGTCGGCCGGCCGCCGCCACCGGAACCGCGCCCCGCCCGCCCCCTGGCGCCGTCGCGCCCTTCGGCCGACGAACCGGCGATCCGTTCACCGGTAAACGAGGACCGCCAGGACCGATTCAAGCGTGGGCTGCTGATTCACCAGCTATTGCAGATGCTGCCGGACCTGCCGACGGACGAACGGGCCGACGCGGCTGCACGCTTTCTCGCCAGGCCGATCCATGATTTGGATGCCGGCCGGCAAGAAACCTATGCCGCCGAGGCACTGGCGGTCTTGGATGACCCGGCGTTTGCCGCCATCTTCGGGCCTGGTAGCCGGGCGGAGGTACCGATTACCGCACGGATCGGCGACACGGTTCTGTCGGGCCAGGTAGACCGCCTGTTGGTTCAGGACGGGTCGGTTACGGTGTTGGACTACAAGACGAATCGTCCGCCGCCCGACACGGCCGACGCGGTCGATCGTGTTTATCTGCAACAGATGGCCGCCTATCGTGCTGCCTTGCGGGCAATCTATCCGGACCGGCGCGTGGCCTGCGTTTTGGGCTGGACGGACGGGCCGATGCTGATGCCATTGCCGGACAATTTGCTGGACCGGCATGCGCCGGACGCACGGCCGCCGCCTTGACCCGGCCCCGTCCCGATCCCCATATTGGCCGGGACTCGACGAGAAAGCGGCCGACCCCCCGGCCGCTGACATAATCAAGGAAGCCAATGATGAGCGCGACGAAAGCCGTCTCCGATTCCAGCTTCGAACAGGACGTTTTGAAGGCCGATGGACCCGTGCTGGTCGATTTCTGGGCCGAATGGTGTGGCCCGTGCAAGATGATAGCGCCGGCGCTGGAAGACCTGGCCGGCGAAAAGGCGGGACAGCTCACGGTCGCCAAGGTGAACATCGACGAGAACCCCGGAACGCCGTCCAAATACGGTGTGCGCGGCATCCCGACGATGATGCTGTTCCGCGATGGCGAGGTCGCGGCCACCAAGATCGGCGCCCTGCCGAAGGGTGCCCTGTTCCAATGGGTGGATTCGGTTCTCTAAGGCCTGTCCTTAAGGGGCCTGCCCTTAAGGCGGGTCAGCCGTTCTCGGCCAGCACTTCGCCGGCCAGATAGAGCGATCCGAAGATGACGACGCGCCCGCCGGGGATGACCCGGTGCGGCGCGTCTTTCATGTCGGCGACCCAATCCACGTCCGCAAACCCGATCGCCTTGGCCTTCGCCGCGAGCTGTTCTGGTTTCGCCGCGACGGCACTGCCGATGATCGGCACGACGATCAGCCGATCGACTTTGCCGACGAGCGGGCTCAAGACGGCGGTGGGGTCCTTGGTCGTCAGCAGCGCGACAAGCGCCGTGGTCGGGCGGGTCGGCAAGTCCTCCAGCCAGGAAGCAAGCGCCGCGCCGGCGGTGTCGTTGTGGGCGCCGTCCAGCCAGACCTCGTCCGTCGGCAGGGCCTCGACCAGCGGGCCGGTGGTGAGCCGCTGCAGCCGCGCCGGCCACTGGGCGTGGGTCAGCCCGGCGGCTTGTGCCTCGGTGTTGGCGGATAGCATCTCCAGATGCCTGGCAAGCCGCAAAGCCGTCGCGGCATTTGCCAACTGATGCGCTCCCGGCAGCGACGGCAGAGGCCAACTCGTCTCGCCGTCGCGGTCGGTAAGGATTAGGGCGTCGCCCGTGCGCCGGTGAAACCAGTCGCGTCCGTGACGGTCGGCAATTACACCAGTCAACGCGATTTCCCGATCGAGCGCGTCGGCGGCGGCTTCGAACGGCTGGGGGCCTATCACGGCCGGTACACCCGGCTTCAGGATGCCGGCCTTCTCTCGGGCAATGGCTTCGACGCTGTCGCCCAGGAAGTCTTGATGGTCCAGCGAGATGCAGGTGATGGCCGTCGCCACCGGCCGGTCGATCACGTTGGTGGCGTCCAGCCGGCCACCCAAGCCGACCTCCAGCAACGTCAAGTCAGCCGGTGTCTCGGCAAACGCCAAAAACGCCGCGACCGTGGTGATCTCGAAATAGGTGATGTCCGCGCCGTCATTGGCCCGTTCGCAGCGTTCCAGCACGTCGAGCAGCCGGTCATCGTCGATCGCCTGGCCGGCGACCTGAATGCGCTCGTTGAAGCGCACCAGATGAGGCGATGTGTAGGCATGGACCGAAAGCCCCGCCTGCGCCGCCATCGCGTTCAAGAACGCGACGGTCGAGCCTTTGCCGTTGGTGCCGGCGACATGGACGATGGGCGGCAGCGATCGCTCCGGATGGTCGAGCCGTGCCAGAAGCCGGTGAATGCGATCGAGCGACAGGTCGATCAGTTTGGGATGCAGCGCCCCCAGCCGGTCGAGTGCGGCGTCTATGGCCTCAGGGGTTTGGCCGGTCTTCATCGGCGGGTTCCGCCTCCGCCGTCTCGGCCTCCGCCTCCGCTTCGTCGGCGCCTTCCTCAGGTATCTCGGGCGCTTCGTCTTCGGCGCTGGCCTCGATCGTGGCCGGGCCGTCGGCGTTCAATGCAACGACCTGTGCGGCGGGCGTCGGCCGGCGCAGCATGTCGACGATCCGAACCAGGGTTTCGCGCAGACGCTGTCGATGTACGACAATGTCGACCATGCCGTGCTCCAGCAGGTACTCGGCGGTCTGGAAATTGTCGGGCAAGGTCTCGCGGATCGTTTCCTCGATCACCCTGGCGCCGGCGAACGCGATTTGGGCGCCCGGCTCCGCGATATGCACGTCGCCGAGCATGGCAAACGACGCTGTGACGCCGCCGGTCGTCGGGTCGGTCAGGATCACGATGTACGGCAGGCCCGCGTCCTTCACCAGATCGATGGCAATGACGCTACGTGGCATCTGCATCAGCGACAGTATGCCTTCCTGCATCCGGGCACCGCCCGAGGCCGGCACGGCGATCAGCGCGGCGTCCTGCAAGACCGCCAGCTTCGCAGCCGCCAACAGCCCCTCACCGACCGCGGTGCCCATGGAACCGCCCATGAACTGGAAATCGAAGACCGCGATCACCGCCTTGTTGCCGCCGAGCAGACCATGGGCGACGGTGATCGCGTCGTTGTGGCCGGTCTTGGTCTGGGCCTCGCGCAGCCGGTCCGTGTAGCGCTTGGTGTCGCGAAACCGCAAGGGATCGACGGCCGACTTTGGCAGTTCGATTGCCGTGTACTCGCCGTCGTCGAACAGCATCTCCAGCCGTCGAGCCGCATTCAAGCGCATGTGATAGCCGCAATGCTGGCAAACGTGCAGGTTGGTTTCCAGGTCGCGATGGAAGATCATCGCCTCGCAGTTCGGGCATTTATGCCAGAGATTGTCGGGCACCTCCGGCTTGGACGAAACCAGTGCCCTCAGCTTGGGTCGGACGAAGTTGGTCAGCCAGTTCATGCCTGTCCTTGCGCGATGGCGGGTCGGTCGTACGCGTACGGGGGCGCTGCCAATACTTAGGTGCGCGCCCGGCGAACACCATCGGCAAGTGACCCGACAAAGTCCAGCACCGACTGAACCGAACCATTCTTCGACGCCAGCGCGCCAACACGCTCCACAATCGCCGACCCAACCACGACCGCGTTGGCGTGCCGCCCAATTTCCGCCGCCTGTTCCGGCGTCTTGATGCCGAAGCCGACGGCGATGGGCAGGTCGGTATGGCGCCGCAACCGTTCGACTGCCGTCGCAACGTCCGCGGTCATGGCCGATCCCGCACCGGTGATGCCGGTGATCGAGACGTAGTAGACGAACCCGGCCGTGTTGGCCATGACGGCGGGCAGGCGCCCATCATCCGTGGTCGGTGTCGCCAGGCGGATGAAGGGCAGGCCGGCGGCCTTGGCCGGCAGGCACAGCTCCGCATCCTCTTCCGGCGGCAGGTCGACGATGATCAGGCCGTCGACGCCGGCCGACAGCGCGTCGTGCAGAAAGCGATCAACGCCGTAGCTGTAGATCGGGTTGAAATAGCCCATCAGGACGATAGGCGTTGTCTCGCCGCCGGCGCGAAACCGGCGCACCATGTCCAGCGTGCCGGCCAGCGTCATGCCGGCCTTCAGCGCCCGCAAACCCGCCGCCTGGATCGACGGCCCGTCGGCCATCGGGTCGGTGAACGGCATGCCCAGTTCGATGATGTCGACGCCGGCCGCCGGCAGCCCGCTCATCACCGTGAAGCTCGTCTCCGGGTCGGGGTCGCCGGCGGTGATGAAGGCGACGAACCCGGCGCGGCCTTCTTCTTCCAGGGAGGCAAACTTCTCTGTCAGGCGGGTCGAGCCGGATGCCTCGGTCATTGCAGGGCCACGCCCAGCCGCTCGGCGACGGCGAAGATGTCCTTGTCGCCGCGCCCGCACAGATTCATCACGATGATCTTGTCACGATCCATATCGGGCGCGATCTTGGCCACGTGGGCCAGGGCATGGGCCGGCTCCAGCGCCGGGATGATACCCTCCTTGACGGAGCAGAGCTGGAACGCCTCAAGCGCCTCTTCATCGGTGGCGGAGACATAGTCGACGCGGCCCTGCTCAAACAGCCAGGCGTGCTCCGGGCCGATGCCGGGATAGTCGAGGCCGGCGGAGATGGAGTGCGCCTCCTGGATCTGGCCGTCATCGTCCTGCAAGAGGTAGGTCCGATTGCCGTGCAGCACGCCGGCGCGGCCACCTGTCAGGCTGGCGGCGTGCTGGTCCGTGTCGATGCCCAGGCCGCCGGCCTCCACCGCCACGATCTCAACCTCCGGCTCGTCCAGGAAAGGGTGAAACAGGCCGATGGCATTCGAGCCGCCGCCAATGCAGGCGACCAGCATGTCCGGCAAGCGGCATTCGCGCTGCATGATCTGGTCGCGCACCTCCTCGCCGATCACCGATTGGAAATCGCGGACCATCTCCGGATAGGGGTGGGGGCCGGCGGCGGTGCCGATGATGTAGAAGGTGTCGTCGACATTGGTGACCCAGTCGCGCAACGCCTCGTTCATGGCGTCCTTCAGCGTTCGGCTGCCGGAGGTTGCGGCCTTCACCTCCGCACCGAGCAGTTTCATGCGAAAGACGTTGGGCTGCTGCCGCTTGATATCGACCTCGCCCATATAGATCGTGCAGGGCAGGTCGAACAGGGCGCAGACCGTCGCCACGGCAACGCCATGCTGGCCGGCACCCGTTTCGGCGATGATCCGGGTCTTGCCCATGCGCCGGGCCAACAGAACCTGGCCCAGGCAGTTGTTGATCTTGTGGCTGCCCGTATGGTTCAGCTCGTCGCGCTTGAAATAGATCTTGGCGCCGCCGAAATGTCGGGTCAGCCGTTCCGCCAGATAGAGCGGCGACGGTCGCCCCGTGTAGTGGGCATTGTAGTAGCGGAGTTCGGCCTTGAAGGCGGGGCTGGCCTTGGCCGCCTCATAGGCCTTTTCGACCTCCAGGATCAGCGGCATCAAGGTTTCTGCAACATATCGGCCGCCAAAAATGCCGAAATGGCCGTCCTCGTCGGGGCCGGCCCGGAATGTGTTCGCACGAAGGGCTGCGGTCACGAGTCTTTCCAATAAGAAGGGGGGTTATGGGGTCGAAGCGCGTCATGGCTGTCAAAAGCTCTACCGAGAGCAGGCTCCAAGACGGTTTCGTTACGAAAAGTGGCGGCGACAATAGCGATACGCCCGGCCCGTGTGAACCGGCGACAGAGCATGTCTGTGTTGAATTTGCGGTATTTTAACCCCTTAGTGTTCTGATCTCGCCGTTTCCTCCGCCCATTCCCGCCATGGCCAGCCTTTACGACATCAAACCGCGCTTTCAGGCGCTCTTGCGCCCAACTGTCGAACGCTTGGCGAAGGCGGGCGTGCGGGCCAATACGGTCACGGTCGCTGCCCTCGCACTCTCCGTGGCGTACGGGCTCTGCCTGGCGATCTGGCCGTTTTCGACCCTGCTCCTGCTCGGCCTGCCGGTCATCCTTCTGGTGCGCATGGCGTTGAACGCGGTTGATGGCATGCTGGCACGCGAGCATGACCAGAAAACCAGGCTGGGCATGGTGCTGAACGAACTTGGCGACCTGGTCTCCGACGCCGCGCTTTATCTGCCGTTGGCCGTATCCTTCGCCGCGCCCGCCTGGATGGTGGTGGTTTTGGTCGTGCTCGCAGTAATCGGCGAAGCGGTCGGGCTGATGGGTCCCGCCCTGGGGAACGAGCGCCGCTATGACGGGCCGTTCGGTAAGGCGGACCGCGCGCTCGCCTTCGGCGCGCTGGCGATCCTGACGGCGTTCGGCTGGGCGACATGGACCTGGGTGCCGATCGTCCTGGGCGTCGCCATCGCCTTGGCGGTTGCGACGATCGTCAATCGGGCACGTAAGGTCATGGCCTAGTGGGCAGCATCTCCTACCCGTCGGTCCAATGGACCTTGGCCGGGCTGTTCGCGGTCCTGGCCGTGGTCACGGCGGTGCTCTGGCTGCTGCGCCGCCGGTATCCCGAGCGGGATTGGCGCGAGCTGACCGATCGGACGAACAGCTGGTGGGTGCTGGTGATCGTGTTCGCGGTGGCGATCCTGGTCGGCCGCGTCGCCAGTTTGGTCTTCCTGGCCATCATGTGCTTTCTGGCCTTGAAGGAATACTTCTCGCTGATCCCCACGCGGCGTGTCGACCGGCGCGTGCTGTTTTGGGCCTATCTGGCGATACCGGTGCAGTTCTACTGGATCGGCACCGGCTGGTACGTGATGTTCCTGATCTGGGTACCGGTCTACATGTTCCTGTTGATGCCGATGATCATGGTGATCGCGGGCGAGACCAAGGGCTTCCTGCGCGCCGCCGGGTCCATTCAATGGGGCCTGATGATCTGTGTCTTTCTGTTGAGCCACACCGCAGAGCTTCTGGCCGCGCCGGATGGGGGCAACCCGGTGGCCGGCAGTGCCGGTTGGCTGCTCTATCTCGTGATCCTGACCCAGCTAAACGATGTCGCCCAGTATCTCTGGGGCAAGGCGATCGGCAAAACGAAGGCCGCGCCGTCGGTCAGCCCGAACAAAACGGTCGAAGGTTTCTTGGGCGGCCTCGGCTCGACCCTGGTCCTCGCCGTTCTGCTGGCCCCGGTCCTGACGCCGTTTGATGTGTTCACGGCCCTGCTGGCGGGCGCGATCATCGCCTTTGCCGGTTTCTTCGGCGATCTGGTCATCTCGGCCTTGAAGCGGGATCTGGGCGTGAAGGATGCCGGCAGCCTGCTGCCCGGCCATGGCGGCGTTCTGGACCGGCTCGACAGCCTGGCCTTTGCCGCGCCGCTGTTCTTCCACTTCGTCGCGTTTCTCTACTACTGATGCTGCGCCTCTTGTTCTTCGCCCTGATTGTCCGGCCGGTCATGGCCTTGATCGTCGGGCTGAACGTGCGCCATCGGGAACGGTTGCCGGCGGCCGGCCCGGCCGTAATCGTGGCCAATCACAACAGCCACATCGATACGCTGGGGCTGATCGCGCTCTTCCCGTTACGCCTGCTGTCGCGGGTGCGGCCGGCGGCGGCAGCCGACTATTTCACCGCAACGCCGCTGAAATCCTGGGTCTCTCGCCAGCTGATCGGCATCGTGCCTGTCGACCGGGATGCGCTGAGCCGGGGCGAGGACCCGCTGGAGCCGGTCGAGGCGGCGTTGGACGACGGTGCGATCATCATTCTCTTTCCCGAGGGAACGCGCGGCGAACCGGAACGATTGCAGGGGTTCAAGAAAGGCATCGCGGTCCTGGCTGAACGACGGCCCAACCTGCCCGTAACGCCGGTGTTTCTCCACGGCTTCGGCAAGGTGTTGCCGCGCGGGGCCTGGCTGCCGGTGCCGTCCTTTTGCGATGTCTTTGTCGGCAACCCCGTGATCCCGCTGGCCGCCGGAGGCCGCGACGGCTATGTCGCCGCGCTGGAGGCCGCCATGGCCGCGCTCGCTGCCGAAGGCCGGTTTCCCGATTGGGACTAACCGACCGCGAACTGAAAGATCAGGCCGGACAGGAAGGCGCCGGCCAAGGCAAAACCCAGGTAGGCCGTAAACGCCGGTTTGCGGACCAGGGCGTAGACGGCGATGGCGGCCGGGATGCAGGTGACCCCGCCGGCGACCATGAAGGACAGCGCTGCCCCCGGCGCCATGCCCTGCGCCATCAGCCCGTCGACCAGCGGCAGGGCCGCATAGCCGTTGAGGTAGGCCGGCACGCCGATGACCGTCGCAAGCGGCAGCGACCAGGCATTGTCGTTGCCCAACGCCGACATGATCCAGGCCTCTGGGATGTAGGCCAGCATCAGGGTTTCCAGGATGAAGGCCAGCGTCAGCCATTTCAGCAGGAACAGGCCGGCCCGGCGGGCTTCGCGGCCGAACTGATCGGTTCGCGCGTGCTCGCGCCAGATCCGCCACTCGATCGGCTTCGGCGCGCGCACGGTCGAACCGGCGCAGCCGCCGTCGCCGATGCCTTCGCGCAAGGGATGCTCGAACAACCCGAAACGCTGCAGGGCCATGGTGCCGAGGCCGCCGAGCGCGCCGATGCCGAATGCCGCCAGCGTTTTGCCCACGGCGAAGTCGATGCCCAACGTGCCGACCGTGAGTGCGAACATGGACGGGTCCATGATCGGCGAGGCGAGCCAAAAGGCCATGACCGGCGCCAAGGGCACGCCCATGGCCAAAAGGGCCGCGATCAGGGGGATGACGCCGCACGAGCAAAACGGCGAAACAGCACCGAACAGGGCGGCCACGAAGATCATCTGCAAGGGGCGCCCGGTGAATGCCCGCGCGATCAACTGGTCGGCGCCGCTCGCCTTGGCATAGCCGGCGATGCCAACCGCCAGGATGAGAAACGGCAGGACCTCAAGCAGGCTGCCGCCGGTATCGGGCAGTGTTACCGAGAGCTGGCCCGGGTCCAGCAGGGCCAAGGCCAGCAGGATGGCGAGTACGGCCAGCCACACCCGATCGATCTGCAGGGGATGGGCCAGCGTATGACCGGCGCGGCGGACAAGTTCGGTCATGAGACGATGTCCAATGCCGGGGGCTTGCCCGAGCGGCATTCAGCGTGGCGGTCGCCTTGGTTGCCGCCGACATCGGCGCAGCATTCGGCCGTGAGATAGGCCAGCATGGCGTCCATCACGGGGAAGGCCGGACGGCAGATCACTTCGCGCCCCTGGCGTTCCTGCGCCACAAGGCCCGACCGGGTCAGCGCGCTGAGATGGTGCGACAAGGTCGACCCGGGCAATCCCAGCGCCGCCTGAATGCCGCCGACGGTCATGCCGTCGGGGCCTGAACGGGCCAGCCGGCGAAAGATCTCCAGCCGGGTCGGCTTGCCCAGCGCGGCCAGGCAGGCGGCGGCGCGAACGCTATTCATGGCTTCGGTCATGACATATCTATATTTCCAGAAAAGTCGATATGTCAAGCAGCCATTTGCCATCGCGCGAGCGTATCAAGTGTCGCTGGCGGATGGTATGAAGAGACCCATGAGCCCATCTGGATTGGTGACCGCGTTTCGCGAAAGCGGCTATTGCCTGATACCCGACGCAATAGCGCCGGAGACGGTGGGAGACCTGCGCCGTGCCTGCGATACAATGGTCTCCGATCCCAACCGCGCTGACAGGCGACAAGGTCGCCACAAGATCGATGTTGGGGACAAACGGCTGTTTCTCAGCCACCGGCATGAGGAATTTCCGGTCGTGGAGGCCTTCCTTATGGCGGGCCCGGTGGCGGACCTGGCGCGAACGCTGCTGGGGCCGCACCCCTATCTCTTCAACGAGCAGTTCGTGTTCAAGGCCGCCGGCGCGGGGTCAAGCTTCGCCTGGCATCAGGATTCCGGCTATGTCGGGTTCGACCACCCGCCTTACCTGACGCTTTGGTGTGCGCTCGATGACGCCACGTTGGACAATGGCTGCATTCATGTCTTGCCGCGCGACCTTGCTAAGGACACTGACGTCAATGCCCATGTCTGGGATGAGGCGGGCAAAGAACTGGTCGGCTATGACGGCGATCAGGTGGGCGTCGCCGTGCCGTGCGAGGCAGGGTCGATCATCGCCTTTTCCAGCGTGACGCTCCATCGCTCCGGATCGAACACGACGGATCGGCCACGGCGCGCTTATGTCTGCCAATACTCCGCAGCGCCGATCCTGCGGCCGGAGACGGGGACGCCGCTGAACTACGCCAAGCCGCTGCGGCCCCCGACGACGCGCTAAAGCTGCGCGGCCTCGGCCAGGAACGCTCGGATCAGCGTCGGTGTCTTGTTGCCGGGCCGGTCTTCAACCCCGGAGGATGTATCCACCGCTTCCGCGCCGGTGGTGCGAACCGCCTCGGCCAGGTTGTCTGCCGTCAGGCCCCCGGACAGCATCCAGGGTTTCGACCAGTTGCGGTTGGCCAGCAACGTCCAATCGAAGGCGACGCCGTTGCCGCCCGGCAGTGACGCGACGTTCTTGGGCAGCTTGGCGTCGAACAGCAACCGATCGACAGCCGGCTCGAAGGCGGAGACCTGATCGAGATCCGCGTCGCTGGCGATCCGGATGGCCTTCATGACCGGCATGGAAACGTTGCGCCGGATCTCGGCCACGCGTTCGGGCGTTTCGTCGCCGTGAAGCTGGATCATGTCCAGCGGGACTTGCGACACGACGGTGTCCAACAGCTCGTCATCCGGCGTGACGAAGAGACCGACGGTGCGCACACCCGTCGGCGCCTGGCGCGCCAGTTGGGCCGCCAGTTCCGGTCCGACATAACGCGGGCTCTTGGGATAGAAGACAAACCCGACATAGCGCGCACCATGGGCGGCCGCCGCCGCCAGCGTTTCCGGCGTCGATATCCCGCAGATTTTCGTCTGTAGCCTCATGGCGATAGCATGGGGTGCCTCGCCCTGCGGATCAAGCCGCCTCGACGCCGAGGGAGCGGGCGATGGCGGCGGCGGCTTCGCCCGGATCGTCGGCCTGGGTGATCGGGCGGCCGATGACCAAGTGATTGGCGCCGAGCGCCATGGCCTGTTCCGGCGTGACGGTGCGCTTTTGATCGTCCTCGCCCCACCCGGCAGGGCGGATGCCGGGCACCATCAGCACGAAATCCGGCCCCGTGACGGTGCGCAATTGCGTGATCTCCGGCGCGGCGCAGACGACACCGTCCAGCCCGCTCTCCCTGGCCAAACTGGCCAGCCGGCCAACCTGGATGCCGACATCAGGGTCTTGACCGACGGCGAGCATGTCCGTGGCGTCGAGGCTGGTCAGCACGGTCACGCCCAGCAGCTTGGGTGGTGCCACGCCATAGATCTCTGCCCCTTCTTCCGCCGCCTCCGCCGCTGCGCGCATCATCTCCTCACCGCCGCTGGCGTGGATGGTGATGTAGGCGAATTCCAACGGGCACAGCGCGCGCACGGCGGCAGCGACCGTATTGGGAATGTCGTGCAGCTTCACGTCCAGGAAGATCGGCTTTTCGGCGGCGCGGCCGACCTCGTGCACGCCGTGCGGGCCGTTGTTGGCGAAGAATTCCAGACCAAGTTTCAGCCCGCCGACATAAGGCCCGACGGCGCGCGCCCAGGTCAGCGCCTGGTCCATGGAGATGGTGTCGATGGCAACGAAGATCGGGGACATGGGGTGCCTCTCAGTCAGCGCGAGTGTCCAAATGACCGGCCGCCCAGCGTGCTACCTCGGTGCCGTCACGCTTGTCTTCCAAGGCGTCGGCGACCGCTTCGCCCAGCAACGGCCCAAACTTGAACCCATGGCCGCTGAAGCCGGTCATCAGCCAGGCCGAACGGCCGAGGGGTTCGACCACGAACCGTTCGGCCGGCGGGTGCACTGTGTAGAAGCAGACCTTGCCGACGTCCAGAGAGAACCGGTCGAAGGATGCCAGGCGGTTCGTGCAGGATTGGAACAACGCCCGCGTTTCCGCTTCGCCCGCGTCCCGGTCCGCGTCCGGATCCCCGGTCATGGAAAAGCTGTGGTCGCCGACCTTCAGTCCGGTGCCTGCCACTGGCGGAACCAGGTAGAAGCCTCTGTCCGGCTCGATTTCCAAGACCATGGGCATGCGGGCCCATTCGGCGGCTTCGTCGGCGGGCGGCGTCAGGTAGGCGACGACCTGGCGCGACGGCACCACGCGATCGGCGGGGCCAGGCAGCAACTGTCTAACCCAAGTGCCGGCGGCGACGATCAGCCTGTCGGCCGTGAGATGCCTGCCGTCTTCCAGGTGCAGGGAGGCGCTGTCAGGATCAACGCTGACGACCCGCTGGTGCGGCATCAGCGTGACACCGCGCCGCGCCAGGTGGTGGGAAAGCAACTCAATGATGCGCCCCGCCAGCAAGGTGCCGCCGGTCTTGAGATAAAAGGCGTGATCGACCCCGTCCGGCGTTAGCAGTGGGAAGCGCCGCGACAGGTCATGGGGTGCCAGCATCTCGATCGCGTGCCCTTGCGACTTCAAGACCTCGGCACTTGCGTTCAGCCAATCCTGGCCCGCCGTGCCCACGGCAAGCGTGCCCGTCTGGACGTAAAGAGACTCGCCCAGATCCTGCCAAAGCCTGTCCCAGGCCGGGAAGGCCTCGCCCACCATCGCCGCGTAACCGGCCATGTCGCCATAGGCATATCGGATCAGCCGGTGCTGATCGACGGAGGAGCCTAGCGGGTTCGGAATCGACGCCTGCTCGACCACCGTGACATCGTGGCCCCGCCGGGCCATGGCCCAGGCAGCCGACAGGCCCATGATGCCGGCGCCGATAATGAGAAGTTTCATGGCTGCTCGCGGCGCCTGTCTGAAACAGGCTCTTACGGGTCGGGATGGTCGACCGTAAGCCGACCGTGCTGCGCGAACAAGGCATCCAGACGGTCGACCAGAGTCATAACCGCCGGCCGGTTGCGGCTGTCGGCGTGATACACCAGCCAGATCTGGCCCTGCAACTCCTCGATCGTGCCGCTGACGCGCACCAGATCCGGCTCCGGGTCCGCCGCGTAGCAGGGCAGCAGCCCCAGGCCGGCCCCGGCCTTGACCGCCTCCAGCAGGATCAAGGACGACGCGCAGCGGACCTGCGGCTTGGACCCATGGTGCGCGTTTGGTGGCGATCGAACCGTCGGCTTGGCCGGCTGTCCGATCACCTGTTGCGCGATATCGGGCTGGACCGCGATCAGACGCGATGATCTGAGGCCGCGGCCCTTTGTTGGGGGGCTACCCCGGTCAGGTGGCAAGCCCTTAACCAAGCAGATCCAGCGCGGCTTGCCTTAGTGTTTCTTTCGCCTCTCGGCGCATGTTGGCTTCGCGTGACGGCGCAAGCCCCCAGTCGCCCATATGCTTCAGCGCAGCGGCGGCAACGTAGAGCAGCCACAGTGAAAGTCTGCCTTGGTCGATCCGGCCATGCCTCGCATAGGCATTCTTGAACGCACGTATCCCCCTGTCACCGAAGAGATAGCGTAGCTCCAAGCAGGTACAGGCCACGTCGGACAGCGGATCGCCGACAGCGGCATCCTCCCAGTCAAGAATTGCCGCGATGCGTCCGTCCGACCAGATCAGATTCTCCGGCCAGAAATCCCCATGCAGAAGCACCGGTGTGCCTGTGTAAGCGGTATCGTCGAGTTTTGTCAGCCTTATACGAAGTCCAAGCCACGCGTCATCCCGTCCAAGAAACTCAAGCAGCTCTGGAAAAGGGTCCATCCGTAACGGCAGGCTCGGCAATTCGGCGGTTCGTGTTCGATGCACGGCAGCGAGCATTTCGGCCATTTTGCCGATGCATGTCTCTAGCTTCTGGGCATTGATCTCGGACGAGCCCTCAACAAAGTCGATCAGGACGTACGGATGTCCCAGGCGTTCGGCGTCCTCTCCAAAACCGATCGGCCTTGGCACGGGAAGGCCTGAGCGGAACAGGGCTTCAAGCAGCTGAAACTCGAGGTGGGCGCTATGCCCGCAATGGGTTTCGCCATGAACTCTCAGCACCGCCCTATAGGGGCTGCCGTCCGCTAGACGTATGTCAAGGCGATGGACGTCCGCCGATACGCCCCCTTTCAGTCGCGCCACGCCATTCAACGTGGCCCCCGGCAGGACAAGCTCCAGGACACGGTCTACATTTTTCAGAAGAGGCACGAAGAACTCCGGCAACGCAGTGTACCATGGCCGTCAACGACGGCTTTGTCGGTCGGTTGTCGGTTCACCGCGACCGAGGCGACGGACGGCCCTGACGCGTTCAGGTTCCGTAAGCGGCGGTGCGCCATTCGAGCAAACCGGCGTCAAACCAGGTGTCGCGCCTCAACGATCGCGCCCCACAAATGATAGAGGCTGCTCGACGGGCTGAACGGGTCGACCGTGCTGCCGTCCCGGGACAGACCGTCTCGCAGGATCCCGTTGTCCGGCGACAGGTAATGGGCGAACAAGGTCGCGAACAGGGTCCGCACGATGGTCGCGGCATCCGGGTCGCCGGTGCGCTCATGCATCACCGCGAACGCTCTGATCGCCTCCGTCTGCGGCCAAAACCGCTTTGTTTCCGAGAGGATTTCGCCGTCGGGCGTGACGGAATCGAAGGCGGCGAAAACGCCGTTCTCGGTGCGGTCCATGCCGTGACGAATGGCGAACGCCAGCAACCGATCGCTGATGGCCTCGACCGGGCGGGTTCCGCCCTGGGCCTGATAGCGGTTCAACAGCCAGACCCATTCGAACTGATGGCCCGGCTCGCGCAACCGTCCCTCCGCACCCGACCGCAGGCGCCAGTCGGCCTCGAAAAACTCGGCCAAGGTTCCGGCCGGATCAAGAAAATGGTCGACCAAGAGCGCAACCATGCCGTCCGCCAGGTCGAGCCAGGCGGCGTCGTCCGTCGCGGCATGCAGCGCGAGAAACGCCTCCAACAGGTGCATGTGTGGGTTCTGGCGGCGAGGCTTGGTCCCGTCGACGGGCAGCTGTTCGACAAAGCCGCCGGCGGGGTCGGCCATGCGGTCAACCAGCAGGCGCCGAAGCCGTTCCGCCCACTCAAGCGGCTCCGCCTCGCCGGTCGCGCGATGCAGCCAGGCCAGCGCCAGCAGGGCGAAGGCCTGGTCATAAAGATCGACCGTCCTGTCGACAATTTGTGCCTCGCGGGTGATGCGCATGGGAAATCCGCCGTCACTTTCGTTCCAGCATCGCTGCATGAACGCAAATCCGGCCTTGGCCCTGGGCAGCGCATAGTCTCCGGCATCGAGGCAATGGGCGTGAGCGAAGACGTAGGTCTGGCGTGCCTGGACCCTGAACCGGGTAAAACCCGGGTCGTGCGGGACGCCGTCAAGGGTCACCTGCTCGACAAAACAACCGTTTTGGTCGTCAAAGCCGGTCGTGGCCCAAAAGGGTAGCAGGGTTTCGGTGGCCCAAGGCCAGAGGTCGGGGAGTGTCGATTGGGTCATGTTGGCTATGCGCGCTGGACGATCAGTTGTGCGGCCGCCAGATCCTCCAGCGCCGTGCCGACGGACTTGAACAGGGTGATTTGGTCGTAATGGCGGCGGCCTGCCCGTTCGCCGCGCGTCAGGTCGAACAGGTCGGCCGCCACATCGTCGGGCCGCAAGAGGCCGCTTTCGATCGGCTGGACGATGTCGCCGGCCTCCACGCACGCACCTTCCCGCGTGTCGACAAAGACGCGGGCGCGACGGATGGCCTCGTCGTCAACTTCGCGCATATCCGGGCGATACCCGCCGACCAGATCGACATGCACGCCGTCCGACAGCCATTCCCCCTTCACGACGGGATCGGGCGATGCGGTGGCGCAGGAGATGATGTGGGCGCCGGATGCCGCGCTGGCCAGATCCTCCGTCCAGTCGACCTTCATGTCAGGCCGGTTCAGGGCCTTTGCCAGCTTGCGTGCTTTCGCCGGGGTGCGGCCCCAGATCAGCACGTTGCAGATAGGCCGGACGCTGGCATGGGCCAGGATCAAGTGCGGCGCCAACTGGCCGGTGCCGACCATCAACAGCCGTTCGCAATCCTCGCGGGCGAGATAGCGGGCGGCCAGCGCGGAGGCGCAGGCGGTACGGCGGACGGTCAGCGCCACGCCATCGATCATGGCCAGCGGTGCGCCGGTTTCGCCGTCCATCAGCAGATAGGTGGCCATGATCATGGCCAGGTTGCGGGTCCCGTTGTCGGGGAAGGCGGTGGCGATCTTCACCCCGATATGGCGTCCGGTCTGCCACGCCGGCATCAGCAACAGCGTGGCGTCATTCTCGCCGTAGGTCGGGACCGTATGGTGGTGGCGCAGCGGCGTTGCGATGTCCGACCGAAAGGCCTGGCGCAGTTTTTCGACCAGCGTGGGATAGTCCAACGCCGCCTCGACGGCCGCCGCGTCGATCACCCGCATGTCAGGATGGGCCTGTCGATCGGCGGCCGACTAGCGTTGATCCGCCAAGGCAGGCTGGGTGCTGGGTGCGGCCGAGGCGGCCACGGCCTCGCGGGCCTTGCGCCTGGCGTCGGAGGCTGCCTCCTGCGCCGCCCTGGTTTCGGCACGCAGCGCGTCGGCACGGGCCCGCTCGCGGCGGGCGGCCTTGCGGTATTGGCCGCCACTGACCCAGGCGACGAGACCGCCGGCGAGAAAGCCAATGACGATTGCGACCAGCACGGCAATGAAGATCGGAACGCTCAGTTCATAGGGCAGCGGCCAAAGATTCAGCGTCACCGGGTCGCGATTGGAGGCGGCGAACAGCACGGCGATGATGGCCAACGGAATGGTGATGATCCAACTGACGTAGCGCAACGCTATCTCCTCCGACACACCTTTCGGTGTGGTTCAGCCCTGGTTCTGCCCCTGTTCAGTCCACGTTCAGCCCGCGTTCAGGCGTTCACGCAGCTGCTTGCCCGTCTTGAAAAAGGGCACGCTTTTTTGGGCCACGCTGACGGTTTCACCCGTGCGCGGATTGCGCCCCGTTCGTGCCTCGCGATGCTTGACCGAAAAGGCGCCAAAGCCCCTCAGCTCGACCCGATGGCCCGCGGCCAGCGCCTCGGCGATCTCATCGAAGATCGTGGAAACAATGCGTTCCACATCCCGCTGATAGAGGTGTGGGTTCTGCTCGGCCAGCCGTGCGATCAGCTCTGATTTTGTCATAGGCTTTGTCTCCTCCCTGCGGCGTTGCCAGGCGATACCGCCTCGTTCTAAGGCTCGGCGGTGGTCGGCCCATTCACAGCGGCCCTATCCTAGGCACCGCCCATTGCCTCGTCAGCGGATGGGCGGACAGTGGTCATATCCCGCCCTTGATTTGTGCGCCTCGAACCGGACCTCTGACGGATCCGTGACTTCGCAATGGTGCCAGAGGGCACTTCGAAACGCAACGGTAACCCTTTCCATTGAAAGGGTTTTTACCCAAGCGACTTGACCGTTGCAGTGCTGGTTACTGTTGCAAGCGCGCGGTCGGGCAACAAGAAGGGCCGCCCACCGTGGGCGGCCCTTCAAGGGTTTGCTTCGAGGCGGGCTACTTGTCGTCGTCGGCCTTGGCGGCCTCTTCGGCGT
>JBCDFV010000025.1:0-59724 GCA_039177555.1 Pseudomonadota bacterium | reverse complement strand
GAAAACAGCTTCGTGAAGCGCAAGACGGACGTCTGCATCATCCCGCCCAACAGCTTCGCGCTGGCCAGCACGGTGGAGTATTTCCGCGTGCCGCGCGATATCTTGGTGATCTGCCTCGGCAAATCGACCTATGCGCGCTGTGGCATCATCGTCAACGTGACGCCGTTGGAGCCGGGCTGGGAGGGGCATGTGACGTTGGAGTTTTCCAACACCACGCCATTGCCCGCGAAGATCTACGCCAATGAGGGCGCCTGCCAGTTTCTGTTCCTTCAGGGCAACGAGCCCTGCGAAACCTCCTACGCCGACCGTGCAGGCAAATATATGGGCCAGCGCGGCGTGACGCTGCCGAAGATCTGAGGACCGACACCCCCCATGGACAAGATACGCATTCGCGGCGGCCGGCCCCTTCACGGCAGCATTCCGATCTCCGGCGCCAAGAACGCCGCGCTGCCCCTGATGGCCGCCAGCCTGTTGTCGGACGAAACCCTGACGCTGTCCAACCTGCCGCAACTGGCGGACATCCAGACCATGTCCAGGCTGCTGGCCCAACATGGCGTCGATCTGCATCTGAACGGTGCGGACCCGGCGAGCGCCACCGGCGGGCGGGTGCTGGAACTGAACGCCGGCGGTGTCGGCAACACCACGGCCCCTTACGATCTGGTGCGCAAGATGCGCGCCAGCGTCTTGGTGTTGGGGCCGCTGGTTGCCCGCCACGGCAAGGCGGCGGTGTCGCTGCCCGGCGGTTGCGCCATCGGCACCCGCCCGGTCGACCTGCATATCGACGGGCTGAAGGCGCTGGGCGCGGTGATCGAACTACGCGAAGGCTACATCCACGCCAGCGCGCCGAACGGTCTAACCGGCGCCCATGTCGTCTTTCCCAAGGTCTCCGTCGGTGCGACCGAGAACATGCTGATGGCCGCCAGCCTGGCAAAGGGTGAGACCGTGCTGTTGAACGCGGCGCGCGAGCCGGAGGTCGAAGACTTGGCCGCCTGCCTGGTGGCCATGGGCGCGAAGATCGAGGGTATCGGCACGGATCGGGTCACGATCCAAGGTGTCGATGCGCTGCACGGCGCCCGCCATCAGGTGGTGGCCGACCGGATCGAGACCGGCACCTACGCCATGGCCGCTGCCGCGACGGGTGGCGAGGTCGAACTGGTCGGCGGTCGGCTGGACCTGATCGAGGCGGTGGGAACAGGGCTCCAGGCCGCCGGCGTGGAACTGTCTCACACCGAGACCGGCTTCAAGGTCAGCCGGGCGAACGGCCCGCTGACCGGTGTCGACGTCATGACCGAGCCCTTTCCCGGCTTTCCGACCGACCTGCAGGCCCAGACCATGGCGCTGATGACGACCGCGGAAGGCGCCTCGATGATCACCGAGACGATCTTCGAGAACCGCTTCATGCATGTGCCGGAACTGACGCGCATGGGGGCCAACATCACGGTCCATGGTGCCTCGGCGCTGGTGCGTGGCGTGCCCCGGCTGACGGGCGCGCCGGTGATGGCCACGGACCTACGCGCCAGCGTGTCGCTCGTCATCGCGGGGCTGGTGGCCGAGGGCGAAACGGTCTTGAACCGGGTCTATCACCTGGACCGAGGCTATGAGCGGCTGGAACAGAAGCTGGCCGGCTGCGGCGCCGATATCGAGCGTGTGGCGGACGACGCCTGATGTCTGATTCGATGGCAGATCCGATGCCCGACCCGATGCCCGATCCCATGAACGCCAAGCCGCTGCGCCTGCGCACGCGCGACGCCGCCGACCTGCCGGTGATCGCGGCGCAGTTGCAAGACGCCATCGTGCCGGTGTCCGAGATCGGTTATGACGCGGAGAAGAAGCTGTTCGTGCTGGTGGCCAACCGGTTTCGCTGGGACATCGGTGAGGTCGACTGGTCGGACGAATTCGGCAGCGACGAGGCCGACGAGGAGGAGGCGGGCGCGTCAGGCGCCTATTACCTGCGCAGCCAATGCGGCCTCCAAATCCGCAACGTCAAGCAGGTCCGCCGCCGGAACCTGGACTTGACCGAACGTGGCCGTCTGCTCGACCTGCTGACGATCGCCACCGCCGACGATCATGTCCGGCTGGTCTTCGCCGACGACAGCGAGATCGATCTCGAGGTTGGCCGCCTCGATGTCTTTATGGAAGATATCGGCGAACCCTGGATCAGCCGCCACCATCCGAGCCATCAGGGCGCGGAGGAGGAGTCTTATGGCGCATAGTTGTCGGCTTGGTTCGAGCCCGCATTGGCGCGTCCATCCGGTCGGGCTCTGCAAGTATGCGGAATTGCAGTTAACTTGCCGAATGCCAAATATAACAGTCGATGTCTAGTTAGAATAGATAGATTTAATCTGTTCAGTGTTAATATATTACTTGATTGTTTTTATAGGATATTTGATTTTATTTGGTCCAAAGAAACTAAGAAAATATTTATTAATTGGCATCTGTGCATTGATGGTTGTCGCATTTTTGTTGTTGATCGACAGTTTCTTTGTAGACTATGTGCGGCCAGATAGCGCGGAAGCTATTCGGCAAGCTCGGTCGGTTACAAGACAGCATTTGGAAGAAATTTGCGGGCCGTTTTCTCCATACTTGGGCTTGTCGATAGAAACACGCTTAATATCTGACGCTGATGGAGGCTACACTATCGTGAGTGATATTGAATTCAACGACCGTATTGTAGGTGAAGTCTTTACATATGTAATGTCTCGTGCACAATTCACACTCTTTTCACTTGAGAGTGTCGTTATAATCGGCCTTAGTGGATACGCGAGCGATTGTAGCGCCGAGTAATCGCACGCGGGGGGCTCCGGTTGCGGCAATTCGAGTGCTTTGTGCAAGACTCGATCACAATCAGCCCCGCGAGATGATGGCCGTGTAGTCCGCGCCTGCGCTTAACGGGAAGGCAATGCCTCAACAAACAACGGATACTTCTCGAAAAACCATATGTTCTGTTGGTCAAACATCAGATCTTTCTCAAACCATCCATCAAGATATCGAAGTGTGTTTCGAACAGCGCTTCCAGGTCCAGCGGGTGGTGAGTGTCGAACAGGATCTTCCACACCGCTGCGGTGACCGCGGGGCCGAGCACGGTGAGCGGATAGTCGGGCAGGGCAGTGGCGCGGAACTCGCCGCGTTCGACGCCGAGTTCAATGGTTTGCTTGAGCGTCTTCAGGCCGCGCTGGATGACGGTGTCGAAATAGAAGTCCACCAGATGCGGGAAACGCGGCCCTTCGGCAATCATTAGCCGTAGGATCTGGCGCAGCCTGCTGCCGGCCAGTTCGCGGTAGATGCGGTGCACTTGGGCGCGGATCAGGTCTTCGACCGGGCCGTCATGATGCGCCAGCATATCTTCCGCCTCGGCCACCGTCGGCAGGATCCATCTTCGCACGACCCCTTCGAACAGCCGTTCCTTGCTGTCGAAATAGAGGTAGATCGTGCCCTTGCTGATGCCGGCCTTCTTGGCGACATCCTCCAGCCGCGCGGCGTCGAAGCCCTTGGTCGAGAACTCGTCCAAAGCGGCATCCAGAATATCTTCTGACCGGCCCGTCTTGGCTGGTCGGCCACGCGGCTGCTTCCGGGCTGGCTTGATCTTCATCGCCGCCGAAACCGTGAACGTTGGATTCTCATTGCAATCGACCCATGACCGAGACATATTATGACTGACCAGTCAGTCATGCAATAGAGAACTGCAAAGGCCCGCCTGGAAAGGGCGGCCGAGCCGAAGATCGATGAAGAGGGTCGCGATCGTCTTGGTGATACTGGCCGCGCTGTGCGGCGGCGCGGCCTGGTATTTCTACGGGCGGGAGACCGCCCAGGACCCCGACCTCCTGCTCTATGGCAATGTCGATATCCGCCAGGTCGATCTCGCCTTTCGCGTTACCGGACGGCTGGAGGAGATGCTGTTTGAGGAGGGCGACGCCGTCGCGGCGGGTGACCTGATCGCCATGCTCGATCCCGTGCCGTTCGAGGAGTCCGTCGCCTATGCCGAGGCCAATGTGGCCGTTCGGGTGGCCCAACTGGCCAATCTGGAGGCCGGCGCGCGCCCGCAGGAGATCGCCCAGGCCCGGGCCACGGTGGTCGAGCGCCAGGCCGCGTTGGACAACGCCATGCGCATCCTCGAACGCCAGCAGACGCTTGTGCAGGAGGGTAATGTCTCGCAAAGCGTCTATGACGACGCGTTGACCGCGATGGACGAGACCGAGGCGCGCCTGGACTCGGCCCAGGAGGCGCTGGCGCTGGTGATCGACGGCGCGCGGCCGGAAGACATCGCCGCCGCGCGCGCCAATCTGCAGGCGGCACAGGTGCAGGTCGACCAGGCCCAGACCCAGCTTGACGATACAAGCCTCTACAGCCCGTCGGACGGCACGATCCTGACCCGGCTGCACGAACCGGGCGCGATCCTCGCGGCCGGCCAGACCGTCTACACCCTGTCGCTCGACCGCCCCGTTTGGGTGCGCGCCTATGTCGACGAACCGGATCTGGGCCTGATCGAGCCGGGCCAAACCGTCGAGGTGATCACGGATACCGATCCCAACCGTCCCTATCAGGGCCAGATCGGCTTTATCTCGCCGACCGCGGAGTTCACGCCGCGCACCGTCGAGACCACCGCCTTGCGCACCAGCCTGGTCTATCGGCTGCGCGTCATTGTCGAGCAGCCGGATGGGGGCCTGAGGCAGGGCATGCCGGTCACGGTCCGTATCGCCGGCGCGAGACCGGTGACGGAGTGACCGATGGACGATGCCCTGGTCAAGGTCGACACGGTCACCAAGCGTTTCGACGATAAGGGGCTGCCCGCGCTTGACGCCATCTCCGCGCAGATCGCCGCCGGCCGTATCACGGGTCTCGTCGGCCCCGACGGTGCGGGCAAGACCACGCTGATCCGCCTGATCACCGGCCTGCTTGTGCCCAGCGAGGGGTCCATCACCGCGCTCGGCTTCGACACCAAGACCCAGGCCAAGTCGATCCACGCCGCCGTCGGCTACATGCCGCAGCGCTTTGGTCTCTACGAAGACCTCAGCGTCCGGGAGAACCTGACCCTTTACGCGAAGCTGCGCGGCTTGCCGCCAGCCGAGCGCGCTAGCGTCTTTGAGCGCCTTCTGCACTTTACAGATCTGGGCCGTTTCACGGGCCGCCTCGCAGGTCGACTGTCCGGCGGCATGAAGCAGAAGCTGGGCCTGGCCTGCGCCCTGATCCGGACGCCGAAGCTGCTGCTCTTGGACGAACCCAGTGTCGGCGTCGATCCGATCTCGCGGCGTGAGCTCTGGCGCATGGTCAAGGAACTGACGGGCGAAGGCATCGGGGTTGTTTGGTCGACGGCCTATCTGGACGAGGCCGAGCGCTGCGACGCGGTCATCTTGCTGAACGAGGGCAAACTGCTGTTCCAAGGGTCGCCGGGCGATATGACCAACCGCATCGCGGGCCGGGTCGACCGCGTGGTCGATATCGTGGGCAGGCGCCGGCAAGTGCTGACAAAGGCGCTTGCGGTCGACGGCGTAATCGACGGCGTTATTCAGGGCCGGGCCGTTCGCGTGGTCTATCGCGATGGCGAAACCGCCGCGGCGCGCGGCCGGGTCATCGAAATGGTCAAGGCCAACGAGCCGAAGGCCTCCGTCGTACCGGCCGAGCCTCGGTTCGAAGACGCTTTCATCGACGCGCTGGGCGGTGGTCCCGGTGGCCGGTCGGAACTAGCGGAGAAGACGACCGATATCTCCGGCAAAGCCAATGGCGAGGCCGTCATTGTCGCCAACGGGCTGACCAAGCGCTTCGGCGATTTCACCGCCGCCCAGGATGTCACCTTCACCATCCCGCGCGGCGAGATCTTCGGCCTCCTGGGCCCCAACGGCGCCGGCAAGTCGACCTCGTTCAAGATGCTGTGCGGCCTGCTGACCCCGACATCGGGCGATGGCACCGTTGCCGGCTTCGATCTGCGCCGCGCGGCCGCCGAGGCGCGCAACAGGCTGGGCTACATGGCCCAGAAGTTCTCGCTCTATGGCGATCTCAGCGTCCGCCAGAACCTGGAGTTCTTCGCCGGCGTTTACGGCCTGTCGCGCAAGCGCAAGCGTGAGCGCATTGAGACCATGATCGAGACCTTCGATCTCGCCCGTTTCCTCGGCACCAACACCAAGGATCTGCCGCTTGGCTTCAAGCAGCGGCTGGCGCTCGCCTGCGCCGTGATGCACGAGCCCGAGGCTCTGTTCCTGGACGAACCCACCTCCGGCGTCGACCCGATCACAAGGCGCGAATTCTGGACCCATATCAACGGCTTGGTCGAACGCGGCGTCGCCGTCCTGGTGACCACCCATTTCATGGACGAGGCGGAATACTGCGACCGCATCGCCCTGATTTACCGCAGCCGCACCATCGCGACGGGCTCGCCGGACGCGCTGAAGGCCCGGGTGGCCAACCCATCCATGCCCGATCCGTCCTTAGAGGATGCGTTCATCAAACTGGTCGAAAATTCCGAGATGGACCAGGAGGCGGCGGCGTGAGCATGCCGGGCGCGCGGTTCGGCGCCTTGCTGGTCAAGGAGAGCATTCAGATCGTGCGCGATCCCAGTTCGATCCTGATTGCGCTCGTTTTGCCGCTGATCCTGCTGTTCCTGTTCGGCTACGGCGTGTCGTTGGACGCCAATGTGGTGCGCATCGGCCTGGTGGTCGAACAGGCCGAAGGCCCGGCGGAGGATCTGGCCGCCGCGTTTCAGGCTTCCCGCTATTTCGAGGTCGAGGTCGCCAGCGACATCCGGGCCTTGGAGGACGATCTGGTCGCCGGCAATATCCGTGGCATCGTCGTCATTCCGGCGACCTTCGACCGCGATTTCGGCTCCGCCGACGGACGGGCCGCCTTTCAGGTCATTGCCGACGGCTCGGAACCCAACACGGCCAATTTCGTCCAAAACTACGCGACGGGCGTTTGGAACACCTGGCTTGCCCAGCAAACCGCGAGCGGTCAGGGCCAGGCGCCGGTGATCACGCTGGCGCCGCGCTTTTGGTTCAACCCGGAACTGGCCAGCCGCTATTTCCTGGTGCCGGGCTCCATGGCCATCGTCATGACCCTGATTGGCACCTTGCTGACCGCTTTGGTCGTGGCCAGGGAGTGGGAGCGGGGCACGATGGAGGCCATGATGGCCACCCCGGTCGGCATTCTGGAACTGCTGCTGGGCAAACTGATTCCGTACTTCGTGCTCGCGCTTGGCTCGATGGCCTTGTGCACGTTTCTTGCCGTCACTCTATTCGGCGTGCCGATGCGCGGTTCTGTTCCGGCCCTGCTGGCGATCTCGATGGCGTTTCTACTGCCGGCGTTGGGGCAGGGGCTGTTGATCTCGGCCGCCACCAAGAATCAGTTCGTCGCCTCACAGGCGGCCCTGTTGAGTGGCTTTCTGCCAGCCTTCCTGCTGTCCGGCTTCATCTTCGAGATCGACAGCATGCCGACCGTTATCCAATGGATCACGGTGATCGTGCCGGCGCGCTATCTGATCGCCAGCTTGCAAACCGTGTTTCTGGCTGGCGATATCTGGGCGCTGTTCCTGCCGAACATCGGCGCGATGCTGCTGATCGGCCTGGTGTTTTTCGTCCTGGCCGCGCGCAGCACCAAGAAGCGGCTGGATTGAAATGGGGGGCCGGCTGCGCGCGCTGATCGCTAAGGAGGTGCTGGCCGCACTGCGCGACCCGCGCAGCCGCATGATGCTGATCATGCCGCCCTTGCTGCAATTGCTCGTGTTCAGCTACGCCGCGACCTTGGAGGTGACCAACGTCTCGATCGGCGTTCTGAACCGGGATGCCGGCCGCTGGGGTGTTGAGTTCGTCGAACGGCTGGAGGGCTCGCCAACCTTCACCGAGATCGTGGCCCTGCAAGGCATCCCTCAGATCCAGACCGCCATCGATCTGCGCCAGGTCATCGCGGTCCTGCAAATTGGCCCCGATTTCTCGCGCAACATTGAGGCCGGCCAGCCGGCGACCGCCCAGGTCATCCTCGACGGCCGGCGCTCCAACGCGGCGCAGATCGTGCAGGGTTACCTAACCGTGATCGCTGAGCAGATCGGCGCTACGGTCGATGCCGAGCACGGCGTTCAGCCACTCGCGGTCGGACCGATTGACCGCAACTGGTTCAATCCCAATTTGGAGTACACCTGGTTCACCGTGCCCAGCCTGATCGGCATGATCACGCTGTTGGCGTCGCTGACGATCACCGGCCTGTCGGTGGCGCGCGAACGGGAACTGGGGACGTTCGACCAGTTGATGGTGTCCCCCTTGCGCGTGCATGAGATCCTGATCGGCAAGACCATTCCTCCTCTGCTGGTCGGCCTGTTCCAAGCCACGGTCTTCGTGCTGGCCGCTGTGTTCATCTTCGCCATTCCGCTGCGCGGCTCCCTGCTGCTGCTCTATGGCAGCTTGCTGGTTTACCAGGCCGCCGTCATCGGCATCGGGCTGTTCGTGTCCGCGCTGTCGCAAACCCAGCAGCAGGCCTTTCTCGGCTCGTTTCTGTTTGCCGTGCCGGCTATTCTGCTGTCCGGCTTCGCGTCGCCGGTTGAAAACATGCCCGACTGGCTACAGATCGTGTCGCTCGCCGATCCGCTGCGCTATTTCCTGGTCATCGTGAAGGGCATCTTCCTGAAGGCCATGTCGGTGGAGCAGGTTTGGCAGAACACCTGGCCGCTGGCGGTGATCGCGATCGTCACGCTGGGCAGCGCCGCCCTTTTGTTCACCAAGCGATTGGAGTAGCCATTGGCCAAGTCGTCCATGTTCACCGCCGTCACTGATGACGGAAGGCAGGTGATCGGCGAAAACGCCACAGCGATCGTGCCCTGGTGGAGCGTGACCAAGACCGCTCTGGCCGCCACGGCGTTGCGCCTGGTCGATGCGGACGGCCTCGCGCTGGACGAGCCGATCGCTGACAAGCCCTATAGTCTGCGCCAACTGCTGTCGCATCGGGCGGGCCTGCGCTGTTACAGCGCCTTGCCGGCCTATCACGATGCCGTTGCCTCCGGCGAGGCGCCTTGGTCGGTCGAGGACATGCTGGCCCGCATTGACGCCGACAGCCTGGCGTTCGAGCCGGGGACTGGCTGGGCCTATTCCAACGTCGGCTACATGCTGATCGCACGCCTGATCGAAGACGCGACCGGCGATCCCATCGAGGAGGCCGTGTATCGGCTGGTGCTGGCCCCGTTGGACATGCGCCTGGTCAGGTTCGCGGTCGAACCGACGGATCTTGGGCAAACCGCTTGGGGCAATCCGAACGAATACCATCCCGGCTGGGTCTATCATGGTCTGCTGATCGGCGAGGTCGGCGAGGCCGCCTTATTTGTCCACCGCTTGCTGACCGGCGAACTGCTGCCGCCCCATCTGCGCTATGCCCTGGTTGACGCCCACCCTGTCGGTGGGCCGCTTGAAGATCGACCGTGGCGCCAGACCGGCTATGGGCTCGGCCTGATGATCGGCGACATGACCGTCGCCGGCCTCGCCATGGGCCATTCCGCCGGCGGGCCCGGCAGCGTTGGCGCCGTCTATCACTTCCCCGACTTGCCCACGCCGCGCACCGTCGCGGTCTTCGCCCAGGCAGACGATGAAGGCCTCTGCGAATGGGAGGCGGCGCGGCTGTCACAGGCCTGATAGCCTGTCACCGCCGGTTCATGCGGTGCGGCCATGGCTGCCGTCGAAAACCATTCATTTGAAGCGACGGACGGAAATCCGTAGTCTCCGCCGCCGTCGGGACAGGCCCGACATGTGTTTTCGCAAGCAGTCGGAAGCTTTTGAGCGCTTTTTCGTGACCCAGATATCTGTTTCCCAAGCGACCGGCGTGCCGAACGAGCCGCTGGTGCTCGCCGTCCCAAAGGGCCGCATCTTGAAGGAGTTGCGCCCGCTGATGGCGCGTGCCGGGCTGGAGCCGGAGCCTTCCTTCGATGATGAGCGCCATCGGGGCCTGCGCTTTCGCACCAACATGCCCTCCGTCGAGATCATCCGCGTACGCTCGTTCGACGTGGCGACCTTTGTCGCCTTTGGCGCCGCGCATCTGGGCGTCGCCGGCAACGACGTGCTGATGGAGTTCGACTTTCCCGAGATCTATGCCCCGCTGGACCTGAAGATCGGCGCCTGCCGGCTCTCCGTGGCCGAACCGGTCGAACTGTCGCAGACCGACGACCCGTCGCGCTGGAGCCATGTCCGGGTTGCCACCAAGTACCCCGAGGTGACCAGGCGGCACTTCGCGGCGCGCGGCGTGCAGGCGGAGTGCATTAAGCTGAACGGCGCCATGGAGTTGGCGCCCAGCCTGGGCCTGTGCCGGCGGATCGTCGATTTGGTCTCGACCGGCTCGACACTGGCGGCCAACGGGTTGAAGGAGATTGAACTGATCGCCGACGTCACCTCGCGGCTGATCGTCAATCGCGCCGCCTTGAAGACCAGGCCGGCGGACCTCGGCGGCTGGGTCGAGCGGTTTCGGGAGGCGGTCGATGCCGGATAGGCTGAACATGGCGGATGCCGATTTCGAGGCCGCCTTCGCCGCCTTTCTCGGCGCCAAGCGCGATCAGGAGGTCGATGTCAGCGCGGTTGTCTCCGACATCATCCGCGACGTTCGCAAACGTCGTGACGCGGCGGTCATCGAGCTGACGGAACGGTTCGACCGCCTTGCTCTAACGCCGGCTGGCTTGCGGCTGACACGGCCCGAGATCAGCGATGCGGTTGCCAAGGCCGATCCGCGGGATCTGGAGGCGTTGCGGTTCGCTGCCGAACGGATCGAGGCGTTTCATCGGACGCAGGACCTGCCGTCGACCAGCTACACCGATGAAACCGGCGTGCGCCTGGGGGCACGTTTCACGCCGGTAGACGCCGTCGGCCTCTACGTACCCGGCGGGCAGGCGGCCTATCCCAGTTCGGTTCTGATGAACGCCATGCCGGCCAAGGTCGCTGGCGTCGGGCGCATCGTCATGGTCGTCCCGACGCCCGACGGTGTGCTGAACCCGCTGGTCATGGCGGCGGCCGACATCGCCGGTATCGACGAGATCTATCGCATCGGCGGGGCCCAGGCGGTGGCCGCGCTGGCCTACGGGACGGAGACCGTCGCCTCGGTCGACAAGATCGTCGGGCCCGGCAATGTGTATGTCGCCGAGGCCAAACGCCAGGTCTTCGGCCAGGTCGGCATCGATATGATCGCTGGGCCGTCGGAAATCCTGGTCGTCGCCGATCGCGAGAACGACCCGGCCTGGATCGCCGCCGATCTGCTGTCGCAGGCCGAACACGACGCCGACGCCCAGGCCATTCTGATCACGGACGATGCCGACTTCGCCGCCGCCGTCGAAGCGGCCATTGACGGCCATCTCAAAACCCTGCCAAGGGCAGCGATCGCGGGCGCAAGCTGGCGGGACCATGGCGCGGTCATCCTGGTCGACGCCATCGACGACGCGCCCGCACTGGTCGATCGCATCGCGCCGGAGCACCTGGAACTGGCGATCGCGGATCCTGATGGCTTTGCCGAGCAGGTGCGCCATGCGGGTGCGATCTTCCTTGGGCGCTATACGCCTGAGGCGGTCGGCGACTATGTCGCCGGGCCCAACCACGTGCTGCCGACGTCGCGCAGCGCACGGTTTTCATCCGGTCTGAACGTGCTGGACTTCGTGAAGCGAACGACCATGGTCGGCTGCAACGCCGATGCCTTGCGCAGAATCGGACCGTCGGCGGTCACCCTGGCCCAGGCCGAGGGCCTGCAGGCGCATGGGCTTTCGATCGCCATCCGGCTGAATCTGCCGCGCGGGTAGCGCCCCTTGGCCAAGCCGACCAAGACGCCCAGCATCATCGCCGTCGAGCTGGATGAGCGCACGGTCGCCAGGCGCAATGCGGAGGTCGAACAGGAGCGGGCGGTCGCGATCTACGATCTCTTGGAGGACAATCTCTTCCGCCCGAACGAGAACCCGGACGGGCCGTTCCGCCTGCGCCTGGGCATGGAAGACAACCGGCTCGTTTTTGACGTGCGCGACGACGCCGACGAACAGGTCGCCCGCGTACCTCTTGCGGTTCTGCCGTTCCGCAAGATCGTGAAGGAGTACTTCATGGTCTGCGAGGCCTATTACGAGGCCATCCGCAACGCGCCGCCATCCAAGATCGAGGCGATCGACATGGGAAGGCGCGGCCTGCATGACGAGGGTTCGGTCATGCTGCGCGAGCGCTTGGCCGCCCATATCGAGATCGACCACAACACCGCGCGCCGGCTGTTCACCCTGCTCTGTGTTCTCCAGATCAGGCAATAGGCACGCCGTGGCCGATCTCCCGACCAGCGTCCTTTTCGTCTGCAATTACAACGCCATTCGCTCGCCCATGGCGGAGGCGATGCTGAAGCACCTGCACGGCCACCACATCTTCGTCGATAGCGCGGGCGTGCGGCTGGGCGAACTGGACCCGTTCGCCGTTGTGGTGATGGAGGAACTCGGCATCGATCTGTCGCGCCACAAGCCGAAGCTGTTCGTCGAGATGGAGGATGAAAGCTTCGATCTGGTGATCTCGCTGTCGCCTCAGGCACACCATTTGGCGCTTGAGCGCACACGGACGACGGCCTGCGATGTCGAGTTCTGGCAGACCTTCGACCCGACGCTGATCGAGGGCAACCGCGAGACCCGACTGGATGCCTTTCGCAAGACCCGCGACTTTCTTCTGGATCGGATCAGACAGCAGTTCCCGGCCGAACAGTCGGTGAATGTCTGACTGCGGCCCGAATGCCGGGTTTATGGCGGGCCGGCGACAAAACCGCTTGACCGGGAGGGTTATGTCGCTCACCTATCGGGGCGCCCAGCAACCAGAGAAGCGAAAGCATGGCCAAAGAGGATCTGATTGAGTTTTCCGGCACGGTGATGGAGCTGCTGCCCAATGCAATGTTCCGCGTGAAGCTGGACAATGACCACGAGGTGCTTGCCCATACCTCGGGCAAGATGCGCAAGAACCGCATTCGCGTGCTCGCCGGTGACCGCGTGAATGTCGAAATGACGCCCTATGACCTGACCAAGGGGCGTATCACGTTTCGATTCAAATAGGACGGCGGGTGGACCAGCCCTCCGACCAGGCGGCCAGCGGGCCGCCTTTGATTTTGGCGTCGGCCTCTCCGCGCCGGCGCGATCTCTTGGCTCAGATCGGCATCACGCCCGCCGCGATCGACCCGGCCGACATCGACGAGACCCCGCTGGAGGCCGAGCTGCCCCGCGATCATGCGGCGCGTCTGTCGCTTGAAAAGGCGCGCGCCGTTGCAGGCCGTCATGGCCCGCAAACCGTGCTGGCCGCCGACACGGTCGTCGCTTGCGGCCGCCGCATCTTGCCGAAGGCAGAGACGGAAGCTCAGGCGCAAACCTGTCTGGCGCTGCTGTCCGGACGCCGCCATCAGGTCTGGGGCGGGGTTTGCGTGATTGATGGCGCCGGGCAGGAACGAACGCGGCTGGTCAAGACGACGGTTGCGTTCAAGGTCCTGACCGACGACGAGATCCGGCGCTACCTCGCCAGCGGTGAGTGGCAGGGCAAGGCCGGCGGCTACGCCGTGCAAGGGCGAGCCGCCCGCTTCGTGCGCTTTCTGCAAGGGTCGTACTCCAACGTTGTCGGCCTGCCGATCTACGAGACGGCGGGACTGTTGGAAGCGGCGGGTGTCCATTGGCGCTAGACCTGCATGTCGGTGCCGTCGGCCGGGCCCGTATGGCGGCGCTGGTCGACGACGATGGCCTGATCGCGCTTGCGGCTGAGCCGACCGACCAACCGGATATCACGGGCGCCGTTTACCGGACCAAAGTCGTTCGCAAACACGCGACAGCCGATGCCACCATCGTCGATCTGGCCGATCGCGAGGCGATCCTGCCTGGTGCGGCACCCTCAAAGGCAACCTTCCTCGTCCAGGTCCGCCGGGCGGCCCGCGATGGCAAGCGGCCGGAGGCGACAACGGATATCATCCTGCCCGGCCGCTTCTTGATGGCAGCGCCCGCGTTGTCGGACGTGAAGACGTCGAGCCGGTTGCGCAACGCCAAGACGCAGCGCGATCGGGCGGCGCAGCTTGGGCTGACGGAAGGCTGGATATTGCGGCGGTCCTTTGCCGAGGCCAGCGACGCCGACATCGACGCCGACGCGCGGCGTTTAGGCGTGCTGGTACGGCGTCTTGCAGATGGCGGGACGCCTGGTCCCGTTCTGCCTCCGCATCCGGTTTGGAGCCGGGTCGTTCTGGACGACGGCGCGCCGGGGCAAGTCTACGCATCTGCTGATTTGTCACGGACGGTTCGGTCCGATCTGGCGGCGCTCGGCCTTGATCCGCCGATCGTTGGGGCGCCGGTTGATTTGGATGACCTGATCGCGCCGCTGCGGACGCCGGAGGTGGCGTTGCCGCGTGGCGGCAGACTGACCATCGAGCCGACCCGCGCTTTGATCGCGATCGATGTGGATGCGGGCGGGGCAGGGGCTGAAGCGGCTAACGCTGCCGCCGTAGACGCCGTGGCCCGCCAGCTTCGCCTGCGCAACATCGGCGGCATCGTGGTTATCGATCTCGTGTCGCAGCGGTCCGACTGGCGGCCGGTCATCGATCGGTTTCGCCGGGCGTTGGCGGACGATCCGGCGCGCACGACGATTGCGGGCGGTGTCTCGCCGCTCGGCCTGCTGCAGCTCTCGCGCGAGCGGCGCGGCCTGTCGCTGGCGGAAGCGCTTGACGAGCCGCCCCGCGTCGTCGAGACCTGACCGAATGTCTAAGTCAAAGCAGTCCGGCCGAAAAACCGGTAAGTGCCCGGTCTGTGGCAAACCGACGGTGCAGGCCCATCGGCCGTTCTGTTCGGCCCATTGCGGTTATGTCGATCTCAACCGCTGGCTGGGCGGTCACTACGCCATTCCGGCGGTCGAGGAAGACCGGCCGGAAGAGACCGACGGCGACGTCGGCGAGCGCTGATCGCCGCCAGCCTCTTCAGACTTGAGGCCATCAGTTCCCGGGCTGCGGTACGATTCTCAGATAGGGCCTCACCTCTTTCCAGCCACCGGGGAAACGCTCCTTGGCTTCCTCGTTGCTCACGGCCGGCACGATGATCACGTCCTCGCCGCTGTTCCAGTTCACCGGCGTGGCGACCTTGTGGTCGGCCGTCAGTTGAAGCGAGTCAATCACGCGCAGAATTTCATCGAAATTCCGACCTGTTGACGCCGGATATTGAAGTGACAGCTTAACTTTCTTGTCCGGTCCGATGACGTAGACCGAGCGCACGGTCATGGTATCGTCGGCGTTCGGATGGATCATGCCGTACAGCGTCGCGACATTGCGGTCTGAGTCGGCAATCATCGGGAAGTTGACGGCGTGGCCCTGGGTTTCTTCGATGTCCTTGGCCCAGCCGGCATGGGCGTCCAGCGGGTCGACCGACAGGCCGATGACCTTCACGTTGCGCGCCTCGAATTCCGGCTTCAGCTTGGCGGTATAGCCAAGCTCGGTGGTGCAGACCGGGGTGTAATCCTTCGGATGCGAAAACAAGACGGCCCATTTGCCGTCGATATAGTCGTGGAACCGAATGCGGCCTTCGGTGGTGTCGGCCTCGAAGTCCGGCGCCTCGTCGCCGATCAGCAGAGCCTGGGTCATGATTACCCCCTATTATTTGGGTTGCCCGGTTCGCAAAGAGCGAGAACCGGTTGGCGGACATTACCCACGTTGTGTTCCGTCCGGGCGTGTTCAAGCGGGGACGGGTATCTCACTCCGCATGACCGGTATCGTCGACAAAGCGCGCGGTCGCCTGGCGTTCGCGGTTGACCGTCAGGCGCGTGACATCAGGGCGCGAATAGTGGCCGGCAACGTCGAAATTCTGCCGTTCCTGGCGCACCGTGGCGTGGTCAAGTTCCGCCACCAGCAACGCTTCGCGGTCGACGACCGGTTCGATGATCCAACGTCCATCGGGCGCCGCCAGGCACGAGCCGCCATTGGCGAGGAATGCATCGCTGTTGTCCAGGATCTCTTCCAGGCTGGGCGTGTCGGCGGGAAAGTCCTGGGGTCGCATCAGGCCGGAGACAGCGATGACATAAGACCGCGCCTCTTTGGCGATCACCGGGATCAGGTCGTAGGTGTTGTGCCGGCCGCCGGGCCAGGCGGAGACGTGCAAATCCTCGCCCTGCGCGTACATCGCCGCGCGCACCAACGGCAACCAGTTTTCGTAACAGTTTAGGGCGCCGACGCGAAATGCGCCGAGATCGTGAACGCGCAGGCCGTTCCCATCACCTTGGCCCCAGGCCAGCCGTTCCTCATAGGTCGGTTGCAGCTTACGGTGAATGGATCGGACAACACCCTCGGCGTCGATGTAGACCAGCGCGCAATAGAGCGTGTGGCCGCCTCGGTCGGGTGCCCGTTCCATGCAGCCGAGATAGACCGCGATTCCTCGGTCTCGAGCCGCCGCCGTAATCTGCTCCAGGTCCCGATCGACCACCACGCCCTGGTCCAGATAGCGGGCGAAGATCGCCTTCTGCTTTGGATCATTGAAACGCGCGCCATCGGTGCGTTCGATCCAGAAGGGATAGCCGGGCACCAGCGCCTCGCCGAAGCAAACCAGGTCGCAGCCCTGGTCGGCCGCCAAATGGATCTGGTCGAGCACCTTGGCCAAGGTCCTGTCGCGGTCGAGCCAGATGGGCGCGATCTGGGCCAATCCGACCGTCAATCGGTCCCGGTGGCGCGGCCGCGGCTCCGCCGGCTCAGCCTTTATGATCTCCATGTTCGCCTTCCATCTTGCTGCGCCGAACCGATTGTCCTTGACAAGGCGATCTCGTTCAGTCGCCGAGGGCCGCTTTGTCGAATTCGGTCGCTTGGGCGGCTGACGGCTGGGCCCAGCAGCGCGCGACCCAGTCACGGATAACCGGCACGTCGGGCATCAAGTCCGGTGCCCATGTGAAAGGGGAGCAGAGCAGCAGATCGGCGGCCGTGAACCGGTCTCCAAGCACGAACGGCGTGTCGGCGAGCGCGGTCGAAAGCCTCGATGCCATTTCGCCCACGCCGCGGAATGTGCTTATGAGCATGGGATGTTCCACTTCGGCCGCTTGCAGGATCAGGACCGGTTCCATCACGTCGCCGTAATAGGCCAGCCAACTCAGATAAGGGCCGCGCAGCGGATCGCCGACAGGCGGGCCAAAGCCGGTGTCCGGGAACAGGTCGGTCAGATAAAGGATGATCGCGGAGGATTCCCAGATCTCCGCCCCGTCATGGACCAGCAGCGGCACCTTGCCTTCCGGATGCGGGTTTCGGGCATCATGCCCGCCCGAACCGTCTCGGCGCGGGATGGTCACGGTGACGATATCGATCTCATCCATGATGCCGAGTGCGTAGGCAAGCCAGACGATGCGCGACGAGCGCGAGAGCGGGGCGTGATAGAGCGTGAGCATCTTTGTTCCTGCGTTCGGGGATGACCTTCCGGCAGGCAGTATGCCCCATCGACGCTGTCAAATGTTGTCAGTAGTCGCGCTTGTTTTGATCACGGCGCGGCCGGCAGGGCCGCTTCGGCATCCGCATCCTGCCATTCGTCGCCCAGCAGTTCCGGCGTGTCAAAGGCCTTCAGATTCTCGAAATGCTGCGCCCGATCTTCGACGAACAGCGAACGGGCGATGCCGCGGGCAAGACGCTCGGCACCCTCGCTGACCGCCGGAATGTCGCCCGACAGCTTGCCGTGGCTCAGCGTGGCCGGGAAGTTGAAGCAGTGCAGGTGCCGCAGCGCCGGGCACGATCCGGACTCGCGCTCGCGGAACTCAAAGGCCGGCCCCAGATCCGGGAATGCCGTTAGCTCGTCGTTCTCCTCGTCAGGCGGCGGCGTGTAGCGATCCGACCACAGGCGGATGTGCGGGGCGAACGCCGTCAGTTCCGGTCGCAGCGACATGTCGGCCATGAAGCCCGTGCCGAAGATGATGAAGTCGAGATCGAAACGCCCCTTGGGGGTCGTTGCGGCCAGCGCGCCGTTCACCTGTTTCAGATCGGTGATCGGACAGCCGAAATGGAACCTTGCGTTGGGGTGGCGCGACACGCGCAAGGTGCTCTCGCGCGGCGGCGGTGTCTGTTCCTTGAACGCGTAGTCGAGGAAGCGCCATTTCCACGCGTCCGGCAGGCCGACAAAGCCGTGCACCACGCCCTGGCTGCCGATGCCGGTCATCTTGTTGATGCGCGGCATGTCCTGCCGCCGGATCAGCATGTCCAGGCTGGCCGCGCCCGCCTCCAGCGCCTCGCCGGCATTGTCCATGGCGGACGCGCCGGCACCGATGACCGCGACCCGCTTGCCGGCCAGCCGGCCGAAATCGATGTCATCGGCGGAATGCGCCCAGAGGCGTCGATCGACCGTTCGGGCAAAGGGCGGCACGTAGGGTCCGCCCAGCCCATCGCGGCCGGTCGCCAGCACGATCCTACGCGCGATCGCGGCCTCGTCCGGGTTGCCATCGCTGCGCAGGCGCAGGTCGAACAGGCCGTCGGGCCGGGGCTGGATGGCGGTCACCTCGACGCCGTTGCGCACGGCCAGGTCCAGCACATGGCGGTACCAGACGAGGTAGTCCATCCATTGCGGGCGCGGGATCTTGCCCAGCCGGTCCCATGCCGCCCGGCCGAACTGGGCCTCGTACCAGGCGCGGAACGTCAGGGCCGGCAGACCCAGTGCCGGACCGGTCAGGCTCTTGGGCGACCGCAAGGTTTCCATCCTTGCGTAGGTCAGCCAGGGGCCTTCATGACCCTCCGGCGCGCTGTCCAGGATCGTAATGTTGTCGAGCCCGAGGCGCCGCAACGCGGCGGCCGCCGCCAGACCGCACATGCCGCCGCCGATCACGACCACGTCCCAGACCCTTTGGCCGTCGGTATGGCGCGGCAGGCACCAGGATTTCGGCGGATAGTCCAGCCAGTCCAGATCTTGGCGCAGACGGTGTTCCAAGGCTTCAAGACCGATGGGCCGATCGTTCGCTGTGGTCATTCGAGCGCTCCCCCGACCAGGTCCTCGGCGATGTCGGGGCCGAAGACGGCGTCTCCCAAGGCGTGCAGGGCGCCGGGATCAAGCTTGCGCATGTCTGGCATCGTCGTTGCCAAGGTATCTGACAGGGCATCGATCAGCGCGGCCACGGCCGCGTCGGGTGGCCTGGCGGCCGGGGTCACTACGCCCCAAAGGAACGGGATGTGGTGGTCGATCGGCCGCGCCACGACGCCCTCCATCGGCACCGACAATGCCGTCATGCGCTCGACCAGGGCGACGCCGAGCCCGTGGCGCGCGGCGATCATGGCGTAAATGCTGCCGTTGGTTTCCAGGCGCAGGGCCGGATCAATGCCGGCTGCCGTCAAGGCCCGGTCGACCCGGCGGCGCAGCCGGTACGGATTGGTCATGGTGATGATCCGCCGCTCGGCGAGGTCCGACAGAGCAATAACCGGCCGATCAGCCAGCGGGTCGTCCGATTTCACCACCGCGACCGAGCCCGCATCGACGACCCAATGCAGGGTCAGGCCCGGATGGTCAATCGGCAGGCTAGCCAAGCCGATATCGATTGTGAGGTCCAGGACCGAGCGGATGATTTCCTCCGCCGCGGTCGAGCGCACGGATACTTGTTCCGGCAAGCGGTCGAGCGTGGCGAGGGCGGCGGGCACCAGGCTAGTCGCCAGCGCCGGGATGGCGGCGATGCGCAGCGCCCGTTCCTCCGCCCGCGCGATGGCGGCGGCACGCTCCTGAATCCGGCTGAGCCCGATCAGCGACCGGTCGACCTCCTCATGCAGTTGCAGGGCGCGGCTGGTCGGCGTTACCCGGGCGCCGGTGCGGTCGAACAGGGTGAAGCCGACGCTGGCCTCCAACTCCTTGATCAGGCGCGTCACCGCAGGCTGGGACCGGTCCAGCAGTCGCGCCGCCCCGGTAATGCTGCCGGCCGACATGACGGCGGCGAAGGCCTCTAGCTGGCGCAGGTTCATTCACACCCCCTTACAGCTTGGCCACACCCGGGTCGGTATGGTCCTCGATGGGGGAGAGATCTGCGCGCTGGCCGAACGACTTTTGAAACAGCCGCTGACGTTCACGGAACGCCGCATCGTCCGACCAATGCTCGTACGGCCGCGACCAGACGACCTTGGGCCAGGCGGCGTCACTGCTGGTGCGGCCGACGACGTGGATATGCATCTGCGGCGCGCGGTTGCCGATGTCGGCGCTGTTGATCCTAGTGACGCCGAACGCATCGCGGATGACCTCTGCCGCGACCGCCATCTCCTCGACCAACAGCGTGCGGTCAGCGGGGGTCAGGTCCCACAGCTCCTCCACATCCGGCCGGCGCGGCACCAGCAACAGCCAGGGGTAGCGGCTGTCGTCCATCACCAGGACACGGCATAGGGGCAGGTCGCCGACCGGCAAGGTGGCCGTGACCAGTCTGGGGTTGAGAACGAAGTCGCTCATGGCTCAAGCCTCGACCGCGCGCCGGCGTGCCAGCAGGGCGCGGATAATCGGATAGAACAGCACCATCGCCGTCAGCGCGATGACGATCCAGCTGACCAGCGATGAGAACAGGGCGGTCCAGTCGCCGCCAGAGATCAAGAGCGCCAGGCGGAACTGCTGCTCTGCCAGGCTGCCCAGGATCAGCCCCAGAATGACCGGCGCCAGCGGGATGCCGACCCGGTCCAGCACATAGCCGACCGCGCCGAAGACCAGCATCAGCCAGACCTCGAAGATCGAATTGTTCAGCGTGTAGATGCCGACCACGGCCAGCGCGATGATCAGGGGCGACAGCAGGATCGGCGGCACCCGCAGAACCTGGGCGAAGACCCGCGCGGCAAATGCACCGCCGAAGAAGAACAAGAGCGCGCCGGTCAGCAGCATCTGGATCATGAAGCCGTAAACGATCAGGCCATTCTCGCGGAAGAGCTGCGGCCCGGGCTGCAGCCCGTGGACCAAGAGGCCGGCCATGATCACAGCAGCCACGCCGCTGCCGGGAATACCCAGGGTCAGCGCCGGGATCATGGCGGCGGCGTTGTCGGCGTTGTTGCCGCATTCGGCGGCCGCGACGCCCTGCGGGTTGCCCTTGCCGAAGCTGTCCGGGTCCTTCGAGGCGCGCCTGGTTTCGTTATAGGCGATGAAGGCGGCCATGGAGCCGCCGGTGCCCGGCAGGATGCCGACCAGCACGCCGATCACGCCGGCGCGGATCCAGGTCGGGATGAAGCGGGGGATTTCGCGCCAGATCGCGGCACCGCGCGTCGAGCGCAAGTCGCTGCCGCTCATGCCGCGCTTTAGGCCGCTTTCCGCCATGCGGACGGCCGGCGGGATGGCGTAGAGCCCGGTCAGGACGACCAGCAGTTCCAGCCCGTCGAGCAGGTAACGGTTGTCGAAGGTGAACCGTTCGTGCCCCGAGACGGTGTCGATGCCGACCATGCTGAGCAAGAGGCCGATGCCGGCGGCGACGAACCCCTTGACCGGATCGCGGCCGAGCAGGACGGCGATACTGCTGAGGCCGAACAGTGCGACCCAGAAATACTCCGCCGGGCCGAACAACAACGTGACCTTCACGAGTTGCGGCGCGATGGTGATCAGGGCGATAGCGGAGATTATGCTGCCGATTGCCGACGACCAGCAGGCGATCTTCAGCGCATAGCCGGCCTTGCCCTGCTGGGCCAGCGGGTTACCGTCGAAGGTGGTGACGATCGAGGGCGGTGTGCCTGGGATTTTCAGTAGGATCGCCGGGATGGCGCCGCCATACATGGCGCCGTTGTAGATCCCGGCCATCATGCCGAGCGCCACCAGCGGGCTCATGGAGAAGGTCAGCGGGATCAGGATGGCGATGGTCATGGTCGCCGTCAGGCCGGGCAGGGCGCCCGCGACCATGCCCATCAAGGTGCCGAGCACGATGGCGATCAGGTTCTGAACCCGCAGCACCTCGACGAAGGCATCGAAGAAAAGCTCCATCGACGCGCCCCGTCAGAGCCCGACAACGATGTCCGCCGGCAAGCGCCGTTCGAACACCCGGATGAAAACGATGTAGATCAAGATATCGAACACCAGTGCGATCGCAATCGCCACAAGCGGGCGGCGATAGCCCAGGATGAGGGCCAGGGCCGGGATGAAGATCAGCGTCGAGGTGAAATAGCCGATGGTCGAGACGCCAAACACGTAGATCGGCAAGGTCACCACCGCGATCGCCCAGCGGCCGACGCTTTCGAACATCTGCCAGCCCTGATCGACGGCGTCGGCACGCAGTGCCCAGACCGCCCGCACCGCCATCGCCACGGTGAAAACGGCGGTGAAGCCGATGATCATGCGCGGGAACAGGCGCGCCTGTGCCGGAATGTCGGCCAGCGATATCCAGCCGCCGATCAAGAGCGTCAGGAAGCCGGCGCAGAACGCGATCTCGACTTGCTTTTGATTCATCTCATTTGGTGCCGAACGGGGGCGGGCGGTGGTCTCAAACCACCGCCCGCTAACGTCAGTTCAGATCGGCTATTGCCGCCAGGGCGTTTCCGACCAGACTACGGCCAGATCCGCGTCCGTGCTGGTCAGGAAGGCCGCGTATTCCGCTGCCGGCATGTAGTTCAGCGGGATGTTCGCGGCCTCCGCCGCTGCGGCATATTCCGGGTTGGTCAAGGCTGCGCCGATCGCCGCCGACAGGGTCTCGATGACCTCGTCGGACAGGCCGGCGGGCCCGGCAATGCCGCGCGACGAGCCGCCCAGCACCTCAATGCCTTGCTCGGTAAAGGTCGGGATGTCGGGCGCCATCGGGCTGCGCTCGGACGACATTACGCCCAGGATGCGCAACTGGCCTTCCTCGGCAAATTCGATGCCTTCCGACAGGTTGAAGGCGCCAAGCGGGATATGGCCGCCCAGCAGGGCAGTGCGCATCGGCGCGGTCGAGCCGAACGGCACGTGGCTGAACGTCGCCCCGGTTTCCTGCTGGACGACCAAGAGCGCCAGATGCTCCGACGAGCCGACGGAACCGGTGGTGCCGATCGGCAACGCGCCGGGGTTCTCGACGGCGAAGTCGATGACGTCCTGCAAGGTTTCGAACTCGCTGTCAGAGCGCACGGCCCAGATGCCCGGATCGGTCACCAGGTTGGCGATCGGCGTGAAGCTGTTGACGTCATAACGCGTGTCGCGCTCGAACGAATAGGCGAACATAGCCGGCAGGTTGATGAAGCCGATCGTGTAGCCGTCGGGATCGGATTCCGCCAGTTCCGTGAAGCCGATCTCGCCGCCGGCGCCCGGCGTGTTCACCACCGTAATCGTCGTGCCCAGTTCGGCCTCGATATAGGGCTGGATCGCGCGGGCCGCGACATCCGTGCCGCCGCCCGGCGAGAACGCCACGATCAGGTCGATTGGCCGGTCCGGATAGTTGTCTTGCGCCACAGCCGGCACGGTGATCAGCGCCGCCACGGCCGCCGCGGTTAGGAACTTGAGCCCCATTGTTCACCCCTCCTGAATGATTTGGCTTATCGACGCCGCCCGGGGGGCAAGCGCCTCGCGCCCAATCATTCAATAAACGGATTACTGAGGCAAGAGCATTAGGAAATTCTATGATCCAGCCGGTGATATCGTTCCGTCAGGATCGAAAAGCCCCCTCGCGCATCTGTGCGAGGGGGCCAGATGTGTGCTGGAGCCGAGAAAGATATCGATGTTCAATTCCAACCCGTTGACGCCTTGCACCAAGATCGAGGGCGGAAAACCGTGTCACCGCCGTCAATCTGGTCCAGCAATGGCGGCGCAGGTGGATCGCCTAGAGCGTGTCGGGCTCCGCCGTGCGGCGATAGACCGCCTCGATCGTGCGCCGCAGTTCGCCGTCGACATAGCGGTTGTAGATGACCCGCAGCATGCCGTCCGGCAGGACCGTGCGGTCATAGGTCTGGCGGTTGATGCGCCCATCCTCGTCGATGCCGATGAGGGTCACAGTGAGAATGCCCTCATCGAAGACGGCAACCGCACCGATGTCGGCCGGCTCGTTGATGGCGCTCCAGCCCGCCTCGGTGGCGGCGAAGTCAAGATCGCCCTCGCGTTGGATGATGGAGCCGTCCAGCCCGACGCTGACATTGCGCCAATGCACCGACAGGCCGCCGTCGGGCTCCGGCTCGATCAGGGCGAAGGCCGCACGCGGCGGGCCGTCGCTGACCATCGTGGTCTCGCCTTCCCAATAGCCGTAAAGCGAGTCCAGCGTCGGCGGCGCGGGCTGGGTGGCGACCTGCTGGCAAGCGGCCACCAGTGGGATCAGGACAAGGGCCAGCAAACGGATGGGGCGCATGGCGTCGGGCTCCGGATTCGGTTTCGGATTGTTATCGGCCCAACATGCCGCGCGAGGCGACCTTATGTCCATGGTTTTGGTGCCTTATTCGGACCCGGACGTCACGGGCGCCGGCGACCGTTCAGCCTCGGAAACTCCGTTCTGGACAACGCCCCGGCCATTCCCTATACACCAGCCCGCGCCGCCCATCGGCGCCCGCGCCACCGCGCAAGAAGCCCAGGTAGCTCAGTTGGTAGAGCAGAGGACTGAAAATCCTCGTGTCGGCAGTTCGATTCTGTCCCTGGGCACCATTCTCTTCAATGGGTTAGCTGGATCTGTTGAGTGAAGTTCGGGAGAATTTCACTCAAATGGAGTGGATTGTAACCTATTGAATTTCCGCTGATTTCCGCTGAACGTGTTTTTGATTTGTGCCAAATCTGCGCCAAACTTCACGCTAGGAGCTCGGCGTTGATTTCGTCGTTTGTACACTTGGCTGGCTGGAGGATCAGCATAAGGTGGGTAAGCTGTGGCATCGCGCTCCACCTCGAAGTGACCGCTCGGCAATGGACAATCGCGCTACCAAAACGTCAACCCGTTTCGGCGACATGTACGTCGTGAAGGCCGATGCCGTTATCGGAAGATCGCTGATCGAATATGGCGAGTGGACGCAAAGCGAGATTTTTGTCCTGTCGCAGTTGATCCGACCGGGCATGGTCGTTGTCGATGTTGGGGCGAATGTCGGTACGCATACCTTGGCGATGGCCGGTATGGTCGGGCCGAAGGGCTGGGTGGTGGCGCTGGAACCCCAACCGTTCGTTTTTCGGCTGTTGTCGGCCAACCTGGTGATGAACGGCTGTGAGAATGTCGTCGCGATCAATGCCGGTGCCGGCAAATCCGCCGGCTGGCTGGACGTTCCGAACATCGGTTATCAGGCCTCGGGCAACTACGGTTCTTTGGAACTTGAGCCTTTTGCCCGCGAACTTGATTCGCCCCGCGGCGGTGCGCCGGTGCCACTGATGCGGCTCGATGACATTCCGGCCGCCGACAAGGCATCCTTGCTGAAGATCGATGCCGAGCGCATGGAGGTGCCGGTCATCGAAGGCGCCCTCGAACTGATCGGCCGCAATCGGCCGCTGCTCTATGTCGAAAACGAGCCGGCGGGCGAAAACTCCGAACGGCTAATCCGATCGCTCATGGACCTTGGCTATGCGTGTTTTTGGGACATAGCGCGCTTTTTCAATGCCGACAATTTCAAACGCAATCCACGCAACGTGTTCGGCAATATCGTGTGCGTCAACATGGTGTGCGTGCCGGCTGAAAAACCCCACAGCATCACCAACTTCAGTCAGGTGCGCGATCCGACGGATTACCCCACGCCCAGACGGGCCGGCGCGAGACCGAACCCTTAGAGAACCAGCGACGTCATCAGATACAGTGATGGCCAGCGTCGCCTCTCGCGCCAGCGTCAGCCGAGCGCCGCCCAGGTATTGGATCCGACGATGCCGTCGACATCCAAGCCCTTGGCGCTTTGGAAAGCACGCACCGCCGTGTCGGTCGCAGGGCCGAAAGCGCCGTCGACGGCAATGCTGGCGCCGTGGCCGATTAGCTTCTCCTGAAGGCGCCGCACATCGGGACCATGCATGCCCCGGCGCAGGGTCGCAGGCACCGCGTCGGTATCGTCGTCGGCGTCGCCGACATCCTCCACGATGTCCGGTTCATCCACCGGCACATCCTGTCCAAGCAGTCGGTTGCGGTTTTCCGCCCACCAGATGCGGGCATCGAACCAGGGGCAGGACTTGGCCGAACCACCGAATTCGGCGATCAGGTCGCGATGGCCGACCACTTCAGCGCCCGGCCAGCGCTGCACCATCTCGGCAACCCGCCGCCCAAGACTGTCCCATTGCGCATCGGTGATATCCAGCTTGGTCCTGCCACCGACCCAGGAAATGCCGTAGGCGCGTCTGTTCATGCCGAGTTTCTTCTTTTTCTTCCCGCCTACATCGCCGACATGAGCGCCGATGGCCAATGGATGCAGCGCATGCACGATCCTGCCATCCTTGGCGATCAGATCGTGATAGCCGCAGCTTTTCCAAGGCCCACCGGGAGGTCCGCCGTTTGCCTCGGACGTGTAGAAATAGTCGATCACTTGTTCGGGCGTCGATGACGTCCCGGATGCGGTCGTGTGGACGACGATGTAGGATGTCGTCTCGCGCATGCCCCGTGGTGCGAACGTGTCACTGAACTCGCCCATTTCCGATGCCTTTCGCCGATGCCGATGACACAGGGTATCATTCCCCCGAGAAGGCGGCCAAGTCGGCCTGGCACAGTACTGGCGGCTGGCGGAAAACCAAGTTGCTCATCTTCGTTGTCGGGATGGGCTGCAATTTCGGCGGATTTCGCCAGGGCCCGATGTGGCGGCAAGCCGGTCATGATCGGAGAGGAAATGGCGACACGCGACGCCTATGATCGCCAGGCATTGAACGGTCCAGGTGGTGGGGCGGTCCTCCAGGCGCGGTTCAACGATCACGCGGCTTTGCCTGCGGCGGTGGTGGCTTGACCTTGATGGAAGACGGCGGCTTCGTGACCTGGCATTACACACGGGCCGAATAACCCCAACCGCACACCGCCCGCATGGGAAAGACCGCCATCCAGAACGCGGTGTGATCCCGCAACAGGAAGGGAAGCCAACACGTGTCGATCGAGGGATCCTGCTTTTGCGGCGCCGTCCGCTACAAGATCGATGGGGAGCTGTACGATGCGCGCTCGTGCCATTGCTCGATGTGCCGCAAGGCGTTCAGCGCACAGGCGTCGGCTTTCGCGTTCCTAAACCCGGACGCGTTCTCCTGGGTCGCGGGCGAGGATCTGCTGACCAGCTACAGTTCGAACGCGGGCGCCGGCCTGCAGTTCTGCAGCGTCTGCGGCTCGACCCTGTGCGGCACGTTCGAGGGCAGGGTGATCGGCGTTACGCTGGGCTGTGTCGACGGCGATCCGGGCGTGACGCTGCGCATGCACATCTATGTCGGCTCGAAAGCGTCGTGGGAGACGATTCCGGACGGGGTGCCGCAGTATCAAGAGGGTCCGCCGGGCCATTGAGCGCCGCGGCATGACCGCTTCGGTTCAAAAGATGGCTGGCGGGACCGATGCTGCGCCGGTAAATGTGAGAGAGCGAAGTGCAGAAGGGTGCGGGACATGGCGTCTGATGACGATAAGGCGGGGCTGCTAAGCGCGGGAAGCCCGTCTGACAACCGGTCCGGCGATGGCAACCAGTTGATATCCGGGTTCGAACCTGTCGGCGTCGATGCCGGGGCGCCGGCGCCGGCAGCCCAAGGTGGCGCCGGCCAGCCCGCTGCCGGCGAGGTCGACTATTCGGTGTCGGGTGGTTTGGCCAACCGTTTGGCTAAGCTGAACGTCTCCCTGGCCTTTACCTCTTATCAGTCCGGCCTGCTCTATTTCATCGGTCGCAATGCGCAGGGTGGGGTCAACATCCACCAGGCGGGCATGCCCAAGCCCATGGGCCTCTGCCTCGATGATCGTGGTGGGCTGACGCTGACCGGCGATTATCAGATCCTGCGCTTTGAAAACGTGTTGGAGCCGGAGCAGCGGGTGAACAACGTCTTCGACGCCTGTTACGTGCCGCGCACGGTCCACGTTACCGGCCGGCTGGACGCCCACGATGTCGGACTGGACGGCGAGGGCCGGCCCATCTTCGTCAACACCAGGTACAACTGCCTGGCAACCGTCTCCGCGCGGCACAGCTTCGAGCCGATCTGGCGGCCGCCTTTCATCTCCGCGCTGATCGACGAAGACCGCTGCCACCTGAACGGGCTGGCCATGGAGGACGGGCGCCCGCGCTATGCCACGGCCGTCAGCCGCTCGGATACGATCGATGGCTGGCGGGACCGGCGCTCGGATGGCGGCATCGTCATCGACGTCGACAGCGGCGAGATTGTCTGTACCGGCCTGTCGATGCCCCACTCGCCGCGCCTCCATGACGGCAAGCTGTATGTGTTGAACTCTGGCACCGGTGAGTTGGGCGTGGTCAAGCCGGGCGACGGCGGTGCCGGCAGTTTCGAGCCGTTGGTGTTCTGTCCCGGGTTCCTGAGAGGCCTGGCCTTCCACGGCGGCCTGGCCTTTGTCGGCCTGTCGAAACCCCGTTACAAGCGCTTTGAGGGGCTCGCCCTGGACGGCAAGCTGCAGGCGGCTGATTCCGAGCCTTGGTGCGGCATCCAGATCATCGATCTTGCCACCGGCACTTGCGTCGACTGGTTGCGCATCGACGGCAAGATCGGTGAGCTCTATGACCTAGAGATCATCCCCGGCTTCGCCTGTCCCATGGCCGTGGGACCAACGACGAATGAGGCCGCCACGCTGATCACCTTTGCGCCGGACGGCTAAGGGCCGGACGGCGCCTCCCTTGATCAGTCCGCGCTCTCGTCCGGCTTCAGCCACCGGCTGACCAGGCCGGCCAAGACCCCGCCGACGATCGGCGCCAGCCAGAACAGCCATAGTTGGCTGAGATAGATGCCGCCGGCGAACAGGGCCGGGCCCGTGGAGCGCGCGGGATTGACAGATGTGTTGGTCACCGGGATCGAGATCAAGTGGATAAGCGTCAGCGCCAGGCCGATGGCGATCGGCGCAAAGCCAGGCGGAACCTTCGGGTGCGTGACGCCGATGATGATGATCAGGAAGAAGAAGGTCATGATGGCTTCCATCAGGAAACCCGCGCGCACGTCGTAGCTGCCTGGTGAGGCCTCGCCGAAGCCGTTTGCGGCATAGGTCGCCGTGGTCACGTCGAAGCCGGCCGTGCCGACGGCGATCACATGCAAGATGGCGACCGCCGCGATGGCGCCGACGACCTGGGCGATGATGTAAGGGATCGCGTCCGACGCGGAATGGCGACCCGCTGCTACCAGACCCAGCGTCACCGCCGGGTTGAAATGGCCGCCCGAGATGCCGCCAACCGCATAGGCCATTGTCAGCACGGTAAGGCCAAAGGCCAGCGCGACGCCCAGCAAGCCGATACCGACATCGGGAAAGGCCGCCGCATACATCGCCGCGCCGCAACCGCCGAGCACGAGCCATAGTGTGCCCAGGAATTCAGCCGCCAATCGTTTGGACATGCGATCCTCCCGAATCACTTTTTCTCCACGATCAGCTTCCCCTCTAACGCGAAATCGTCAAGGGGTTTCAATAGTGCTCGGCGACGTGATGGGACCAGAAGCCGGAGGTTTGGCGGGATTGACGTAAGCATCGGCGCGACGTGCGCGCGAAAAGCTGCCGGTTGAGGTTCGTTCGGCCTAGACTGTCCCCGGACCAAACCCAACTCACACACGCCATCGGTCTCAGACGGGAAAGCCCCATGCAAGCGATCATCGGAATGCCGTCGGGTCGAGGCGATGTGCGGGTCGAGGTCATGGCCTCCGTCATCGACACCATGAAGGCGTTGTCGAGGATCGGGATCGAGGCCGACTTCGTCGCCGTCAGCTATGCCGAGCCCGCCGTGGCGCGCAACAGGCTCACCGCCTATTTCCTCGGCGGCGATGCAGACCTGCTGATCATGCAGGATGATGACGTTGCGGTCGCGCCCGCGGTTGCGATGCGGATCGTGGAGGTCGATCGGCCTATGGTTGGCATCTACCTACCGCAACGCCGGTTGGATCTGGAGGCCTATGCCGGCCATGCCAAAGCGGGTTTAGAGCCGCGCGCCGCACGGCACGCGACCGCGCCTTTGATAGGTCCGCCGACAGGTCAGGACAATTGCATCCTAGAGGTCGACAGGATTGGCGGCGGCTTTCTATGTCTGAAGCGTGAGGTCTTTCAGCAGATCGACCGGTCAGGTCAGGTGAGGGCCTATGCCTTCGGCTTGCCGAGTGCGCAAAGCGAGCTGAAAGGCTATTTCAACAATATCGTCGGCGAAGACGGCACCAGCTATCTCGGCGAGGACTACAGCTTCTGCCATCGCTACAAGGCGGCAGGGGGCCGGATTTTCGCCTACAAGGGCCCCGGCATCACCCATTACGGTGTTTTCGGGTTCGACAGCTGACATCCGTTTCGCCGGCTAGTCGCGCGGCGGCTCACACCAGGCCGTGGACCTTCGCGAACGGATCCCAACTCGGGTCGCGATGCCATTCATACTCTGCGACGAGCGCGATCTGTTCGGCCTTCTCCGTCCCGAACAGACGGGCGATGATCGCCAACCCCATATCGGTGCCCGCCGAAACGCCGGATGAGGTCATGAACTTGCCGTCCTCGACCCAGCGCGCCTGGGGCTGCCAGGTCACGTTCGGGCCTTGCGCGGTCGCCCAGGCATAGGCGGCCTTGTTGGTTGTAGCCCTGCGACCATCAAGGACACCGGCCTTGGCCAAAAGGGCGCTGCCGGTGCAGACCGCGGTCGCAAGTTCAGCCTTGGCCGAGGCGCGGACGATCCAGTCGAGCAGAGGCTGATTGTTGACTTCCTGGCGCGTGCCGCCACCGCCAGGTACCAGAATGATGTCGTAATCGTCGCGGTCGGCCATCAAATCGTCAACGGCGGTGCGGGGACCGGCACCGCTGGCGATCGGCTCGGCCTGCTCGGCCACTATGCGGATATCCATCTCGCCCATCAGCAGGCCGAACATCTCCAACGGGCCATAGAGGTCCAGCACCTCGAACCCGGGAAAGACTAACGCACCGACAGTTTTCATCGGCCACCTCCAGCAGATTTTGGACGCCGTCCGATCGTCGCCACTCTAACCAATTAGGTGGCAGGCTGGCAGGGTCAGCGCGCATGGCAGCCCGCCATCCGACCGCGAGATGATCAACGTCATGGCCGGTTCGGCTGCCCGATGCTTCAACGCGATCAAGCCGTCGTCGGCCAGGCGTTTGAACGTTTCCGCGGGCTCGATGCCGGCCGGGAAGGCGAGTTCCACCGATGTGATTTCCGCCAACCCCGCCGACACTTGACGTTCACCGCCACGCCCGTTCGTCCATTGGTCCGGTCTTGCGGTGCCCGGCGATTGAAACAGCATCGGCTGTGCCGGATCGTCGCTGGCGACCGCGACCGGCAAGGACAGGCCGGCTGGCAGGAAGGGGGCCTCATAGGGCCAGGTCTCAAACGGCAGCGTCCCGCCGTCCTTGTGCCTTACCGCCAGGCCGAAGGGCGAAGCGCCTGTCTTGGGCCAGCGCGACCGCTCGCCCAGCCGGGTGCGAGCGACGACCGGCGCCGCCAACTCCGTGTCGCCGACGGCCCAGAGCAACTCAAGATACGCATTGTCGAAGCAGTAACAGGCATTAGCCGTGCCCTGGCCGACATGCCGCCTTCGGTTTGACTGGACGAGGCCGGCTGCATTCAGCCGCTCGATTTCCTGTACGGCCGCGGGTTCGGTGAAGACGAACACATGGTCGATTTCAAGCTGGCCGTGCGCCACAACAGGTCTCTCGGTCGGTTCACCTTCTCGGCATGGTGACAGGCGACCAGACGGTCTTCAAGTTGGCGCAGTGCGGGCGTCTCGATAGAAGGGGCCCCGGCTCGCCAAGCGCCTCAACCGTCGTCCGCATCCAATGGTTGGGCGACCCGCAGTTGAACCTCAAGGATCAGCGCGACGGGATAGGGCGGCGCAAGCGTGCAACGCCCGTTATAGACCAGGAAGCCGAAGCCGAGATCGGTCGCACGTACGGGGCCAGTATCGGTGCCGCCCCGGTAGGTTAAGCTGAACAGGCGCACCTGGGCCCAATACTCAGGCGGAACCGCAAGGCGCAGAATCTCCGTGCCGTAGCGCACGCAGAATTCACCGAAGTCCGTCAACTCGTCCAGCGAACTGGCGGTCGGGCGCCGCGATGCGTCGAGCACGACCGAGACGTCGAACAGTTGGGGCACCGGGATCCATTGCACGCCGACTTCGTGCAGGGTCGGCCTGATGCCGGAACTGAGAGGGAAGCCAATGCCGCGCTCCAGCCCGGTCGTTTGCTGGGCATAGGCGACCGGGTCGTAGGGCCAGGGTGTCTGGGCCAGTTCCTGCAGCAGCCGTTGTTCCGGCGTCTGCACGCAGCCGGCCAGCACGATAAGCGCAATGCCGACAACAAACCGCTTTGTTCCATGCCAAGCGCGCATTCGCATAGCGATCTCTTATTAAAGCTCTACGCGGCCGACAGTCGTACGATACGTGCCGTTAACCGAACGTAGATCAGATCGTGCGACGAACACTCTGAGAATCAATCGGCTGCCACTTCGCGGATGACCTCCACCACCTGGTCGATGTCGCTGTCCGACAAGCCGTGATGGACCGGCAGCGCCAAGATGGTCTCTGAAAGATGTTCCGTAACCGGCAGATGCTGGGCGCCATACATCTCGACGAACACAGGCTGTTGGTGCAGGCCCATCGGGTAGTGAACGGCGCTGCCGACGTCGTTTTCGCGTAGGAAGGCGGCCAGTTCGTCGCGGTCGAGGCCGAACCCTTCCTTGTCGACCAGCACGCAGAACTGGTGCCAGGCGTGATGCGCCCTCGGTGTCACGGTCGGCAGTGTCAGCCCCGGCAAACCGTGCAGGCCGGCCAGCAGCCGTTCGCCGTTGCGTCGCCGGCGTGCCAGCATGTCCGGCAGTCGCTTCAACTGTTCACGACCGATCGCGGCCGCAATATCGGTCATGCGATAGTTGTAGCCCAGCATGGTGTGGCGATAGCGGCTGGGCATGCCGTGTTCCCGCAGCAGGCGCATGCGGCCGTCGCAATCGTCCTTGTCGGTACAGGTCATGCCGCCTTCGCCGACGAACATGTTCTTCGTCGGATAGAACGAGTAGGTGACATAGTCGCCGAAACTACCGACATCCCTGCCGTCGAAAGTGGCGCCATGGGCCTGCGCGGCATCCCACACGGTCTTCAGATCGTGGCGATTGGCGAAGGCGGTGACCGCATCGATGTCGCAGACATTGCCGAACAGATGCACCGGCACGATGGCCCGGGTCCGATCGGTGGTCTTCGCCGCCGCATCGTCCAGGTCGATCAGCCAGGTTTCCGGATCGACATCGCACATCACCGGCACGCCGCCGGCCGCGATCACCATCGTCGCCGTGGCGATGAAGGTGAAAGACGGGACCAGAACCTCGTCGCCTGGTTTCAGGAAACACTCAAAGGCAATGTGCAGCGCGGTGGACCCATTGATGCTGGCGACCGCGTGTCGCGCGCCGACGAAGGCCGCGAAGTCTTGCTCGAAAGCAGCGACCTGCGGCCCCTGGCGCAGCATGCCCGACCGCAGCACCTGTACGGCCGCTTCGATCTCCGCCTCGGTCAGGCTGGTGTCGGCAACTCCGATCATGCGAGCGTCACTCGGCGCGGGTTCAGTTGGCGTTTTCGACGTCCGCGGCAACCTGCATGCGGACGATCTGGTCCGGCTCTGCCGGCGGCTCGCCGCGCTGGATCTGGTCGACGAGGTCCATGCCCTCGACCACGCGGCCCCAGACCGTGTACTGGCCGTCCAGCCAGTCGGCGCGGGCGAAATTGATAAAGAACTGGCTGTTGGCGCTGTCCGGGCTGGCCGACCTGGCCATGCCCAGGGTGCCGCGTTCGAACGGGGCGTCGCTGAATTCCGCCTGCAGGTCCGGCAAGTCCGAGCCGCCGCGGCCGGTGCCCGTCGGGTCGCCCGTTTGAGCCATGAAGCCGTCGATCACCCGATGAAAGATGATGCCGTCGTAAAAGCCCTGGCGGGCGAGCGTGCGGATCCGCTCGACATGGGCGGGTGCCAGGTCTGGCAGCAGCTCGATCACCACGCGGCCATCGTCAAGGTCTAGATAGAGTAGGTTTTCCATGTCGGTCTCCTGGCCCTTTGCGGCAAAGCTGATGAGAAGAAGAAAGGCTGCTAGAAAGCCGAAGGCCCGGTTGGCGGTGCGGCTGGCCCGTTCAATCATCGGTATATCCCGGATGTGCAACAAGACGGATCGCCCTTGTCGGGCGGCGCCAGGAACCCAGCACAACCGCGCGCCCCGGTCCAGCGTTGAATGGTCGCGGCCGCTCTGCTGGTAGTCTGCGTCGCGCCGGGCGACGCTCGACCGCTGAGGGTTCCCGTGGTAGGCAGCCTGGCCTTGGGGGCGCAGAGCGCCCGCGACGCCGAGGAGCCCCGAATGACAGCAGCCCCATCAACGTCCGCGCTTTCGGAACGGCTGGCGGCGCGCATCCAAGACGGAACGGCCAAGGTCGCGATCATCGGCCTCGGCTATGTCGGCTTGCCGCTCGCGCTTGCGTTCTCGTTCAAGGGCTTTCCGGTGGTCGGGATCGATGTAGACCCGGAGAAGGTGGCTGATCTGACCGCCGGCCGGTCCTACATCGCCCACATCGCAGCCGCCGACGTGCAGGCGATGGCAGGGTCGGGGAGGTTCGAGGCGACCGGCGAGCCTGAAGGCGTGGCCGACGCGGATGTCGTCATCCTCTGCGTGCCGACGCCGCTGACGCGCCATCGCGAGCCGGACCTGTCCTATGTCTGCGACACCACCCGCTCGATCGCCCCGCACCTGAAGCCGGGATGTCTCGTGGTTTTGGAATCGACCACCTATCCCGGCACCACGACTGGCGAGGTGAAACCGATCCTGGAGGCCGCCGGCCTGACATCCGACGATACCCTGTTCCTCGCCTATTCGCCGGAACGCGAGGACCCCGGCAATATCGACCATTCGACCGGCTCGATCCCCAAGGTGGTCGGGGCCGACGGCGACCAGGCGCTGGCGCTTGCCGTCGCGCTCTACGGCCAGATCGTGCCGCGCACCGTGCCGGTCTCGTCTCCCGACACGGCCGAAGCGGTGAAGCTGACCGAGAACATCTTCCGGGCGGTCAACATCGCCCTGGTCAATGAGTTGAAGGTCGTGTTCGACGCCATGGGGGTCGACATTTGGGAGGTGATCGACGCCGCCAAGACCAAGCCGTTCGGCTTTATGCCGTTCTACCCCGGGCCGGGCCTGGGCGGCCACTGCATCCCGATCGATCCCTTCTATCTGACCTGGAAGGCACGCGAGTACGATATCGCCACCCGCTTCATCGAACTGGCGGGCGAGGTCAATACCGCGATGCCCGCCTATGTGGTCGACCGGCTCGCCCAGGCGTTGGACCGCCAGGCGGCGCGCGGGCTGAACGGTGCGCGCATTCTGCTGGTCGGCGTCGGCTATAAGAAAAATGTCGGCGATACGCGGGAAAGCCCGGCCTTGAAGATCGCCGACCTGCTCGCCGGGCGAGGTGCCGAAATCGCCTTCATCGATCCCTATCTGCAGGAGTTGCCGAGCTTGCGGCACTATCCGCACCTGAAGGGTCACGAGGTCCTGTCGTGGAACCCGCCGCCGGCGCTGGACGGCTTCGATGCCGCGGTGATCGTGACCGATCATGACGGCGTCGACTATCAGGCGCTGGTCGACCGCGTACCCCTTGTCGTCGATACGCGCAATGTGCTGGCCCGGAACGGCATCACGGCTGCCGGCATCGTGCACGCGTGACCGTTTGTCCAAGGCACCACCGTATCGCTCCCCGGCCAGCTGCAATGCGCCGAGCCCATCTGTGAAAACATCTGCGCACGACCTATGATCGGCTGGTGCGCGCCCTTGCGCGGCTTGAGAAGGAAGCCCTAGGACCATGGCCAGCCTGGTCGTCACCAATGCCCGGATTGTTACCGAGACGGCGATCGTTAATGGCGGCTTGCACGTCGACGCCGGTGTCATCCAGGCTGTCGGCGGCGACGGCCCGTCACCGGCGTCCGCGGTCGATTTCGAGGGCGATTTTCTGCTGCCGGGCCTGGTCGAGTTGCATACCGACAACGTCGAAAAGCACCTGGTGCCCCGCGCCAGCGTTCGCTGGCCCCATCCCCTGGCGGCCATGATCGCCCATGACAATCAGGTGGTTGGTGCCGGCATCACCACCGTGCTGGATGCGATGGCGGTCGGTGAGTACCGGCGTGGCGGCGAACGGCGCGAAATCATCGCCGAGGCGGTGGCCGCTTTGCGCCGAGGCAAGGCGGAGGCGCTGTTTCGGGCCGATCACCACCTGCACCTGCGCTGTGAGGTCTCCGATGCCGCGGTCGTCGAGATGGCCGAGCCCTATATCGACGATCCGCTGTTGCGGTTGTTTTCGGTGATGGACCACACGCCGGGCCAGCGTCAGTTTCAGGATTTGAAGAGGTTTCGACGCTATCGGCTCGGCACCGGCGTCGCCGCGCCGGAAGTCGATCGCGAGATCGAGGAACTGAGAGCCGCGCAAAGCAATTTTGCCCATCGCCATCGCCAGATAGTGGTCGGCTGGGCCCGCGAGCGCGGCATTCCGGTCGCCAGCCACGACGACGCGACGGAGGCGCATATCGCGGAGGCCGTCGCCGACGGCATTGTGATTTCCGAGTTCCCGACCAGCCTCCTGGCCGCGCGCCTGGCCAGAGACGCCGGCATCAAGGTGGTCATGGGCGGGCCGAACGTCGTGCGCGGCGGGTCGCATTCCGGCAACATTGCCGCGATGTCTCTGGCCGAGGACGGCTTGCTGGATGCGCTGTCGTCGGATTACGCGCCCAAGAGCCTGCTGCACGCCGCCTTCCTGGTCGCCAACGACGCCGGTTTGGCGTTGCCTGACGCCATCGCGCTGGTCACGCGCAACCCGGCCAGCATGTTGGGCCTCGATGATCGCGGCGTGATCGCGCCCGGCAAACGCGCCGACTTGCTGCGCGTCCGGCTGGTCGACGGCCTGCCGATCGTGCGCACCGTTTGGGTCGAGGGTGTGCGGGTGCTTTGACCATTATGCCGCGAGACGGCTCGTCATTTGGAATCAAGTCGGTCCCGGCAGATACGCCCCGCCATTTTTCGACAGGTACCAGTCGACAAAGCGGGGCAGCCCCTCGTCGATCGATGTGGCTGGGTCGAAGCCCAGATCGTGGCGACTGGCCTCTATGTCGGCATAGGTACGTTCGACATCGCCCGGCTGCATCGGGGCCTCGACAATCCGTGCCTTGCGGCCGAGCGCGCCTTCGATCACCGCAACCAGCCGACTGACCGTCTCCGTCCGATGATTGCCGAGATTATAGAGGCGGTGCCTGTTTTTCTGTCCGGGCGGCCGGTCCAGCGCGGCCAGAACGCCGGCGACGATATCGTCGACATAGGTGAAGTCGCGCTGCGGCCGGCCGCCATGATAGAGCCTGATCGGTTGGCTCGTGGCGATGGCGTGGGTGAACATGTAGTAGGCCATGTCGGGCCTGCCCCAAGGGCCGTAGACCGTGAAGAAACGAAGCCCGGTCAGCGGCATGCCGTAGAGGTTTGCGTAGGCTTCGGCGATCAGTTCAGCCGACCGTTTGCTCGCGGCGTAGAGCGAGACGGGGTGGTCGACCCTGTCGTCGACAGCAAACGGCACCTTGGCGTTGGCACCGTAGACCGACGACGAACTGGCGTAGACGAAGTGCTCAAGCCGGGGCAGGCGCCTCGCGGCCTCCAGCATCACGGTCTGTCCCGTCACATTGGCCCGAACATAGTCCAGCGGCGCCTCCAGCGAGTGCCGCACGCCGGCTTGCGCCGCGAGGTGGACCACGCCGGTGATCTCCGGATGGGCATCGATCAGGTTACCGACCGCCGTTGCGTCGGCAATATCGGCGTGGACAAAGCGAAAGCCCGAGTCGCCCTCGAACTGATCCAGGCGCGCCCGTTTGAGGGCCGATGCGTAGTACTCGTTCAGACTGTCGATGCCGATTACGGCGTTGCCGCGGGCCAGAAGGGCCGTCGTCACATGCATGCCGATGAAGCCGGCGGCGCCGGTGACCAGAATGGTCATGGGCGGCTCAATGGCAGCCAAGCGGCCGCCTCATGCCGCGACCGCAAGCGGATGGGAATCGCGATGTCGACACGGCAAGGCATGACCTGCGTCTATAGAGGCGCGCGCCGTCGACGGCAAGTCGAACACGGCTGCTTAGTTCGATCGTGCACGGCCAGCGCGGCTGCGCTATGTCTGCCCTCGAACCCTCACCCGGGAACCTCTCGATAGTGCCGGTGTCCATGACCGATCCATCACCCATGCGCGGCCGGGCCCTGCAGCCGGTCATCCTCTCCGGCGGGTCGGGAACCCGGCTGTGGCCCTTGTCCCGGCGCGCCTACCCCAAGCAGTTCCTGGCACTGACCGGCGCGCGCAGCCTGCTGGGCGAGACCGTTGAAAGGACGATGCGCTGCCTCCCCGAAGACCGGGCCGAGCGGCCACCGGTTATCGTCGCCAACGAGGTTCAGCGGGACCTCGTAGTCGCGGCGCTGGCCGAAAGCGCAGAGCGCGATTGGAGCCTCGTCCTTGAGCCGGCCGCCCGCAACACGGCGCCCGCCATCGCGCTTGCCGCTGGCGTGGCGCTGCGCAACGGCGAAGACCCGTTGCTGCTCGTCTTGCCATCGGACCATGTCATCGGCCGCGAGGATCGGTTCAGCGAGGCGCTTGGCAAGGCGGCACACGCCGCTGAGGCCGGCCGCCTGGTCACGTTCGGCATCCAGCCGGACCACCCGGAAACAGGCTATGGCTACATCCGCGCCGGTGGGGCCTTGCCAGGTCATGACGGCGTTTGCGCCATCGACCGGTTTGAGGAAAAGCCGACGCCGGACCGTGCCGCGCACCTGTTGGAAGAGGGCGGCTGGTTTTGGAACAGCGGTATGTTTCTGTTCGGCGCGTCGGAGCTTTGGGCGGAACTGGAACGCACCGCCCCGGACATCGCGCGCGCGGTTGGTGAGGCGATTTCCGCCGGTTCGGGCACCGAAGACGGCTTCCGCCCAGCGGCCGAACCCTTCGCCCGGGCGCCGTCCGAGCCGATCGATGTCGCCGTCATGGAACGAACCTCGCACGGCGCGGTCGTTCCCGCCGACCTGGGGTGGAACGATATCGGCAGTTGGCGCGCCCTCATGGATATCGCGCCAAAAGACGAGGGGGGGTCGGTCGTTATCGGCGATGTGGTGGCGCGCGAGACGGCGGGCTCGTACCTGCGCGGCGATGGCGTCGCCCTGGCAACGATCGGCGTCAAAGACCTTGCCGTGATCGCCACACCGGATGCGGTCCTTGTCTGTGATATCAATAAGATCAATTTAGTAAAGGGTATTGCTGAAAAACTAGATGAACAAGGCCGGCCGGAGGCCCGGTATCCCAGCCTGGTTCGCAACCTCTGGGGCGTGGTTCGCACCCTTGACCGACATGCCGACGGCGTCGTTCAGAAGATCAGCATCGATCCAGGCGCGACGGGAGAGCGATCGGGGCCGGTCAGCCAGTTGGTGGTCTTGGGCGGCGAGGGCAGGTTGATCATCGACGGAACCAACGTCGCGGCGACGATCGGCCCCTTGGGCGCGGTGCAAGACCGTTACGTTGCCGAAGCGGGGGCGCCGGGGTTGGCGCTGTTGGAAATCCGGCCCGCTTGATTCGCTTTCCCCGTCGGCCGCGATCGTAGCCGTCAGACTGTCAGGGCATCAGCGAAGGCGAAGGGCGACTGAAACGCGGTCCAGCTCGGCCAGGCCCGGTCTCGGTCGCCCACCTGCGCCCGCCCGGCGAAGGGTGCGGCACCGCCGGCGGTCCAGTCGATCGCGAGCGCGGGATCGTTCCAGAGGACACCCCCCTCGGTCTCCGGCGCGTAGAACTCGTCGACCTTGTAGAAAACCAGCGTGTCCGGTGTCAGCGTGCGATAGCCGTGCGCAAAGCCCTTGGGTACCAGCAATTGCTCGCCACCCTCGGCCGTCAGCTTGACGCTGACTGACTGGCCATAGCCGGGCGAACCGCTGCGGATATCCAGTGCGACGTCGATGATGGCGCCGCGCAGTACCGAGATCAGCTTGGTCTGCGCGTGCGGCGGGCTTTGAAAGTGTAGGCCGCGCACTGTGTCGGCCGCCTCGGAAAAGGCCTGGTTGTCCTGCACGAAGTCGACGCTGAGCCCGTGTTCCCGCCAGCGCGCCCGATTATAGCTCTCGGTGAAGAAGCCGCGCGCATCGCTGAACCGACGGGGCGTGATCTTAAGAATGCCGGGCAGCTTGAAGGTCGTGATGTGCATGTCGGTCGGCGGCAGGTAGATTTGCGAGGTCGGTCTGAGATGGCGGCAACGAGCGTCCGGTCAATCGGTTTTCGAGTTGGCGAGGTCAGGTTGGCGAAATTATGTTGGAGAGCTGTCGACCCTTGCGGGTGGTAGAGGAAATGTTTTCGTCTCAAGGATGCAAATGGAGTCGATCTGTGTTGCGCTGGCTGCAATTGCGAAATGAGCCCGATTCGTCTATCGGAAAGCGGCTAGTGCCACAGGGAAGCCAAGGTCCCCGATGACAACCCATCTTGACGCCCTGGAGGCGCGCTCCGTTTACATTCTGCGCGAGGCCTTTGCCAGGCTTGAGCCGCTTGGCATGCTGTGGTCGATCGGCAAGGACTCCAACGCGCTTCTGTGGCTGGCACGCAAGGCGTTTTTCGGCCATGTGCCGTTTCCGCTGATCCAGCTCGACACCGAAATGGAGCTGCCGGAGGTCTACGCCTTTCGCGATCGCTTGGTGGCCGACTGGGACCTGACCTTGAAGGTGGAGCTGTGCCCGCCGGAGGAGGCGATGGACCAGACCTTGCCGCCGGCGACCCGGTCGGCGGCGCGCAAGACCGAGGGGTTGCGGGCGCTGCTGGCGCGCGACGGCTATCGCGGCATCATCGCCGGCATCCGCCGCGACGAGCAGTCGACCCGGGCCAAGGAACGGGTGTTCAGTCCGCGCCGGCTGGACGGCAGTTGGGACTTCCGCGACCAGCCGCCGGAGTTCTGGGACCAGTACAAGACCGAGGTGCCCGACGGCACCCATGTCCGGATCCATCCGCTGCTGCATTGGACCGAGATCGACATCTGGCACTACACCAAGCGCGAGGGCATCCCGGTCGTGCCGCTCTATTTCGCGCGCAACGGCAAGCGCTATCGGTCGCTGGGCGAGAAGAACATCACTTTCCCGATCGACAGCGACGCGGCGACCATAGACGAGATCATCCGCGAGCTTGAAGTGACGCGCACGCCGGAGCGGGCCGGGCGCGCCATGGACCATGAGGCCGAAGACAGTTTCGAACGCTTGCGCACCAGCGGGTACATGTGACCATGACAAGCTATTCCCAGACCGGCCCCGGCCAACAGCTGCAGATCGTCGTCGTCGGCCATGTCGATCACGGCAAGTCGACCCTGATCGGGCGTCTGCTGTACGACACCGACAGCCTGCCGGACGGCAAGTATGAAGAGGTCAAGGCGGTCAGCGAGAAGCGCGGCATGCCGATGGAGTGGTCCTTCGTGCTGGACGCGTTCCAGGCCGAGCGGGATCAGGCGATCACCATCGACACGACCCAGATCTGGTTCCGGACACCGGCCCGGCCCTACGTCATCATCGACGCGCCGGGCCATCGCGAGTTTCTGAAGAACATGATCAGCGGCGCGGCCCTGGCGGAGGCGGCCCTGCTGGTCGTCGATGCGGAGGAGGGGGTGCGTGAGCAGTCGCGGCGCCACGCCTATCTGCTGCACCTCTTGGGCCTGCGCCAGGTTGCGGTGGTGGTCAACAAGATGGACCGGGTCGGCTATGCCGCCGAGCGTTTCCATGAGGTCAAGCAGGAGATAGCGGCCTATCTCGACAGTATCGGGCTGTCGCCGACCGCCATCGTGCCGATCAGCGCGCGGCATGGCGACAATCTGGCCCGGCCGTCCTACAAGATGAGCTGGTATGACGGGCCGACGGTCCTGACTGCGCTCGACGGCTTCCACCCGATCGCGGCACCGTCGGACCTGCCGCTGCGCATTCCGGTCCAGGACGTCTACAAGTTCGACGACCGGCGCATCATCGCGGGCCGGGTCGAAAGCGGCCAGATCTCGGTCGACGACCAGATCGTGTTTTCGCCGTCGAACCGCATCGCGACGGTGAAGAGCCTGGAGGCATGGGGCGCGCCGCAGCCGCCGATCCGCGCCCGGGCCGGCCAGCCGGTCGGCATCACGCTGGACGAACAGGTCTTTGTCGAGCGCGGCGACATCATCAGCCATGTCTCGTCGGCGCCGGTCTTGAGCAATGTGTTCCGGGCCACGCTGTTCTGGCTCGGCCACGCGCCGCTTGCCGTGGGCAGCCGCTATCGCCTGAAGCTGGCGACGGACGAGGCCTGGGTGACGGTCGAGGCGATCGAACACACCATCGACACGCAGACGCTGGCCGATGAAGCGGCCGATTATGTCGACCGCAATGGCGTCGCCGAAGTGATCCTGCGCGCCACCGATATGCTGAGCCTGGACGCCTATCGCGCCAATCCGGCCACCGGCCGCTGCGTCTTGATCGACGGTTACGAGACCGTTGCCGGCGGCACGGTCAGCCTGGAGGGCTATCCCGATCAGCGCCGGCAAAAGGGACCGAAATCGGAGAACCTGACGGCGGTCGAGCATCTGTTGACGGCGGATGGCCGCGGCCGGCGCAACGGCCACCGGGGCGCGGTGGTCTGGTTCACCGGGCTTTCCGGTGCCGGCAAGTCGACCTTGGCGATGCAGGTGGAACAGCGCCTGTTCGCGCTGGGCATGCAGGTCTATGTGCTGGACGGCGACAATGTCCGGCGCGGCCTGAACCGCGATCTGGGCTTCGCGCCTGAGGATCGGGTGGAGAATATCAGGCGGGTGGGCGAGGCGGCGGCCTTGTTCGCCGATGCCGGCGTCATCGTGATCACCGCCTTCATCTCGCCCTATCGCGGCGACCGGGACAAGGCGCGCGAGGCGGCGGCGGAGGACGGCTTTCACGAGGTCTACATCAAGGCCGACCTGGAAACCTGCGAACAGCGCGACCCGAAAGGCCTGTACCGCAAGGCACGCGCCGGCGAGATCAAGGAGTTCACCGGCATCTCCGCACCCTATGAGCCGCCGGAAACGGCCGAACTGGTCGTCGACACCATGACCCACGACGTCGAGGCCTCGGTTGATTTGATCGTCGACTACATCCGCGACCGCCTGGTGATCCGCAACCGGCCAACGGCCGTCGCGACCGGACGCTGACCACCATGGCGGGGGACCTTCAGGCCGGCGCCGACCTGGCGCTGGCACAGGCAGCCGCGCTGCGCGCGGGCCGCGCCTTGCGTGACCAGCAGGCTGCATTGGGCGATGTCACCGCGACCATCGGCCGGGACGTCAAGGCGGCCGGAGACAAGGCGGCCGAGGCCATCATTCTCGGCATGCTGCATGATCTGTCGCCGCACCCGATTTTGAGCGAGGAGGCCGGCTGGCATCGCGAGAAAGACGATGACGCCGCGCCGCATTGGGTGATCGACCCTCTGGACGGCACCGGCAATTATGTGCGCGGCGTGCCGGTGTGCTGCGTCTCGATCGCGCTGATGCGCGGCGAGGCACCCCATCTCGGCGTCGTGTACGATTTCAACCGCGACGAGCTCATCTCGGGCGAGGTCGGCAAGGGCGCCTGGCTGAACGGTCGGGCGATCACCGTTTCCGATGTGTCGAACAAGGCGGCGGGGACGCTGGGTACCGGCTTTACCGTGCGCCGCGACTATTCGACCGAGGCCCTGACGGCGTTCGCCAAGCTCGTGGCGCCGTGGCGCAAGGTTCGCATGATCGGCGCCGCCGCGCTGTCCATGGCCTATGTCGGTATCGGTCGCTTCGATGCGCACACGGAAGACAGCACGATGATCTGGGATGTCGCCGCCGGCGCCGCGATCGTCGAGGCGGCGGGTGGCCGGGTTCGGATCGATCCTTTGGATGATGCAGGCATCGTTAACGTCTACGCCGACAACGGACGTCTGCCGCTCGACCGAGAGTGACGCCCCACGATCGGCCCGGCATACTGCGGCCACCCATTGGCAAGAGAGGTCGCCATGCCGAGCGAAAAGCTGGAGTTTCCGGGCAGCCAGGGCCACGCGCTGGCGGCCCGGCTGGACACGCCCTCGGGCCCGATCCGGGCCTATGCGCTGTTCGCGCACTGTTTCACCTGCGGCAAGGATGTCCTGGCGGCGAGCCGCATCGCCCAGGCGCTGAACGGCCACGGCATTGCCGTCCTGCGCTTCGACTTCACGGGCCTGGGCGCCAGCGACGGCGAGTTCGCCAACACCAACTTCTCCTCGAACATCGGCGACCTGTCCAAGGCGGCGGACTTCCTGCGCGATACGCGTGAGGCGCCGAAGATCCTGATCGGGCACAGCCTGGGCGGGGCGGCCATCCTGGCGGTCGCCGGCCAAGTGCCGGAGGCCACCGCCGTCGTAACGATCGCAGCGCCGTCCGACCCGGGGCATGTCTCGCATCTGTTTGCCGATGCGCGAGACGAGATCGAGGCCGAAGGGGAGGCGGAGGTGATGTTGGCCGGCCGCCGCTTCTGCGTGCAGCGGCAGTTTCTGGAGGACATCGCCGATAACGCGCTGGCCCAACGGGTCGCGAAACTGAAAAAGGCCCTGATCGTCTTTCACGCGCCGGGCGACGACACGGTCAGCATCGACAACGCCTCTGAGATCTTTCTGGCCGCGAAACATCCGAAGAGCTTCGTCTCGCTGGACGATGCCGATCATTTGCTCAGCCGGCCGACCGACGCCGCCTATGTCGCCGACATCGTCTCGGCCTGGGCCGACCGCTATATCGCCGATCCGGCGGCGCCGAGGACCGTCTATCCCAAAGCTGTCGAGGGCACGGTTGTGGTCGAGGAAACCGGCTTCGGCAAGTTCCAGCAGGCGATGGCGGCCGGGTGGCACACGCTGCTGGCTGACGAGCCGCCGTCGGTGGGCGGCGACGATACCGGGCCAACGCCGTACGATCTGCTCACCGCCGGGCTCGGCGCCTGCACGTCCATGACCATTCGCATGTATGCCCGCCACAAGAACCTGCCGCTCGACGGCGTCCATGTCGAACTGGCGCATGACAAGATCCATGCCGACGATTGCGAACATTGCGAGACCGAAGACGGCAAGATCGACCGCATTCGGCGCAAGATCACCTTGCGCGGCGACCTGGACGATGCCCAACGGGCAAAGCTGCTGGAAATCGCCGACCGATGCCCGGTGCACCGCACGCTGCATTCGGAGGTCAAGATCGAGACGTCATTGACAAGCTAGCTTCTCGCGCCAAGACCGCCGCGGCCCATGCTCGCAAAGTGGTTGCCGAGAATGGCCATTTCTGGTTCATCGAACCCTATGATCCAAGGGCTATCGGATAGGGGGCGAATGGGCAAGCATCGGCCCGACTCGGGGAGCGGGCGAACACACTTGGTCAACGGATGCTGAAAGCGTTGAAAGGGCGGTTTGTCCTCAAGCTGGCTATCCTGATCGTTATCGTGGCCATTCCGGCGGCGTTCGCCTGGTTGGCGGTCCAAGGCTTCGTGGTGCGCAATGCGGTCGTAACGGCCGAACTCGGCATGGTGCGCGCGCCGATCGCCGGGCAGGTCATAGCAAGCCCGCCGCCTGTCGAGATCGCCCGCGATGACAATGCGCGCCAGGTTATCCTGCGCGACCCGCTCAGTGATCGCGTTCCCATTGACGCGCTGACCGCCGAAATTGAGGGTGTCTCGCGGGCGATCGAGGCTCAGCAGGCGAACCTGGACTGGCATGACCAGCTCATCGCCGAGCGGGAAGATGAGCTGCAGTCCGCGCTTGCGGGCATGCGGCTTGTGCTGCAGTTCGAACATGATTCAATCGATGCCAACATCGCGGCTCAACAGGCACGGATTGTCTATTTGGCGTCTCAGAACGAGCGCCTCCAGCGTCTTCAGGGTACGGCCGCGTCGCAGGCGAGCCTGGAGGAAATGACGGCCGAGCTTGGGGAGGCGCGCGCGAATCTCGAAAGCCTTCGGGCCCGGGGCTTGCGCGTCGAACAGCAGCGGCTGCTTCTCAGCCAGCGCTTGCCGGTGGCCGATTTCGCCGGTCTTGGGGTGACGCTGATCGATCATCTCAACGATCTCGCCATGGCGCGGCAGTCGACCGCCATTCAGCTTGCCGATCTCGAAAATGCCAGGCTGGAACTTCAGAGGCGTCTCGAAAGCGAACAGCAGGCGTTCGAGTTGCAGTCGGAGGCGGTTCTGACCGCCCCGCCGACCAGCGTCATTTGGGAGGTCTTCACCGAGCCGGGCGCGTTTGTCGCGCTGGGCTCGCCGCTGTTCTCGTTCGTCGATTGCGATCGACGGCTGATCCAGGTGGCCGTCGATGATGCGACGACCGAACTGCTTAGCCCCGACCAGGTGGTCGAAGTCCATCTCTATGGCGACCGGGCGCCGATCCCCGGCCGGGTTCGCGGGGTGTACGGATCGGGCGGTCAGGCAACCGAACGCGCGTCGTTGGCTGCCAGTCTTTCGGACATTGGCCCGAGAGACGCCATCGTCTTGATCGACATTGAGCCGGCCGACGACCTGGCGCGCCAGTACCGGCACTGCGATATCGGGCGCACGGCCTATGTCGAGTTCGACGGCATCGGCGCCTTTGAACCGTTCTTCAACCGGTTCTAGTAGCGTCAAACGGCCGCCGACAAGGCGTCGGGTCCGCCGGATTCGTGTGCCTTGGCGGGAAAGACCGAGACGAAGGCATGCTCGACCTTCTGCTTGATCGCGTCTTCAACGGAACGGCAGGTCTCAAATGCCGTTTGCAAGGGCGCGCCATCGTCAAAGCTGAGGCCGATCTCGATGTATTTGTGATAGCCCACCCGACGCGTGCGAATGAACGGGACGCTGGACCAGTTGTCGAACTGATCGACGATCTCGCGCACGACCACCAGCTTGTCTTGCTCGTCGATCGGCGCATCCAGCAAGGTCAGAACGCTGGAGGTCAGCATGGTGACCATCGTGTAGAGGATCGCGCCGAGCACGAAGATCGCGCCGATACTGTCGATCAATGCGAACAGCTCGGGGTCGGGGATGACGACCGCGGCTGTTGAAATGGTCACGGCCACCGACGATGCCAGCATGATGATGCGGTTGCGGATCTGGCTGCGCAGAATGATGGAGCCATCGGACCGGTTCGCCCGGACCATGCCCCGAAGACATGCCACATTGATCATCACATTGATGTATGAAAAGCCGGCAAACAGCAGGCAGATGACGTAATTGGGTGTCTCGATGTCGGTGGTCAGATTGGCGATGATCCGGCTGCCGATGAAAACGGCGCTAAGGCCCATGCCGGCGGCGATCGCGATCTGCACCAGGATCTGGATCTTCTCCAGCCCGAACTCGAACTGGCTGAACTTCCGCCGGTTGATGGCCAGCAATATCGCCAGCGAGAAGATGTCGATGACGTAAAGCAAGGTCGCGCGTATCGCCTCGCCGGTGCCCGACGCGGACCCGGACATGAAGCCCAGCCCGATGATCGGGACCGCCATCGCCAAATCGGCGAAGAAGGCGCGGACCAGCGCGCGTTCATCCGGCGACAGGCGCATCACTACCTTCCGGCATGTCGGGTGCACTGGCGCCAACTTTCTGCGCACCCTGGGAAATGGCGAAGACGGTCACGGGCTTTGCTCCAGCGCCGCCAGTGCGTCCGGCTCGACGCCGTCCCGGTGCTCCGCCGGGAAAACCGCGACGAAGGCGTTGGACACCTTGCGCCTGATGCCGTCTTCGATGACGCCGCAGGTTTCCAGCGCCGCACCCATCGGCGTTCCGTCATCGAAGCAGAGGCCGATTTCGATGTATTTGGTGTAGCCAAGCCGCCGGGTTCGAATGGTCGTGATGCTTGCCCACCGATCGAAGTTTTCGACGACCTCGCGCACGACCAGCAGCTTGTCCTGCTCGTCGATCGGGGCATCCAGCAAGGTCAGCACGCCCGATTTCAACATGTTGACCATGATGTAAAGCGTGACGCCCAGGACGATGCAGGCGCCGATCGTATCGATGATCAGGAACAGAGACGGATCGTTGACCACGATGGCCGCCGTCGAAATCGTCGCCGCGACGGAGCTGGCCAGCATGATGAACCGGTTCTTGATCTGCCCTTGCAGAATGATCGACGGCGCGTGCTTTTGCTCGCGAACCAGCCTGACCGCCAGGTACGTGTTCTCCAGCACGTTGACGTAGGAAACGGCCGCGAACAGCAGGCAGAAGACGTAGCTTGGCGCCTCGCGGCCCGTGGTCACGTTCTCGGCGATCCGTTCACCCATAGCAAAGGCGCTGACCGCGATGCCGAAGACGATGACGATCTGAACCAGGATCTGGATCTTTTCGACGCCGAACTCGAACTGGCTGAATTTCCGCCGGTTGATCGCCAGCATCATGACCAGCGCAAACAGGCTGATCAGCAAGCCGAGCCCGTTTCGGATCGCTTCGCTCAAGGCCGATGCCGAGCCGGACAGAAAGCCCAATATGATCAGCGGGGTCGCGGTAAAGACATCGGCCACGACCGCAAGTGTAAGGGCGCGTTCCGGCGGCGAGAGACGCAACGGTATCTCCAGAAGCGAAAGAGACCAGATCCCCTTTTAGTCGCACGACCCGAGCTTGGCGACCCGAACTTGGCCATCGAAAGCCTGGAACTGCGCGCGCCCCGAGGGATTCGTGCCGGAATTGTATCGATTTCTCTCAAACAATGTTTCGATTGCCGCAGGACAATGTGTGTGCGATATGGGGTCAATCTGAGACTAAGTCGGGCAATTGACCCCCAAGCGCTGCTGTCATGGTTACGTGGACCCCCTCGCTGGCCGATCGGCCGGGACCGAAGTACCTGCGCATCGCCGATGCGCTGGCCGAGGACATCTATGCCGGCCGCCTGAATGTCGGCGACAAGGTGCCGCCCCATCGCGATCTGGCCTGGCGGCTGGGCGTCACGGTCGGCACCGTCAGCCGGGCCTATGCGGAGGCGGAACGGCGCGGCCTGCTGGTCGGCGAGGTCGGGCGCGGCAGTTTCGTGCGCGCCGGCGCCCGGTCGGCGGCGACGCTGGACATGCCGTCGATCGGCGGTCCGCAAACGATCGAGTTGGCGATCAACCGGCCGCCCACCGCGCCCGCCGTGAAGGCGTTTTCCGAGGCGCTGATGGCCCAGGCCGTCAATCCGAATCTGGCGGAGCTGATGAACTATCAGTCGCACACGGGGCTGTGGGATCATCGGGCCAGCGGCGCGGCCTGGCTGCGCCAACGCGGCGTTGACGCCCGGACCGAGACGGTACTGGTGATCAACGGGGTCGAGCACGGCCTGGCAGCAGCCTTCATGGCGCTGGCCGACCCCGGTGAAGCCGTCCTGGTGGAGGAGCTGACCTGGTCCGGCACGCGGGCGCTGGCCAGCCTCATGGGTCTGCGGTTGAAACCGGTCAGAATGGATGACGAGGGGCTGGACCCCGACGCCTTTGAGGCCGCGTGTAAGTCGACCGGCGCGCGGCTCGTCTATCTGAACCCCAACATCCACAACCCGACCAGTACCGTGTTGGCGGAGGACCGGCGTCAGCGGATCGCCGACATCGCCCAGACGCACAACGTCACGATCATCGAGGATGACGTCTACGGGTTCCTGATGCCGAACGGGCCGCCGCCGCTGGCGGCTTATGCGCCGGACCATACGGTCTACGTCACCGGCGCTTCGAAGGTCATGGCGCCGACCTTGCGAGTCGGCTTCGCGCGCATGCCGGAAAACCGGGTCGGCCGCTTTAGCGCCGCGGCGAGGGCGGCGAACTGGATGGCGCCGCCGGTGCTGGCCCAGATCGTCGCCGACTGGATCGAGGACGGCACCGCCGGACGGCTGGCGGCCGCCATCCTCGCCGATGTCGAGCGGCGTCAGGCGATCGCGCGCCGGTGCCTGGGGGATGCGCAGTTCCGCATGGCGCCGGGCAGTTTTCACCTCTGGCTGACGCTGCCGGAGCCGTGGCGGGCCCAGGAGTTCGTCGATGCCGGGCGCAGCCGCAACCTCTCCTTGGCCGCGACGGATCTCTTTGTGCCAGGGCGGGCCGAAACACCGCACGCGATCCGCGTCTCCGTGACCGCGCCGACCGATCTCGGCGACCTCGAAGAAGGGCTGAACCGCCTGCGCGACCTTCTGTCCGGACAGCCGGAACCCTGCTTGGCGGTTGCCTAGGAGCCTGGTGATGTATGCCCCCGAGACCTTTGCCTGGCGCGATCAGGACACCCTTTGGCGCGCATTGCAGGCCGACGGTTTTGGCCTGCTGATCGGCCCAGCCAGGGCCGGCGAGCCGCCGCTGGCGAGCCACCTGCCGTTCTTGGCCGAGCCGCAGTCCGGCCGATTGCTGTGTCATGTCGCGCGGGAGAATCCTCAATGGCAGGCGATCGGTGGCGGTGCGCCCGTGCGCTGTGCGTTCAGCGGCGCGCACGGCTACGTCTCGCCGACCTGGTATGAAAAGCCGAACCGCGCCGTGCCGACCTGGAACTACGTTGCCGTCCACGCGATTGGGACGGCGCAGGCGGTTGAGGATCAGGACTGGCTGGATGACTTGGTAACGCGGCTGTCGGCCGAGCGCGAGCACGCGGCAGGCTGGCATCCGGGCATGATGCGGCCGTCGGCCTATCGCGCGATGCTCGATGCGATCGTCGGTATCGACATCGCGGTCGAGAACCTGGAAGGCAAGCGCAAGCTGAGCCAGAACCGGTCGCCGGCGGATCAGGCCCATGTGGTCGCCGCGCTGGCCGCGAGTGAATGGCCGGGCGATCACGCCCTGGCCGAAGAGATGGCCCGTGAGCAGGGGCAACCAGCATGAACATCCTGTCGATCCAGTCCAGCGTCGCCTACGGCCATGTCGGCAACAGCGCTGCCGTGTTTCCGCTGCAGCGTTTGGGCTACTCGGTATGGCCGGTGATCACCGTCCATTTCTCCAACCATCTCGGCTATGGCGCCGCCCGCGGCCCCGTCTTGCCGGCCGAGGATGTCGCGGACGTTATTCGCGGCATTGAGGAGCGGGAGGTGATGGCCGACTGCGACGCGGTGCTCAGCGGCTATATGGGCGATGCCTCGATCGGTACGGTCATTCTGGATGCGGTGGACACGGTGCGCCGGCACCGTCCGGACGCTGTCTATTGCTGCGACCCGGTGATGGGCGATGTCGGCACCGGCTTTTATGTCAGGCCCGGCATTCCGGAGTTTATGCGCGACCGGGCGGTACCGGCCGCAACCCTGGTCACGCCCAACCAGTTCGAGTTGGAGTACCTGACCGGGCTGGTGCCGACCGATCTGGCATCTGTGCTTGCCGCCGTCGACAAGGTTCGTGCGATGGGGCCGGCGGTTGTGCTGGTCACCAGCCTGCGCCGGCATGACGGCCCGGCGGACCGGATCGAGATGCTGGCCGTGTCGGGCGAAGGGGCCTGGCTGCTGTCGAACCCGCTGTTGCCCGTCGATGTGAATGGAGCCGGCGACGCGACTGCGGCCCTGTTCCTGGCCCATTGGCTGTCCGAACGGTCGGTCGCGGACGCCTTGTCGAAGACCGCCGAGACCATCTATTCGGTGCTGGAACGCACGTTGTCGGCCGGAACGCGCGAGATCCAACTGATCGCCGCGCAAGACGCCATCGCCGACCCGCCGCGCCGTTTCGATGTCGAGAAGGTGCGATAGGCGGTGGCGGCTGCCGACGATACCGGTGGGCGTCAGCTCTGGGCCTACACCCTGCTGTTGCTGGCACCCCTGTTCATGGCGTCGAACGTGGTCTTCGGCCGCGACGCGATCGACACCGTGCCGCCGGTCGGGCTCGCCTTCTGGCGCTGGGTGATCGCCTTTCTGATTCTGCTGCCCTTTGCCTGGACCGGGCTGCGGCGTCATGCGGCCCAACTGATCCGGGCGTGGCCGCTGCTGCTGCTGCTGGGTGCACTGGGCATGGGGGTGTGCGGCGCCTTCGTCTATATCGGCCTGCACCACACGACCGCCACCCATGCCGGCCTGATCTATGCCGCGTCGCCGATCTTCATATTGCTGATCGGGGTGCTTTTCGGGGGCGAACGGCTCGGCGTCGTACAGTGCCTCGGTGTCGCCCTGGCCGTTTTGGGCGTGATCGTGATCCTGACCCGGGGGGCGCCCCAGGCTCTGCTGACATTCTCGTTCAATATCGGCGACTTGTGGGTATTGGCCGCGACGGTCGCCTGGGCCGTCTATTCCGTGCTGTTGAAGCGCCGGTCGCTGAGGATACCGACCATTCCGCTGTTCGCCGCCATCGCGTTCGCTGGGATCGTCTGTCTGGCGCCGTTTTATGCCTGGGAAACCTTGGCCGGGCGGCCAGTCGTATTGACCACCGAAGCGGCGACCAGCGTCTTGGCGGTGGCGTTGATCGCCTCGGTCCTGGCCTTCAGCGCCTATCAGCAGGGCATCGCGGTGATTGGCGCCAGCCGGGCAGGGGTCTTCATGTATCTGATGCCGGTCTATGCCGCGCTGCTGGCCGTGATGTTCCTCGGCGAGCAGTTTCGAGCGTTCCACGCGATCGGGTTGGGCCTGATTCTACCGGGCCTGGCGCTTGCAACTCTGATGCCTGCCCGACGCTGGAGGGTTGGCAGAACGGCCTAAACCGCTTACAGCGGAGACTATGTCGGAAGTTGCCGTAGGCCTGTTGGTTGTCGCTGCCCTGCTGATCGTGGTCAGCATCTTGCAGCCCTTGACCGAACGGCTGCGAATTCCGCAGACCGTGATGCTGGCGATGGTTGGTATTGGGGCCGGCTGCCTGTTGCTGCTGCCCTATTCACCCACCGGCGGGGGAATTTGGGACGACACGGTAAGCGCGCTGACGGATCTCGAACTGCCGGCCGAGATCTTGCTGACCATTTTTCTGCCCGTCTTGCTGTTTCATGCCGGCTTGACCATCGATGTGCGGCGGATGCTGGACGACGTGGCGCCGATCCTGGCGATGGCGGTGGTGGCGGTCGCTGTTTGCACTGCGTTCGTCGGCTTCGCCGTCGGGCTTGTCTCGACCATCCCGCTGGCCGCCTGCCTTCTGCTCGGCGCCATTATCGCCACCACCGATCCGATTGCCGTGGTCGGTGTCTTTCGGGATATCGGGGCGCCCAGGCGGCTGACCATCCTGGTCGAGGGTGAAAGCCTGTTGAACGACGCCACGGCCATCGCGCTGATGACCGTGCTTTTGGACTTTCTGGTTCGCAGCGCAACCACCGAGTCGCCCAACGTCCTGCTGCTCTTCGCCAGCGATTTTTTCGGCGGCGCCGCGCTTGGCGCCGCCGGCGCCTGGCTGTCGCTCGCCTTGTTGAAGCTGGTCAGGCAGCGTCCCTTTGCCGAGGTCACGATCTCGATCGCGTTGCCCTACATCCTCTACATTCTGGCCGAAGACTATATCGACACCTCCGGCGTCATGGCCGTCGTGGTCGCCGCTCTCGTCATCGCGGCCCGGGGCCGCACGAACGTTACGCCGCAGACCTTGTCGATCCTGATGACCGTATGGGACCAGATCGTATTTCTGGCCTCGGCCCTGGTATTCATTATGGTCGCGATGAAGGTGCCCCAGATCCTGCTGCAGGTCTATTGGTCGGACCTGTTGGCTCTCGCGATCATGATCGTTGCCGCCTTCGCCGCGCGTGCGGTGTCTCTGTACGGCCTGCTGCCGATGTTGCACCGGCTGGGGTTGGCGGAGCGGGTCAGCAACAAGTTCAAGCTGGTGATGCTCTGGGGCGGGTTGCGCGGCGCCGTGACCTTGGTTTTGGCGCTGGCCATCATCGAAAACAACGCCGTGTCGGACGAGATCAGCCGCTTCATCGGCGTGCTCGCCATGGCCTTCGTCTTGTTCACGCTGTTGGTCAACGGCACCACGCTTCGACCGATCATGCATGTCTTGAAGCTCGACCGGCTGTCGAACATCGATCGCGCGCTGCGCGATCGGACGCTTGGTCTGGCGCTGTCCGAAGTCGCGGACCGCATCATGGACGTGTCGGAGCGTTACCGCATGGGCGGCCCGGCGACCGATGAACTGGTCGAAACCTATCGCCAACGCCGAACGGCGGCGATCCAGCGGCGCGAGAACCTGATTCTCGACCCGGAGGAGGAGTACCGCCTAGGCCTCATCATCCTGGCGACCCGGGAGGAGGAGCTGTATCTCCACCATTTCGGCCAGGACACGGTATCGCGCCACACGGCGGTCGACCTGGTCGCGAAGGCCGGGCGGATGCGCGATGCCGCCAAGACCCAGGGCCGCGACGGTTATCTAAAGGCGGCGGAGGGCAGTCGGCGCTCGCGAATCCTCTTTCAACTGGCGATGTGGCTGCAGGCACGCCTGCGCATCGGCCATTTTCTGGAGCGCCGGTTGGCCGATCGCTTTGAGAACACGACCATCACCCGCATCGTGCTCAGCCGCCAGTTGGAGTTTACGGATGGCAAGTTGCTGCCGCTGATGGGCCGCGCGGTTTGCCTGCGCCTGAAGGATGTTCTCGTCGAACGGCTGCATACCGTGAACAATGCCCTCGATGCCCTGCGCCGGCAGTTTCCGGACTATGCCGAAAGGCTGCAAACCCGATTTCTGCGGCAGGCGGCCCTGCGCTTGGAGGAACGGGAGTACGACGCGCTGGCCGAAGAGGGCGTGCTGAACACGGAGATCATGGTCAACCTGAAACGCCGGATTGGCCAGCGATGGGCGACCGTGGCCAAGCGGCCGTCGCTCGATCTTGGGTTGGACACGGAAACGTTGGTGCGCGGCTTCCCCCTGTTTGAGGGCTTGCCGGACAGCCAGATCCGCCACATCAGATCGCTGTTGTCGCCACGTCTTGCGGTCCCCGGCGAACGCTTGATGTCAAAGGGCGAACGCGGCGACTTCATGCTCTTCATCTCGTCCGGCGCTATCGAGGTCCATACCGAAGAGGCGCGCTTCAGCCTGGGCCGGGGCGATTTCGTCGGCGAAATGGCGATCCTGGACGGCAAGCGCCGGCGGGCCAACGTCACGGCCGTGACCTACTGTCAATTGCTGGTGCTGCCGGGCCGCGACTTCCGCCGGTTCGCCAAGGCCAACCCGAATGTCCGGCAACTGATCCGGGACACCGCCGACGAACGCGCCGCCCGTCTCGACGAGGCCGATCCGACGCTGATACGACAGGATTGATCCTGCTCCATGCGGCGGAGGCTGTGGTGGAGTGGCGTGGCGTCTCCTTGGTCAGCCGTCGCGCCGGGGCTGAATGATATCGGACTGCGCCATTTGCCGATCTGCCTGGGCCATGAGCGTGTCGAAGGTGTCGAGCACGATGCCACGCAGCCATTGGGTCGCAGGGTCGGCATCAAACTGCGCGTTCCACATGATGCGAAAGGACAAATCAGGTAGGGGGACGGGGGGCTCAAAGGCTTCAAGTTCGCCACCTCCGGTGGTTTCGAGCAGCGCCAGGGAGACAAAGTTGCCAAGCATATTGGTCTTGCTCAACGCACGGCCGATGCCGGACCAACTGGAGGCATGCAGTCCAATACGTCGCTCCAGGCCCAAGCTGGCCAGCCGCTCCCCAACTGTGCCGTCGGTTGCCGCCGGGATACGAACCACGACATGCGGCCAGTGCAGCCAAGCCGCCGTGTTCCACGCATTGGATGCCGGATGCCCATGGCGCGCGAAGACGTACCGTTTAAGCGGGGCCAGCCCCTTTGCCTTCAGCCCCTCCGGCAGCGGGAAATTCGCGTTGCCATAGGCAATGTCGATGGACCCGTCGACAAGCTGGCCCATCGAGTCCTTGGACAGAGGTAGCCACGCCAGCCCCGTGCCCGGCGCCTCGTCTTGCATCCGTCTAACAACCTCGGCCGCAACAAGATCGAGTGCCGGGCCGGTGATCGTGAAGGTCCGGGTGCTGGTGGCCGGGTCAAACGGCCTTGGGGGCTGAACAACGCGCTCGATCCGGGCCAGGATCGGTTGCAACTCGTCGTACAGCGACAGTGCCCGCGGGCTGGGTTTCATGACGCCCCCAACCCGAACCAGCAACGGGTCGCCAAGCTGTTCGCGAAGCCGGCCCAAGGCATGGCTCACCGCCGACGGCGTGCGCCCCAGCTGTTCGGCCGCGCGGTTGACGCTGCCCTGCTCCATCAACACGCGGAAGATGAACAGCAGATTCAGGTCGAGATTGCGTATCTGAATATCGTTCATGTGGTCTGAAATCAATTTGCTGGTTTTTGCCAGTCTTCTAACGAAACCTATCGGTCGACCGGTCGAAACCCAACATTGAACTGAAGGAAATTCACATGCCCCGCGTAATCGCAATGCACGATGTGGACGATGTCGACCACTGGCTGTCTTCCCCCAAGCGGGAGGAAATCTTCAAGGATGTCGCTACGGACATCGTAACGTTCGTCCATCCGACGGATCCGAACAAGGTCGGGGTCTCGATGACCATCACGGATCTGGATGGGTTCAACGCGATCCAACAGGGTCCGATCGGCGCCGAGGCCATGAAGCATGACGGCGTCCATCCCGACACCATCGTTGTGATGGTCGAGGCCTGACCGGCTCCGCCCTCGGTCCACGCCGGCGTTCCGATCTGGCGTGGACCGCTTCAGCCTGTTGGCAGACGAAGCCCTCGCAGTCGCAGTGCCCAATCGCCTTGACCCGGCGGAAAAGCTCCTATTGCCTCGTCGGCCAACGCAAATCGAGGGTCGCGATCATGGCAAGGGCAAGGAAGTCATACGATCTGGAGGTGGCCACCTCCGACATGGCGGACAAAGAGCTTGTGATGGACCTTGTCGAACGTGCGGCGGCTGCCTTGGGGCTGATCATCTCCCACATCGGAGGCTACTCTCGGGTCAAGTACCCGAACTCAGTGCATTGGCATTTCAAGAGAGACAGGAAGGAACCGGGGCTGATAGACGCAACCTATTGGCAAGAAGGGACGAGATTCTGGTTGATCGTCAGAAACAGCGAGCCTCAATGGGTCCACGAAATGGCGCCTCAGTTGCAAAAGGCGCTTCAGGTGGAACTGTCAAAGTTTCAAGCTCAGACCTGACGGCATCTCATCCGCGCTGCGGGCCGACTGCAGCTAACGCAAGCTAGTCGAATCGGTTGCGGCGGCGGTTCCGCCTCCTTGTCACCGCTCGATCGCGACCGTCATCTCAGCACCGCCATAGCCGTGCACGCTGTCGCGGGCGCGGATCGTGACCGTGTCGATCTCTGGCGGGATCACGACGCCGGAGAGCGAGCGGGTGAAGGGCTGCTCGGTCACGTGGGGGTGGGCGAGGACGCGTTCGCCCAGCACGGTGCCGTCCGGCGCCAGTACCTCCCACTGGTCGGCATAATGGTCCCAGCCCTCGTCTTCGTGGGCCACTGTGACGTCGAAGCGCCAGGTGCCGTTGGCGCTTTGGCTGGCCTCGACGCCAACCACGTCGGCCTCGCCTGCCTGGGCGCCGGCGCCCGCCATGAGAGCGCAGCCCAACGCTGCGGTCGCGACAAATCGAAATGCTGATCGCATGATGCCTCCTCTTGCTGGCAACCAAAATGGCGTGGCTGTCCGCGTCGGCAACTGAACTTTTCGTGTCAATAGCGGCGGGTCGGCCGGTCCAGCACCTTGCGGCCCAGCAGGCTGGCGCAGAGATCGACCATCAGGCGCGCCGTACGGCCGCGCTCGTCCAGGAACGGGTTCAGCTCGACCAGGTCCAGCGAGGTCACCAGGCCGCTGTCGCACAGCATCTCCATCACCAGATGCGCCTCGCGGAAGGTGGCGCCGCCGGGCACGGTGGTGCCGACCCCCGGCGCGATATCGGGGTCGAGAAAATCGACATCGAGGCTGACATGCAACGCGCCGTTGGCGGCGGCGACCGTTTCCAGGAAGGCGCGCACGGGCGCGGCGATGCCATATTCGTCAAGCGTGCGCATGTCGTGCACGATGATCGGGTGCTCGTGGAGAAACCGGTTTTCCGCCTCGTCGACCGACCGGATGCCGATCATGCAGATATGCTCCGGCCGGACGCGGGCAGTCAGCGGCGGGTAGACGCCCTCGAAGCTTTCCAGCCCGATGAAATAGGCCACCGGCGTGCCGTGCAGATTGCCGCTGCGGGTTGTGGTCAGCGTGTGGAAGTCCGGATGGGCGTCCAGCCAGAGTACGAATTGTGGACGACCTTGCTCTTGGGCATGGCGTGCGACGCCAGGCACCGTGCCGATCGACAGGCTGTGATCACCGCCGAGGAAGATCGGCATATCGATCTGGCTTGATGCGTCGTAGGCCGTCTTTTCGATCGCCTGGGCCCAGCCGACCGTTTCGGCGAGGTTCCGCAGCGCGCGGTTCGGATGGCTCATCGGCGCGATGGCATCGGCCTGCACATTGCCCCAATCGCTGACCGCGTGCCCGAGATCGCCCAGGCTGGCCTCCAGGCCCGCGGTTCGGAACGCGTCAGGCCCCATGAGGCATCCCGGCTGGCTGGCGCCCGTTTGCAAAGGTATGCCGACTAGGGCGCAGGTCAGAGCTTTCATGACGTTTTCCAGTGAACTGATGCGGCGCCGTCAACGGAGCACCGGCACATTGCCGGGCTGAGGCTCGCTGCGGCCGTCATGCGCGTCGTCATTCTGCTGTTTCTTAGCGCGGGATTTGATTTATTCGTAAGCTGACGGACCAGAGCCTACCATCATCTCAGGCGAGAACGCATAGGACATCGTCATGGCCTTTGCCGACAACCCCATCCCCGACCTCGACCCCCAGCGGCGGGTGATTGCGGCCCTCTATCGCGCGCCGGAGGGCGACGTAGTGCGCGACCTGGTGCAACGGGCCGATGTGGCGCCTGATGCGGCGGGGCGGGTCAAGGCCAGGGCCCGCCAGCTTGTTTCCGGGGTACGGGCCAACCGGCGCCGATTCGGCGGGGTCGATCAGTTCCTTCAGGAGTATGGGCTGACCACGGACGAAGGCGTCGCGCTGATGTGCCTGGCCGAGGCGCTGTTGCGTATTCCCGATGCCCACACCGCCGACCTCTTGATCGAAGACAAGATCGGTGGTGCCGACTGGCAACGCCATGTCGGCCAGGGCGAAGGGGCGTTCGTGAACGCCTCGACCTGGGCCCTGATGCTGACCGGCCGGGTCATGCGCCTCGACGACGGCATCGGCGAGCCGGCGAGCTTTCTTGGCCGTATTGTCAAGCGGGCCGGGGAACCGGTCATCAGGGCCGCCATGCGCCACGCCATGCGCATCATGGGCCAGCAATTCGTCATGGGCCGCACCATCGGCGAGGCTGTGAAACGCGCTAAGGAGCATGAGGCCCAGGGCTATCGCTACAGCTACGACATGCTGGGCGAGGCAGCGCGGACCGAGGCCGACGCCCAGCACTATTTCGACGCATACAAGACGGCGATCGCGGCCATCGGCAAGGACGCTAAGGGTGCCGGCGTCATCAACGGCCCTGGCATTTCGGTGAAGCTGTCGGCGCTGCACCCGCGCTATGAGACGGCGCAGCGCGAGCGCTGCGTGCCGGTTTTGACGGAGCGGCTGCTCGTCCTGTGCCGGGATGCGAAGAAGGCGGATATCGGCCTGTGCGTCGATGCCGAGGAGGCCGACCGCCTGGACCTGTCGCTCGACATCATCGAGGCCGTGGCCGGCAATCCGGACCTGGCTGGCTGGAACGGCTTCGGGCTGGCCGTTCAGGCCTATCAAAAGCGCGCTCACGCACTGATCGACTGGCTGGCCGACCTGGCCCGGCGCACGGAGCGGCGGCTGATGGTGCGCCTGGTGAAGGGCGCCTATTGGGACACGGAGATCAAGCTGGGCCAGGAGGGCGGCTTGCCGGACTATCCGGTCTTCACCCGCAAGGTGAACACGGATGTCTCCTACCTGGCTTGCGCCCGCAAGATGCTGGGCCGGCGG
>JBCDFV010000024.1:0-67129 GCA_039177555.1 Pseudomonadota bacterium | reverse complement strand
GCTGCCGAACCCGACAGGTCGGTGTAGCCGTCCAGACGGATCGAGGCGTAGCCGGTCTGGTTGGCAACCACCACCACGTCGTCCAGCACCAGGTTAGCCTCAGACGTCAGGTCCGCCCGGTCCCAATCGAAGAAGACGATGAACGCCGTCTCCGCCACCGGCGCGATCACCGGGGCCGGCGGGGGCGGGGCCGGCGGCGGGTTCAGGTTCACCCGAATACCGCCCACGGCCTGGACACCCCTGACACCGCCATCGAACGGCAGCGCGTAGTCGACCTCGCCGTAGAGCGACACGCCCTCGGCCACCGCGATCGTGCCACCGAAGCCGACCTCGACCCAGGCCTCACGCGTCTGCTGGTTCAGCGCGATGTTGCCGCCTTCCGGCGTGAACGTGTTCACCGAGTTGTCGCCCAGGAACTCGTACATCACGTTGGCCTCGACATAGCCGGTCGCCAGCGAACTGCCGATCGCAGCGTTGTTCTCGAACGCCACGCCCAGACGGCCCACCAGGCTGTCGTCGTCGTTGAGGCTGACCCGCACACCGTCCGGATCGGTGAAGTCGTCGAAGTCGATGTACTGGTAGGTCAACTGACCTTGCGGCACCAACGACGCCGTCTCACTGATCGGGATCCGGTAGCCGACCTCGTGCGAGGTCGAGATCGCATAGCCGTCCGTGCTCTGCGACGCCCACCGGGTCGCCGTGGAGATGTCGATGTCGTACGCCGTGTACTGCACGACATTGTCGAAGTACCAGCCCTGGGTCGAGTACCAGGTCGCGGTCAGACCACCACCGTAGAAGTCGAAGTCCGCCGTGCCGACATCAGCCCCGCGCGAGTTGTTGGCATCCAGCGAGCTGACGCCCCAATGGCCCAACGCCCCGATCAGCAGGCGGCCGCTCGGCCGGTCCAGCACCGTCACGTCGGCGCCGGCCTGCAGGAAGCCGATGGTCTGATCGAACGAGCCCTCGGTCGTGCTGTCGATGTTGCCGTCGCTTTCCAGCGACAGACCCACCGCACGGCCCCAGATCGCCGTATCGACCGGCGCGCCACCCCGAACCGGGTTGCCGTCCGCGTCCGGTAGCGTGCTCGGCACCGCCGAACGCACCCCGACACGCTCCACCAACTGACCCGTCAGGGCCAGGCCGATGGTCTGCATCGCGCCGGGCAGGTTCTCGTAGACGTAGATCTGATCGAGATAATCCGACTGCAGGTACCAGTTGTCCTGACCCGCAGGCTGACCCTCCGGATTGGCCAGGAAGTACTCGAAGATGCCGGCCGTCAGGTCCGGGTTGGTCAGGCTGAAGGCATCATCGTCGGACGACGAAGCCGCCACCACAAGGATACCATCATTCGGGCCGAAACCGGTCAGACCACCCGGGCTGCCAGCCACCTCCACGATCGTGATATCCGTCTGGCCACTGGCGTCGCCACCGATGATCAGCTGGTCGGTGATGTCCGGCGTGCCGTCGTTCAGGAACGTGTCGAGCACCAGATCGCTGGCCGCCGTATAGTTGCCGGTCACCGTGAGCACGTTGTCCGGATCGCCATCGACGGTTACCAGGTCGATCAGCCCTTCATTGGCGAGGTTGCCCTCGATGGTCAGCGTGTCCGCCAAGAACATCGTGGAGAACTCGTCGACGAAGACCTCAATGTCGCTCGGACCGTCGGTATCCAGCACGCCACCGGTGAACGTCACATCGGAGTCCACGAGGTTGACGAAGTTCCATTCCCGCAGATCCTCGGCATCCACCTCGCCGGTCCATACGTCGAAGTCCAGCGTATCGACACCAACGTCGCCAGCGCCATTGTCGCCGATCAAATCGCCAGTGAGGTTGGCGAAATCAAAGGCCCCGGTGACAACGGCAGTGTCATCACCGTCATTGCCGAAGACGCTGCGATCGCCGGCTATGGCGCTGCCGATGACGCCATCAGCCAGGACAATCACGTCGTCATCGTTGCCGGCACGAATGCTGTCCGCGATGTCCGCCCCAGCTTGAATGATGAGGTCATTGCCGCCCTGGCCCCAAACGTCCAGGCCGATAACGCCGCCGACCAACTCGATGCGGTCATTGTCGCCCATGCCGTCAGGCATATCGAGGAAGGTGTCGCCGGTAATGGCGACGACCGTTCCGCTGCTCATGAAGATGTCGTCTTCGCCGGCATCGCCTTGAACAATGCCCGCCACACCGTCGAGCAGGTTGATGTCGTCGTCGTCGAGACCGCCGCGGATGTTGCCTTCCACGATCGTGCCATTCAGCGTGATCTCGTCGTCACCCCCTTGGCCCCAGACATCGCCAACTTCGCCCTTCATGTTCTTGGCGATGGTGCCGCCATCAAGATTGATGACGTCATCGTCGCCAAGCGCGGTCAGAACACCGTCGTCAAGGCTGTCGCCGGTGATCGCCAGCGCAGAACCACCTTCGATCGTGATGACGTCTTCGCCGGCGTCGCCCTGGACGACCGCGCCAACCGTGCCCGAAAGAACGTCGATGTCGTCGTCACCGATGCCGCCTCGGATGTGGCGGGCGATATCGGCACCGTCCTGAACGATGAGATCGTTACCGCCCTGGCCCCAAACATCCAACTCGATCACACCGCCTTCCAGTATGATCTCGTCATCGTCGCCGGGGTCCAACTCGCCCATCGGGGTGAAGACATCGCCGGTAATGGCGAAAACCGTCCCGCTCTCCATGAAGATGTTGTCTTCGCCCAGGCCGCCTTCGACGACCTCCGCCATACCGGCCAGAATGTCGATGTCGTCGTCGCCCTCGCCGCCGGAGGTCAGGCCCTGGATCTCGCCGCCTGCCAGCGTGATCTCGTCCTCGCCGCCAAGAGCCAGGACATCGCCGGAGACAACCGTGTCGGGGCCGATCGTAATGGCCTCGTCATTGTCCGTGCCGAGCACGTCGTTGGACACCGACGAGTTGTTCAAGGTCAACGCGGAGCTGTCGACCAGCACGTCATGGATGCCCGTGGCGTCTTGAACCGTCGCCGACGAGCCGTTGCGAGCGATCAATTGCTCCCAACTGTCAACACCGGTCACCGTGCCCGACACCATGTCCAAAGTCAGCGTGTCTTGGCCCGGGCCGCCTAGGGCACCGTCCGCTTCGGTCGGGTCCGCGCCGCCGAACACCGCCAGGGTGTCATCGCCGAGGCCGCCCTTGATAAGGCCGCCAATGACGATCGGCCCGGTCAGGTTGATCAGGTCGTCGCCCTTGTTGCCTTCGACGTCTCCGACAACCTCGCCGCCGGCCAGATTGATTATGTCGTTGCCGATCTCTAATCCCAGACCGTCGCCGTAGATGTTGTTCTGCACAACACCGCCGTTCATCGTGATGACGTCGTCGCCACCCTCACCGAAAACGCTGCCGCTGATGTTGCCGCCGGTGACATTGATGGTGTCGTTTGCGTCGTCGAAGTCGATGTTCGTACCGCTGTCGCCGAAGACGCTGCCGCCGATCGAACCGCCGGAGATGTTAATGACGTCTTCGCCATCGGCGTCGTCGGTTACGTCACCGGCCACGTTGCCGGCAATGGTCGCGTCGCCCTCGACATTGATCGTGTCGTCGCCCGCGTTGCCTTCAACGTCTTCAAGGATGTCGGCACTGCCAGCGATGGTGATGGTGTCATTGCCCTCATCACCCTCGACATCGTCGCCGACCTCCGCGTTCCCGCGCACGATGATGGTATCGTTGTCTTCATTGCCCTCAACCAGACGGTCGATGGTGGCGTCGCCCTCGACGGTAATGAAATCATTACCTGTGCCGCCCTCGAGATCGTCGCTGCCGCCGTCGCCGACGCGCGCGGAGCCGCCAACGGTGATGACGTCATTGCCCGAATCGCCGACAACGTTGTCGTCGGCCTCGGCCGTGCCGCTGATCAGGATGTTGTCGTCACCGGAACCGCCTTCGACGTCCTCTTCGACATATCCGCCGGTGAAGCTGATCGAGTCGTTGCCGCCTGAGGCGTCCATCTCCCCGCCGACGGTGCCGTCGGTCATGACGATCGTATCGTCGTCGCCACCCGAGTTTACGTCATCGGCAATCTCGGCACCGTTCTCAATCGTGATGAAATCGTTGCCACTGGAGCACGTGACGTCGTCGCCGATATCCGAGTTGTTGATGGTAATGATGTCGTTGCCGCCGTTGCCTTCAACGTCGACGGTGACCGTGGCATCCTGAATCAAAATCGAATCGTCGCCAAAACCACCTGTGACATCATCTTCTCCAACGCCATTGCCGACCTGGCCGCCCGTGATCAGGATCGTGTCGTCGCCGTCATTACCTTCAACATCGTTCTTGGTCTGACCACCCGACATCAGGATCGTATCGCCGTCCTCGTTGCCTCGGATCTCAGAGACTAGGCCATCAAGAAAGATGATGGTGTCGCCGCCGCCGTTGCCGCTGATTATGCCAAGATTGGAACCGTCGATCGTGATCGTGTCGCCGGCGCCCAAAGCGGGGTCGCCGTCGTCGCCGTCACCGCTAACGTCGCTGCCATCAACAGCAGCCGGGTCACAGTCGATGACCGTGGGGGCATTGTCGCCGATCCAGCCATCTCCGTTGGGGCTGCCGTTGTCGCCAAAGCAATCGGCGTAGGCCGTGTTTGACCCCATGGAGCCAAAGGCAAACACCGACAGCGCCACGGCGCTGGTGGTACCGAGAAGAAGAGACGTCTTGCGGGTGCTCATGATCCTGTTTCCCTCAAAAAGGCTGCATCCGGAACGGCTGTCAGCGCGCGTTGCATGGTCGGCATGGCCGATTCAATGGCCGGTTCAAGCGTGGCGCAAATGCCACGCGTAGGGCGCTGTTCAAGCGCATTGGGGCGCCGACGCAAAGCGCCGCGGCCCATGCGCGTGCTGCTGTGATCGATGCCCATTCGTTCAATGACCTCAGTGTCCTGAAGTTTCGCGAAAGAAGAAACACTCTGTGTCCGAATCCTAACGAACGTTGCCAACCTAGCCATTTTGCCAGGACGGTCAAACCCCTAAATCGGCTTTCTCAACCTGAGGTTCGGATGCGAATCCACCCGGAAAAACCAAATAAATTCAGTTTCTTAGGCGTTCGGCTGAGGCGCCACCGGCGCCAGACGGACGCCGGGACCATAAATTTGGCGTCTGGGTGTCACCTATTTGCCACACCTTGGTCTCGATTACACATTGCCGATCGGCCGGGTGACGATCCGGCGGCGTGTTTTGGCGTGGGTGGAAGACGGTGTGGACAATGGGGCACACTGTCAAAAGGTCATCGCCGGCACCGCGCTTTTCCCGATAAAAATCCCTTGTTTTCAGCGTATTATTCTTCCAGCGCCCAAGCCTGCATGGTCAGGAACACCATCGCCTTTCGGTGCTAAGCATCCGCTTGGGCGGGTGCCCGCTTGGCTGTAAATCCGTAAAAGCGGTGAAGCGCCGCGCTCGTTCTATGGTTGCAGCTTAAGAGCCAAGATGAGAAAGACTCTCCAAATGATATGGTTAGAGGTCAATCTTTCTTGTCTGGGATGAACCCAATGCGCGCCGTCCCGATTCTCGATCGGCCGCGCCGGCGCCCCGTGCGGCGGTTTCGGCACCTGCCGCCAGTCCGCCTTGCCCCAATCCGCCTTGCCCCAATCCGTCTTTCTTGGCGCCATGCGGCCGCCTTGATCTGGCCAAACAGTTTTCGTTCCTTATGCAAGGTTCGTCGGCCTTGGTCGCCAGGTGCTGGGCAGACGATAGGCGGGCCATCGGCGACCGGTCGGACCGAGGGTCCTTAGGTCTCGTGATCCGGCGGCGGCAACGCGCCATCGCCCGGCGATCTCCGCTTTGTGATCGAACGTGCGCCAGCGGCGTTTGCGGCGCCTGCTAAAAGGCTTAGGTTAAAGGTTCCCAATCAGTCCGGTGTGATGAACGCGACGCCTTATCGCCGGTCTAAGGATCTGAATGACGTTGAGACTGACGCTGTTCGTAACGACGAGGAGTGCATGGACCGAGTGCGAACGCGTGCCGGGATCAGGGATCGGCGGGTGACCCACAAGCCCGGCCCCTCAATCGGCCCAAACCCGATGGCCCAGACCCCGATGGCCCAGACCCCGATGGCCCAGACCCCGATGGCCCAGGCCCCGATGACGCCGACCCTGATGGCCCCCACCCAGATCGCCGAGGGCGCCCGGCACGTCCGCCTGGCGGATTTCCGGCGCCGGTGTCTTACCGGCCGCAGGCTGGCCATTCTGGCCCTGGTCGCGGCCACCGTCGCCAGCCTGCTCTGGGGCCTCGCCGACGTAATCTTCGCCGACCGCGCCAGTGCGCTGGGGATCGGGATCGTCATTGCCGTCGCCATACCGCTGACCATGATCGCGCTGTCGTTTTGGAGCGCGCTGGCCGGCATGGTCCTGATCCTGATGGGCAGGCGCGGCGACCGCGTGGTTCTGCCGGTGCCAGAGGGACGGACGCGCCTGGCCCCGGCCGGCCGCACGGCGATCGCCATGCCGATCTATCATGAAGACCCGCGCCGCGTGATCCGTGGGCTTGAGGCGACCCTGCGCTCGCTGGACGAGACCGGCGAGGGCGACCGGTTCGACCTGTTCGTGTTGAGCGACACCCGCGACGGGCCGGAGGCGGAGCGCGAGCAGGCCGCGATCGACCGCTGGCGCCAGGCGCAGGACAGGCCCGGCCGCATCGTCTATCGACGCCGGCGCGCCAACACCGGGCGCAAGGCCGGCAACATCGCCGATTTCTGCCGCCGCTGGGGCGACCGGTACGACTATCTTCTGATCCTGGACGCCGACAGCATCATGGACGGGGCCACGATCGTCCGCCTGGCAAGGCTGATGGACGCCAACCCGCAGGCCGGCCTGATCCAGGCCACGCCGCTGATCGCGCGCCAGACCACCCTGTTCGGCCGGCTGATGCAGTTCGGCGCCCGCATCGCCATGCACCCCTTGTCGATGGGCATGGCGTTCTGGTTCGGCAGCGAGTCCAACTATTACGGCCACAACGCCATCATCCGCATGGCGCCGTTCAAGCGGCACTGCCACCTGCCGGAGGTGCGTGGCCTGGGGCCGCTGAACGGCGAAATCCTGAGCCACGATTTTGTCGAGGCGGCGTTCATGCGCCGCGCCGGCTATGAGGTCTGGCTGCTGCCGGTCAGCGAAGGCAGTTATGAGGAAATGCCGCCGGACCTGCCCGGCTATCTGAAGCGCGACCGGCGCTGGTGCAACGGCAACCTGCAGCACATCGCGATCCTGTTTCAGCCGGGGCTGCACAGCGTCAGCCGGATACATTTGTTGATCGGCATCGTGAACTATCTGGCAGCCCCCCTCTGGCTGCTCTTGATCGGGGCTGCCTGCTGGTCGTTGTTCGCGGCCCCCGAAATCGTCGCACCAGCGCTGAACGATCCGGACGTGCCGACCGTGGTCGACAGGCTGGCAGCCCTGGCGCCGAAGATCTGGATGCTGGCGGTGATTGCCGTCTTGCTGATCGCGCCGCGCCTGTTGGGGGCGGCCGCCATCCTGGCGCGGCCGGAAACCCGTCGGCGCTATGGCGGGGCCGCCAGGTTCAGCCTGGGCGTCGCCGCCGAGGTCAGCTTCATGGCCCTGTTGGCGCCGGTGTTGATGATGGCGCGTACGAGCGCGATCGTGGGCATCCTGGCCGGCAAATCGTCGGGGTGGGAGCCGCAGAACCGGGCCGGCGGCGGCATCTCCTGGGCCCACGGCCTGCGCAGCCAGGCCATGCCGTTGGCGCTTGGCGTGGCGATGACCGCCTTTGTCGTCTGGATCGAACCGGCCGCCCTGGTCTGGTTCCTGCCGGTGGTCGTCGGCCTATTGCTGGCCGTGCCGGCGACCGTGCTCAGCGCACGGGAAGATATCGGGCTGGCGACGGTGCGCTGGGGCCTGTTTCAGATGCCCGAGGAACAGCAGCCCACCGACGTGACCGCGTTGGAGGCGGCGCAAACCAATCGCGCCGACAAGCAGGCCGCCTCCATCGCGGCATAGGATTAACTCTGTCCTTGCCCGCGCCTAATTGGCCACGGGCGCGTTGCCGATATCGAACTCAGGCACGGCGGTGGTATTGGCCGGGCTGGCCTCGACATCCTGCCAGACGACTTCCGACTGATCGATAAAGCCCGGGATGTCCTGTTCCCACCAATCGACCACGCGCGGCGTGATGTTGAGATAGAGCCGGTCGTCGACAATGCGCCACAGAAGTGGGCTGCCCGGCACCTTGCCGCCCTGGGCGACGCCATAGGCGCAATGGCCGTCATAGGCCGGCGCGAAGGCGGCCGGGTCGGCCAGGAACCTTGCCCGGTTCTCTTCCGTCGCGAAGGCCCAGGTGGCGCCATTGTATTCCGCTGTGATGTCCGACCGGCCCGGCAGCGGTGCCGGCTGCGCCTCGCCGACCGCGTTCTGGGTCAGGTCCCAATAGGAGACGACGTCATAGCCGCTGACGGCAAAGCCCGTCTGGTCGACATACTGCTCGCCTGCGACCGCCGTGCCGGCGATCAGGGCGGAAAGAGAGACGCCGACGACGGCGCCCAAAAGGGAACGCTTCATGAGAACCATGCTCCTAAACCACGCTAGTGTTGAACGGAGGGAAGGCCGGCCGCATAGGGACCGTCCTTCAAAAGCCGGCGCACATGGGTGCCCAGGATCGACCCGGCGAAGCCGCAGACCAGCCACAGCCAACCGTGCAGGCTGCCCGAGGCGACGCCGCTGAAATAGGCACCAATGTTGCAACCGAAGGCCAGGCGCGCGCCATAGCCCATCAACAGCCCGCCCAGGATGGCCGTGGCAACGCCACGCCAGGGCAGGCGCCACCCCGGGGCGAAACGGCCGGCCAAGCCGGCGGCCGCCATCGCACCCAGAATGATCCCGAAATTCATCACAGACGTCGTGTCGGCGAAGACCGACCGGTCCAGCAGGCCTTGCCGCGCCGCCCAATAGGCGCTGGTCGACAGGTCCATGCCGGCGGCATCGGCGATCTTGCCGCCCCACAGGGCGAAGCCGGAGGTGATGCCCCAGGGCCGGCCGGCGAGGATCAGGGTCGCGGCGTTCAGAACCGCGAGGCCCAGCGCGCCCCAGATCAGCGGCCACGGCCCGCGCACCAGGCTGCGCCGTCCCTCGGTGGCGAACAGGCGCCGGGCGCCGTCCTTCGACAGCCGGCCGACGGCCCAGAAGATCAACGCGAACACGGCCAGATTGGCCAGCAGGGCCGGGAACCAGCCCATCATCCGCACCAGCGAGAAGCTGCCCAGCGAGGGCTGGTCCAGCCACCAGGGCAAGTGAAAGGTCGCGATCAGCGAGCCGGCGATGAACGCCGCCAGGGTGACCACCATGCGGGTGTTGCCGCCGCCGACGGTGTAAAGCGTGCCGCTGGCGCAGCCGCCGCCCATCTGCATGCCGATGCCGAACAGGAAGGCGCCGAACGCCACGGACACGCCGACCGGGAAGACAAAGCCGCCGACCGATCGGCCGAAGATCTCGCCCGCGCCCAGGATCGGAAAGAACAGCAGCACGGCGACGGCCAGCATGACCATCTGGGCCTGCAGGCCCGCGCCGCGCCGTTCGAACACGAAGGCGCGCCAGGCGGCGGTGAAGCCGAAGGCGGCGTGGTAGAGCACCAGCCCCAAGAGACCGCCGCCAACCGCCAGCGCCGCCAACCGCCAGCCATACTCCGCACCGACCATCACGGCCATGATGCCGAGCAGCGTGGCGGCAATCAGGGAAGCGCCCGCATTGCGCGCTCTGTCCAAGCCGGCCTTGGGGAACATGGTCTCGATCATGGGGGCGATCGCCGGGGCTTTCGTCTCGGAAAGCGGCACTAACCTGCCGCACAGCTTGACAAATAATCCCCTGCCGCCGCGATCGCGATCAAGTCAGGGTCAACAGTTGGTGAGGGTTGGGGACAGGAACCGCCGCGACCTCTATCTATGATCCGGGGGCAGCGACCGAGTGATTCCGAGTGATCCCGAATCATCTCTCGGACGGTTTCTTGGTGAAAGGAAGCTCATGATCAGCGCCGATGCCACCGGCAGCACAGACAGGATGCGATTGGCCGATTGTCGGGGCCTCGCGGTCACCGCCGCGAACGCCGAAGCGGTCGAGAATTTCGACACTGCCGTGCGCGCCTTCCTGCGCCACGGGCGGGATACGGTCGAGCATCTGACGGCGGCGCTGGGGCACGACCCCGACATGGCGTTGGCCCATGCGGCGAAGGGCCTGTGGACGGTGCTGCTGGGTCGGCGGCAGGTTCTGCCCGTCGCCCACCAGGCGCTGAAGGACGCCAAGGCGAGCCTGGCCGAACGGGGCGGCACGGCGCGCGAGCAAACGTTCGTGAAGGCCCTGGAACGGGCGGTCGTCGACGATTTCGACGGCGCGGTCGTCGTGCTTGAGGCCGGCCTGGCCGACCAGCCGCACGATGCCCTGGCCCTGAAGCTGGACCATCAGCTGCGCTTCATGACCGGCGACGCGCCCGGCATGCACCAATCCACGGCACGCCATCTGGCCCGCTGGTCGCCCGAGATGCCGGATTACGGCTTCATGCTGGGCTGCCACGCCTTCGGGCTGGAGGAAACCGGCGCGGTTGAGGAGGCAGAGAAGGCCGGCCGCGCGGCGGTGGAGCTGGAGCCGGAGGATGCCTGGGGCTTTCACGCCGTGGCCCATGTGCTGGAGGTTACGGGCCGGCCGCGCGAAGGCGTGGCCTGGCTGGCGCAAAACACGCCGGCCCTGAAACGCAGCAACAACTTTGCCTACCACGTCTTCTGGCACCGGGCCTTGTTTCACCTGACCATGGGCGAGATCGGCACGGTGCTGTCGCTGTACGACCAGTCGGTCCGCGCCGACAAGACCGACGATTTTCGCGACGTCGCCAACGCCGTCTCGCTCTTGTGGCGGCTGCAGGCGCTGGGCGTGGATGTCGGCGACCGTTGGCGCGAGCTGGCGGAACTGGCCGAAAGCCATATCGGCGACCATGCCTATGGCTTTGCCGACGGGCATTATCTGATGGCCCTGGTCGGCGCCGGCCGGCAGGACGCGGCCGCCCGCTTCGTGCGGTCCGCCGCGCACGCCAACACGGTCGCGGTGTCGGGCGCAGCCGGTCATCAGCCCTGGGTCTGGCGGTCCATCGGCTGCAATCTCGCCGACGCCATCCTGGCCTTCGGGCAGGGTGACGATGCCGGCGTGATCAAGGCCCTGGTCGGCGTGCGCGACCGCATCCACCTGCTGGGCGGCAGCCACGTCCAGCGCGACGTGTTCGAAATCCTGATCCTGGAGGCGGCCATGCGGGGCGGCAACGGCACGCTCGCGGCCTCGCTGATGGCCGACCGCTGCCGCCGGCGCGGCGACGACGCGTTTACCTATCGCTGGGGCGCGCCGGAGGATCTGACGACCGAACCGCTTCTGGTCGCCGGCGCCGGCATTTAGCGCTCTCCTGGCCTACTCCGCCGCGCGGGCCGCCGGCTGATTGGCTGGCGCCTGCGCCCCCGCCTCGGCGGGGACCGGAGGGCGCGGCCTCTTCGACCGCCAGGGTTCCGACTTCAGCCACCCCAGCAAGTAGGCCAGCCCGATCAGCGTGGCGATGGCGCCGGCATTGACCAGCAGCACCCAAACCAGTTCACGGCCCGTCTGGTCCAGCACGATGCCGGCATAGCGCGACAGGGCCATGGCGAACAGAAACACGGGCAGCGACTGCTGGCCGCATTTCATGATCGGCCGGCCAACCGCACTGGCCAGCCATTGCTCATGCCCCTTCAGGGCCACGACCACCAGATAGGCGGCGGCCAGGAAGTGGATGTAGCGCAGGATGCCCAGATTGGTCTTGTTCAGCCAGGGCGAAATGGCCTCGCGCACGGCGGTCAGGGATTCGTAGCTGCGCCACAGCGGCCAGTGGCCGACCAAAACGCCGAAGATGATCATGGCGATGGCGGCGCCGATCAGCCATTTCGACACCGGCGGCGGCTTCAGCCAGCCCATCGACAGGGCGACGCCGGTAAAGAAGATCAACTGCCAGCCGAACGGGTTGAAGAACCAGGACCGGTCACTGGTCGGCCGCACCTCCGCCGGCAGGTCGAAGCCGATGAACCAGTTCGCCCAATAGAGCGCGAACGAGGCCCCCAGCGCCAGCCACGGATGGACCCGCGCCAGGGCGAACATGAACGGCATCAACACCAGGACGACGATGTACATCGGCAGGATGTCGAAATAGTTCGGCACGTAGTTCAGCGTGAACAGGCCGATCATCGCCGTGGCGGTTTCGTTGAAGAAGTAGGTCAGGTTGAGCTGGTTGATGTAGTTGCGGGTATCGAACAGCTCATTCGCCGCCGCCATCGACATGGCGACGAAGAAGAACAGCAGCAGATGCCCGAGATAGACCTGCCAGACCCGATAGCCGGTGCGCGCTGTGCCCAGCCAGAAGCCGCGTTTCAAAAAGCTGCCGCCGAACGCGATGCCGGCCGCGAAGCCTGACATGAAGACGAACATCTCCGTCGCGTCGGAAAAACCGAAGCGGGCCGGTATCCAGCGCGCCACCCAGTTCGCCGGGACATGCGCGATCAAAATGATGATGAAGGCGAGGCCGCGGAAGAAGTCGACGCGCGGGTCCCGGCCGATCAGGTTGGAAACCGGCGCGTTGGCCGCTCTGGATTCAAAAGGCATCGTCATAGGCCTTTCGATCGAACAGGCAGGCGATCACGGAAAAACGGTCGGCGGCAAGTGCTTCGCTAAAGGCCGCCTGAAAGCTGTCGACATCATCGACGGTCATCCCGTTCCCGCCCAAGGCCTCGGCGACCGCGGCGAAGTCCGTGGCGTCGAAATCGACCCCGACGCCCTGCAGGCCGCGCTGACGCTGCTTCAGCTCAATCAGCGCCAGCGAGCGGTCGGCGAACACGACGATCACGACCGGCAGGCCGAGATCGCGCAAGGTGGCCAGTTCGCCCAACCCCATCTCCAGCCCCGCATCGCCGATGAAGGCGACCACCGGCCGTTCCGGGCTGGCCAGCTTGGCCCCGGCGGCCAGGGGTACGGCACAGCCCATGGTGCACAGCGCGGTCGACTGCATCACCCCGCGCGGTTCGCGGGCCGCCCAGGTCTGGCTGAACAGAATGCGATGGGCGCCGCTGTCGGCCGTGGTCAGGGTATCGGCCGGCGCCAGGTCCCGCGCCTTATGCACCATCGTGGCCGGCGACCAGTCGCCCGTGGCCTTGAACGTGTCCGCCAGCGCACGCCGCGCCGCCGCCGGTTCGCCCCCCTCCCAAGTCGGGCGCACGGGCGCGTCCTTGGTCAGGGCGCCGAGGCCGGCCGCAACGTCGCCGACGAAGACATGGGCCGCGGCATGCATGGAGTGGCTGTGCGCCACGGCGGAAAACTCGATGACCGGGGCGTCCGCCGGCCAGGGCGCGCGCCAGCCAATGCGCATTTCGATCGGGTCGTAGCCGGCTAGGACGATGCAGTCGCTTTGCCGCACCAGGGGTAGCAGGATCGCGTCCGCCTTGGGCGACAGGCCGGCACCGCCCAGGGACAGCGGACTGTCTTCCGGGATCAGCCCCTTGGCCTTGTAGGTGGTGATCAGCGGGATCGAAAAACGTTCGACTATGTCCGCGACCGAAGCCGCCGCACCCGGCTCCAGCGCGTCCAGACCGGCGATGATCAGGGGCCGCTCGGCCTTGGCAAACAGGTCGCGGGCCGCGTCGAGGTCCGGTCCCTCGGCCGGTCCGCTGGCGGCCGGGATAGGCGCGGCGGCGATGCCGGACGGGGTCTCGATGCCCTCCGCTACGCCGATCGGCACATCGATATGCACCGGCCCCGGCTGGCCCGATTGCGCGATCGCCAGCGCCTTTTCGATCACCACGTCGACCGCGCCGCTGGTGGCGCGCAGGCTGGCCTTCACCACCGGCCGCAACAGCGCCTGGTGGTCGAACACCTGATGGGTGTAGGTCAGCGCCTCGGTATCGTCGACACAGCCGGTCAGGAAGATCAGCGGCACCCGGTCCTGATAGGCATTGGCGACCACGTTGACGGCGTTGGCCACGCCCGGCCCGATGGTGGCCAGCAGAATGCCGGGCTTGCCGTCGCGGTGATAGGCGCCCTCGGCCATGAAGCCGGCATTGTTCTCGTGCTTGGTCAGGACGAAGCGGATGCCGGCGCGGGTCAACCCATCCATCAGGGCCAGCACCTCGCCGCCCGGAATGCCGAAGGCAAACCGGCAGCCCTCGTCCGCCAGCCTTTGCGCGATGATGTCCGCGCCCGTCCTCTCGCTCATCGCGCGTCCCCCAGCGCGATCGTGCCGTCGGCGGCCAGCGCCGTCAGCCGGTCCTCGTCCAGGTCCAGCGCCTCCCGCAGCACCTGTTCGGTATCGGCGCCCAGCACGGGCGGCGCGCGCGAGGTGTCGACGGGCGTTTCGCTCAGCTTCAGCGGGTTGCCGATCAGATCGACAGTGCCGGACAGCGGATGGTCGAGGCGGACGCGCATGCCGCGATGGTACGTCTCCGGGTCCTCGAACACCTGCGACACCGTACGTACGGGTCCGCACGGCACGCCGAGCGCGTCCAGGGCGTCGATCCACGCCTGCGTCCCGCGCGCGACCGTCAGCGCCTCCAACAGCGGGATCAGCGTGGTGCGATTGCGCACCCGGTCGGCGTTGGTGGCAAAGCGGGCGTCGGTCGCCAGGTCCGGCGCCCCAGCCTCGTCGCAAAACCGGGCGAATTGATCGTCATTGCCGACCGCCAGGATGATGTGCCCATCGGCGGACGGGAACACCTGATAGGGCACGATGTTGGGGTGGCCGTTGCCCAGGCGCGGCGATTCCTCGCCCGAGGTCAGGTAGTACGTGCCGCCATTGATCAGCCAGGCAATCTGGCTGTCCAGCAAGGCAAGATCGATATGCTGGCCCCGGCCGGTCAGGTCCCGATGCCTGAGCGCCGCCAGGATGCCGGTGGCCGCATACATGCCGCACATCACGTCGGCGATGCCGACACCGACCTTGTGGGGTTCGCCGTCTATCGGGCCGGTCAGGCTCATGACGCCGCCCATACCCTGGGCCAGATAGTCATAGCCGGCCTTTTTCGCCCGCGCGCCCGTACGCCCGAAGCCGGAGATCGAGCAATAGACCAGCCGGGGAAATTCGTCCTTCAACTGCTCGTACCCCAGACCGCGCCGGTCCAGATCGCCGGTCTTGAAGTTCTCGATCAGCACGTCGGACGTCGCCGCCAGCGCCTTGATCAGGTCGACACCCTCCGGCCGCGCGATGTCGATGGCGACCGATCGTTTCGAGCGGTTGGCGGCCAGGTAGTAGGCGCTTTCGCGCGTCTCGTTGCCGTCCGTATCCTTCAGGAAGGGCGGGCCCCAGGCGCGCGTATCGTCGCCCCGGCCGGGCCGTTCGATCTTGATGATCTCCGCCCCCAGATCGCCCAACAGTTGGGTACAGGTCGGGCCAGCCAGAATCCGGCTGAGATCAAGGACACGTACACCGGCCAACGGCCCGCTCATCGCTGACATTCCATTCTGTGGATCTCTCAGAAGCTTTAGCCCCGGTCGTATCACCCAAGTGGTGCGCGACCTAGCATCCTTTGCCCAAAATCCCACTCACAAGCTGGTTACCAAGACGCGTCGGGCCTGCATACCCAAAGGGGCTGGCAAATAGAAGGTGGATCAGGGCAGTTGAATGGTCGATAGTTGCTTGATTCGCGTCAGCGTTATTCTGCTGGAGCAAGAAAGCAAAACAGGGTTCGGCAATTTGCCAAGGGTCGAGACGCAGATACGAGGTTGCGGTCGATGTTGAGTGTGCTCAGGGCAGGTGCCCTGCTCTCCGTGGCGGTCGTGCTGTTGTCGGCGTGCGACAACGACCAACCCGAGGCGCAGCCACGCGTGCGCGCCATCGCGCCGTTTACGGTCGGCGACCTGGCGGGCGAAGTCAGCCGCACCTTGCCAGGCCAGTTTCAGGCGGTGGACAGCGCCGCGCTCAGCTTTTCCGTTTCCGGCACGCTTCAGCAACTGCCGGTCGTGGTCGGCCAGCAAGTGCTTGAGGGCGAGGAACTCGCCACGCTGGACCCGACATCCTATCAGCTTGACGTCGCCTCGGCGCAGGCGGACGTTCAGCAAGCCCAGGCGGCCGCCGCCGAGGCGGAGACAGAGCTCGGTCGCCAGCGACAGCTGTTCCAGGGCGGCTGGATCAGCCAGTCTGCGCTGGACACCTACATCACCAACGCCGACACGGCGGCCAGCCAGGTCGAAGCCGCCATCGCCCAGGAGGCGCTTGCCCAGCGCAACCTGAACGAAACGGTGTTGACCGCGCCCTATGACGGCTCGATCGCCGACGTGATCGCGGACAATTTCACCGTCGTCAGCGCCGGCCAGTCGATCGTCCAGATGGACGCCGCCGGGGCCATCCAGCTGAACATGGCGGTGCCCGACCGTCTGTCGTCGCGCATGAGCCTGAACATGGAGGTGTCGCTGGACGCCGCCACGATCGACGATTGCGGCTGCGTCGGCCGCATCTCGGAAATCGGCCAGTCGCTCAATGTCGCCGATACGGTGACCGTGAACGTTGCCGTGATCGATCCGCCGGCCGACCTCTTGCCCGGCATGTCGGGCTCTGCGACCTTCCGGTTCCATGACGGGCCGGACGGCTATTATGTTCCATTCGGTGCGGTGGCCGCCGGCGACCGGCCCGGCACGTCCTTCGTCTTCCGCTACGATGCCCAGGCCGGCGTCGTGCGGCAGGTGCAAGTCACCACCGCCGGCGGACAGGGCGAAAACGTGCTGGTGACCGAAGGCATCAGCCAGGGCGACGTCATCGCGGCGGCCGGTACGGGCCTGCTGCGCGACGGCCAATCGGTAAGATTGCCGCCGGACGCCTCTTCGTCCGACGACGCGTCCTGAGCGGGCGGGGCCTTAGCGCATGCAGTTGACGCGGCTGGCGATTTCCAACTCGCGCGTCATGGTGCTGTTGGTGCTGTTCATTACGGTCTACGGCATCATCGTCTACCTGAACTATCCCAGTTCCGAAGACCCGACGATCCAGATCAGGGTCGTCAAGGTCTACGCCGAGGCCCCGGCGCTCAGCCCGACGCAAATGGAAAACCTGGTCTCGCGCCCGTTGGAGGAGGCGCTGCGCAATGTCGACCAGGTCACCGATGTCACGGCGGCGGTGCGGCGCGGATCGACCATCATCACGGCCACGATCGGCGACTATGTGACCGACGTTACACTAGCGATTCAGGCAATTCGAAACCGGGTCGAAAACACCGCACCGACCCTGCCCCAAGCGGTCACCAGCGTGACCGTGCAGGAGGATATCGGCCTGGTCGCCATCGCCTCCGTGGCGCTTTGGGCGGACGGCTTTTCCTATGAGGACATGCGCCGCACGGCGGAGGATATCGAGGCCCGGATCATGGAACTCGACGCCGTGCGCAAGGTGCAGTTCTACGGCGTCCAGGACCAGCAGATCTTCGTCGAGTTCGATCCGGTGCGCATTGCCGAGTTGGGCGTGGACCCGCAGGTTGCCGCCAACGCGCTGGTCTCGCAGAACCAGCCGGAGCCGACCGGCGTCGCCTTCGTCAGCGGCCGCCAGCTTGTGGTCGTGCCGACCGGCACGCTGCGAAACGCCGAGGATGTCGCCGCCGTCCTGTTCCAAGACCCGTCGTCCGGGGATCTGATCTCGATCGGCCAGATCGCCGACGTCCGGACCGGCTATCCCGATGCGCCGAACCAGCCAGCGTTCTACAACGGTCGACCGGCCATCATCATGGGCATTTCGACCCATGAAGGCACCAACAACGTCCAGTTCGGAACGTTGCTGACCACCCTGATCGACGAGATCCAGTACGAGCTGCCGATCGGCATGGAGCTGGGTTTCGCCACCTACCAGCCGACCTTGATCGAGGACAGCATCGACGAGGCGATGGAGAATGTCTACGAGACCGTGGGCATCGTGCTGTTCGTCGTGCTGGTGTTCCTGGGCATTCGGGCCGGCCTGATCGTCGGCTCGCTGGTGCCGATTTCGATGCTGGCCGGCGTCATCTTGATGTCGGTCATGGGCGTCGAATTCCAGCGCATGTCGATCACCGCCGTGATCATCGCGCTGGGCCTGTTGGTCGACAACGGCATCGTCATCGCCGAGGACATGCGCGTGCGCATCGAGCGGGGCGCGACACACCGCGAGGCCGCCATTCAGTCCGGCAGTAGCTTGGCGCTGCCCCTGCTGAACTCGGCCCTGACGACGTCCGTCGCCTTCGTGCCGATCATTCTGATCGCCGGCTCGACCGGCGATTATGTGCGCTCGCTGGGCTCGGTCGTCATCATGCTGGTGCTATCGTCCTGGTTTCTGGCCATGACCGTGACGCCGCTGTTCTGCGTCTGGTTCATGAAGGTCAAGCCCAAGGAGAATGTGCAGGAAGACCTGCAGATCGAGGACTATCGCGGCTGGATCTACACCCCGTACAAGAAGTTCATCCACGCCATCCTGGGCGTCCTGCGCATTCCGTTTCTGTTCATCATCGCCGGCTGCCTGGTTGCGGCGGTCCTGGTTCTGCAACGGTTGCCGACGGAGTTCTTCCCCCTAGGTGAGCGCAGCCAGTATCTGATCTATCTGACCCTGGAAACCCAGACCGATGTGCGCACGACCAACGCCGCGACGCGGCAATTGGCCGACTGGCTGTCCGACACCGAGACCAATCCTGAGATCGTGTCCAACGTCGCCTATGTCGGCAGCGGCGGCCCGCGTTTCTTCCTGTCGCTGACGCCGCTGGACCCGGCCAACAACGTGGCCTTCATCCTGGTCGATGTCGCCGACGGCTCGCAGGTGCAGGAGATGATCGACCGCACCAATGACTACGTCGACGAAAACATGCCGGGCGTGATCGCCGACGCCAAGCAAATGTGGATGGGCGCGACGGAGCCCGGCGTGATCGACATCCGTCTGATCGGCCCGACCGACCATACCGACCAGCTCTATCTGGTCGCCGAACAGCTTCGCGACCTGTTCTTCGCCCAGCCGGGCGCGGAGGGCGTGTCGATCGATTGGGGCAACCCGGCGATCGAGTTGAGCCTGGTGATCGACCAGGCGCGCGCCCAGCGCCAAGGCGTGTCGACCGAGGACGTCACCAACGCACTCTACACGACGCTGAACGGCCAGCAGATCACGACCTTGCGCGAAAGCGAGTTCACCATTCCCGTCGTCGTGCAGTCCATCGAGGCCAATACCGAGGGCCTGGCCGCGATCGCCTCGGTCGAGGTCTGGTCGTCCGCCAACAACCGGTTCGTTCAGCTGGGCGAGATCGCCGACATTTCGACCTTCTGGGAATTCCCGCTGATCAACCGGCGCAACCTGCAACGGACCTTCACGGTCGAAGGCCGCTCAAGCGTCATGAGTTCGGCGGAGCTGATGACGATCCTGCAGCCCACGCTGGACAGTCTCGACCTGCCGCCGGGCGCGCGCTACGAGATCGCCGGCGAACCCTATCAGCAGGCCCAGGCCAACCAGCGGCTGTTCGCCAACCTGCCCTTGGCGTTCGGCGTCATGGCCCTCTTGGTCATCGGTCAATTCAACTCGATCCGGCGCGGCGGCATCATCTTGATGACCATTCCGCTGGTCATCATCGGCGGCGTGGTCGGGCTGGTCGTCCTGCAGGCCAAGTTCGGCTTCATGGCCATTTTGGGCTTCGTCAGCCTCGGCGGCATCATCCTGAACCACTCGATCATTCTGATCGACCGGATCGCCATGTTGGAAAAGGATGGGCGGCCGAAGCGCGACGCGATCATGCTGGCGGCGCTGTCGCGGCTGCGGCCGATCATGATGACAGCCCTGGCCACCGGCCTTGGCATCGTGCCGCTGATCCTGTTCGGCGGCCCGCTGTTCTACGGCATGGCCGCGACGATCGCGTTCGGCGTGCTGTTGGGCACGGTGCTGACACTGGGGCTGATGCCGGTGCTGTACAGCCTGCTGCTGCCGCAATATCCAAAGCCGAAGGCTGACGACAGCGCCGACCAGGCACCCGAATCAACGGCCAAATCAGCGGCCAAATCAACAGCCAAACCAGCAGAAGAATCACCGCCGGCACCGGCGACAAGTTAGCCACAGCGCAGGGGTATCGATGGGGCCAGGCCGGCGCTGCCGGGGATCGGCAATGGCGGCGATCAGGGCGCCCCGCTACAGCCCCAATTTGTGGTTTTTCTGACTCACCGAATCGGGTGAACCGGCACCGAGTAGGTCTGTCTTGCACGGCAAACTGGTCAGTCTGGTCTTTTGGGCAGCCGCGATCTGCCTGGTCGCCACGGCGTTCGTGTCGCCGCTGGCCGATCGCCATTGGCTGCTCGATCTGGCCAGCAATCTGCGCGTGCCGATCATCCTGGCCGGCCTGTTCGTCGCCGCCGCGGCACTGGCGACCCGGCGTTATCTGGTCATGCTGGTAACCTTGGGTGCGATGGTGCCGCACGTTCTGTCCATGGCCGCGCATCTTCCCACCCAGCCGCCCCCGGGCGGCCGCCCGATCACCGTGGCGACCGCGAACCTGCTGTGGAACCACGACGAGCCCGAGGCCGCGGTGGACATCCTGGCGGGCCTGAACCTCGACCTGCTGGTGATCCAGGAAAAGGCCACCCAATGGAACGTGCATCTGGGGCCGCTGCGCCAACGCTACCCCTATACCGCGCCGCGATCGCCGGCCTTTTCCCATGACGTGATGGTGTTCAGCCGTTGGCCGATCACCGCCGTGACCCCGTTCATGCCGGGCCGGGCCTATCGCATGGGCATGATCGTGGAAGTGCAGATCGAGGACCGCGAGGTGGTCGTCTTCGCGGTCCACGCCCCGTCGCCGACAGGGGCCGCACGATCCCGCCTGCGCGATGATTTCCTGGAGACCATCGCGGCCGAGATGCTGGCACGGTCGGCGCGGCCGGTGCTGGCGATCGGCGATTTCAACGTCACGCCCTACGCGCCCAGCTTCGACATCCTGACGGCCTCGGGCCTGTCGGCGGCGGCGGGGTCCGGAACGCCCCTGTCCACCTGGCCGACCTGGATGCCCATGATCGGCCTGCCGATCGACCATGTGCTCGGCAACGATCTCATCGCGATCGCCACCGTCGAACTGGGCCCCGACATCGGCGCCGACCATTATCCGGTGATCGCGCACCTTCGGCTGCTGGACTAGAAACCGGCCGGTTCGATCCGGTGCCGTGTTTGCGCCGGACGTAACGCGCGCAGGCCGACCGTGACTTTGCGATGGCTCAAGGCCATTTCATGCGCCTATCATGGCCGGGTTTCGATTCGGCATCTCGCCGACCCCGCCAGATGTCCCGCGTCTCTGACGCGTGAGTACGTCTCTGACGCATGAGCACGTCTCTGACGCATGAGCACTGAAGCCGCGAAGACAGGGCGCTTGCAAAGCGGTCGATGGTCGAGGGCCGGCGCGTGTGAGGTCCCCGGATGACCAAAACAGAATTCCAACGCCAGCCGACCTCGTTCGATGTCGCGCGCAAGGCCGGGGTGTCGCGGTCGGCCGTGTCGCGGGCCTTCACGCCGGGGGCCAGCATCTCGGCCGATACCCGCGACAAGGTCATGCAGGCGGCCGACGCCCTGGGCTATCGGGTCAACGAGCTGGCCAAGGGCCTGTCCAACCAGCGCTCCAATCTGGTCGGCGTGATCGTTGCCGACCTGGACACGCCGTTTCGCAACGCCCAGATCGATGCGCTGATCCGCGAACTGGTGGCCACCAACTATCGTCCGATCCTGTTTACCGCCGACGGGCCCGTGCAAACGGCGCACACGCTGCACCAGTTGCTGCATTACAACCTGTCCGGCGCGGTGGTGACCTCCGACGCGCCGCCATCGGAAATCTGCAGCGAGTGCGCACGGCTGGGCGTGCCGCTGGTTCTGGTCAACAAGCAGCAGGAGCTGGCGGCCGTCGACCGGGTGGTCGGCGACAATTTGCACGGCGGCAGAATCGCCGCTGACGAACTGATCGCATCTGGCTGCCGCAATCTGGTGGCGGTTCGGCCGAGCCGACAGTCCTACTCGCTGGAGGCGCGGATCGAAGAATTTCTCCGCGCCGCGCGTGACGCCGGCATAACCGCCCGGGTCTTCGCCGCCGGGCCGCAAACCTATGAGGGCGGCCGGCAATCGGCCGCCGGATTTGTCGCGCAGGCGATGGCGCCGTCGACGGGGATCTTTTGCCCGATGGACCTTATGGCGCTGGGGTTGCTGGACGCGCTGCGCAGCGATCATGCGGTCCGGGTGCCCGACGATGTCTGCCTGATCGGCTATGACGACATCCCGCAAGCGTCCTGGCAGCCCTACCGGCTGACCACCATTCGCCAGCCCACGACGCTGCTGGCCCAGGCCGCCGTATCGATGCTGATGGCCAGAATCGAAAACCCGGCGGCGGAGCGGCGAACCTCGATCGTGCCGGTCGAGCTGGTCAGGCGCAGCACCACGCGCTGATTGCGGGCCCCACCTTCGCCGGTCTGTCCCTGACGCGACGCGCACCCTCACGTCCTGTCACCGGGCCGCCAGGGTTCCGGCATCAAGGCGCTTTGCACACCTGTGCAAAGTTGCTAGCGTGCCGCCTTTCCTAGCCTCCTACGTGCCCTTCCGGGACACGTGTCGCGGAGATCCCCCATGACCCAGCCGGGTATGTCCTCTGACGCCGCACCCTCGTCCGACGGTTCAGCCGGCGGCCCAGCCGCCAGCCTTGCCGACAGGCTGGACGCGGCGGGCCGCATCGCGCGACAGGCCGGCCGTCACGCGCTGGCCCTGCGGCGCGATCTGGCCGGCCTGGAGGTCGAGGAGAAGGGCCTTCAGGACTTCGTAACCCGCGCCGATGTCGAGGTCGAAGCCCTGATCCGCGACGCGCTGCTGGGCCGTTTCCCCGACGACGGATTCTTGGGCGAGGAGGACAGCCGGCGGCCCCCAAACGACGGCCACGGCACCTGGGTCGTCGACCCGATCGACGGCACGTCCAACTACATTCGCGGCATCCGCCATTGGGGTGTCTCGATCGCCTATGTCCGGGATGGGCGGGTGGAGGTGGGTGTCATCCACGACGCCCCAAACGACGCGCTCTATGCCGCCGGACGCGGCGGCGGTGCCAGCCGCGACGGATTGCCGATCACGGTCTCGAAAACGGCGGACATGACCAAGGCCCTCGCGTTCATGGGCATGTCACGACGCATGGGCCTGGACGACTATCTTGGCGACATCCGTCGCCTGACCGAGGCGGGGGCGGATTACCGCCGGCTCGGCTCGGCCGCCATCGGCTTGGCACGGATCGCCGAGGGCGTCGCCGACCTTTATTTCGAGGCCCACCTCAACAGTTGGGACGCGCTTGCCGGCATGCTGATCGTGGCCGAGGCCGGCGGCTCGGTCAGGACGCCGGATCTGCAGGTCATGCTCGATCGCGGCGGCCCCGTCCTTGCGGACAATGGCAGGCTTGGCGCGCAGATCGGCTTCCTGGCCGATCGCGTCTGACCGGTGATGCCCTAGCCGTTGGCGTCACCGGTCCTGCCGGAGACCAGACGACTGTCGAGCAGCTCGCCGCTCTCTTCCAGGATCGGGTAGGCGGCGGAGGTCAAGAGGCCGTTGATCTGCTTCAGGTCGCGCACGGCGTCGAGATGGATTTCGCTGGTCTCGATGGCTTTGACAGAGCCGCTGCGCAGGCGCGCCATGTGCTGGTCGGTGGTCACGCGTTCCAGGTGGCGGACGTGGTCCTTCTCCTCGATCAGTTCGCGCGCGGTTTCCTTGTCGCCGGAGACCAGCACGTTCAGGGCCAACTGCAGGTTGGCGGAGACCCGGTCGTGCAGCGCGCGAAGTTCGCGCCAGCCTTGCTTGGAAAAATCCACATCCAGGGCGCGCTTCTTCGCGGCCAGAGACAAGAGGTTCTTCACGATGATGTCGCCGGCCTGTTCCAGCTTGATGCAATAGCCGGTCAGCTCCAGACAGCGGTGCGATTCGTCCGCCGACAGGGGTTGCCGCCCGATGCCGGCGAGATAGAGCTTGATTTCCATATGCTGTCGGTCGACCGCATCGTCCATCTTGGCGATCTGCTGGATCTTCTCCCGGTCGCCGGTTTCCAGCACCGCCATCACCTCGCGCAGCATCACCGAGACCGTATCGCTCATGTTCAGGATTTCGCGGATGGCGGCGGCCAGCGCCTGGCGCGGCTGACCGACCATGTCGGGGTCCAGCGAGGTTTCCCGCGTCAGGGCGGCCGGCCCGTCCGGATCGCCGGCGGGGCGCCTCGACGGCAAGATCAGGCCCGCCAGCGCGATCGCCTGCCGGATCAGCAGCAGGCCGACGATCAACACGATCAGGTTGAAGCCGACATGAAACATCGCGGCCGTCGTCGCAGCCGGCAAACCGGCCAGAAGGCGGGGGATGTCGATGCCCTGCAGGGCGGCCAGCATGGCCAGCGCGCAGGTCCCTCGAACGATCAGGTTGGCCAGCGGCACCTGGCGGGCCTGGCGCGTCTGGTTGCGGGTCAAGACCACGGCGATGACACCGCTGCCCAGATTGGCGCCCAGCACGAAGACCAGCGCCAGCGGCAGCGAGATCACCGCGTTGGCCGTCAGCGACACGATCAGCAGCACGGCGGCAACGCCGGAATGCATGGCCCAGGTCAGCACGGCGGCGGCCATGAAGGCGATCAGCGGATCGGCGGCCAGATAGCTGGTCCACAGCGGCACCATCCTGCTTTCGCGCAAGGGCACCGAGGCCTCGCCGATCATCTTCAGCGCGACCAGGATCAAGGCGATGCCGACGATGATACGTCCCGCCTGCCTGACCGCACGGCCATGGCCCGTCAGGAACGTCGCGACGCCGATCAGCAGCAACAGCGGTATCAGCAGCGAGAGGTCCAGCGACAGCACCTGCACCACGAGCGCGGCGCCCAAATCGGCGCCCAGCAGCACCGCCAGGCCGACCCCCGGCGTGCTGATGCCGCTGGCGATCGAGCCGGCGACCAGCAGGGCGACCGCCGTGGAGCCTTGCAGCCCCACCGCCAGGCACAAGCCGGCCGCGGCCGCGCCGAGCCGTGTCGATGCCGCCCTCTTCTGCAGCCACCGCATCTGGGTGCCGTAAGCGCGGTCGACGCCGGTGCGGACCATGCGGGTAGCCCAAAGCAGCAGCGCGACCGCGCCGGCGATGCTGATGAGTGTAAACGTTCCTGACATGCCCTGAATTCGGTGCCTGATCAGCAATGCACACGTGTGCAACGGCAGTTTAGCATTTTCGTGCCTATTTGCACGCAGTTCTCCCGGCCGCGACAACCCGCCACTCAAAGTTGAGGTTTGCTCAGATAGGCAAACACCCAGAAGGTCGCCTGGTAGGGGCCGGCTCGGCCGTGTTCGACAATTCCCTTTGCACACGTGTGCACACCTGATAGGGTTGCCCTTAGTCCGCTGTCTGCACGCTTGCCCGACGACCGTCGCGACGATGCCGGTCAAACGGCACAGCCAATGCAAAGCGATCTTGCTGAGGCAGGGAATGTCGGTTTGGCCGGCGACCGATACCACCCTTCCTGGTGGTGTCGCCTCTAGTATTCGGATGGTGTTTTCTCGCAACGCATCCGTATTGTTAAGAAATTGTGAAACCTGATCGGAAAATAAGTTCAGGACATTGAAAAAATCGCGACAGAAGCTTAGAATCTTCGTTCCAAAGTTACTTGGAACATTTTGGAGAGTTGCGCCAATCAGTCCTTTCTCGTCGAAAAAACACTCCAGCCAGTGCTAACAACTGGTTGGTTTCGACGGAATGTCTGAGCGCAGCGTAATGGTCGAGATTCCAACTGGGAGACGAGGTACAGGATGACAACGCTGAAGCTTGAGAGCATTCGCACAACCGCCCTGGCCGCCGCGGCAGCCGGCGCCATGCTGGTGGCCACCGCCGCCAGCGCACAGGACTACACCATTACGGTCTGGGCCGGCGGCTCGAACGACGCGGATATCTACCGTGTCGAGGCCATCGAGATGGCCGCCGACATCCTGGAACGCGAAATGGCGATCCTGGGCGAAGAGGTGGATATCGAGGTCGAGGGCCGGATCGATTTCGGCTCGTGGGATGAGTTCAAGCAGGCCGTCACCCTGGGCGTTGAATCCGGCACCGGACCCAACATCGTGGTCACAAGCCATGGCGACATCGCGCCCTGGTCGTCCGCCGGCATCATCCGGCCGGTTGAGGATTATGTCGATCTGGACGCTTGGCCGCTGAACGACATCTACGACAATCTGATCGAGATTTCGTCCTTCGACGGCATCGTCTACGGCATTCCGCAGGATGCGGAGTCCCGGCCCTTCTTCGCCTGGATCCCGCACATGCGGGCGATCGGCTACAGCGACGAGGAGATCGCGGCGCTGCCGGCGCGGGTGCAGAGCGGCGATTACACGCTCTACGACGTTCTGGACGACGCCGAGGCGATGCAAGAGGCCGGCCTGGTCGAGCCCGGCTACGGTTTTTATCCGCGCGTCTCGAACGGCCCGGACTATTGGCAGTTCTACCAGTCCTTCGGCGGCGAGATGCACGATGCGGAGACCGGCCAGCTGGTGCTGGATACCGAGGCCATGACCCGCTTTTATCAGTTCTTCGCCGACGCGGTGGATCGCGGCGTCACGCGCCGCAACCATATCGGCACGCCGTGGGATCAATGGTATGCCGAGGTCGCGTCCGGCCAGGCCGGTCTGTGGCATGGCGGCACCTGGCACTATGCCCGCTATACTGGCAACGAGGGTCTGGACGATTTCTTCGGCAACGTGCAGTTCAGCCTGATCCCGTCGGGCGGCGACGGCGGCGGGTCGAACACCATCACCCACCCGCTGGTCTATCTGGTCACCAGCCAGGATGACGAGGACACCGCCTTCATCGCGGCGGAGCTGATCAAGATCGCGTCGGAACCGCGCATCAACACCCTGCACGCCATCCTGTCGGCCCATTTGGGCATCTCCGAATCCCAAAGCCAGGTCGACCTTTATTCCGGCGACCGCTGGGCCCGCGAGGCTACCGACCGTTTGCTGCCCTACGCCACGGCGATGCCCAACCATGTCGGCTTTGGCGACTATTGGAACCTGATGTGGGCCGGGCTTGAGTCCGTCTGGGCCGGTCAGGCCACGCCGGAAGAGGCCGTGGAAGGGTTGCAGGTCGCGGCGCAAAACGCGCTCGGCGACGACATCGTCATCCGCTAACGACGACCACGCGCTGCTGACCCCGGAGGCGTAGCGCCGCCTCCGGGGTCGGCACCCTCGCAACGTCCCCCCTTGCGGATGGCGACGCCATGACCCAACAGACCAAGCTGGGGCTCGGCTTCATGGGGCCGGCGATCGTGATCGTCGTCTTGCTTTTTCTCGCCCCTGTCCTGCTGACCGGCTTTTTCGCCTTCACCAACATGAGCACGGCCACCGGTATCTCCGGCGGCACCTATCGCATTACGGAGTCGGTTTTGAACCGGCTGCCGACCGACCAGGTGCGGCCCGACGTCATCGCCTCGCTGAGCGAAAGCCAGTTCGTGGTCGACGAGGCCGGGCTGGAGGCCATGCGCGCCGAGGGGCTGGACCCCGCCTTTATCGAGGAACTGGCCCAGCGTCATGGCGCGGAGGTCTTCACCAGCGGTGACGACCTTGAAGATGCGATGAAGGATCTGGACAACCGGCCGCGCAGCATCCGGGTGATCAAGGGCGCGGTCGACATGTTCGAACGGTCCCTGCGCGACCGCGACTTCGCCGAAGAGGAAGCGTTCACGGCCGCGCTGGACGACGCCGTCGTCGACCTGACGGACAATGAACGGGTGGTCATCGTCCAGGCCGCCTATTCCGGCTGGACCATGACCACGTCCAACTTCTCGCGCCTGTGGTCCACGCCGCAGACCGGCCAGGTCATCTTCAACACCCTGTTTTATGTCGGCATGACGCTCTTGCTGTTTAATGTCGGCTTCGCCCTTGTGCTGGCGATCACCACCACCTTCCTGCCCGCCGGCCAGTCCGCCTTTTTCCGCGCCATCTGGTTCCTGCCGCGCATCAGCCCGTCAGTGCTGTACGTGCTGCTCTGGAAGTGGCTGGCCTGGGACACCGGCTTCATCAACGCCATTCTCGGCCAGTTTGGCGTGCCGGACCGCAACTGGATGCTGGACACCACGGCCAATGCCTGGGTGTTCGTGATCCTGATCAACGGCTTCGTCGGCGCCTCGATGGGCATGATCATCTTCACCAGCGCCATTCGGGCCATCCCCAAGCCGCTGTTCTACGCCGCCCAGGTCGACGGCGCCTCGCGCTGGCAACAGGTGCGCTTCATCATCCTGCCCCAGCTCGTCTGGCCGCTGCTGTTCGTCAGCACCTACCAGACCCTGTCGCTGCTGACCTCGTTCGAATACATCCTCTTGTCCACCGAGGGCGGGCCGGGCTCGACCACCGAGGTCTGGTCGCTGTCGGCCTATCAGACCGCGCTCAGCAACTATGCTGGCAACCTGCAATACGGCTATGGCGCCACCATGGCCCTGGTGCTGGTGGCGATCGGCGTCGCCGCCTCGCTGTTGTTCCTGCGCCTGTTCAACTTCAAGCACTTGGTCGGCCGGCCAAGGATCGAGCAATAGGGGGCGCTGACGATGGAAGACGGCAAGCGCACCTGGCACATCGCCACGATCCTGGGCATCGCCTCGGTCCCGCTGATCATCATGTATCTCTTCCTGGTGATCGACACGTTCACGGACACCACCGCCGGTTCGCCGATCCCGGACCGCTTCACCTTCGAACACTGGCGATTCCTCTGGCAGCGCATCGACGGCCGCCAGAGCATCTGGATCGTCACCATGAACACCTTCATCTTCGCCGCGTGCACGACGGTGTTGGTGTTGGCGATCTCGTCCACGGCGGCCTACGCGCTGTCGCGCCTGAACATGCCGTTCCGGCGCTTTTTCCTTGCCGGCATCCTGGTGCTGCACGGCTTTCCGACCATCACGCTGATCATCGCCATCTTCCTGATCTTGAACATGATCGGGCTCTACAACACCCTGATCGGGGTGATCATCGTCAAGGCGGCCTTGGAACTGCCCCTGGGCATCTGGATCATGAAGGGCTTTTACGACAGCGTGCCGTGGGAGATCGAAATGGCCGGCATCCAGGACGGTGCCAGCCGCTTCATGGTCTGGCGCGTGCTGGTCCTGCCGCAGGTTGCGCCCGGCATTCTGGCGCTGGGCGTCTTTTCCTTCCTGGCGGGGTGGAGCGAGTATGTCCTGCCCCAGGTGCTGGCGCCGAACGCCAACGTGCAAGTGCTGTCGGTCTATTTGGCGGGCTTGATCGCCGACGACCTGAACCCCGACTTCAACCTCTTCAAGTCGGTTGGCCTGTTCTACATGGTGCCGGTCGTCATCTTCTATCTGTTCTTCCAAAAGCACCTCATGAACATCTATGGCGGAGGGACCAAGGGATAATGCAGATCACCTTGGACAAGTTCACCAAGCGCTTCGGCGACGTGGTTGTCGTCGAGGACATGGACCTCACCGTCGGCGAGGGCGAGATGGTCGCGCTCTTAGGCGAGTCCGGCTGCGGCAAGTCCACGACTCTGTTCGCCGTCTGCGGCATCTACCGCGTCGATGGCGGCCGCATCCTGTTCGGCGACCGGGACGTGACCCGCCTCTCGTCGCAGGAACGCAATGTCGGCGTGGTGTTCCAGTCCTTCGCGCTCTACCCGCACATGACCGTGGCCCAGAATATCGGCTTCCCCCTGCGGGTGCAGAAAAAGCCGCAGGCCGAGATCGATGCCAAGGTGCGCGAGATCGCCGCCCTGGTGCGCATCGAAAACCTGCTGGACCGCCGGCCGGGTCAGCTTTCCGGCGGCCAGCAGCAACGCGTCGCCCTGGCCCGCGCGCTGATCCGCCGCCCGGCCATCCTGCTGCTCGACGAACCCTTGGCCAATCTCGATGCCAAGCTGCGCCTGGACATGCGCGCGGAGATCCGGCGCCTGCAGCAGGAAACGGGCACGACCGCCATCCTGGTCACCCACGACCAGGTCGAGGCCATGAGCATGTGCGACCGGGTCGCCATCATGGACCGGGGCAAGATCGTCCAGTTCGCCCCGCCGCGCGCGATGTACGACAAGCCGACCAACAAGTTCGTCGCCGGCTTCCTGGGCAGCCCGCCGATCAGCTTCCTCGACGGCAAGGCGGAGAACGGCCGCTTCGTCGCCGAGGCCTCGGGCGTCGACCTGCCGCTGCCGTCTCACCTGGCCGGCCTGGAGTCCGGCCGGCCGATCGGCGTCGGCATCCGGTCGGAGTTTCTGGACCCGGCCAGCGCCGCGACGGTCAGCGGCACGATCTCGTTCATCGAGGCCCAGGGCCGCGAGGACCTCTATTACCTGCAACTGCCGGACGGCAAGATCGTGCGCGGCATTCAGGACGCCGCCCATAGCGCGCAGTTGGGCGACGCGGTTTCCTGGGGCGTGAATACCGAGGCCATGCTGGTTTTCGACGCCGACGGCAACACCCTGTGAGGCCAGAAGCGCGCCGCGTCGTCGAGCGCTTGCGCGCCCGGCGCCAGGCCAAGGGCCGGCCGCTGTCCATCGCCCATCGCGGCGCCAGCGCCTACGCCACCGAAAACACGGCAACCGCCTTCCGCCGCGCCGCCCTACTGGGCGCGGATATGTGGGAGGTCGATGTCCGGGTCACGCGCGACGGCGTGCCCGTGGCCTGCCATGACGGGCGCCTGCGCCGCCTGGCCGGCATCGACGACGCCATTGCCGACATGGACTGGGCCGATCTCGCCCAGGTTCCGCTGGCGACCGGTGGCACGGTGCCGTCGCTGGACCAGGTGATCGATCTGGCCAGGGAAACCGACACCGCCCTTTATCTCGACCTGAAATCGCCCGATGCCGGCGAGGCCGCCCTCGGCCTGCTCAACAAGCGGGGCTTTGACGACGCCGTGCTGGGCGAGCGCGACCCGGCGGCGATCGACCGGCTGCACCGCACGGGCTGCCCCCTGCCGCTCTCGATCCTGGTGTCGGTCGGCGCCGACCCGTTCGCGCTGGCGGCACGGACCAGCCTGGACATGATCCACCCCTGCTGGGAACACGCCTCGCCGACCCCTCAGGCCCTGCTGACGCCCGACCTCATCGCCCGCGCCGCCGCCGAAGACCTCGACATCATCACCTGGCACGAGGAACGGCCAGCCATCCTTGAGGACCTGGTGGCGATGCCGGTGCTGGGCATCTGCAGCGACCAGCCGGAACGGGTGCAGCCCTACAGCGCCGACCGGGCCGAGGGCCGGCCGCTGATCTGCTGTCATCGGGGCGCCAACACGATCGCGCCGGAAAACACCCTGGCCGCGGCGGCCGCCGCCTACAGCCAAGGCGTCGACATCGTCGAAATCGACGTGCGCACCAACGCGGACGGCACGCCGGTGGTGATGCACGACGCCACGGTCGACCGCACCACGGACGGTTCCGGGCCGGTGACTTCGCTCAGCGACGCGGAGGTCGGCTCGCTCGACGCGGGCGGCGGGTTCGACCCGTGGTACCGGGGCGAAGCGGTGCCCACCCTGGCCGCCTTCCTCGACGCCGTGCCGAAAGGCAAGGGGATCTATGTCGAACTGAAACAGGCCGACGCGGCCGCCATCGTGGCCCAGGTGCGGGCGCGCAAGCTGGTCGGCCGCACGATGTTCTGGGCCGGGGACCGGGCCCTACTGCGCGCCCTTCGCAACCAGGGCGACGATCTCAGGATCATGATCCCCCGTACCGACGTCGCCACCCTGGACGAAGCGCTCAACGCCTGGCGGGCCGCCATCGTCCAGTTCCTGCCGGACGAGCTGAACCAGGCCGAGATCGACCAGTGCCGCGCGGCCGGCGCCCAGACCATGGCCTGGGCGCTGGGCAACGATGCCGCCGCCATCGCCCACGCCCTCACCTTCCGCCCCGACATCATCAACACCGACCGGCCGGACATCGTGCGCCGGATCCTGGGGCGGGATGCGCCGCCGTCGATGACGGCCAGGCCGACAAGCCGCCGCGTGGCTGGTTTCGCCTGAACGAGGCCGGAGAGACAGGGCACACAGGCGCAAATCACGGTCGCCACCAGCGGATGGGGCGTCGGCGCGGCATCGGCGTGATTATCGCCGAGGTGCCGTCAATGCAGCCAGTGTCACGGCCCGCGCCCATCCGACCGTGCGTCCACAAAGCGGCGCGATTTCGCGCTGGCGTCCGGGTTCCAGATCGCGGACGGCTCGGCAAAGGCGACCTCCGGCCGGACGCCGATGGCGGCCTTCACGGCCGTCGCGATGTGGTCGACAAGGGCATCGCCCGCCTCGTCGCCCTGAGCAGGCGCGGCGCGCACGGTCAGCCGGTCCATGGACAGCGGGTCGTCTTGCCGTTCGCGGTCGACCACAACCTGGTATTCGGCGAGACCCAACCCCGACAGGGCGTTCACCAGCACCGCCGGGTCGACCAGCATGCCCCGTATCTTCACCAGATCGTCGGCCCGGCTCGGCAGCTCAATCAGGCGGTCGGTGTTCGCACCGTTTTGTGGGCATGGCGCCGTGGTCATCCGGCTGGTGTCGCCCAAAAGGTAGCGCACCAGGACGGTGCCGCGCCGGTTGAGATGGGTTACCGCGACCAGCCCGCGCTCGCCCTCCGGCACCGGCCGATGGGTGTCCGGGTCGATCACTTCGAACAGGAACTCGTCCGGGGCCGGATTGAGATAGCCGCTGCCCGGCGCGCATTCCACGCAGCCGACCTGCATCTCGGTGGCGCCGTAGGAAATGCTGACACGGGGCGACCGGGCGCCGATCGCCTGCAGCCGTTCGGTCATGTCGGCGCGCAGCGCTTCGGACACCGGCTCGCCCGTGACGAAGACGTGGGCCACGGCGCTGAAATCCGCACACAGTTCCTGCGCGCGCAGGATCACCCGGCGGACATAGCTGGCCACGCCCCACAGGATGGTCGCGTTGGTACGCGCCACGCCGTCGACCACCTCGTCCAGGCCGGCCGACCAGTGGAAGTGCGGCGACGGCCGGCCCGGCAGCAGGCTGACTACCGGGATCTTCATGGCCGATGCCGCCGCGATGGTTCGATGATAGGCGCCGTACGGGTAGAGCGTCAGCGGGCACAGATTGGCGATGATGTCGTCCGGCCCGACACCGCGCAGTTCCAGGGCGCGCCGGTTGGCGGTCAGAATGCCGTAGAAATCCCAGGCGGTGGAATAGAACGGCGTCGGCTTGCCGCCGGTCGTGCCGGTCGTGTGCATCACGTCCCAGGCGACCTGGGCCTCCGGCTCCAACCCCTCGGTCTCCAGCCGAAACCCCTGCGGATCGGCGGCCAGGTCGCGCTTCACCGTCACCGGCAGTTTCCACAGATCTTCCGGCCCGCGAATGTCGGCGCGCGTCAGGCCGGCCTCCGCATAGCGGCGGCGATAGACCGGGTGGCGATCGAACACCAGGTCGAGCGTCCGGCTCAACCGGCGCGCCTGCAGCGCCTCGATCTCGGCGCGCGGTCGGAAAGGCAGGTCGCGGACGAAGCCGTCATCGTGTTCGGTCATCACCGACCCTCCCGCGCCTCGGCGGACGGGGCCGCGCCGCCCGGTCGGGCACCCATGTAAAGCTGCGCGGTGCGGTCGTCGGCCAGCAGCCGGTCGGCGCGGTCGTGCAGCTTCACCTGGCCCAGTTCCAGCACATAGCCCCGGTCCGACGCGGCCAGCGCCTTTTTGACGTTCTGTTCGACCATCAGCATCGCCTTGCCTTGTTCGGCCAGCGTTCGCACGGTCTGGAAGACCTGATCGACCAGGCGTGGCGCCAGGCCGATGGACGGCTCGTCCAGCATGATCACCTTGGGCGCCATCAACAGCGTCCGGGCGATTTCCAGCATGCGCTGCTCTCCGCCCGACAGGCCCGCCGCGTATTCGTCGCGCCGTTCCACCAGGATCGGGAACATGGCCTCGACCTCGCCGATCCGTTCCGCCAGCAGCCGTTGGTCGCGAAGGAGAAAGCCGCCCATGCGCAGGTTTTCCGCCACCGTCAGCTTGGGAAAGATGCTGTGGTTTTGGGGAATGTAAGCCAGGCCGCCGGCCAACAGCCGGTCGGGCCGCTGGTCGAAGACCTCCGCGCCGTCCAGGCGCACGCTGCCCCGGCGCACCGGCACCATGTTGAAAATGCCCTTCAGCAGGGTCGATTTGCCGGCACCGTTCTGGCCGATGATGGTCACCACCTCGCCGGCCCGCGCGTCGATGTCGACGCCGTCGACGATGATGCGGCCGCCGCCGTAACCAGCCGTCAGCCCCCGTGCCTCTAACATCGCCCGCGCCCTCCCATCATCCCAGATAGGCGTCGATGACGGCGGGGTCGCGCTGGATCTCGGCCGGCGATCCCGTGGTCAGCACGCGGCCCTGATGCATCACCACGATGTGCGAGGCCAGCGACATGATGAACGGCATGTTGTGCTCCACCACCAGGAACACGATCGGCCGTTCCTCGTACATTTTGAGAAGAAAGTCGTGCAGCACGTTCAGCAAGGTCGGGTTGATGCCCGACGCCGGCTCGTCGAGCAGCAGAAAGCGCGGCCGGGCGATCAGGGTCGAGACGATCTCCAATAGCCGGCGCTGGCCGTAAGAGAGCGCGGCCGCCGGCCGGTCCGCATAGGCTTCGAGCCGGACCAGGGTCAACAGGCGCATGGCCTCGTCCCGCCGGGCGCTGCGGGCGCCCATGCCACGGGTCAGCATCTGGCGCCATTCCACGCCCAGCCGCTTGTCCTGGGCGCCGAACAGCACATTGTCGAGACAGGTTTCGTCCGGAAATACCCGGCATTCCTGAAAGGTGCGGGCAAAGCCGAGGCGGGCCAGGCGGTCGGGAGACAACCGACCGACCGCCCGGCCCTCGGCACGGACCTCCCCCCGGTCCGCGACCTGCCTGCCGCAGACGACATCGAACAAGGTCGTCTTGCCGGCACCGTTGGGGCCAATCAGGCCGTAAATGCCCGGCCCGTCGATCGCCACATCGACACCGTCCAGCGCCTGGATGCCGCCGAAGGCCTTGGAAATGTCGCGGATCTCAAGCAGGGCGGCCATCGGCGGCCTCCTCGCCCGTCACGGCCGGGCCGCGCCTTAACCGTCGCCAGCCCGCCTCGATCATGCCGCTCAGCCCGCGCGGGGCGAACAGGGTCATGGCCACCAGGATGACGCCGAACAGGACCAGCCGCCAGGCGTCCGCGAAACGCAGGATTTCCGGAATGGCGACATAGACCAGGGCGCCGATGATCGGCCCGGCCAGATAGCCCGCACCGCCGACGATGGTGAGCAGGACCAGATTGATGCTTTCCAACAGTTCGAACGACAAGGGCGCGGCCACGCGCAGGAACATAACCTTCAAGGCGCCGCCAAGGCCGGCCAGCGCCGTGGAGATGCCGAAGATCGCCAGCTTGTGGGCGAAGACGTTGACGCCGCGCGCCGCCGCCAGGATCTCGTCCTGTCGGATTGCCGCCAAGGAGCGGCCGAAATCGGAGCGCACGATGAGGTACTGCACGAGGAGGGCAAACAAGGTCACCACCAGCGCGAACCAGTAAAAGCCGCCCAGCCGGCGGAAATCGATCACCATGAAACCGAGATCGAGCGGACCGGGCCGTGGCACGCCGGGCAGCCCCTCCGCCCCGCCGGTGATGCCGTCGAGATTGTTGAAAAGGGCGAACAGGATCATGCCGACGGCGAGCGTGACGATGATGAAGAAATGGCTGCGCAGGCGCAGGCAGGGGATGCCGATCAGCACGCCAAGGGCGCCAGCGGCGGCGGCACCGGCGGCCATGGCCGGCACGGCAGACCAGCCATGGTCCATCATCAACAGCGCGGTGGTGTAGGCCCCGACCCCGGCAAAGCCCATATGGCCCAGCGACACCAGGCCGGTATAGCCCAGCAGCAGGTTCAGCCCGATCGCCGGGATGGCGAACGTCATGGTCAGGATCAGGACGTGCAGAAAATAGGGCTGATCGGCCAGCAGGAAGGGCGCCGCCAGCGCCAAAAGCGCGACGACCGCGACGGCCAGGCGACCAGCGCGCCCGGCGGTCATGGCTGGCACGGCCGGCCGCTCACGCTTCACCGCGCACCCGGACGCCGAACAGCCCTTGCGGCCGCAGCAACAGCACCGCGATCAGGGCGGCGAACACGACCGTGTCGCGGAAGTCGGTCGGGATGTAGAGGGTCGAGACGGCCTCGACGATGCCGATGCCCAAACCGCCGATGATGGCGCCGGGGATCGAGCCCATGCCGCCGATGATGATCGCCGCCAGCCCTTTCAACAGCGGCAGGTCGCCCATGGTCGGAAAGATCAGGAACAGGGGGCCCAGCAAGGCGCCGCCAAGGGCCGCCAGCGCACAGCCGATCAGAAAGCTGGCGACATACATCCGGTTGGCGTCGATGCCCACGACCTGGGCCGCCTCGGCGTTCTGGCTGGTTGCCCGCAAGGCAGTGCCGATGCGCGTGCGGGTCAGAAACAGCCAGATCGCGGTCACCGTCACGCCGACGGTGCCGATGATCAGGAAATGCTGCAGCGTGAAGCTAAGCTCGCCGATCGGCACGCGTATGTCGGTGGTGGTGATCCGCATCTGCAAGGCGTTCGGCCCCCAGATCGCGATGACGCCGTTCTGGATCACCAGGATCAGCCCCAGCGAGGCGATGACCTGCATCCGCAGATTGTCCCGCAGCCGCCGAAACACACCGCGTTCCAGCGCCAGGCCGATGATCGACAGCACCGCCATCGACCCGAGAATGGCCAAGAGATAGCTGTCCAGCACCTGGGTGAAGAAGAAGTGGCAGACATAGCCGCCGACCATGAACAGCACGCCGTGCGCGAAATTGAGCACGTGCATGACGCCGTAGATCAGCACCATGCCCAGCGCCACCAGCATGTAGATGCTGCCCATCATGGTGCCGTTGATGATCTGCTCAAGCAGGGCTTGGGCCATGGCTGCTTCCTATGCTGGGGCCACGGATGGATGCGTCCGGAACGCGGGAATGAAGGCCGGCTGACCGGGGCCAGACCGGCTGGCCGAGCCCCGCGCGGTAATCAGCCGAAGCCGCAATCGGCGGCCAGGTCGTCCGGGAACAGGATGCGGCGCGTGCCGTCGTCACACCATTGGGTGATGTAGACCGGCGGCTCGGCCTGATTGTTCTCGTTGAACCTGATCGGCCCGATAACGCCGTCCCAGGAGATCGCCGCCAGCGCGTCGCGGATGGCCGCGCTGTCGCTCACGGTTCCGGCCGCCTGCATCGCGGCGATCACGACGAAGATGCCGTCATAGGACTGGGCCGCGAAGCCGTGGCTTTCTTCGCCATAGGCGGCTTCGTAGAGCGCTGAGAACTCCTCGATGCGCGGGATCGGCGCGTTCGGCGGAAAGGCGTTGTACTGCGCCATGCCGTTCAGATAGTCGGCGTTCAGCCGGTCCAGGAACCGGCTGGACCCCATCGCCAGGGTGCCGACCAGCTGGGCGTCCAGGCCCGCGTCGCGGATCTGTCGGATGGCGAGCGCGCCGGGCTCCTCGTCCATCAACAGCATGATGGCCTCGGACCCCTCGTTGCGGATGTTGGCGATGTGACTGGAGAAATCGACCTCGCCGACATTGAAATAGCCGACATAGCCGAACTCGACATCGTCCGGCAGCAACTCGCGCATGCCGTTCACGCCGCCGCGGCCGGCATCGTTGTTCCAGGCGATGAAGGACAGGGGCGACCAGCCATTTTCAGCCACGAAGGCGGCCAGCGCCTCGTTGAGCTGGAAGTTATTCGGGTTGACCCGGAACAGCCACTCATTGCCCTGCTCGGTCAGGTTCGGTGCGGTCGGCACGGTCAGCACCAGCGGCACGCCGAAATCGGCCGCGATCGGCGCCTCGGCGGCCGCCACCGGGCTGCACAGCTCGCCCAACACCACGGGCACCTGGTCGACCGTGGCCAGCCGCTGCATGGCCGAGGCGCCCTCCGCCGCGTTGCACCTTGTGTCGTAGACCTGCAGGTCCAGCATGTAGGTCTCGCCGTCGACCTCGAAACCGCCGGCCTCGTTGATCGCCTGGACCGCGAGGTCGAACCCGTTCATTTGGAACCGGCCGGGTGCCGCCAGCGGGCCGGTCTGTGCCGTGACGATGCCCAGGGTCACCGTCTCCTGCGCCATCGCGCCCGATACGCCGAACGCCGGAACGGCGGCCAGCGCCGCCAGCGCGGCAATCGCCGTCACTTGCTTCGTAGTTTGCTTCAGTATCGTCATGACCTCCCCCTTCGTCATGGGTGTGGCGGCCCAAGGCCGCTCAAAGTGCCGATGCCAGTCGATAGACCCGCTCGGCATTGTCGCGCAGCACGGCGCGCAAGGTTTCCTCGCGCAGGCCCAGTGCCGAGATCTCGCGCAGCGCGCGTTCAAAGGACAGGACCGGATAGTCGGTGCCGAACAGCACCTTGGTCCGGCCATAGCTGTTCAGATAATGGATGAAGCTTTGCGGCCAGTATTTCGGCGCGTGCGCGTCGGTGCCGATGAAGACGTTTTCGTGCTTCCAGGCCATGGCGATCATCTCGTCATGCCAGGGAATGCCGATATGGATGCCGATGATCGCCAGTTCCGGAAAGTCGCAGGCGATGTCGTCCAGGGTGATCGGCCGGCCGACGCTGCGCAAGGGCCGCTCCGGCGCGTAGACCAGGGACTGGCCGACCTGCATCTGGATCGGCACCCCCAGTTCGCAGCATTTGGCGTAGAACGGGTACCAGCGGGCGTGGTTGGGCGGCAGTTCGAACCAGTGCGGATAGGAATGGGCGCCGATGAAGCCGTATTCGCACACGGCCCGCTCCAAGCGGCGAACGCCCTCCATGCCCTCGGTCGGGTCGATGCCGACCAGCCCGCTGAAACGGTCCGGATAGGCGGCGACGGCCTCGGCGATCCATTCGTCCGGCATGTGCCAGGCCGCCGGCGTGCCCTCTTGCCCCAGCTTGCAGGCGACCAGGAAGGCCCGCTCCACGCCGGCCGCATCCATCTGCGCGATCATCTCTTCATGGGTTACCGAGGCAACCTCGGCATCCTCGCGGCCGATCTTTTCGGTGTGAAAGCGCCGCGTCCAGGCCGGCCGGGCGGCCACGATCTCCGGCGTCAGCGGATTGACCACGATGTCGATCGGCCGGACCGGCAGGTCGCCAGCACTCATGGGCGCGTCACCCCATCGTCGCGAAAGATCATGTCGTCCGCCTGTGCATCGTCCTGTCGGACTGTAAAGCTGTCTGGTATATAGAACAATACATCTGTCTGGTATTTAGGACAATTGAAGCGCGATGAGCCCTAACGACAGCCCGCTCGATAACGGTCGCAGCAGCCGCCCCCACGATGCGGAGACCGTCGGCGAGGCGTGGCTACGTCTGCTGAAACGGCGCGGCGTCGACTGTCTGTACGCCAACGCCGGCACCGACTTCCCATCGATCGTGGAGGGGCTGGCCCGGTCCGAGCAGTTGGGGCTGGACGCGCCGCGCGCCGTGATCTGCCCGCACGAGAACGCTGCCGTCTCCATGGCTCATGGTCATGCCGCCGTCACCGGGCGGCCCCAGGCGGTGATGGTGCATGTCACGGTCGGCACCGCCAACGCGCTGAGCGGTTTGATCAACGCCGAACGGGACAACATCCCGCTGCTGATGTGCGCCGGACGGACCCCGGTGCACGAGGACGGCCCCAGCGGCGCCCGGTCCCTGAACATCCATTGGGCGCAGGAGATGTTCGACCAGGCCTCGATGGTGCGCGAGACCGTGCGCTGGGATTACGAGTTGCGCGCCCCGGCGCAGCTGGAAATCGCGACCGACCGGGCGCTTGCCATCGCCCAATCCGCGCCCCGCGGCCCGGTCTATCTGACCCTGCCGCGCGAGGTGCTGGCCGATGTGCCGGCCACGCCGACCTTCGCCGACCAGCCGTTGCTGGACCCGGCCGGCACGATCGGCCCCGATCCGGCCGCGATCGACCGCGCCGTCAGGCTGCTGGATGAAGCGACCCGGCCGCTGATCGTCACTGCCCGCGCCGGCATCGACCCGTCGGTCCCGGCTCGGCTGGCGAGGCTGGCCGAACGGCTCGGCGCACCGGTCGTGGAATACCGGCCGCGCCATCTGAACCTCGCCGGCGACCATCCGCTGCATGGCGGCTTCGAGGTCGGGCCGTGGCTGGCGCAAGCCGACTGCGTGCTTGTGATCGACTGCGACGTGCCCTGGATTCCGAAACTGAACCCGCGCGCGCCGGGCCAGGTGGTGATCCAGGCCGGCGAGGACCCGCTGCAACGGCACTATCCGATCCGGGGCTTCCCATCGGACGTGACGCTGGCCGGCAGCGCCGGGCTGGTGATCGACGCGCTGCACGATGCCGTTGCCGATGCACCCGCACGTCGAAAAGCGGCCATGGCCGATGCCGAGCAGACCCGCACCCAGGCACGCCAGGCTGCCGATGCCAATCCTTCGCGCCTGACCGCCGCCACGGTCAGCGCCGCGATCGACCGGGTTCGGGCGCCCGACGCCTTGCTGGTCAACGAATACCCGCTGGTGCGGTCCGTCATGACATTGACGGAGGGTGCCGGCTTCCTGGGCTCGTCGCCGGCCGGCGGGCTGGGCTGGGGGCTGCCGGCGGCGCTGGGCGCCAAGCTCGCCCGGCCGGAGCGGGAGGTGATCGCCTGCCTGGGCGACGGCAGCTATCTGTTCGCCAACCCGCTGGCCTGCCACCAGATTGCCGCGGCGGAGGGCCTGGGCATCCTGATCGTTATCTTCGACAATGCGCGCTGGGGCGCGGTCGACCGGGCGACGCGGGCGCTCTATCCGGACGGCTTCGCCGCGCGCGCCAACCGCATGCCGCTGACCAGCCTGGAACCCAGCCCGGACTATGCCGCCGTCGCCCGCGCCTGCGGCCTGGACGGCGCCACGGTCACCGACGCGGCCGACCTCGACGGCGCCCTGGACCGGGCGCTGAATACGGTTCGCGGCGCGGGGCGCAGCTTCGTTCTATCGGTGCGGCTGGCCGCCTGATCAGGCCACGGATGCCGTTTCGGCCTGATCGGCGAAATGGGCGATCAGATCGTCGCTGGTGCGCACATCGCCGAAGGCCTGCAGGAAGGTGGTCAACGCCGCCAGATGCGCCGCGTCGGTGCGCGCGGCATTGGCGTCGGCCACCATCACGGTCTTGAAGTCCGTCATCACCGCATCGCGCGCGGAACTGTCGCAGCAGACATTGGTCATGCAGCCGGTGATCAGCACCGTGTCGATGCCGGCCGCCCGCAGGCGCACGGGCAGGGTCGAGGCGCCGGGCAGAAAAGCGCTAAGGCGGAATTTCGGCACGACCCAGTCCGCCGCCTCCACCATCAGCTCCGGCCACAGCCCGTGCAGCGGCGCGCCCTGTTGCAGCGCGGCCAGAATGCGGCGCCCATGGTCCGGCGTGACCAGATGGTCGAAAAAGGCCGGCCAGCCGGCCTCGTCGAACGTGGCCTGAACCCACACGACCTGGCCGCCGGCGTGGCGCAACGCGGCCGCCAGCCGGTTGATCGCCGGCACGATCTCCCGCGCCATCGGCACCTCCGACGGGGCGCCCTGTTCCACGAACGCGCGCTGCATGTCGATCACCACCAGCGCGCAACGTTCGGGCGCGATGCGGTCATAGACGTGTGGCCGGCCGCGCCGCGCGGCGGCGGCCTCGACGATGTCGGCCGGCAGGTCTGGATGGCTCATGGCTTGGTCCTCGCGGTCACGAACGGATGAGATATAGGGGCTACAACCCCATGGCGCGCGCGATCAATGTGCGCTGAATTTCGTTTGAGCCCTCGCCGAAGCTGTAGAGCCGTGCGTCGCGCCACAGGCGCTGCATCTCGCTTTCCGCCGCGTAGCCCGCACTGGCGAGGATCTGCATGCCATGGTCGGTGACGAATTGCAGGCATTCGGTGGCGATCACCTTGGCCTGGGCGGCGTGGCGGCCGGCGTCGCGATCGGTGGCGATCAGCCAGGCGAGATGCAGATGGCTCATCCTGGCCTGGTCGACGCGCATCTGCATGTCGGCCAGCCGGTGGGCGATGACCTGAAACCGGCCGATCGGCCGGCCGAACTGCTCGCGTTCCTTGGCATAGTCCAGCGCCAGATCAACGGCGCGCTGCGCCGCCCCGACCGCCGCCGCCGACAGGCCGGAGCGGGAGTAGCGCAGCGTCTGGCCCAGATGGCGAAAGCCCGCGCCCTCTTCGCCCATCAAGGCCTCGTCCCCGACCTCGACCCCGTCCAGCCCGATATCGAAGCTGGGCAGGCAATTGTTGCCCACCTTGGGCAGTTCGGTCATGTGCAGGCCGGCCGTGTCGCGCGGCACCAGGAACATCGACAAGCCCTCGCGCCGTTCCGATCCCGGCGTGCTGCGCGCGACGATCACCAGGAAGTCGGCCCGGTCGGCGTCCGAACACCAGGTCTTGCGGCCGGTCAGCCGCCAGCCCGTTGCCGTACGTTCGGCGCGCGTGGCGATCGCCGCGGCGTCCGAGCCGGCTTCGGGTTCGGTCAGCGCCAGGGCGAACAGCGCGCGGCCGGCAATGATCTCGGGGATCAGCCTTTCACGCTGCTGTTCGGTGCCATAGGTCATCAGCGACATGCCGCCGAAGCCCAGCGCCCGGTTCATCAGCGACCCGGCCATCCAGGCGCGATACCCCAGCCGCTCCTGAACCAAAGCGACCGTCCGCCAGTCGCCGTCCAGGCCGCCATAGCGAGCGGGAAACGGCAGGGCCAGCAGCCCCATCTCGGCCATCACCGGCAGCAGATGATAGGGCGGATCATGCGCCGCGTCGCGCCGCTGCTGTTCCTCCGGCGGCAGGTGGCGCGCGGCGAACCGGTCCACGCTGTCCAGAATCTGCCGCTGTTCGTCCGTCGGTGCGAAATCGATCACCCCTGCGCCCCCCACGCATGGTTCCCCTTGTCGGCCAGCACAAATCGCCCGCCGCCCCTGCGCTAGCATGTCCGACCCCCCGCCGACCAGAGCAATGCCCGACCTCGCCGAACCAAGAGGGCCGGCACGATCGACCGGCCACAGATTCATCCCCGCGTGTGCGGGGAACGGAACTGCTGAACCACTCGACGCTGGAGCAGACGCGGTTCGTCCGCGCGCGTGCGGGGAACGGTCGGCGGCCGAGACCATGAACAGTTCAAACCCCGGTTCATCCCCGCGCGTGCGCGGAACGGGCGGACTGCTCATCGGCATTGGATTAATACTTCGGTTCATCCCCGCGCGTGCGGGGAACGGTGCCGACGCGTTGGGGGGACGGGGTCTGGTCCCGGTTCATCCCCGCGCGTGCGGGGAACGGGGCAGATGAACGCCTATTTCGAGGATGCCGACCGGTTCATCCCCGCGCGTGCGGGGAACGGTGATGGCCGTGCGGGTGCCAGTAGTGGAAATCCGGTTCATCCCCGCGCGTGCGGGGAACGGGGCCATTGCTGGTTAAGCGGCTAGAGGATGAGCGGTTCATCCCCGCGCGTGCGGGGAACGGCGCAGCGGATACGGGACGCCGTGAAGACAGGCCGGTTCATCCCCGCGCGTGCGGGGAACGGTGCACATCGGACGCGTTCTCGCTGATCAAGTCCGGTTCATCCCCGCGCGTGCGGGGAACGGACGCGCGCTGTTGAAATCGTCCATCAGACCTCCGGTTCATCCCCGCGCGTGCGGGGAACGGGGACAGCCCGAGACCGCGCAGAGTGCCCGGCTCGGTTCATCCCCGCGCGTGCGGGGAACGGATCAGGCCAATCGCCGGTGTCGCCCCACGCCTCGGTTCATCCCCGCGCGTGCGGGGAACGGTGCCGCAGACCTGAAATTCTGTTTGCGAACCTCGGTTCATCCCCGCGCGTGCGGGGAACGGGTCAGCCTGAAACAACGTCACCGAGAAATTGTCGGTTCATCCCCGCGCGTGCGGGGAACGGGGCACGTTCGAAGCCCTGCCGGTTGGCTACGACGGTTCATCCCCGCGCGTGCGGGGAACGGGTCGAGCGGAAGCGAGGGTCTCATCATGCAACCGGTTCATCCCCGCGCGTGCGGGGAACGGTCTTGCTGTAATCTACTGAGATGGAACGGGTTTTTGAAGCGGGCTTCGGCCACCGACTTTTGGGGGTGTCGTTTCGGTCCCGATATCCCCTCGATGACGCCCCGTCGATTGGGCGAAAGGCCACCCGCCGCAAACCGCTTTACCCACCGGCACGCACGGCTGCCGATCTGCATTTTCCCGCAGCCGGCGAACGCTCGGTCCGATCGTTTCGAAACCAGCCAATTTAGTAAGGTTTCGAAATCATATCCTTGTCATAGTAGTTTGAGAACGATACTATATGACCCGCATCCGCCGGTGGGCATAGCGACCTGGCGACCCCGTGGACAAGGAGCGCGACATGGACAGCCGTGGTATCGCCGAGTTGATTGTTCATCTCGGGCGGATCGCGTCGGGCGACGGGGCCGTGGGCGGCCTGACGCCGGTCCAGTGGGCCGGGCTGAGATACTTCGCGCGGGCCAATCGCTTTTCGCGCACCCCGTCCGCGTTTGCGGCGTTTCACGGCACGACGCGGGGCACCGCCTCTCAAACCATCAAGGGCCTGGTCGCGGACGGCTATCTGACACAGACCCGATCGGCGACCGATGGCCGAAGCGTCAGGCTGGACCTGACGGGGAAGGCCAGGGCTGTTCTGAGCGACGACCCCATCGAAGCCCTGGTTCGGGCGGCTGACGCCTTGCCCCCTGGCGTCCGCGACAAATTCTCCGTCGCGCTTCGGCGCTTGCTTGGCAGCGTTGCCCTGCAAGCGGGCAAACCGCTGTTCGGCACGTGCGAGACCTGCGTGCATTTCCAAGGCGACGGCTGCTGCCAAGAGGGCGCGACCGGTCATGAATGCGGCTTCGTGAACGAGGCCCTCACGGCGGACGAGCTGGCGCAGCTCTGCATCAACTTCAATGCCGGCAAAACCGCGCCGCCACGCGGTGGGGCGGCCTGGCGATGACCCCGTCGTCGCCGGCGCCGGTCCGCTTGGATGACGGCGAGATTACCGTCGAGGCCGAGATACTGGCGCCCAAGCTGGGCCTCACCGTCGCGGCGCTGAAGGAGAACATGGCCAAGGGCCTGGTCATGAGCGTCGCGGAAACCGGCGAGAACGAAGACGCCGGCCGGACCCGTCTCACCTTCCGTTACCGGGCGCGGGTTTGGCGCGTCGTGATCGGCCCCGACGGCAGCCTGTCGGAGGACCCGCTGCCAGCGCCCCAAGCCAAGCCGGTGAAGGGGCCGCCCAGCCTGCTCGATCTGGTAAAGCTCACATCATGACGGACCCGGCCGAAAGCACCATGCCGACACCGCAACCGCTGACGAGGCGCCTTCGGGCCCACCTTCAACGCATCGCGGTGCGGGGTGAGCCGGTGACGTACCGGGCGGTGGCCGGGGCCCTGGCGCTTCAGCCGCCCCATACGATTCACCAGGTCACGCAAGCGCTGGAAGGGCTGATGCGGGAAGATGCCGCCAACGGCCACCCCTTCATCGCCGCGCTGGTGATCAGTCGCGCGGGCGGCGGTTTGCCGGCGCCCGGCTTTTTCGATCTGGCCAGGGAACTCGGGCGCTTTGGCGGCGACCCGTCCGGCCCGGACGCGGCGGCCGCCCACGCCGCGATGGTCGCCGAGACCGTCGCCTTCTGGGGCGCGGCCGGCCATTCTGACGCGGGGACCGCCGCATGATGTCTCATAGCCTGTGTCGGCACCGCTCACGGTCCCAACCAGGGTCGCAAGCGCCGGAAACGGCAGCGCCCGCAAGGCGGGGGGCAGGCACATGAGTGGGGCGGACCAGATGCAACCGCCCGACCATGATATCGACGTCCATCATCTGGCCGAGATGCGGAACAGCGGCGCGGCGCATACGGTGCTCGACATTCGCGAGCCGCAGGAGTTGGCCGTGTGCGTCATCGACGGCAGCGTCACGATCCCCATGCAGCGGGTTCCGGACGCGCTCGACGGGCTGCCGCGTGAGACCCCGCTGATCATCGTCTGCCATCACGGCGTGCGCAGCGCCATGGTAACGGCGTTTCTGCGCCGGAACGGGTTTGACAACGCCTTGAACCTGGCCGGCGGCATCGACGCATGGGCACGCCATGTGGACCCGGACATGGCCCGCTACTGACACCGACCTGCGGTGATAATGACGCACGGACCCCGGTGTTGAAGGATCGGTCGTTGCCGTTGCGCGCCCGACACCGTATCTCCATGCGCGGCGGCGCAGCTGGACGGGGGAAGCAAGTGAGCCTTCAGGACAATGGGAGCGGGGAGCGGTCCCAGGACGACGACGACATTCTGGTCCTGCGTGAGCCGGACGACTGGCACGTCCATTTCCGCGACGGGGACATGCTCTCCTTCGTTGCCGACCATACGGCCCGCCAGTTTGCCCGCGCCATCGTCATGCCGAACCTGGTTCCACCGGTAACGACGGTTGCCGCGGCGGAGGCGTACCGCACGCGCATTCTAAACGCGCTGCCCAAAGACCGCCGGTTCACGCCCTTGATGACCGCCTATCTGACCGATGAGATCGACGCCGACGAGATCGCGACCGGCTTCAAGGACGGCGTCTTCACGGCGTGCAAGCTCTACCCGGCGGGCGCCACGACCAACTCGGCGGCCGGCGTCACGGATGTGCGCAAGATCTGGCCGGTGCTGGAGCGCATGCAAAACATCGGCATGCCGCTGCTGATCCATGGCGAGGTCACCGCGCCCGATATCGACATCTTTGACCGGGAGGCGGTGTTCCTTGAGACGGTGCTCACCCCCGTGCGGGCGGCGTTCCCCGATCTGAAGGTGGTGCTGGAACACATCACCACCGAGGACTCGGTTCGCTTCGTCGAGGCATCGTCATCGACCTTGGCGGCGACGATTACCGCGCACCATCTGCGGATCGACCGCAACGCGCTGTTCGAGGGCGGGATCCGGCCGCACGCCTTCTGCCTGCCGGTGGCCAAGCGCCGCCGCCACAAGGACGCGCTGCGCAAGGCGGCGACGTCGGGCAACCCCAAATTCTTCCTTGGAACCGATACCGCGCCCCACCCCAGGCACGACAAGGAAAGCGCCTGTGGCTGCGCCGGCATTTTCAGCGCGCCGACCGCGCTGGAAAGCTATGCCCAGACGTTCGAGGAGGAAGGCGCGCTGGACCGGCTGGAGGCGTTCGCGTCGGAGTTCGGCCCACGCTTTTACGGCCTGCCGCTGAATACCGGGACCGTCACGCTGCGCCGGACACCGCAGCAGGTGCCCGACCTGATGGGCAACGACAGCGTCCATGTCGTGCCGTTCCACGCCGGCGAAACCCTGGCCTGGCGCTTCGAAGGCTGACGCAGCCGGGCCACGGACGACGCCGGGCTGGTGCGAAATCGTCAGGTGTCGCCGTCTTGACTCGGTTCCGCGGCAAGGCTGGCCAGTGTCTGAGCGCTGAACCTGAAATAGACCTTTTCCTCGACACGCGTTGCACCGAGCCGATCGTAAAACGCCAATGCCCGCGGATTGTCCGTTTCCGCCGTCCAATCGAAGCGCTGGCAGCCAAGCTTCATCGCCAATCCGGCAAGATGACGCATGACATGCGTTCCGACACCGGTTCCTCTGGCGTTCTCGGTAACAAAAAGATCCTTCATGAAAAGAGTACCGTGCTCGCTGGGCGCGGGATGCAGGACGCTAACCGTGGCGAAGGCAATTGGTAGACCACCCTGCCAGGCAATGATCGCCTTGCACCCCGACTGTCCGGCGATCATCGCCTGTGCCGACGCGGCGGTCATTGCCGAAGCACCGTCCCACGCGCCCCAGTAGTGACGATTCGCTTCCAGCATCAACCCCGCGAGCGTCGAGGTGTCTGCCGCCTCGGCAAAGCGGATCTCAAGCCGGTCAAACTGCATCTCAATCCTAGCTCCGCGTCTGAACGATCGAGGCGCAAAATACCTCTCCGCCACAAGCCCACCAAACGGAGAGGCCTTGAGCGACTGTCGGCAACGTCCAACGTTCAATTCCTGAACAACTGTCCATGTTCGGCGCGTCGGTCAATGGCGGCAATCGGCCACGTGACTTCGAGGTAGGCCCTGAGGGTCGATCAGGCTCGGCACATAACAGCCTCGCCTAACCTGCAATTGCCTCTCATTCTCATCCGTGCTTATGACTGCGTCTCGTTTGGCAAGAGCCAATGGGCCCGTGGGCAATGATCCGCCTCGGCCCGAACAGGCGGAACAGCCGTCCTATTCGCTGGACTGTGACGGCGTTCGCCAGCCCTAACAGATGGAGGTTGCGTTGCGAGGTACTCTGGTAGCGATCGCCGCGAGTTGCGTTGTCTCGCTTGGTTTCGTTCCAATTGCGCTTGCGGGCCCGGATGACGACACGGTTCGCGTTGCCGCACCTTGGGACATCAGCGCCCTAACGCCGTCTGCCGGTACGGCGCTGCAGCGCATGGGCGTTACCGAGACCTTAACGCGCCCCGGACCGGACGGTGAAATCGTTGGCCTGCTGGCAACGGACTGGTCGGCCAATGAGGACCTGACGGAGTGGCGCTTCACGATCCGCGATGGCGTCGTTTTCCACGATGGCACCGCATTGACCGCCGATGTTGCCGCCGCCAATCTCAGCACGTTCCGCGCGGAAAACGCCTTGCGCGACGCGCCGATCAGCGACATTCGCGCCGAAGGCGACCAGGTCGTGATTCAGCTCGAACGGCCGTTTTCTCCGGTCCCGGCCTACTTGTCGGACTGGAGCACGGGCATTGTCGCCGCCGCCAACCTGGAAGAAGAGGCGGTGCTGACACCGTTCGGCACCGGCTATTACCGCGTCGAAGATGTCAGCGACCCCAATGTCATGCGCTTGGCGGTCAACCAGGATTATTGGGGCGACCTGCCGAACATATCGCGGGCGGAGTATCATTTCGTCCCCGACGTCCAGGCGCGGCAAGCCATGATCGCGGCCGGCGAGATCGAGTTTGCCTTCGGACTGCCGGCGAATGCGGTTCAGCTGCTGGAAGGGGCCGACAATCTATCGGTGGACGTGCAAAGCCTGCCGCGCATCAGGGCGTTGAAACTGAACGCCGCGCTGCCGCCCTATGACGAGTTGGACGTGCGCCGGGCCATCAGCCTGGCGATCGACCGCAGGGGCATCGCCGGCGCGATCGTCGGCAACCCGGACGCCGCGGCTACCCAGCTTATCCCGCCGACATTGGCCGCCTGGCACGACACGGGTCTGGCGCCGTTTGAATTCGATCCCCAACAAGCGGCCGCCCTGCTGGAAGGCGCCGGTTGGGCGATGGGAGATGACGGTATCCTGGTCCGCGACGGCGAGCGGTTCGAGATGGAACTGCGGACTTACGATTCACGGCCGGAACTGCCGCTGATCGGCGTCGCCGTTCAGGAAATGCTGCGTGATATCGGCATCGATGTCAGCATCATGCAGGGCGACTGGTCGGTGATCTCCGACGGTCATGCGGACGGCAGCCTTGAGGCGGGCATCATCTCCGACACCTTTGTCTACGTGCCCGACCCGATCGGCGCGATGGCGGAGAACTTTTACCAGGATGGCGGCGACTGGGGCTCCATGAATTGGCACAACGCCGATTTCGACGCCTTGGTGGAAGCCTATCAGCAGACCGCGGACAGCGATGCGCTGGGCGATATGCGTCGACAGATGATCGAAATGATCCATGCCGAAATGCCGCTGGTCACGATCACCTGGTATGACGAGGTGTACGCCGTGTCGGATGCCGTCGAAGGCTTCGAATTCGACGTTTACGAACTGCGCTACGGCCTCGACCGCTTAACCTGGACCGAATGATCTGGCGGTCTTCGATCGCCCGCAGCCTGCTGCTTGCGCTTCTGGTCGCCCTGCTTGTCGCCACCTTTTGCTTTTGGGTGGCGCACACATTGCCGGGCGACCTGGCGCTTCGGGTCGCGGCGGGTCGCTATCCGGGGGTACAGCCCAACCAGGCCCTGGCCGATGTGGTGCGCCAGGCTTACGGCCTTGATCGGCCCATTTTCGTGCAATACGCCGAATGGCTCGGGCAGGTCGTCCGGCTGGACTTCGGCAATTCCCTGATCACCGGCAGGCCGGTACTCACGGATGTCATCCCGTATCTGCACAACAGCCTGCGCATCGTTGTTTGGGGGTTCCTGGCGGCCCTTTGCCTCGCCGTGCCGATCGGCTTCCTGTGCGGTCGGGCACCCAACAGCCGCCTCGATCTTGTCCTGACCGCATTGAGCGCCACGCTATCGACCATCCCCACCTTCCTTTTGGGGATCTTCCTGGTGCAGTTCTTCATCGTAGATCGCGGGCTTGGCAGCCTTTCCGGGCTGTCGGGCTTTGCCAGGCTGTGGCTGCCGATCCTGACGATCGCGATCGCCCTGGCGGGTCCGCTGAGCCGGGTCGTGCGCAATGCCGTGGCGGACGTGCGCGCCCAGCCCTTCATGGTGCATGCGCTGATGCGCGGCGTGCCGGAACGACGGCTGTTCCTGCGCCATGGCGTCAGGAATGCGCTGCTGCCCATCCTCAACTACCTACCGGTCGTGTTCCTATTCCTGATCTACGACGTCATCGTTATTGAGACCGTCTTCAACTATCGCGGCGTCGGCTGGGCCCTGATCGAGGCGGTGAAGGCGCGCGACATCCCGGTCATGCAGTGCCTGGTCATCATGCTGGTGGTGTTCTACCTGGTCGCCACGGCGGTGACCGAAGCGATCACGAGACTGCTCTACCGCCAGGACGAACGCCGATGAACCCGGACAGGGCGCGCAAGGTCTCGACGACCATCGGCGGCGGTCTCACGCTTGTTTTTCTCGTTGTCGCGGCGGTTGGGCCGCTGGTCTATCCGGTTGACCCCAACGCCCAGTCGCTTATCCATGCGCTGGCGCCGCCGGGCCCGGACTATCCGCTTGGGGCCGACCAGTTCGGTCGGGACATTTTGGCCCGCGTGCTGCATGGCGCCCGGTTTTCCGCCGGTATCGCGGTGGCGATCGTCGTCTTGAGCCTCGCGACGGGCATCGCACTGACCGGCTGTGCGCTGTGGACCGGCGGTGTCGTGTCGGCAACGCTGACCCTGGTGGCGGACGCGGTCTACGCGCTGCCCGGCATGTTGGTGGTCTTGATGGTTGCCGGCGTGATGGGCGGCGGCGCGATCACGCTTGTACTGCTGCTCTGGTTTGTGAAGTGGCCGGAATACTACCGTCTGTCACACGCGACGGGGCGGTTCGTGGTTTCAAGCGATCACGTGCTGGCGTCCCGTCTTGCCGGTGCCGGACCGCTGCGGATCTTTCGCCTCCAGATCCTGCCTACCATGGCGCCCTACCTGCTCAGCATCGGCTCGCTGTCGGTCGGACAGACCGTTCTGTCCATCGCAACCCTGGGCTTCCTGGGCATCGGCATCGCCCCGCCCCAGGCGGAATGGGGCGCCATGATCAACGATCTGCGCGGCTATTGGCAGCTCGCCCCGGTCCAGTTGGCAGCGCCGACGGTGGCCATCGTCTGGATCGTGCTTGGGTTGTTGGTGCTGTCCCAGGGGCTGTCGGAACGGAAAGCCAGGCTGGATGACGCGTTTTCTTGACGCCAGCAACCTGGTCGTCAGGGCGGGCGGGCTGCTGCTCGACATTCCGCATCTGCGGTTCGAACAGGGTCGCACCCATTGTCTGATCGGCAAGTCGGGCTCCGGCAAGTCGCTGCTGGCCTGGGCCGTGGCCGGTCTGCGCGCATCCGACCTCGACATCGACGGCGAAGTCACGCTGGACGGCGCCAAGCCGCCCGGGCCCCTGTGGCAGGACGAGATCTTTCTGCTGCCGCAGGAACCCGCGATTGCGCTCGATCCGACCATGCCGGTCGGCAAGCAGATTGCGGAGATCCTCAGATGGCGGCGCGCCACCAACTGCGCTTGGCCGGATGTCGAAGCGCTGGCACGCGAGGTCGGCTTAACGCGGGCGGACTTGGCGAAGCTGCCCGCGGAACTGTCAGGCGGCATGCAGCAACGTGCGATGATCGCCATGGCGCTCGCCGTTCGCTCGTCCTTCGTCATTGCCGACGAACCAACCAAGGGGCTCGACACGCCGAACAAGGCGCGGGTGATCGCGCTGTTCCAGCAGATCCAGGCGTCGGGGCGCGGGCTCATCGTCATCACCCATGACCTCGGCGTCGCGCGCGCCTTGGCGGATACGATCTCGGTCGTCGACGACGGTCGTATCGTCGAACATGGCCCGGCGAAGAGCGTCCTGAGAGATCCGCAAAGTTCCGCCGCGCGAACGCTGATCGAAAGCGAACCGGCCCAATGGTCCTTTGGTGCAAGGACGGCGCCATCGGCCGCCAGCCCCGTCGTCGACCTGTCGCGGGTCGCGTTCGGTTATTCCGCAACCCACCCCTTGCTGGAAATCGACGCGCTGGACATCGGGCGCGGCGAAATCGTCGGGTTGTTCGGCCCAAGCGGGGTCGGGAAATCCACCCTCGGCGATCTCTGCCTTCGGCTTCGGGCGCCACGGTCCGGAACCGTCCGCTGGCATGGGGCGCCGGCAGGGCGGCAGATCGTGAAGCGCCATCGTGCCAAGTTCCAAAAGCTGTTTCAAAACCCGATAACGGCGTTTCCCCCCAATCTGAGCCTAAAGACGGTTTTCAAGGAGCTGACCCCCGCGGCCCGGCAAGCCGCGCCGGCCTTGGCAGGCCTGTTGTCCAGATTGGGCCTTCGGGACGATCTGCTCGATCGCCGGCCGGATCAGCTCAGCGGCGGCGAATTGCAGAGGTTTGCGATTGCCAGGACTCTGGTCGGGCAGCCGGATTTCATTGTCTGCGATGAGCCGTCCTCGCGCCTGGACATGTCCGTCCAACGCCAGGCGATCGACCTGATCACGGATTACGTGAAAGACCGCGCCGCCGCCGCGCTGCTGATCTCGCACGACATCGAAATCCTGCGCAAGCGCGCCGATCGCATCTATGAGCTCACCGACCGGGGCAGACTGCTATCCCTCGACAGCGAGGCCGATGGGCCGTCTTGACCGCTCCGGCACGGTTGGTTTGGTGCGGCGTGATGTCGATCGTGGTGGCCTATCACGCGTGTTCGACGAAACGCGGTGATGGGCCCATTCGATCTTTCGGTGTCAATGGGCCTGTCAGGCAACTGGCGCCTCCCAACGTGCCGGAAAGCTCGGTTCATCCCCGCGCCTGCGGGGAACGGCAGATGGACGGCACGTGCAACGGCCTCCAGCACGGTTCATCCCCGCACGGGCGGGGAACGGCCAATGATATCCATGGCTCGTCCGAGCAAATGCGGTTCATCCCCGCGCGTGCGGGGAACGGGCCCTCGAAGGCATGAAGCGATACGAGCGCATCGGTTCATCCCCGCGCGTGCGGGGAACGGGTCGCACACGTCATCTCAGTCAACCCTCTACACGGTTCATCCCCGCGCGTGCGGGGAACGGGCGGACGCGTTCAGGCATAGTCAGCGCCTCAACGGTTCATCCCCGCGCGTGCGGGGAACGGCTCCGTCGCCGCCATGTCTCGAATTCCGAAAGCGGTTCATCCCCGCGCGTGCGGGGAACGGACGGTGAGGGGCAAGAGCACCGGGACAGTGATCGGTTCATCCCCGCGCGTGCGGGGAACGGTCCGTCGGGTCCGTGAGGTTGCCATTCGGCGACGGTTCATCCCCGCGCGTGCGGGGAACGGCGGACCGGTCGGCCCTGCAGGGCCCTGGATGCCGGTTCATCCCCGCGCGTGCGGGGAACGGTCGTTCGGCGCCCGGATGGACAGGCCGTAAGACGGTTCATCCCCGCGCGTGCGGGGAACGGTGGGTGAAGTAGTCATCGCTACTATCTGACGGCGGTTCATCCCCGCGCGTGCGGGGAACGGGTTAACCTTTGATTGTTCTGTATGTTTGTAATCGGTTCATCCCCGCGCGTGCGGGGAACGGCGCTGGCGCCTGCGAATGCTTCGGCGGACTGGCGGTTCATCCCCGCGCGTGCGGGGAACGGCATGAACGCCTACAAGCTCAACTACGAACTGGCGGTTCATCCCCGCGCGTGCGGGGAACGGGGAAACCATCCTCAAGGATGTGATCCAGAAGGCGGTTCATCCCCGCGCGTGCGGGGAACGGGGCTATTCGACTGCGGCCAGCGAGCGTTGGCGCGGTTCATCCCCGCGCGTGCGGGGAACGGCAGCCCATGGGGCTGCTGGGTGGCGAGATGAACGGTTCATCCCCGCGCGTGCGGGGAACGGATCGCGAGCTGGAGCGCATGGACGTGGGTGAGCGGTTCATCCCCGCGCGTGCGGGGAACGGAAGGGCGCCCCGTATGTGCTCCTCGATCAACGCGGTTCATCCCCGCGCGTGCGGGGAACGGTCTTCCTGTAATCTACTGAAATGGAACGGTTTTTGGAAGCGGGCTGGAGCTACCGGCTTTTGGGGGTGTCATGTCGGTTCCGGTCTTCCGGCGACGGCGCCTCGTCGAGGGCGCGAAAGGCGACCAGCCTCAGGCCGTCGAGATCCACCGGCATGCGCCGGTTCGTGCCGGTGGTGGCGAAGTCGAAGCCCTGCTCGCCGGGGGCCGACCAGGCCATGATGGCGTCGCCATCCTCGATCGCGGCCTCCACCTGGTCCCAGATGCGCTGGCGCACGCGCCTGGAATAGGTGCCGAGATAGACGCCCGCCCGCACTTCCAACAGCCAGGCGGCCAGCCGCCCACGCAGGCGCGGCGGCGCGTTATTCGTGACGATGACCATCATCGCCCGTGACCTCCCCCTTCTCAAAGGCCGGCCCGATCGCGTCCGCCGCGGCCCCGGGCGGCGCGATGCCGCCGGTTTCCAGGATGGCGCCGATGTCCGGAATGATGCGGTCCAAGAGGCGCGCCTGGCGAAAGCTGTCGCGACAGGCCAGGCGCACGGCCCGGTCGGGCGACAGTTTTAGCGTGCCTTTCGCGAACGCGCCGGCGACGCGGAATGCCTCCGGCACCACGGTTTCCAGCTTGTAGAGGTCGGCGATGTCGTAGACGAAGGACAGGGGCTTTCCGGTGTGCAGAAAGCCGATGGCCGGCGCATAGCCGGCCGCCAGCACCGCCGCCTCGGCCAGCCCGTGCAGGCACGCCGTCGCCGCCGACAGGCAGCGGTTCGGCACGTCGGATCCGTCCCAGTCATGCACGTCGTAGCGCCGGCGCTGCCATTTGACGCCATGCTGGCGCGCGAGCAGTTCGTAAGACTTGCGCACCCGCGCGCCCTCGATGCCGCGCAGCTGGTCGATCGAGCGGCGGGACGGCGCGTCTTCGTCAAACCGGCGGCGGAACATCTCGCGCACGATGTTGAGGCGGGCCTGATCGTCCAGCGCCAGCTTGGCCTGCCAAAGCAGCCGGTCTGACCGGGCGCCGCCCGGCTGGCCCGCCGCGTAGAGCCGAACGCCCGCCTCGCCGACCCAGGTGATCAGCGTGCCGGTGCGCGCCGCCAGGCCGACAGCCGCGTGGGAGATGCGGGCGCCGGGCTCCAGCATGACGCAGGCCAGGCCGCCGACCGGGATATGGGTCCGCGTGCCCTCCGCGTCGATCGCCACGAAGGCGCCGTCCACGACATCGATCTGCGCGCGGCCGATGAAGACGATCGAGGCGCGTTCCTTCAGCGGGATCGGCTTGGGCGGCGGCAGGCCGGTCAGGGCCACGGCTCAGATCCGGCGGATCAGCATGAGGCCGCAGCCGAAGGACTTGGCGCGGCCGAAGCCGGAACGCTGGCTGTCCTCGGGCGGCGCGTCGAGCTTGCGCGCCAGCTTGTCGAGAAAGGCGTCCGGGTCGGTCACAGTCAGGACGCCCCGCATGTCGAAGACGCCGAAGCGCGGTTCGCCCTTGCGCTTTCCCCGATGGCTGGGCAGCGCGACGGTCCCGTAATGCTCCAGCACGAAGCCCGCCTGTCGGTCGCGGTCATCGTCCGGGCCCGGCAGCGGGTCGGTCTTGAAGCCATGGGCGTCGCCCTGGCGCGACAGCCAGTCATAGGCCGCCTGCCGGGCCAGGCCGTAGCGCTGCCTTTGGCGCTCGCTCGGCTCATTGCCGCTGCCCGGCGCCGTCGACGCGCTGCGCCCGGGAAGGGGGTTCAGGACATCCATGGCGACGTCGACCTTGCGGCTGCGCACGCGGCCTTTTGGATGGGTCTTGCTGGGTGCGGAGCGGTCGTTGGGGTCCTTCGGCCTCTGGGTGACCGCGTTGGCGCGAAGCTGAAAGGCGAGCCGGTCGCCCGGCCTCAGCGCGGGCGCGAATTCCTTCACCTCCGGCGGTTTGAACAGGCTGTGGTCATGGTTTTTGGGCGGCCTGGCCGACAGGGTGTAGAACCGGCCGCGCGCTTCCGCCCGCCACAGAAAGTCCCGCGTTCTGTCGGCGCCGTCGGAAAATGCCGACCACAGCAGGCGATGATGGGCATCCATGGCCAGCGCCCGCCGGCGGGGGTCGATAAGCGCGCTTAGCGCCTGGGTGGACGGGTCGCGCCGCAGCGTCAGGCGGGAGAAATAGAGCGTCATGGGCTTGCCCCGTCATCACCGCGCGCGGGCCGGTGCATGCGCACCTGCCGCGCGGCGAAGTGCCATTGCCGGCGGTCAAGCGGCTCGTCATGGCGCCACTCGGTCGTTTCCCGGAAGCCCGCCATCTCCGCCGGCCACTCGCTGGCGATGAAGTCGGGGCCGGACGATGGTGGATACCATGCAGGCAGCTTTGCCTTTGCCAGCGCCCGCACCGGGTCCTCAACATCGACGATGCGCGGCGCGACCGGCGCGGACAGCGGGCAGGATTTGCGACCGAGATAGAGCGTGAAACGCGGCTGGCGCAGCGCCTCTTGAAGGTCGGCGAGCATTGCACCGTCCCCCCAGACGGCCACGGCATAAAGCACGCCGCAGCGATAGTCGCGCAGGGTGATCACGGTGTTCAAATCACCCTGGTCGCCAGCCAGCGCCAAGGCCTGGGCGCGCGTCGCCGGGCGCTTGAACTTCTGCGGCACGGTCTGCACCGTGTGATAGTCGCGCAGCGGCACCCCGGTTGCGTAGGCGCCGACCGCGAAGCCCAGCGCGGCCAGTTCTGCCTGCCCGGCGTCATCATCCCGGCGCGTGCCGTTCGCGGCGCCCAACAGGCCGATCAGCGCCGACCGCCCCGGCCAACTGTCGCTGCCCCGCCGCTCGTGACCGGCCAGACCGCCGAAGGACGCGATCTGCGCGGCCAGCGTGAAGACCAGGAACTCAGTCATCGTCCGCCGGGCCGGGCATTGTCTGTAGGGCCAGACGCGGCCACCGCATCCGTCACGAAGGCCTTGATGTCGGCCAGGGATCCGCTGCCCTCAAAGACGTTCATGACCCGACGGTCGTCCGCGCCGTCACCATAAGCGGCGTCCATCCGGTCGCGCATCGTCTCCAACGCGTCGATCGACGCGGCGCGCAGATCGTCACCCGTGATGGCGGTGAAGAAGGCGCCGGACAGGTCGCGCGGCTGCTGCGCCCCGGCCTCGGCCAGGATGTAGCAGGCGCGCGGCCGGTGGGCGAAAGAGTTCTGCTTGCCCGACGGGGTCGCGGTCGCCAGCGCCTCGACAAGGGCCTCGCAGGCGCGCGCGGCAAGCTCGGCGTCGCCGGCGAGGTTCTCGACCAGCAGGCGCGTGTCGATGTTGGCGTAGAGATAATAGATGCCGGAACCGAAGCCAGCCTCGCTGAGAAAGCCGGCGCCGGCATCCTCCGCCGCCGTCTTCAGATCGTCGACGGCGGTGTAATAGTCGTCCTCCACCTCCGCGCGGTGGGTGGTGATGGCGTGGCTGACCTGCACCGCCGCCTCGCGGTTGAAGTCCGGATCGTCGGCCAGCATGCGGCCGAACATGGCCACGTCGACCGCGCCGTCGGCCCGGCGCAGCACGGTTTGCTTCAACGCCTTGTCCGCCTTGGCCGGCAAATCCTCGCCGTCCAGCGCCCGTTCGGCAAGCGCGATCGCCGCCCGTCGTTCGTCCGGCGAGACGAAGGCCAGTTGCGCGGTGAACGGCCCCTTGCCGTCCTTGTTCTTGTCCGCGTCGGGCTTGCCGAAAATGTCGGCCACGGTCTCGGCGATCGCGTAAGCCCGCTCTTCGTCCGCGCCGCGCGTGCCGATCAGATGGTCGCGGACGACCTCGCCGATGCGCTGGGTGCGTTCGCCCAGATGGCCCTCAAGCGCGGCCTGAAACTGCGGCGCGGTGCGCACGGCGCGCTTGATCGCCTGGCTGGACAGGCGCAGGCGCGGCGCACCGCCGACCACGGCCGATTTCGGCCGGCCCTGATCGTCCCGGTTGGGGTTGGAGGGCGGATAGGTCGTCAACAGGTGAAGCTGGATGAATGGGGTCACGGGATCAGCCCTCTTGATGGTCAGCGGATGGTTCGGACGCGTCCGGCGCGTCGTCAGCGTCCGGCGCGTCCGGCGGCGCGGCACCGAAATAGTCAAAGCACCAGCGGGTGCGCACGTCCTCGCCCCAACGCAGAAGATCGGCGCCAAGGCCGGCGACATTGGCGGTGCGGCCCACGATCGGCAGGGCGCGGCGCAGGCGTATCGCCAACTCCCAATCGTCGCCCGCGCGCAGGATGCACTCGAAGCGCATAGGCGACAGGCGCGGATTGTCCCCGTCCTTCTCGCCGAACCGGCGCGGCAGGGAGGCACGAACACTGCTGTCCAGCCCGGCGACAGTGGCGGCCACCAGCGCCAGGCGCCGCGGGCCGTCACCCCTGGCAAGGTTGATGCCGAGATGCCCATGCAGATCGTGCGTGACGTCCAGTGTCAGCACCTCCAACGGGCTGGTGGCGCGGCGCAATTGCGCCCGGGCCTTGCGTGCCGCGCCGGTGTCTCTGTTCAGTCGCCGACCCCACCAGGAGAGGATGACCTGTCCGGGCGTGTCTTTCGCTTCGCTCATGCCTCTTCCCTTTTCTTGGTGCGCCTTTTCGGCAGCGGCAGCTTGAGAACATCGAAGGCCGCCTGCCCGGTTTTCCGCCCCCAGCCGGAAAAGGCGGCCAGCAGCCGCTGGCGCGCCTCGATGATGGCCTGGGCGTCCTCGATCCGGCGGTCGCCCAAGCCGGGCACCGCGCGCTCGTCATACAGACGTAACGCCGCGCGCCGCAGGGTCTTGACCCAGTCCTGCGCGACCTTGGCCAGCGTCTCGCCCGCCGCCAGCCGGCCGAGCATCTTCTCGAAATCGTCCTGCGTGTCGGCGTAGAACGCCTCGCGCACCGGTTCCACGGCGGAGGCATCCATGCTGGCGGCCTTGGCCAGCGTCTGCACGGCGCCGGCCAGCGCCAAGGAAAACGCGTTGGCGGCGCTGACCAATGCCGCCGCGGCATGCTGATCGTCGGGGTCGAGGGGATGGAGCGGCTGGCGCGACCACAGAAAATCGAGCGGTTTCATGTTGTCCATGGCCCAGCCGCCGACATGCAGGCTGGCCACCACCCCGTCTGGCCCGCGATCGTGCCAGTCGGCAACGACCTGCGCCATATGGCGCAGGCCTTCATGTTCCTCAAACGCGATGCCGGCCCAGTTGCGATAGCTGCCGATGCCTGGCCTGGGGTGCACGGGCAGGGGTTCCGACCCGACCTTTTGCTGGTAGTACGGCGTCAGGGGGTGGGTCCAAAGCCCATAATTTGTTCCATAGGGGCGCTGGCGAACGCCGACGACCAGGGTGTCGTCATCCTCGGCGAAATCCAGCCGCAGCCGGCGCGGCATGCCGAAGAACGTCTCGGCCAGGGCCAGGCCGCCATCGTTGGGCGGCTGCAGCGGATTGGTGCCTTTCTCCGAGGTGCGCGTGGGCCGCATCCAGGGCAGCGCATCGCGCAGCCGGTCCGGCGACGCAGTGTCCAGCAGCGGTTCGCCAACCGGCACGTTCGCCCACACCATGTCCCACAGGGGCGACGATGCCTTATTATCGGGGCCGGCACGATCGGCGGGCTCGACCAGCGTGATCAGCGGACCGCCGCCGCGCATCGACGTCCGGTTGCCGGCCCCGCCGGACGGCGCCTGGGCCTGCAGGGTGAACAGCGCCATCGCCGCCAGCGGCGCGGGAAGCGCGGTGTAGCGGCCGCGCTTGACCATCAGGTCGGCGTTGTTCTTCGCCGTGTTGCCGCCGGAGGCGTCGATGAACAGCATGTCGACCGGCGATGCGGCGGTGTCGAGATCCTCCCGATCTTGCAGGAACCGGTCCCCCGCCCCGCCCAGATCGAAGGCCGGCGCCAAGGGCGCCAGCGCCGCGCGCAGCCGGCCGGGGTCCGGCGCACGCCGGTCCCGCCAATCCGCCTCGTCCTCGGGCGGGTCGGCGAGAAAGACCAGCCCGATCAGCAGCTCGTAACAGGCCAGGTTGAAGTCGGCCCGCGGCCAATCCGGCCGGGCCACACCGGCCTCGGCAATCTGGTCCGGCCGAACCACCCGCCGCGCCCCATCGCGCGTACGCACCGGGATCCAAGGATCGGTGATTAGGTTGAGAGTCATGAATGCAACCTAGACTGAAACGGGCGGGCGCTTAAAGCCCGCCCGCCCGTTCTCAACGGATTATTCTTCGGTCACTTTGTCGCGGCTTCCAATGTGCTTACGCTCCTTAAGCACATCGCTGACCCGACCTGGATTAACGCCGAACTGGGCAGCAATCCGATGTTGTACAACACCCAACTTGTGCAAACGCCAGACCTCTATGGCCTCGTCGAACGTCAAGTTGGGCTTCTGTGGAGGAAGATCGATCTGCATCGTTGCAGCCTTTCATGTTAGGCCGCAGGGCATTGCGCATTTTGGCGGAACACGCTATTCCGCCATTAGCAAGAATGCCTTAGCCCTGCGACGGCTTCGGTATTGTCCATCCATCGTTGCAGCGACAGATGGGCGGCTAATGGGGCCGGCGCGAATCATATCCGCGCCGGCCTTCACCAATTAGGGCAGACGACCTACCGCACGTCAACCCATAGTGAATGGCCCTTGTGACACACCCTTATCTCCGCGCTTGCGGAGAACGTATATGCCCTTGGGACACACCTGGTTCATCACCGCGCGAACGGTGATCAATCATCGAACTCTAATCCATTAGGTTCCTGTGGTCACTGAATTCATTTCCTGCCGAACGACCAGTCCATTGCCCTCATCGTAGTGCACCCTATCCGTTATCGCCCCATCCTCCGCGACCGGACAGACGGCGTGCGTCGCCTTCTGCCACGTCTTCCAGCCCTTGCGGATGGCGGCGATCTCCGGCGCTTCCTGGTCGACCTCCTCCTCGCCCCAGCGGTGCCGGGCCAGGCCGACCTCCGACAGGGCCCAGGCGCGGGTGAAGTCGCCGTCTTCGCCGATCGGCGCATAGGGCACCAGCGCCCCATCGGCATCGCGGCGCGCCAGCACCAGCGTCATCTGTTCCGGGGCGAGCCGGGTGGGAAACGTCTCGTCGCTCCAGACCTGTTCGGCGTCGCCGTACCCGCCCTTCGCCTCCAGCAGGTTCTGGTTGGCAAGGCCGCCCTCGGCGAACATCTCGCCCAGCCGATTGCCTTCGGCCTCGCTGAGCGCCGGCGGCACATCAGATGCCTCGGCGCCGTCAACCGCCGCGATCAGGGCGCGCAGGCCGTCCGGCGCATCGATCTGCCCGGCAGCGAACAGCGCCTTGGCCGTGCGCCACTGCAGGTCCACAGAATAGACGTACCAGCCCTGGCCCAGCAGATCGCGCGCCCAATGCGCGTCCGCCACATCGTCCGGATCGGGCGACAGCACGTGCAGCAGCGGCCCCGGCACCGGCCCCAGCACCGGCCCTAGCAACGGTCGATCCCGCTGGTGCCGCCAAAGCCGGCCGGCGCGCTGGATCAACGCGCCCATCGGCGCCAGGTCGGTGACCATGACGTCGAAGCAGATGTCCAGCGACTGTTCCAGGACCTGCGTACCGACGATCACCTGGCCGCGACGCGTCCGGGCGTCGGCGGCCTTGCCGAACGTGGCGATTACCCGGTCCTCGTTGGCCAGCCTGTCCCACAGGGCGAAGCGGGCATGGTGCAGCATGGCCTCCACCCCCCGTGCGCGCAGCGCCTTGACCGCGGCGATCGCCTCGTCGACCGAATTGCGCACGAAGGCGCAGGCAGCACCACGGGCCGACTGCGCGGCGATAACATCGAGCGCCTCGTCCAGCGTCGCAAGCCGCCGGACCGCGACGCGGCGCACCGTGGCGGCAACCGGCGCGACCGGCGATGACTGCGCCGTCCCGCCGATCATGGTGAATTGGGGATAGGCGTCCGGCAGGTCGGGCAGGTCGCGCCGCGACGCGCCCTCTTGGAACGCCCGCGCGAGGCGCGCCCGCATCTCCGTCGGCAAGGTCGCGGTCATCAGAATCGCCGAGCCGCCCAGCTGCGCGTGGAAGGTCAGCAGCCGTTCCATCTCCGCCTGCATGTAGGCATCGTAGTCGTGGGCCTCGTCCACGAGCAGCACCTTGCGCGACAGCGCATAGAGCCTGAGCCCGAAATAGCGCGTCGGCAGCACGGCGAGCAGCGCCTGGTCGATCGTGCCGACGCCGGCCTGGGCCAGCAGCGCCTTGCGGCGGCCGTCGGCGAACCAGTCGGCGCAGGCCATCTCGTCCGGCTCGCGCCTCTGGCTGCCCCGCAGGGCGCGGAACCCGCCATGCAGCGCCGCCCGGCTGTGGGAAAGCGCCAGCGACGGCTGGCCCTTGAACATCCGGCCGAGCGCGGTGAGGCGGGCGAACATGGCGTTCGCCGTCGCCATGGTCGGCAGGGCGAAGAACAGCCCGTCGCCCTTGCCCGCCTGCATCATCCGATGCGCCAGCATCAGCGCCGCCTCGGTCTTGCCCGAACCGGTCGCGTCCTCGATGATCGCCAGCGCCGGCCCGTCCGGCAACTCGGCGTCCAGCGCGGCGCGCTGCATGGGCGAAAACGCGTCGAAGGAAAACAGGCTGTCGGACCGGCAGTGCGACGGCCTGGCGGCGCCAAGACCGCATTCAAGCAGCGCCACGTCCGCCCGGTCGCAGGCGATGGCGACATAGTCGACAAGGGCGGGGCCGGCCTCGGTGGCCGGAAACCACGCGGTGTTGGAGCCGATCCAGTCCGCCGTGCTGATCAGCCCCGTGAACCATCGCGACAGGGTCTTCGCGCTGCGCCGCCAGTCGCCCTCGGCGTTTTTGATGGTGAGTTCCAGACCGTCGAGGCTGGCCCCGGGGAACAGGTCGGCGAACGCCTCGATGACCTGACCCGCATCGTGTTCGGCGCGGTCGCCGGCCTGCGTCACCATCCGCCGCCGGTGCGTGTTGCGCAGGTCGTCCCGATCGGGCGGCGCGCCGTGATGGCCCGCGGCGGCGGCGTACAACACTTTGCGCACCAGAGGATCACCGCCCAGCCGCGGCGCCAGCATCGCGCCGTCGAAATGGTCGAACCAGGCCATGGAGACCTGCCAGTGGCGGTCACCCTGGGCGTCGCCCTTTTCGACCATGGCGCGGAACCGGTCGCCGATCTTGCCCAGATCGTGCAGGGCGGCAAGCAGCAGCAGCGCCTTGTGCACAGGGTCGGGAAAGTCCGCCGCCTTCAGCAGCGTGTCGGCCACCGCCGCAACGTCCAGCATATGATAAACCGCCGGATGACAGATGCCGGTCTGCGGATCAGAGGATTTGCCCGGCCATTCGAGGTATGAGGTCATGTCCCGACTTTAGCGCCGCACAGACCCTTTGATAGCGATTACGTCGATCACTAACCAAAACTTGCACCAGGCCGCGAAAACCGTCGACCGCCATGGCTTACGTACCAAAGGGGTCTCTGCCAGGCGAAGAGCCGCGGCCCAAAGACTTGCCTAGATCCTATACTGCCGGCGGTTCATCCAGACACTGCGGGTACGATCCACTTTTGATCGAAGTTGAGGCACAAATTCTAGACAAGAAGACCATGTTGAGGCCTAATCGGATAGTTTGCATCAACTAGGAACCGTTGGGCTCGATGCTGCGGGGGTTTCCAGTGCGCATTGAACGATCGGCCGCCAATGACGAGTTTTTGCATCAGATCTACGATCTGAGCCTTGGTGCTGATCGGTGGGACCACATCACCAGTAAGCTCTGTCGAGCCGCCGGCGCGGATTCCGCCATCCTTTTTCGACTGGCTCATGGGTCTCAGCCGCCTGTGTTTTTCGGTGTGGCCAACGGTCATGATCGGAGCGCCGTGGACGCCTATTCTGAGCGCTATCATCTGGTCGATGAGTTTGCCGATTTTGCCGAGACCCTGCTGCCGCCCCCCCACACACCGTTCACCGCAAAGGAGGTGCTGGGCGCGGACACGCTGTCAAAGAGTGAGTGGTATCAGGACTTTATCAAGACCCAGGGCTACGGGTCGATCGGATCTATCCTCTTGTCGCCTGCGGGCGGAGACGTGGGGCGATTGGGGTTCACCTATCTGCGCGCATCGGGCGGCCGCGACTTTTCCGCCGAAGATGTTGCCGACATCGTTGGCCTCAGCACTCACATGAAGCGGGCCTTTGATCTTGATGACCTGCTGGCAAGGCACCAGGCGAGATACGCGGCGATACTGACGTCATTCGACCATCTCGCGTTTGGCGTGTTGATCGTTGACAGGCAATGTCGGGTCGTGGAAGCGAACCGATACGCCCGTGATATCCTTGATCGCGGTGATGAAATAGGGCTGTCGAACAACCGGCTTTCGATCGATCAAGCCGATTGCGGCCTCAGGCTTGAGATGGCTGTGAGACAGGCCGTTGACCACGGGCCTGGCGAGCAGATCGTCGGAATCGATACGATTCTGGTCCCGCGTAACGGCGATCATCAGCCCTACACGCTGGCAACTCTGCCCTTACAGAACCATGGCGATTTGGCCGGGCATGCAATCGTGTTCGTGTTCGACGGGCATCCGGGCGAGCGGTCATTGGCGCTGGGGATCACGTCGACATTTTCCCTCAGCGCAAGCGAAGCGCAACTTGCCGCCGCGCTGACCGCCGGAAGAACGCTGGCAGACCACGCCGACGAGACCGGCACGTCGATCAATACCGTTCGGTGGATGCTCAAGCAGGTCTTTGCGAAGACGCAGACCAACTCACAAAGAGATCTGGTGCGGCTGGTGCTGAGAAGCCCGGCCGGCGGACTGTCAACACGCAATGGCTCGTAAACCCGCGCCGGCGACAGGAACGGCCTGCTCTCGCTCAAGCCGGAATTGGACCACGACGCAGGTTGAGAATTGATGGACCGCACGGATCTGCCGGGGCTGGTTGGAGATCTCTATTCGGGGATCTTCAATCGCGACCGTCTGGCGGCGTTCCTTCAAGGGCTCGCCGTCGGTTTCCAATCCAGGGCATCCACCATCTACGACATCGATCTGGACGGTCGGCTTTTCCCGTTTGCCTTCACCCATGGCCTCGATCCCGACGCATGGGCCGACTATGAAGCCTATTACGTCGCGATCGATCCAAGGGTCGACTTCGTACAGCGAAATCATGACGCTCGCGAAATCTATGATTACCTTGTTACCGATGAAGAACACATACGAAAGAGCGAATATTACAATTGGCTGAACACTAATGGCTTCAGGTACTTCGTTGCCGAAAGAATGGCTTCGGAACGCCAAGTCCTATCGACTGTCACCCTTCAGAGGTCGGAGAGCCAGGGCCACTTCTCGGCGCGGGAGATGTCAGGTTTCCGCGAGATCGCAGCCCATGTCGAAAACTTCATACGGATTCTGCGAGAGCTGTCCTCGCGCGCCGAACTGGTCCACTCGCTTGCCCAGGCCATCGATTGCGAACAGGTGCCGTTGGCCGTGCTCGACGCTGCCGGGCGAGTGATTCACGCCAGCACGAGCTTCGCAAGGCACTGCGCGCCCGGAGAGGGCCTCACGCTGGTTGAAGGCGTCTTGATGCCGGAAAAGGGCGCCTTTGACGTGCGGTCGCGCAAGCCCCTGGATACAAGGCTCGGCGTCATTCTCGAACCCGACCGGGGACCCAAATGCTTTGTCTGCCCCAGAAGCGAGGACCGGGCACCGATCGTCGTCCGGGTCGCGCCGCTGGATCGTTCCGGCCATGAACTGTCCGATACCCAGCACGTCGCCGCCATTGTGCTGGTGATCGACCCGAACCGCGAGATCGCGGCCGATGCAACCGCACTCGCCGCCACCTATTGCATGACGGCCAAGGAGGCAGAGACCGCCCTTCTCATCGCGGAGGGCCGATCGCCGAAGGACGTCGCGGACTTGTCCGGGCGATCCATCAACACGGTACGCTGGCAGTTGAAGTCCATCTACGACAAGCTGGACGTATCGTCGCAACACCAACTCGTGCGCAAGGTGACACCGTTTCAGCGTTGACCCGCTGGTCCGGCGACACTCACGTCACAGCACGAGGCACCAGCGTGTAGCCGATTTCGACCGACCCCCAACCACGATCCGGGGAATAGCGATGGAACGTGCCGTTTTCGTCGATCGTAATCTCATAGCAGCCGTTGTAACGGTCGGCATATGACATGCACAGCTGGTCATCCTCGATTTGCCAAGAGCCGGTTGGAAAACGACCGCGATTGGCTTCAAACGTGCCGTCGGCATCAAGGACGATTTCATAACCGTCGGCGTGACTGAGCGTCGGCCCGACATGGCTTTCGGCGATCTGCTGTCCCGTTATCCGGGTGCCGGGCATTTGCGCGAAGACCCATATCTTCCTCTCGGTCATATTGTCTTCGTTCCACTCGACGACAAAGTACGCTGGGCCTTCATATCCCTCGTCGGGTGTAAAGAGAACGCGTCGAGCATCGGTCGCGCAGTTCGAACGCGTGTTGACATGGATGCGCGTGCCGCCGTCCAGGATGGACCCGTTGATCGGCTGTGATTCCGGGTGGTCCTCGACGAACTCGGCAAAGGTCGGCGCCGGTCCGTTTACCTCGCACGTTGTCTCATCGTGATAAGCCATTTGCACGGTAACCTCTATGGCATCCCCCTGCCTTACAATCAGACCCGCCTCAGAGCGCGAGAAATCCAGTCGTGGGTCGCTTTCGACGGCAATTTGAGACGCGGTTTGCTCGGTCGTCTGGCAAGCCGCGACAGCTACGGACGCCATAAGAATGGCGATGCCGGACAGCGTTCCCTTCATTCGCACGTGCATTGTCAACTCCTTGATTGTCATGTCGTTGCAAGTCCGTCGCTCATCGCGGTGCGAGGCCGGCGTGTCCGATGGGCGACGAGGCCGTGGCGGCTAGAGCATCGTCCGATCGATTGGAATCGCTTCGCGATCCAAAAGATCGGACAAAGATGCTCTATCTTGTTCAAAAATAGAGCAATTTTGG
>JBCDFV010000023.1:0-71710 GCA_039177555.1 Pseudomonadota bacterium | reverse complement strand
GCAGGCCGACCGGCACGAACACCCGGATCGCGGCGAACGTGACCGCGCCGACCAGAATACCACGCGTAATGCCGCCGCCGACATAGCCGCACAGCAGTTCCACGGGGCTGAGCGGCGGCATCAGCACATCGACGATGTTGCCCTGGATCTTGGCGATCACCATGGAGGACGAGGTGTTGGCGAAGGAGTTCTGAATCAGAGCCATCATCACCAGGCCCGGGGCCAGGAATTCCAGGAACGGGACCCCGTCCGCATCGCGCACCAAGCCACCCAGCGCCAGCGCGAAGATGGTGTAGAACAGCAAGGTCGTAACGACCGGTGCGGCAACCGTTTGGGTGAAGACCTTCAGGAAGCGGCTGACTTCCTTCACATACAAGGTCTTCAGCCCGATCCAGTTAATCGAGCCCACGGCGCGCGGTTGGGGGGAGGTGGGCAGAAGTAGGGTCATGCTGTCGGATCGGTTCCGGGCGCGGTCGTTTTGGGGGGCGGGGACCATAGCGCCGTTGGCGATGGGCGACAATGCCGACGGCGATTGATATATATCGGCCCGGCATGAATGATCCGAACCCCAGAGGCACAACCGGCCCGATCAGCGCCGCACGCATGGAAAAGGCCGCGTTCGATTATCTGGGGCGTTACATGGCGTCGACCGAGACGCTGCGCCGTGTCCTGGAACGGCGCGTGGCGAAGGCCGGGCGCCATGGCCCCGTCGATCAGGACGAGGCGCAGGCCGTGATCGCGCAGGTCGTGGCAAAATGCCGGCGCCTGGGCCTGGTCGACGATCAGCGGTTCGCCGAGGTTCGCGCCGCCAGCCTGGCGCGCCGCGGCGACAGCCCGCGCGCGATCCTGGCCAAGCTGGCGCAAAAGGGCATCGACGGCGAGACCGCGCAGTCGGCGCTGGCCAAGCTTCGGGCCGAAAGCGAGACGGACCTGGCCTTGACCAGTGCGGTCCGCCTGGCCGAACGCCGACGCCTGGGGCCTTACCGCCTGCGCGACCGTGAACAGTATCGAGACCGCGACCTTGCGGCCCTGGCGCGCGCCGGCTACGGCCTGGCCGTCGCGCGCGCAATTGTGGACGCCGAACAGGCTGAGGATCTGCAGGCCATGGTCAGGCAGTCCGCCGACGACGACTAATCCTCGGCCAACGGTCCGGTTTCTGGGCTGTCGGGGTCGTCTGGTTTCTTGCGTGCCGGCTTGCGTTTGTGCTTCCGCCCCGTGGCGCCGGATTTTGATGGCGCAGATTCCAATCTGATCGGCCCGGCTGGCGCCTTGCCTTGCTTGTCGACCCCGAAATACAGGGTCCGGTGCGGGAACGGTATCTCGATGCCCAGTTCGTCGAAGCGCAGCTTCATGCGCCGGTTGAACTCGCGCCCCACCTGCCACTGCTTGATCGGCAGCGTCTTGATGCGGGCCTTGATAATGACCGCGCTGTCAGCAAAGGCGTCGACACCCAAGACCTCGATATCGTCCAGCATCAGCGGGCCGATCACGGGGTCCGCCCTCAGCTCAGTACTTAGCTGGTTGATGACCTCGACCACCTGATCGGTGTTCTCGCGATAGGCGACGCCGATATCCATGACGTAGTACGAGAACTCCTTGGTCTTGTTCATGACCGTGTCGACCTGGCTGAACGGCAGGATGTGGACGATGCCTTCGAGATCCCGCAAGCGCAGGGTGCGGATCGTCATCGCCTCGACCAGGCCGGCATGGCCCGCGACCTCGATCACGTCACCGACCTGGATCTGGTCCTCAAACAGGATGAACAGGCCCGTGATGATGTCCTTGACCAGGGTTTGGGCGCCGAAGCCGACCGCCAGACCCACGACACCGGCGCCGGCCAGCAGCGGCCCGATATTGATGCCGACCTGCGACATCACGATCATGACCACGATCAGCAGCAGCACGATCAAGATGAAGTTGCGCAAAAGCGGCAGCAAGGTGCGCTCGCGCGCGCTGCGCTCGATCAGATTGCCTTCTTCGTCCGTGGCCTTGAAATGCCGTTCGATCAGGGCGGTCACGATTTCCCACACGGCGACCGAGACCAGGACGACGATGACGATGGCCGACAGGTTGCCCAGGGCGCGCCGGCCTAAGTCGGTGTCGAACCAGGCCAGGATGCCCAGACCCCAGACCTCAAGCAGCAGAACGAACACGATCACGGCAAGCACGCCCTGGACGGTGCGCTTCAATGCCGGAAGATAGGCCGCCGGCTGGCGTTCGACGCCAGTCGCCTCGGCCTGTTCCTGCCGCCGCCGCTCAAACCGGTCCAACAGCCGTTCGATCGCGACCATGGCCAATCGCGCCACGACAAGCAAAACGATGGCCAGAACCGTGCCGCGCACCATGAACAAGAAACCGTCGGGCACCCGCAGGACCCAGACCCCGAAGATCAGCACGATGTAGATGATCGCCAGCACGTGCCAGGAATAGGACAGCCGATGCCAGAAAACGCCCAGCCATTGCGACCGGACGGACATGCGGCGGAAGGCCTGGCGCACCGGAACCCGCATCCGCAGGATCAAGATGACCATCAGAATGCCGGCAATAACCCCGGCCAGGCTGCGCAGACCTTGGGCGGCAGGCAGTGTGGCGCCGACCGCCAGCATGAATTCGGCGATCGCAATGCCCCAGATGATGACGCCGGCGATGACCCGGACCGATCTGAACAGCTGTTTGGCGACGCCGTCTTGCATCCGCACCAGCCGAACGTTGGGCGATCGAGGCGCCAGAACGAAGCGCAGCAGCGCGGTGACAACGCCGACGGCCCAGACGGCGGAGACGAAGGTGATCGAGACGTCTTCAACCCGGGGCGGCTGGTTGAGCAGCACGATGGTAACGGTCGCGCCGAGCACGAAGCCGATCAACGGCGCCAAGTCGATCGCCAATCGCGCCAAGCCCAGGGGTATGCGGGCGACCCGCGATTGTCGCGGGGGCCGGGCACCGATTTCGTCCCGGTAGCGAACGGCAAGGCGGGCGATGACGAGCCGTACGACATAGCCGATGCCCAGAACCAGCACGATGCTGAGCGTCAGGTCGAGCCAGCGCAGCAATATGATGCTGCTGCCCAGCATGGCCTCGATCCAGACCAGGATGTCCGGAAGGCCCCGCACGGCATGCCCGATCTCCGACAGGCGATCGCCGACATGCGCCATGCGTTCCGATACGAAATTCAGAAAGCCGCGCCCGGCCTCGAAGCTCTCCTCCTGCGGCCCCAGCGCCTCCCGCATCAACTGCAGCTGATCGATCAGCTGTTGCCGCGCCGCTTCGTCCTCCAAGACCGCGATCATGTCGTCGATCTCGGCCGCCTGCATTTCCGGTGTCGGTTCCGACGGCGCGGCTTCCTCCACCGCTATCGTCAACTGGCCGAGGGCGGACCCCAGCGGAAGGACGGCGAGACAGGCCAGCAGCGCCCAGAAAAAAAGCAGAGCCGCCCGCGGCCGAAACAAGCGGTTGGAAACGAGACTGGCGACCCGTGACATGGTCTGGCTACTCCGCCGCCAGTTGTTGCGTCGGCAAATCGCCCGCCGATGCGATCAGCCGGACCGACACCCGATCGGACTTGCCCTTCACCTCTGCCTGTTCCAGCGGAAAGGCGCCCAGATCGATCGAGGCCGCGGCGGCGACCGCTTCGGAAACGACAAGCTGGACATCGTTCGCCTTCGCCAACCCCTCCAGCCGGCTGGCGGTGTTCACGGCGTCGCCGATGGCGGTGAAGGACTTGGCCTTGCCGTAGCCCAGTTCGCCGACGATCACCGGCCCGACATGGATGCCGACGGCGATGCGCATCGGCGCCGGCAGGTCGGCGGCCAGGGATTCGTTCAGCCGGATCAGGCCCTCATTCATCGCACGGACCGCGTCCAGCGCCTGACGGCTGCCCTGCTGGCCACCCCGGCTGACGCCGAACAGCGCCATGACGCCGTCGCCGATGAACTTGTCCAGGACACCGCCGGTGCTTTCCACCGCCTGACCCATCATCTCGAAATACCTGTTCAAGACGAAAACCGTATCATAGGGCAGCCGGCCTTCCGACAGGCTGGTGAAACCGCGCATGTCGGCGAACAGGATGGCGATCGTGCGCTCCTGGCCCTGCAGCACCGCCTGGGGCCGATAGGCGACATCCGTGCCGGCGTTGGGCGGCAGCAGCGGCGCGACCTGAAGGTCGGCCGTGGGTCGGACCTGGCAAGCCAGCCGCACGCCCGGCGGCGCGCCGATGCGGGTCAGCACGCGCTGTTCGGCCTCGTCGGGCGCCGGCAGGGCCTCGCCGCCCGCGCCGACGCGAATGCGACAGGTCGAACAGCGCCCGCGTCCCCCACAGACCGAGGCATGCGGAATACCGTACTGGCGGCTGGTTTCCAGCACGGTCGCACCAGGCTCGATCTCCACCCGCTGGCCGCTGGCATAGGTTAGCCGGGGCCTCCGGCTGCGCTTTTCGATTAAGATGCGGATCGCGCGGGCGACGAAGACCAGCGCGTAGAGGGCAACCAGCGAGAGGTAGCCGACATTGATCGAGCGGCCCAGCCGTTCGGCCACCTCCGGCGTGATGCGGGCGTCGCTTAAGACCCCCGCGACCCAACCCTGCTCGGCAGCCAAGCGCTGAACCTCCACCCCGGCGGAGATGAAGCCGGCGATGGCGAGCGCCGGAAGAAGAATGGCCGCGATCGATAGCGGCCTTACCAGCGGCGGGTACCAAGGCTTCAGCCTAAGCCAGAAATGCATGCCGATGACCCCGTGCACCCAAGCGGTGACGACCAGGGCGAGTTGCACGACGATGAGCCACGGGGTGAAGACCCAATAGGCGGCGAGGACCAGGGCGTAGCTGAGCAGCACACCCTCGCCCATCTGCGCCCCGATCGTGCCGATCATATGCTCGATCAGCAAAAACGGCACCGCCATGCCAAGCGCGATCTGCCACAACTCCCACCCCGTCATGCGGAGGGTTCGCCGGCGATAGAGCGACCACAGCGCCAAGGCCAGGTGCAGCACAAAGGCGAACGTCAACAGCGTCACCATCGGGGTGTTCGACCAAACCACAGCGAACACCTGCAGCCCCGCCTCCATGGCCGACAGCGAAACGATGCCGAGAATGTGGTTCAGCAGATGGCAGACCACGAAGACCAGCAGAAACAGCCCCGACCAAAGCCGCAAGCGCGCGATCATCGGGACCCGCCGTCAGCGTGAGGTAACCGCCCGCCGGCACGCATCGCTACGTGCCGAAGCGAAAGCGCGGCACATGCGGGGCATCGGCGAGATGCGTTTTGGTCGAGCACCAGCCGGCGATGGACGTCTGCCAAACGCCCGTTACGACTGCGCTTGGCGGCCACCGCACGTGCCAAAAGCCCTGGCATATCCCGACGCTGGCATCCGGGTGCTAAAGGCCGGAAGAAACGGTCCCAACCGGGCCGTCAGTGCACCGTGCCCGAGGCAACCCAGCGCTCGACCGCACCCGCTGCAGCGCCGGGCGCCGCCTCCGGGTGGTAAAACCGATAGATGCGCACGGCCGCTTCGTAGGCCCTGCTCTCGGCCTGGCCGGAATCACATAGGGTCCGGTACGCACGCGTAACCGCGGCGCGACACCGGCAGGCCTCTTCCCCGCTTTCCCAATCGTCGGTCACGACGCGCTTTTCTTCGTCTTGCGGCCGTAGAGTTCCAGCCGGTGGTCGACCAGATCGTAGCCAAGCCGGGCCGCGATCCGTTCCTTCAACTCTTCCAGTTCCTCATCCTGGAACTCGATCACGCGGCCGGTTTCCAGGTCGATCAGATGGTGGTGGTGGTCGAGATTGGCCTCGAACCGGGAATAGTTCTCGTTGAAATCGTGCCTTTGGACCAGGTTCATCTCGTCCAGCAGATGCAGCGTGCGATAGACCGTCGCGATGCTGACCGACGAATCGATATCGCGCGCACGCTCAAACACGGTTTCCACATTCGGATGGTCCTGCGCTTCCGACAGAACCTGAAGGATAAGCCGCCGTTGGCCGGTCATCTTCAAGCCAGCATCGACGCAGCGCTGTTCCAGATCGATCATATCTTCGCCTCAAAGCATCATCGTAACGCGTTGTTATCCGACCATAGCAGAGTTTTCGCCGCGCGTCAGGCAATCGCTGTGTTTCTCGCTCAAGCCGCATCGGCGGCTTTCGGTCGTCTCACAAACCGTCCCCACCCGACCACCTCAGCCTAAGGCAACCGACCGTTTTCTGGATTGCAAAATTATTTCCTCAATATGGAAATCTGGTAAGGTCACGGCAATCGAACCCTTACCTTGACGCGGAGCCGACATGAAGATCGCCATCGTCGGTGGCGGGCCGGCGGGATTGTACTTCGCCTATCTGATGAACCGGGACGGCGCGGGCCACGACATCACCGTTATCGAGCAGAATGCGCCGGACGCCACCTTTGGCTTTGGGGTTGTCTTCTCCGATGCCGCGCTGAGCTATCTGGAAGAGGCGGACGCGGCCAGCTATGCGACCATTCGGCAGAAGATGGAGGTCTGGGACGATTTGGCGATCGTTCACCGTGACCAGCGGGTCGCGATCGACGGCAACGGCTTCACCGGCATCGGGCGTCTTGACCTGCTGGAAATCCTGCAGGCGCTGTGTCGGACTGCCGGGGTCCGGCTCGCCTTCAATAGCCGCCTGTCGGACGTCTCCGGTCTTTCAGACTACGACCTCATCGTCGGGGCGGACGGGATCGGCTCGTTGGTCCGGGAACAGCGCGCGGAGCATTTCCAGCCGCAGATCAGTCATCTGACCAACCGCTTTGCCTGGTACGGCACCCGCCAACCGTTCGACACGCTGACCCTGACCTTTCGGCAGAACGAACATGGCTGTTTCGTCGCCCACCACTACCGCTATCAGCCGAATTTCAGCACCTTCATCGTCGAATGCGACGAAGCGACCTGGCAGCGTGCACCCCTGTCGGACTGGGCGGAGCGGGACAGTTTGGACTATTGCGGCCGGCTGTTCGCGCCGGATCTGGACGGCCACGGTCTGGTGGCCAACAAGTCGATCTGGCGCCGCTTTCCGGTGGTGACCAACCGGCACTGGACCCATGACAACATGGTGCTGATCGGCGACGCCCTGCGCAGCGTGCATTTTTCCATCGGGTCCGGTACCCGCCTGGCGCTGGAAGACGCCATCGCCCTTTATCGCGCGTTCGAGGCTGTCGGCGACGACGTCCCGGCAGGATTGCAGCGGTTCGAGCAGGAACGCCGGCCGGTCGTGGACAAGCTGCTGGCCGCGGCCGCGAACAGCTTTGATTGGTACGAGCGGTTTGCCGACCTGATGCCGCTTAGCGCCGTCGATCTCGCCCACGCCTATATGACGCGCAGCGGCCGCGTCAGCGACGACAGGCTGCGCCAAATCGCCCCGAAATTCATGGCCACGTACGATGCGGAGCACCGCGATGATGCCTGACGGCGAAGCGATCCCGCGCGGACGACCGCGCCAACGCCGTCAAGAGCGCCGTGGCCTCAAATCGACCGATACCGGCATGCGTCTTCTAAGCCTTCTGGCCGCCGCCGACGGACCCTTGAGCCTGACGGAGTTGGCCGCCGGGGCCGGCGTGGGCGCCAGCACCGCCCACCGGCACCTGGCGGGCTTCGTCGATGCCGGCCTGGTCAAGCACGAACGCAGCGGCGGCGACTACGATCTTGGGCCGCTGGCTTTGAAAATCGGCTTAGCGGCACTCAGCCGCCTGGACATCGTCGCGATTGCGGAACCGCGCCTCTTGACCCTGGCCGTCCGCACCAAGTCGACGGCGCTGTTGTCCGTTTGGGCGGACCGGGGACCGACCATCGTGCGCTGGCAACGCGCGCCGATGCCCTTCGTCACCTCGCTGGGGCTGGGATCAACCTTGCCGGCGACCCGGTCGGCCACCGGTCTGGTTTTCCTGTCGTTTCTGCCGACCAGTGTCACGGCCGGGGCCGTTGCGCGCGAGGGAGAGCATCTGGTGGACACGGAGAGCATAGCCAACTGCCGCGCCAGCCGCTTGGCGTGGGTGGACGGCGCGGTCATTCCCGGCCTCAGCGCCATCGCCAGCCCGATCCTGGATTTGCAAGGCGAGGCGGCCGCGGCCATCACGCTGACCGGCCCCGACCCCGCGCTGACGAGCGAGAAGCATGGCGCCCGCTCGGTCTTGCGCGAGACGACGGCTGAGCTTTCGGCCGCGCTCGGCTTTCGCGCCAGGGGGTGGTGAGACATGGAGGGCTTCACGCCCTGGCCGGCCGATCTGGCGCGGTATTATCGCGAGCGGGGGTATTGGGCCGGCATCCGGCTGGGCGATCTGCCGCGTGATTGGGCCGGACGCTATGGCGACGCGGAGGCGCTGGTCTGGGGCGAGACACGGCTTAGCTATCGACGGCTGGCGGATCTGGTCGACCGCTTGGCGCTGGGCCTGCTGGACAGTGGCCTGCAGCCGGGCCAGCGGGTCGTGGTGCAGTTGCCGAACGAAGGCGCGTTCATGCTGTTGTGCTTTGCGCTCTATCGCATCGGCGCGATCCCGGTTCTGGCCCTGCCCGCCCATCGGCGCAGCGAAATCGGCCATCTGATCGACCTGGCGGAGGCCAGCGCCTATGCGGTGCCGGCCGATATGGCGCGCTTCGACTATCTGGGCCTGGCCCGCGAGATGCGCGGCACCCATGCGACGCTGGACCGGGTCTTGACCGATCAGGACGCCGAAGGCGACACCGTGTCGATCGAGACTCTGCTGAAACACGCGGCCCCGACACCGGGTGAGGTCGACCGGCTGGATAGGTTGCGCCCCGACCCGGGGTCGGTTGCCCTTTTCCTCTTGTCAGGCGGCACGACCGGCTTGCCGAAGCTGATCCCGCGCACCCATGACGACTACGCCTATAACTTCACCCGCTCCGCGTCCCTATGCGGCTTTGATCGCGAAACCCGTTACCTCGCGGTCCTGCCGATCGCCCACAACTTCCCCTACGGATCCCCGGGCGCGCTGGGCGTCTTGCAGAACGGCGGCACGGCGATCCTGGCGCCAAGCCCGAACCCGAAGACGGCGCTGCCCTTGATCGCGCGCGAGCGGATTACGGTCACCGCCGTCGTGCCCGCCATCGCCCTGCGCTGGATGGATGAAGCATCGGCGGTCGGCGCCGATCTTTCAACCCTGGACCTGCTGCAGGTCGGCGGCGCGCGGCTTGCGCCGGAGGCGGCGGCCAAGGTTCCCGACAGGCTCGGCTGCCGGCTGCAACAGGTGTTCGGCATGGCCGAAGGGCTGCTGAACTTCACCCGTCTGGACGAGGACATCTCCCTGGCGATCGAGACTCAGGGGCGGCCGATGTCGGACGGTGACGAGCTGCGCATCGTCGACCCGGCCGGGCAAGAGGTGCCGGACGGCGCGCCGGGGGAGCTTCTGGTGCGCGGCCCCTACACCCTGCGCGGCTATTTCCGCGCCGACGAGCACAACGCGCGCGCCTTCACCGCAGACGGCTTTTACCGCAGCGGGGACGTGGTCATTCGGCACCCATCGGGCAACCTGATCGTCGAGGGGCGGATCAAGGATCTGATCAATCGCGGCGGCGAGAAAATCTCCGCCGAGGAAATCGAGAACGTCATGCTGGCCCATCCGGCGATCGCGAACGTCGCCGCCGTGGCCATGCCGGACCCGACATTGGGCGAGCGCATCTGCGCCGTGGTGGTGTTGCGCGACGGCGAGACGACCGACCTGCCGGATCTGACCGCCTTCATGGCGGCGCGTGGCATCGCGGCCTTCAAACTGCCGGAACGGTTGGAGATCGCCGCCGACCTGCCGGTCACCCCGATCGGCAAGATCGACAAGAAGCTGTTGCGCGACCGCTTGGCCGGCGTCCCCTGACGATAGGACCGAGCGTCAGGATTTGGCCCGTTCGGCCAGGCGAATGAACTCACCAATGCGCGGCGCGATGCTGTCGCGCCAGCGGCGGCCGTTGAAGATGCCATAATGGCCGACATTCTCTTCCATATGCTGGACGCGCAGATGGTGCGGGACCGAGGGGCACAGGGCCTGGGCCGCCAGCGTCTGGCCGGGGGCGGAGATGTCGTCCAGCTCGCCCTCAACCGTCATCAGTGCGGTAGAGCGGATCGCCCTCGGCTCAACCGGGTGGCCGCGCCAGGTCATGGTGCCCTCGGGCAGACAGCGACGTTTGAAGATGCGGTCGACGGTCTCAAGATAGAAGTCGGCGGACACGTCCGCGACCGACAGGTATTCGTCGTAAAAGCGGCGGTGGCTTTCGGCTGAATCGCCGTCACCGCGGATCAAATGGTGGAACTGTTCGAAATGCGCGCCGACATGGCGGCCCGGATTCATCATCAGGAACGCGGCCAGTTGCAGGAAACCGGGATAGACCCGCCTGCCGTGCCCCGGATAGTGCGCCGGGACGTCGGCCAGAAGATTGTGCTGGAACCACGGCATCGGGCGGTTTTCGGCAAACCTGGTGACCAGGGTCGGCTCCGCCGTGGTGTCCACCGGCCCGCCCATCAGCGTCATGGACATTGGCTGCGCCGAATCCTCAGCGGCAGCCAGAAGGGCCACCGCCGATAAGACCAGCGGCGCGGGCTGGCACACGGCGATGACGTGTACGTCGGGCCCCAGCAGCCGCATGTAAGCCATCAGATGGTCGATGTAATCGTCGACACCGAAGGCACCCGCATCGCGCGGCACCTGGGCGGCGTCGCGCCAGTCCGTCACATATACGTCGTGATCGACCATCAGGCGCGCGACCGTGCCCCTTAACAAGGTCGCGAAGTGCCCCGACATCGGCGCGACCAGAAGGACTTTCGGGTCGCCGTCGCGGCCGACGCGCTGAAACCGGCGCAGCTGGCAAAAGGCATCCTCGCGGACGACCTGTTCCAGGACCGCATGGTCGGCGTCGCCGATCGATACCTTGTCCAGGCCCCAATCCGGCTTGCTGCGGTTTTGGATGACGCCATGCAGCACCTCCGCCCCGGCGGCCATCGCGCGTCCGAACTGGGTGTGCGCCAACGGCACCAGCGGGTGGCCGAGAACAGTCAATGTCGTGTCGGCCATGGCGCGGACGGGCGCCAGGGCCAATTGCTGCATCTCGTAGAGCGAATAGAGCATGGATTACCGTTTTGTGACGGCCGGAAGCGGCGGGCGCGTACCTTACCCGCGACACCCGAGTCGGGGCCATGGCTAATTTCCATGTGCTAACTTAGCGGGGCCTGCTTGGCCTTCCGGAAGCTTTGGCGCTAGGCTGCCGCACGCCACCGATCACGAAGGACGACCCGATGAAGACGTTGAAAGGCCCTGCCCTCTTTCTAGCCCAGTTCGCCGGCGACGAAGCCCCGTTCAACAGCCTGCCGTCGATCGCCCGCTGGGCGGCCGATATCGGCTTCAAGGGCGTTCAGATCCCGTCCTGGGACGACCGGCTGTTCGACCTGGCCAAGGCGGCGGAAAGCAAGACCTATTGCGACGAGGTGAAGGGCGTGCTGGCCGATGCCGGCGTGGAGCTGACCGAGCTCTCCACGCATTTGCAAGGGCAACTGGTGGCCGTCCACCCGGCCTATGACGAGGCGTTCGACGGCTTCGCCGCACCGGAGGTACGCGGCAACCCGAAGGCGCGGCAAGCATGGGCCGTCGACCAGATGATGAAGGCGGCCAAGGCGTCGCAAAATCTGGGCGTCGGGGCGCACGCCACCTTTTCCGGCGCGCTCGCCTGGCCCTACATCTACCCGTGGCCGCAACGGCCGCCCGGCCTGATCGAAACCGCCTTCGACGAGTTGGGGCGGCGCTGGACGCCGATCCTGAACGCCTTCGACGAGGCCGGTGTCGATGTCTGCTATGAGATCCATCCGGGCGAGGATCTGCATGACGGGGCCAGCTTCGAGATGTTTTTGGAGCGGGTCGGCAACCATCCGCGTTGCAACATGCTGTACGACCCCAGCCACTTCATGCTGCAGCAGCTCGATTATCTCGACCACATCGACATCTATCACGACCGCATCGCCATGTTTCATGTGAAGGATGCGGAGTTCAACCCGACCGGCCGGCAAGGCGTCTATGGCGGCTATCAGTCCTGGGTCGACCGGGCGGGCCGGTTCCGGTCGCTCGGCGACGGGCAGATCGATTTCGGCGCGATCTTCTCAAAGCTGGCCGCCTATGATTTCGACGGCTGGGCCGTGCTGGAATGGGAATGCTGCCTGAAACACGCGGAGGATGGCGCCCGCGAAGGGGCGGAGATCATCCGCCAGCACATCATTCGCGTGACCGAAAAGGCGTTCGACGACTTCGCCGACAGCGGCGCGGACGACGCCGCCAACCGGCGCATGCTGGGCATCGACGCTTAAGGGCAGGATAAGACGGAGGACAGGGCCGATGGCCATCGAGGGCAAGGATCAATCCGGGGTTTCACGGCGCCTGCGGCTGGGCATGGTCGGCGGCGGACAGGGTGCGTTTATCGGTGCGGTGCATCGGATCGCCGCGCGGCTGGACGATTGTTATGAGCTGGTGGCAGGCGCCTTCTCGTCAGATCCCGAGCGCGCCCGGGCCTCGGCGGCCGATTTGCGGGTGCCGGCCGATCGCGCCTATGACAGCTATGAAGCCATGGCGGCGGCCGAAGCGGCACGTGACGACGGCATCGACGCGGTGGCCATCGTCACCCCCAACCATGTCCATTATCCGGTCGCCAAGGCGTTTCTGGACGCCGGCATCAACGTCATCTGCGACAAGCCGATGACCACCGGCCTAGATGACGCGATGGATCTGGTCGCGACGGTTGAGCGGACGGGCCTGGTCTTCGGGCTGACCCACAACTACACCGGGTATCCCATGGTCCGCCAAATGCGCGAGATGATCGCGGGCGGCGAGTTGGGCAAGATCCGTCTGGTCCAGGCCGAATACGCCCAGGACTGGCTGACCACCAAGATGGAGGACAGTGGCTCCAAACAGGCGGAGTGGCGCACCGACCCCGCCCGTTCCGGCGTCGCCGGCTGTGTCGGCGATATTGGTACGCACGCTTACAATCTGGCTGATTTCGTGACCGGTGTGCCGGCGACCGAGGTCTTGGCAGAGCTGTCGATCTTCGGCGAGGGCCGGCGGCTTGACGACAATGCCGGCATGCTGCTGCGCTACGCCAACGGGGCGCGCGGCATGCTGTGGGCCAGCCAGGTGGCGCCCGGCAACGAGAACGGGCTGCGGCTGCGGGTCTATGGTGAAAAGGCCGGGCTGAGTTGGGCGCAGGAACATCCCAATCATCTGACTTTCACACCCTATGGCGAGCCACCGCGCCTGATCACGCGGGGCGGTGCCGGCTCGGGCGCGGCCGCCGCCCACGCGACCCGCATCCCGCCCGGCCATCCAGAAGGGTATCTGGAGGGCTTCACCCAGCTTTACACCGACCTTGCCGAGCAGATCAGCGCCAAGCTGGAGCGCCGCGACCCGGACCCGGCCAGCCTGCTGGTGCCCACGGTGCGCGACGGCGCGGTTGGCGTGAAGTTCATCGAAGCCAGTGTTGCATCCAGCGCCGCCGGAGGCGTCTGGACCTCGCTGGAGTTGCCTACGACCTAACGTCTCGCTGGCAAGCCAAGTGATGGGGAGCCGATGACCACGGCCATCGACACGCATGTCGCGCGTCTGCTGCGCCTGACGCCAATCGCCGATCGCACCGTGATCGATGTCGGCTGCGGGCTGGGCGGGCTGGTGCGCGCGCTGGCTGCCCAGGGCGCAACGGCAATTGGCGTCGAGATCAGCGCGGAGAAGGTGGCCGATGCGGACGCGCAGCCAAAAGTGGGTAACGAGCGCTATGTGCTCGGCACCGGTGAGCAATTGCCGGCCGAAGACGGGTCGGCCGATCTCATCACCTACGTCTTCAGCCTGCACCACGTGCCGGTCGATCTGCAGGCGGCGGCGCTCGCCGAGGCGCAGCGCGTCCTGCGCCCCGGCGGTCGGCTGCATGTGGTCGATCCGCTGCCGGAAGGGCCGGCGACCGAGGTGATGCGGCCGATCGAGGATGAGGGCGCGGTTCGGCGCGCAACCCATGCGCGGATGGACCGGCTTGACGGCCACGGCTGGACACTGGTCGAGAAGTCGACCTACACGATCCATCGGCCCTACGCCGACCTCGACGAATACCTGCAAAGCGTCATCTTGGTCGACCCGGGCCGGGGCGAGCGGCTGCCGGAAACCCGCGACCTGCTGGCCGGGCTGTTTGCCGATCGGGCGGAGCAGCGCGACGGCCGCTATTGGCTGTCCCAGCCTTGCGTCATGTACCATCTAACGCAAGCCAGCCACGCCTGATCGTCTATTACCTTTCGTCCCGCCGGTCCCTATGCTGGAGGCATGGTTCGGGGCGACGTGCCCCAAGGGCTGATGGCCGGTCGGGTCGACGGCATTCATCGGCCGGCTGCATGGGGGGAAGCATGACTGTCACCATTATCCGCGATTGCACGATCTTCGACGGACACGACGTCGTCGACGGAAGGGCGGTCGTGGTCGAGGGCGAGCGGATCGTCGATCTGCCGGACAATAGTGCCACGGTGACGGCGGACCGGGTGATCGAGGGCAATGGGCGTATGCTGATGCCCGGCCTGATCGATGCGCATTATCACGCCTACACCCCCAGCTACGATTTCTACGGCATCGACCGCATGCCGATGCCGTTGCTGACCAGCCACGCGGCCAAGTTGCTGACCGGCGCCTTGCAGCGCGGGTTCACCACCGTGCGCGATGCGGCGGGCGCGGATATCGGGCTGTGGCTGTCGTTGGAAGAAGGGCTGATCGAGGGGCCGCGCCTGTTCTATTCGGGCAAGGCGATCACCCAGACCGGCGGCCATGGCGACATGCGCCGGCGCGACTATGTCGAGCCCTGCGGCTGTGCCTATTCCGGCGCGCTGACCCAGACCGTCGACGGGGTCGATGAAATGCGGCGGGCCGTGCGCGAGGAGTTCCGCAAGGGCGCCCATCAGATCAAGGTCTTCATCAGTGGCGGCGTGTCGACCGCCAACGCGCCCTTGTGGATGCCGCATTTCTCGTCGGAAGAACTCCGCTGCGCGGTGGAAGAGGCGGAAAAGCGCCGCAGCTACGTCATGGCCCATTGCCACACCGATCACGGCGCCAAGCAGTGCCTGGAGGTCGGCATCCGCTCGATCGAGCATGGCAGCGAGGTACATGAACACACCGCGCAGATGATCGCCGAGGCGGGCGTGTTCGTCGTGCCGACCCTATCGGCCGGCCATAACATCGCGACCTACGGGTCTGAACTGGGCTTGCCGGCAAGCGCGCTGGAGAAGGTCAAAGAAGTCCAGGAAAGCGCGCTGAAGTCGGTGGAGACCAATGTGCGCGCGGGCGTGAAGCTGGGCCTGGGCGCCGACCTGCACGGACATCGTTTCCACGAGCGCCAAGCCATGGAGCTGGTGCTGCGCGCCGAGGTGCAACCGCCCATCGACGTGCTGCGGTCCGCGACCTCGATCAACGCGGAACTGGTGCAGATGAAGGGCGAACTCGGCGTTGTGGCGGAGGAAGCCTATGCCGACCTGATCCTTGTCGATGGCGACCCGCTGGCCGACCTGTCGATGCTGCTGGAACCGCAACAGAACATGCCGCTGGTCATGAAGGGCGGCCGGGTGATCCGCAATACGCTTTAGCCGGCCCTCAACTGTCGAACAGGTGGCAATAGACCGTTCGGTTGCCCTGTTGGATCGGCTTCGGCTCCTCCACCGCGCAGCGCTCGAACGCATGCGGGCAACGATCGCGAAACCGGCAGCCTGACGGAGGGTTGCGGGCGTCCGGGGCGCCGCCATGGATCGGCAGAGCCTCGTGCGACTGATCCGGGTGCGGCACGGGCACGGCCGTGACCAGCGCCTTGCTGTAGGGATGCAGCGGCTCGTGCACCACCTCTTCCGTCGGCCCGTCCTCGACCACGCGGCCTAGATACATGACGATCGTGCGTTCGCAGACATAGCGGACCAGGGCGAGATCGTGCGAGATGTAGATCGCGGTCAGGCCCAGCCGTTCGCGCACGTCGCGAAACACGTTCAGGATGCCGGCGCGCACGCTGACATCCAGCATCGAGACCGGCTCGTCGGCGACGACGAAGGTCGGCTGCAGGATCAGGGCGCGGGCCATGACGATGCGCTGAAGCTGGCCGCCGGACATCTGGTGCGGATAGCGCTCCAAGATCTCCGACGCGCTGGGCGAGCGCACCAACTCCAATGCTTCCTCGATCAGGCCCAGCCGTTCGGCCCTGGGCACGCCGGCGTTCTCCAACGGCTCGGCCAGGGACTGGCGGATGGTCAGGCGCGGGTTCAAGGCCTCGAACGGGTTTTGGAAGATCAACTGCGCCCGCCGCCGGAAGGCCCGAAGATCGGGGCCGTCGATGGTCGCGGTGTCACGGCCCTCGAACAGGATGGTGCCCGAGGTCGGCGGCACCAGCTTCAGCAGCAGCCGGCCCATGGTCGTCTTGCCGCAACCGGACTCACCCAACAGGCCGACGCTCTCGCCGCGCTTGAGGGTAAAGTTGACGCCGTCGACGGCCTTCACCAATGCCGATCGGCCACGCAGGGTGGCGATCAGGTTGCTGCCGACCTGGTAGTGCTTGGCAACACCCTCGGCGCGGACGACCTCGTCGCGGTCGTCCTGACCGTCGATCGCGGGCGCGGTTACGCTGACCATGTCGCGACCTCAGACGCCTTGGCGCGCAGCATCTGGGCATCCTGATTGCGGCGGCAGGCCGAGACATGGCCCGCCGGCCCGTCGACGATTTCAACCTCGTGCAGGACCATTTCGGTCGCCCGGCATTCCGGCTCGACAAAGGGGCAGCGCGGCGCGAACCGGCAGCCGCTGGGCGGCGCGCTCAAATCCGGCGGGCTGCCCTCGATCGGGGTCAGAACGCCCTGGCTCGACTGCAGGTCGGGAAAGGCGTTGTAAAGGCCCATCGTGTAGGGGTGATAGGGCGCGGTGAGCACCGTTCTGGTATCGCCGGACTCGACCACCTGACCAGCATACATGACCACGATGCGGTCGCAGACGTAAGCGACGACGCTGATGTCGTGGGTGACCAGAATGACCGAGATGCCGAGGCGCTGTTGCAGAGCTTGAAGCTGGTCCAGGATCTGGCGTTGCACGATCACGTCCAGCGCCGTCACCGGCTCGTCGGCGATGATCAGCTTGGGGTCGAGCGCGAGCGCCAACGCGATGGCTACCCGCTGGCGCATGCCGCCGGAAAACTGGTGCGGAAAGTCCCGCAGGCGCCGCGGCTCGATGCCGACCAGCTCGAATAGGGCCTCGGATTTCTCCCGCGCCTCGGCCTTCGACAGACCGCCGCGCTGGCGCAGCACCTCGCCGAGCTGGGTTTCGATCCGGTAGACCGGGTCCAGCGAGTTCATGGCGCTTTGCGGAATGAAGGCGATGTCGCGCCAGCGCAGGCGGTTCATGTCGCCTTCGGACAGTTTCAGCAGGTCCGTGCCGTCGAAGAAGACCTCGCCGCCGGTAAAGCGCGCGTTCTTCGGCACGACGCGGGTCAGCGCCCGGGCGACCGTGGACTTGCCGCAGCCGGACTCGCCCACGAGGCCGACAATGCCCGCCGCCGGCACGTCGAACGTGGCCCCGTCGACGGCGTGGATCATGCCATTACCGACAACGTAGGACACGCTGAGATCCCGTATGGACAGCAGCGGTGCGGTCATTCTTTCAGCTTCGGGAACAGGATTTCTTCATACCCCCGGCTGATGAAGAAGCCGGCGACGACGACCAGCACGATGCACACGCCAGGCGGTATGAACCAATAATAGGCGCCGGTGGACAGCGCCTGGCTGGCGTAGGCGTCCTGCAGCATGTAGCCCCAGGAGATGGTCTCCGGATCGCCGAAGCCGAGGAAGCTGATCGATGCCTCGGTCAGGATCGCCCAGCCGATGGCGATCGAGCCGTAGAGGAACGACAGGGGCAGGATGTTGGGCGCGATGTGCCGGAAGACGATCTTCAGGTTGCTGGACCCGGACACCCGCGCGGCCTCGACATAGGCCCGGGTGCGCAGGGACAGCACCTGGCTGCGCACCACCCGCCCGGTATCCCGCCACAGGATCAAGGCCATGGCGAAGACCACGTTCCAGATGCTCGGCTCCATGAACGCGGCCAGCACGATGACGAAGGGCAGGAACGGGATGCCAAAGGCGATGTCCGCCAGGCGCATCAGCATCATGTCGACCACGCCGCCGAAATAGCCGGAGATCAGCCCGACGATCGTGCCGATCACCGCCACCACGGCGGCGGCCGTGAGGCCGATCAATAGGGCGCTTTGCGAGCCATAGACGAGCTGGGAGAAGATGTCGCGGCCCAGGCTGGTCGTGCCCAAGACGAAGCCGTCCTCGCCGGGCAGCCGGTCGGCGGCCAGGTCGTAGGCTTCGGTGAACAGGATCTCGGTCGGGTCATAGGGCGCGATCTGATTGGCGAAGACCGCGACCAGGAAGAACACAAGGTAGATAACGATACCGATCATCGCGAACGGATCGTTCAAGGGCAGATGGATCGACCGGATGATCCGCCACAGGCCGCCGACAAACGCGTTGAACCGGCTGGGATAGGTTGCCTGGACGGTCGTCGCGGTCTCGCTAGGCATGGGAGATCCGCGGGTCGAGCAGGCCGTACAGCAAATCGGCCAGCAGGTTCATCAGGATGACCACGACGGCGATGAGCAAGAAGGCGCCCTGGGCTAACGGATAGTCGCTGGCCGACACCGCGCGCACCAGTTCGCGGCCGAGCCCGGGCCAGCTGAACACCGTTTCGACCACGACACTGCCCTGCATCTGATAGCCGATGGCGATGGCCAGCGACGTGGCGACAGGCAACAGTGCATTGCGGGCCGCGTGCCGGACCACGATGGTCCAGTTCGACAGGCCCTTGATCTTCGCCATGGTGACGAAATCCTCGCTCATCACGTCGAGCATGTTGGAACGCATGAGCAACAGCGGCAGGCCGTGGAAATAGATCGCCAGCGTCAGGGCCGGCAGGAAAAGGTGGCGCCAAAAGTCGCCGGAGGTGTAGAGCGCCAGCAGGCTGGGATACTCCGACCCGGCCGTGCGCATGCCGCCGGCGGGAAACCAGCCGAGGCTGAAGCTGAACACGGCCAGAAGCACCATGCCGAGCCAGAACTCCGGCATCGCGCGGGTGGTCAGCACAAAGGGAATGGTGGCGCCTTCCAGGAAGCTGCCCCGCTTCCAAGCGAGATAGGCGCCGCCGACCACGCCGATCATGTAGGCAAGAATGATAGAGAACAGCGACAGAACCAGCGTGTTGGGCAGCAGCATCAAAACCCGCTCGCCCACCGGCTGGCCGTAAAAGAAGCTCTCTCCAAGATCGCCGTGAAGCAGATTCCAGATGTACAACAGGTACTGGTCGAACAACGAGCGATCGAGCCCGAAACGGGCCATCAGGATGCGCTGCTGCTCTTCGGTAAAAGAGGGATCGATGTAGGCGGCCAGCGGGCTGCCCGGCATCAAGCGGAAGATCAGGAAAAGGATGGTGGCGACCGCCCACAGCACGAAGACGAGCTGAAGCAGGCGCGACCCGAACCGCTTGACACCGGACATCCGAAGGCTGGCCCTCTAGCTAGCTACTCGCCGACCGACTACTCGCCGAGGGTTTCGCTGACCCCGTCGGGATAGTGCAACCGACCGTCGATGACCTCATACCCGGCCTCGGCAAGGATCGCCTGGGCCACCTCTACGCCGGTCTCGAACTCGTCGACCGCGTCGTTGTGCCAGAAGTCCAGCGCCGGCGAGATCACCGAGTTGGACGGCACGGCAAAGCCGCGGAAAGCGGCCCCGACGATCAGGTCGCGGTTGATCGCCATCGACAAGGCTTGGCGGAAGGCCGGATCGCTGAACGGTGGCCGGCGATGGTTAAAGGCGACATAGCGGAAGCCCATATCCACCGTCGAGACGACCTCGAGATCGCCGTCCTCGTTGGCCATCTCGATCAGGATGTTCGCGTCCCCCGGATAGTCGGCCAGGAAGTTGATCTCGCCCGAGCGCAGCATGCCAAGCGAGGCCTCCGTGTTCGGCACGATACGCAGAATCCAGCGATCGACATTCGGCGCCGCGAAATGCTCTGTGTTTGCTTCCAGAACAACCTCTTCGTTCGTCAGCCAGCTGGCATAGCGAAACGGCCCCGAGCCAATGGGCACTTCTTCCTGATAGTCCTCCGCGTTTTCCTCATCACGTGTGGCCAGATCCGCGAGGATCGGCTCCCAGATATGCATTGGGATGAGGTTTATCTTCGCCAGGCTTGCCGTTGGAAACGCGGCCGAGGGGCTGTTCAAATGAAACCGCAGCGTCGCGTCGTCAACAATCTCGATGTCGGCGATATTGCTGACGAACGGCGTATACATCGGCGCCTCATCCCCCATTGGCGCTTCGAACGAGAATTTGACGTCCTCGACAGTGACAGGCTCGCCATCGTGCCAGTTCATGCCGTCGCGCAGCACCACCTCAACCGTGGTGTCGTCCAGCCACTCATAGCTTTCCGCCGCCCAGGGCTGTGGCAGGCCGTCAGGGCCAATCCGCAGCAACCGATCCCAAACCAGTTCGGTGATCCAGCTATCGGTGGCGCCGCTGATTTCCAGAGGATTGATTGCTCTGACGGTTTCCGTGGTGTTCAGGATCACGTCTCGCTGGTCGCCCAAGGGTTCCAGGTTCAAGAACGTCCAGGTGTTCCGAATACCAATGCCACCCTGCTCGACCACCGAGTCCGGATTCCAAACCGTGTTGTCGTAAGCAAACGTGGACTGAGGATGAGCCAGCATCAGATTTGGCTGGTCTTGAGCTAGGATCGCCTGGGCCTGATGGATCAGGTCCCGGCGCGTATCGGTATCCGTCTCCGTGCGCTGCGCCTCGACGATGGCATCATACTCGGGGTTTTGATAGCCGATGAAGTTGTATCCCGTCGGCGCGGTGGATGAGTGGAAAAGGTTGTAGATCAACTCGTCCGGGTCGCTTCTCTCGGGCCGGCCGACCATTCGCCATCCGGTTGAATCCCAGTCATCACGGTTGTACCAGACAACCTCCGCCATCTGTTCCCAAGGCATGACTTCGACGTTGACGTCCAAACCGAGCCGGCGCCATTCCTGGGCAATCAGTTGAATGAACTGAAACTCAGCCGGCTGGGCGGCCTGAGGTTGGGAAAGAAGTGTAATTTCGCGGATCTCGTCACCGGCGGCGAAGACCGGGCCGGCGACCGAAAGGGCGAGGCCGAACGCGGTCGTCGCCTTGAACAGGTTTTTCATGAAAGGGACCTCCTTGCTCATTCACTGCTTGTACATGACGCCCGGTTTCCGATTGCTCGGGCCGGGCGTGTTCTTGTTGAGCGGCGCGGTTGCCGCCGGTCGGCACTCAGGCGCTCAAAACCTCTTTCGGCTTGGCGGCCGCCAGTTTCGGCGGCGGCGCGAAGGCCGTCGCGGAATGGCTCAGGCCCATCGAAACCTGTGTTTCGGCCAGCTTCAAGGCCGCCCTGCCGGCATTGATGACGGGAACCCCGATCTCCGCCGAAACCGTCTCGGCGAGGTCCAGGAACGACATGGTCATGCAGCCCAGTAGGATGGAATCCGCCCGGTCCTGCTTCACGCAGGCGCGGCTGACCTCGATCAACCGGTCGAGCGTGGCGGCCCGGTCCTGCATCAGATCCAGGACCGCGATGTTGGTGGCGCGCACCGACGCCAGCTTGGCCGCGACACCGGCCTTGTGGGCCAGATGCTCCTGGCCGGCGATCAGGCTGTCATAGATGGTCAGGATCGAGAATTTGTGGCCGAGGGAGGCGGCCAACAGCATGGACGACTCCGCCGGCCCGATGACCGGCATGCGGACCAGTTCCCGCGCCGCCTCAAGCCCCGGATCGCCGAAGCAGCCGATGATGGCGGCGTCAAACCCGTCGGCCTCGCAATCGCGAATGAGATCAAGCGTGGCCGGAATGGCCAGCATTTCCTCATACGCGGACTCGATGGACGACGGCCCGGTCTCGACATCGACGACCTGGGCCGTCGTGCCTTCAAAGGCCCATTGGTTCAACAACCGTTCACGACGCTTCACTTCGGTGGCGCCCATCGGTCCCTTCGACATGGGACCTGGCACGACATAAGCGATTTTCATGGTCGGCCTCCTAGTGTTGACGTGACTGCGTTTTATTGAATAAAACGGCGTTTCATCAGTAGGAGAACGTTAGGACATGTCACGTCATTGACGCAAGCATCCTAACGCCGTCCTCGTTCGTCCTGTCAGGGCGGACACGCACGTCGACCTGCCTTGTCGGATAGGTGAGCCATGACCACATCCCGCCGTTACACGATCGAAGCCGTCGACCGGGCCCTGCTTGTCCTGGAGGCGCTGGCCGAACATCCGGATATCGGCGTGACGGAGCTGGCCAAACAGTTGGGTTACACCAAGACCCTGACCTTCCGCCTTCTGCAGACCCTGGAAGAGCGCGGCTTCGTGGCCAAGGATGGCGGGCAGGCGCACTACGCGCTGGGCTATCGGCTGGCCTATCTCGGCAACTGCGTCGACGAGCAGCAAAGCGTTGTCGTGGCGGCGGCGCCGATCATGGATGGCCTGCGCGACCAGACCGACGAGAACATCAATCTGATCGTCCGCGACGCCAACCACATCCTGTGCGTGGCGACACGGGAAAGCCGCCAGTCCATGCGGCTGTTCGCCAAGGCCGGCCGGCGCGGGCCGCTGCATGCGGGCGGCGGCAGCAAGCTGTTGCTGGCCTATGCGCCGGACGAGGTTATCGACCAGGTGCTGGCCGCGCCGCTTGAGCGCTACACGCCCCAAACGGTGACCGAACCCGCCAGACTGCGGCCGATTCTGAAGACCATTCGGGAAGACGGCTATCACATCGCCCAAGACGATCTGGACATCGGCGCCTATTCCATTGCCGTGCCGATTTGGGGACCGCATGGCGATGTCGTGGCGGCCTTGTCGGTCGCCGGCCCCAACGCCAGGCTGGACGCCGCGCGCCAGGACGCGCATCTGTCGGCCGCGCAAGCCGCCGCCCTGTCGATATCGACGCGGCTGGGACGACCAACAGCCGGGACCGGTGCGCCGGGCTTGCGCGAAATCTCACCGGAAAATGCTGACGCCGCTTGAGACCGGAAAACAAGGCTGCTACGACTCCCGCTCAAACTGAAACGCTGTTTCATTGAATGAAACAGGATTGTCGCCATGCCGGCGATCGCGCGCAAGGGAAGGGATAGCGGATGAACGAGATCGAATCCGGCCTGCTGGCCGATGTCAGCCTGGATGAGCCCTGGGGGCTGGTAGAGCGGTTTTCGACCTTCAAGCGCGAGCACCCGACCGACGTGGCGCGCGGCATGGACGATGTGGTCTCGCGCCTGCGCGCCCATGGCGTCGACGTCACGGTGCATGAGCCGTCGTTGTATCTCAGCCTGCCGGGCGAGGCGCGGGTCGAGGCCGGCGGCAAGACGTTCCGGGCCAAGCCACCGGCCTACAGCGTCGACGCCAAGGATGGTCTTGAAGGCGAACTGCTGTACGTCGCCGCCAACCAGGCCGACGATATCGACACGATCTTCGACAAGAAGCTGGACCCCGACGATCCGGCGGCCAACCGGGTCGCCGGCAAGATCGTCATCTCCGAGGGTTTCGCCAGCCCGGGCATGATCTCTCAGTTTGAAGAGCTGGGCGCGATCGGTGTGATCGGCATCAACCCCGGTGTCGACATCCATTGGGGCATCTGCACCACCATCTGGGGCACGCCGGACCTGGACGACCTGCCGCGCAAGCCCGGCGTGGTCTCGGTCGCCGTCAGCAAGCCGGACGGGGACGAGCTGATCGCGCTGGCCCGCGAGGGCGCCACCATCAAGCTGTTCGCCGACATGGAGGAAGGCTGGTTCACCTCCACCCTGCCGGACGTCTTCATCCCCGGCACCGAAGAGCCGGAGAAGTACGTGCTGCTGCACGGACACCTAGACAGTTGGGATGTCGGTGTCGGCGACAACGCCACCGGCGACGCGACCATGCTGGAGGTCGCCCGCGTCCTGTGGAACAACCGGGACAAGCTGAAGCGGTCGGTGCGCATCGCCTGGTGGCCCGGTCACTCGACCGGCCGTTACGCCGGCAGCACCTGGTTCGCCGACGAATTCGCGCTGGACCTGGAGGCCAACTGCGTCGCGCAGGTCAATTGCGACAGCCCCGGCTGCCGCTGGGCGACAGAGTTCGAGAACCTGTCGCTGATGTCCGAGGCCGACAGCTTCATCGCCGAGATCGTGAAGGAAGTGGCCGACAAGCCGATCGGCGGCGAGCGGCCGCACCGGGCCGGCGACTATTCCTTCAACAATATCGGCATCAGCAGCTACTTCATGTTGTCGTCGACGATGACCACGGCCCTGCGGGAAGAGAAGGGCTATTACGCGGTCGGCGGCTGCGGCGGCAACATCGCCTGGCACACCGAAAACGACACGCTGGAGATCGCCGACAAGGACTCCATGCTGCGCGACATCAAGGTCTATCTGTTGGCCGTGTTCCGCAACGCCAACGCCGAGATCCTGCCCTTTGACTGGCGGGCGACGGCGAAGGAATTCCTGGACACGATAGCCGGCTATCAGAAGACCGCCGGCGATCGCTTTGACCTGGGCCCGGCCAAGGAAGCGGCGGAAACGATGGCGGCGGCGCTGGACGACCTTTATGCGAGCATCGAGAGTGGCGCGGTCGCGCCTGAAACCGCGAACACGATCATCCAGGACCTGGCGCGCATCCTGGTGCCGATCAACTTCACCCGCGAGGCGCGGTTCCGCCACGACCCGGCCCTGACCGTGCCGCCCCTGCCGACCATCGCGACGGTGAAGGATCTGGACTATCACCAGAGCAACGGCACGTTGGGCTTTGCCGTGACCCAGCTTGTGCGCGGGCGCAATCGCCTGATCTCGGCCCTGCGCCAGGCAACCCGGCATATCGAGCTGGCGCGCAAGGCGGCCTAGGGATCTGAAAAGGGGGTCGGCCGGCATGCGTGCTGCCTGGTACCGGTCGACCGGCCCCGCCGCCTCCGTCCTGACGATCGGCGACCTGCCCGCGCCGGAACCGGCGCCGGGCGAGGTGCTGGTGCGCGTGCGCGCCTCCGGCATCAATCCGTCGGACTTGAAGCGCCGGGCGGGCTGGCGCGGTATGGCCATGGATCACGATCTGGTCGTGCCCCATTCCGACGGCGCCGGCGAGATCGCGGCCGTCGGCGACGGGGTCTCGGCCGAGCGCATCGGTGAACCTGTTTGGCTGTGGAACGCCCAAGGCGGCTATAACGAGCCGGGCCGCAGCCTGGGCACGGCGGCCGATTTCTGCGCCCTGCCGGCGGCCCAGGCCGTGCCCCTGCCCGACGGCCTCACCTTTGCCGATGGCGCCTGCCTGGGTGTGCCGGCGCTGACGGCCCACCGCGCGGTCTTCGCCGACGGCCCGGTGGCCGGCCAGACCATCCTGGTTGCCGGCGCGGCCGGCGCGGTCGCCCATTTTGCCGTGCAGTTCGCGGCCCAAGGCGGTGCGAAGGTGATCGGCACGGTCAGCGGCGAGGAAAAGGCGCGGCATGCCCGGGCCGCGGGCGCAGCCGAAACCATCAACTACCGCGAGGAAGACGTCGCGGCGCGGGTGCTGGACCTGACGGACGGCGCCGATGTCGACCGCATTATCGAGGTCGACTTCGCCGCCAATCTCGCCATCGATTGCGAGGTGATCAAGCCGAACGGCGTGATCGCCTCCTACTCCTCCACGTCCGATCCGGAGCCGGTGCTGCCCTACTACGCGCTGGCGTTCAAGGGCGTGAACGTTCGCTTCGTTCAGGGCTTCAACCTGCCGGAAAACGCGCGCCAGGCCGGTATCGAAGCGATCGATCGGCTGGCCACCAACGGCACGCTTCAGGTCGCGGTGGCGGAACGTTTTCCGCTGGACCGGATCGCCGCCGCCCATGAAGCGGCGGAGGCCGGCGCGATCGGCACGGTGGTCGTCGAGATCGACTGAGGGCCTGTCGGTCTAAACGGTGCACCCCGGCTGCGGCGCGATGGCGCCCAGCGGCTCCACGATCTCCAGCGTGCCCGCCCCCGTATGGGCGATGAACATCGACAGCGTCGAATGATGGGTGTCGGCATCGATTTGGGACGGGCCTGTCGGGGTCTGATACTCCAAGCCCGCCAAGCCCGCGACCGCCGCCTCGCGCGAGATCTCGCCCGACCGCTCCAACGCCGACTTCAACGCGTGCATCGCATTGTAATGGGTCATGGCGTAGGAGGTTACGACGGCGTCAGGTCCGGCACTTGCGCGGATGCCTGACACGAACGCTTGGGCGACGGCGGAGGGGTCGGTTTCGATGAAGGGTTCGCAGCCATAGGCGGCCGTCGCCGCGTCGGTGTCGTCCGGATGGAAATAGGTCGCGATGCCGCCAAGATTGCAGACGGTCACCTGGCCCAACAGCCCCTCCTCGTAAGCCTGGTTCACGAACGCCAGATGCTGCGCGCCCGGCAGGGCCAGCACGAGCAGGCCGGCGCCGCTGGACCGGATGGCGCCGACGATCTCGCCATAGTCCGACAGGCCGGCGACCGGCACGAAGCGCTGATCCAGCACCTGTCCGCCCGCCGCCTCGACGGTCTCCGCCGAGGTTTCGAACATCCGGTGCGGCCAGACATAGTCGGCGCCCAACATGAAGACCGTGTCGGCAATCTCGCCCACGGCATAGCGCATTAGCGGCTCCGCGCTCTGGTTGGGCACGCTGTTGAAAAAGAAGAAGACGTCGTTGCAGGCGCCGCCCTCATAGTCCGTGGCGTACAGCAGCGGCGTGCGCGACTGCGTCATGGCATCGGCAAGGGCGTCGCGGGACGCCGACGAGATCGGGCCGGTGACCGCGACGACACCGCTTCGGGCCACCAGGCTCTCCGCAGCGGCGGCTGAGTTCTGAGGATCGCTGGCATCGTCCTGATAGTCGATCGAGACCGTCTGGCCGAGGATGCCGCCAGCCTGGTTGATCTCGGCGATCGCGAGATCGATGCCCAGCCGCGCCTGCTGGCCAAACACCTGCCAGGCGCCGGTGAGCGGCAGAACGGCGCCGATTTCGACCGTGCCGGACGCCGACGACCGGCGCGGCCGCAATAGGGCGGGTGCGGCCAGTCCCGCCGCTGCCATCGATCCGATAAGGTGCCGGCGACCGATGGTGGTGCGTTCGTCTTTGATCGTCATCCTCCCCTCCTCAGATGGCAGCCGTCCGGGCACGCAAACGGCCCGGAAAATCTGTTATATCAAATCATGGTTCACGTTCGTCGGCTGAGCCGGCATACTGTGTTGACGCCACCGCCAATCCGCACCCCGACCGCCCACGCTTACCCGCGCGACACAAAGGATAACAAAAAACGATGGCCATTCCCCGCGAGATCATCGACCGGTTCAAACCGCTTCCCGATGACCATATGCGCCGCCTGCTGGCGCCGCCCACGGGCCCCGTGCGCATGGTGCTGGACACGGATACCGCCAACGAGATCGACGACCAGTTCGCGCTCGCCTGGGCGCTGTTGTCGCCGGACCAGATCGAGGTGGAAGGCGTCACGGCAGAGCCCTACTCGTTCCAGCATCTGCGGCCGGGCCTCTTGCAGGCGCACGAGATCATGAAGGAAGGCGGCGCCAAAACGGCCGAGGAACACGCGATCGTCGGCACCTATCGCGGCTGGGTCGAAGGCTTGATAGACCAAGAAAGACACCCGGCCGAAGTCGAGTTCGTGCCGCCCGACGAAGGCGAACAGCGCAGCTATGACGAAATCCTGCGGGTCTACGACAAGCTGAACATGGACCCCGGCGGCAAGGTCTTCCACGGCTCGCCCGGCTATCTCACCTCACTGGACCAGCCGATCCGCACGCCGGCGGCAGAGTTCATCATCGAGCAGGCCTTGGCGCCTTCGGACCGGCCGCTTTATGTCTCGGCGATCGGCTGCGTCACCAACATCGCCTCGGCGCTGCTGATGGCGCCGGAGATCATCGACAACATGGTCGTTTTGTGGACCTCGGGCTACCCGAGCCGCAGCCATCGCAACAACGTGCCGTCGCTGAACCTGGTGCAGGACAAATTGGCATCACAATTGCTGTTTGAGAGCGGCGTGGCCCATGTCTACCTGCCCGGGTTCCACATCGGGGCGCAGCTCACCATCTCGCTGCCGGAGATGGAGAAATGGGTGCGCGGCAAGGGCGCGATCGGCGACTATCTCTATCATCTCTATACCAACAACCCGATCCACGATCAGCGCGGCATCACCGGCATCGAATGGCGCACTTGGATCGTCTGGGACATCATCAACATCGCCTGGCTGATCAATCCCGCCTGGGTGCCGACCGACATCTTGCCGGCGCCCGTCCTGGCCGACGATCTGACCTGGCAGCACCCCGAGGGGCGCCATGCGATGCGCGAGGCTTACGACATCAACCGCGACGCCATCTATCGCGACTTTTACCTGAAGCTGGAACAGGCACCGTAGGCCGGCCATGCGCATCGCCTTTATCGGATTGGGCACGATGGGCCTGCCGATGGCCCACAATCTGGTCCAGGGCGGCCACGAAGTGGCCGGCTTCGACGTTCAGGACGACGCCGTGGCCAAACACGTGGACCATGGCGGTATCGGCGCCGGTTCGGCGGCGGAGGCTGTTGGCGCTGCCGATCTGGTTATCACCATGCTGCCGAACGCGGAGCATGTCAGGACAGCCCTTCTCGGCCCCGACAGTGCGCGGGATGCATTGCCGCCATCGGCGTTGGTCGTCGATATGTCGACGATCCATCCGCTGGAGAGCGATGCCATTCGTTCGGCGCTGGCGGAACGGGGCATCGGCATGGTCGACGCGCCGGTGGGACGCACCTCGCTGCACGCGATCGAGGGCAAGCTGCTGGTCCTTGCCGGCGGCACGGCGTCCGACATCGCGCGCGCGCAGCCGGCGTTCGACTGCATGGGCGATGAAACGGTCGATTGTGGCGGCCCCGGCACGGGCATCCGCATGAAGATCGTCAACAACTTCATGTCGATCGCCAACAACGTGCTGACGGCCGAGGCCCTTACCTTGGCCGAGAAGAGCGGCCTGGACGTCGCTTTGGCACGGCGGGTGATGGCCGGCACCGCCGCCGGCCAGGGCCACATGAACACGACCTATCCCGCCAAGGTGCTGAAGGGCGACCTGACGCCTGCCTTCATGCTGGATCTGGCGCACAAGGACATCGGCCTGGCCTTGGAGGTCGCCGGAAGCGCCAATGTGCCGGCGCCCCTCGGCGCGGCGGCGCGGGAGCAATACACGCTGGCGCGCGGACAAGGGCGCGGCGGCGAGGACTGGACCGCGATTTACGCCATGATGCGCGAACTGGCCGGGCTGAAGGGCTAAAGCGCGCCGCGCTCGCGCAAATCCTCCGCCAGCTTGGCCTGATAGGCGGCATGGGCCGCCTGGTCTTCGCGCGCCCGCTTGGCGTAGTAGATGAAGCCCAGCGCCTGGCGCGAACGGGTTGGCGATTGATTGCCGGTGGCGAAATGGACCGTCCGCGCGTCGTGGGCCAGCAAGGTGCCTGGCGCGGCCGGAAAGGCGCGCTCTGGATAGGAACTCCGAAGGCCGTCGAAGTCGCTGACCTGCTGGCTGAAGCCGATCGTCTGGGTGCGCTCATGCGGCTGGATACCGGCCTTGTGAGAACCCTCCAGATAGCGGACGCAGCCGGTTTCTTCGTCGACCGGTTCCAGCGCCAGCCACATGGTGACCGCGACGCACGGTTTCAGCATGAAGTAATAACCGTCCTGATGCGGCGGCGTCGGCTGGCCGACCCGGGGCGGCTTGTTGAAATACTGCATGTTGCGGCCGACCGCCTCGTCCTGCAGCAGGATTTCCGCCAGACGCCGGGCCCTGCCCTCGAACATCAGCCGTTCGAACAACGGGTCCCATTTGAACAGCTCTTGCACCTGTTTCAGGGTCGAGCGGTCGGCGGGGTCTTCGAAGTAGATGCGGTCGTCCGGAATGCCGGCAATGCGCCCCTCGCGGATATCGGCGATCTTGGCCAGGGCCGCGTCGATCGTCTCCCGGTCCAGGAAGCGCTCGAACGCGACATAGCCATCGCGATCATACGCCGCCAGGATTTCGGTTTCGTTCCCAGGGTCGAAGGTCGTCATACCGTCATTTCCTAGTCAGCAGTTCCGTTTCGGCAGCGGCGAGCAGCGGGTCGCTCGTCTTGCGCATCCAATCGATCAACGCGGTGGTGAGGCGATCGATATCCGGCGCCATGGCAGGATCGTCGATGCGGTTGGTCTGTTCGTACGGGTCGGATGCGAGGTCGTAGAACTCGCCACGCTCGCCCTGGTTCCAGACCCGCTTGAACCGGTCATCGACAACCAGCCGAAAATCGGCAATACCATGCCAGTCGCCCAGACTTCGCATCTCGGAGAAGCGGTAGCGTGGCCGGTCGCCGGACAGGAGATCGGCACCCTCATAGACGTCCGGGATCGGCAGGCCACAGGCGGCCAGAATCGTCGCCGGCACGTCGATCAGCGAGGCGGGGCCAGTCACCTGCCGCCCGGCGCCAATGCTGCCCGGCAGGCGCAGGATCAGCGGCACGCGCAGGCATTCCTCGTAAGGCGCCATTTTGTGCCACAGCCCGTGGCTGCCCATCATCTCGCCATGGTCGGAACAGAAGATGACCAGCGTGTCGTCGAGCACGTCTTCCGCCTGCAGCCGTGCCAGCAGCCGGCCGAACTGGGCATCGACCATCGAGGTGTAGCCCCAATAGGCGGCCATTGACCTGGCCCAGGGCGGCCAGCGGTCGCCATAATCCTCGAACAGCGCATGATAGAAGCTGCGCTCGACACCGGCCGGTTCGCCGCCCTGCAGGCCGAAATTGTGCGGCTCCGGCGCCAAGTCGGCGCCATACATGTCGAAGAACGGGTCCGGCACCTTGAAGGGCGGATGGGGTGCGAACCAGCCGCAGACCAGGAAGAACGGCTGGTCGGCCGGGCGTTCGTCGAGAAACTGTAGGGCCAGGCTGGTGACCCAGCCATCATAGGTCTGATCGGCCGTCAGGTCCGCCTGCCGCTTGGGCGTTGGCATCGACATCGACGGCGTGCGTCTGGTGCGCAGATCGTCGTCGGATACCGGCCAGCCGTCGGGCAAGCCCTGGGCGGCGCACCAGGCCGAATAGTCGGCGGAGGCCTGGCCTTCGGCGCGATCGAACCAGTCGTCGATGCGCCGCCGTTCCAGCACCGCGTCGGCGGGGCCGTGCACGTCGAGCAGGCCAAGCTCGGCCTCCCTGCCCTTGAACGCGGCCGGGTGGCCGTCCGGTTCCAGATGCCATTTGCCGGCATAAGCCGTGTGGTAGCCGGCGCCGCGCAGCGCATCGGTCAGGCGCGGTGGCGCTTCGATGGTGTCCTTGTTGCTCATCATATTGACCTGATGCGGGTACTGCCCGGTCATCAGGGAGGCGCGCGACGGCAGGCAGATCGGGCTGGGGCAGATCGCGTCGACGAAACAGGTGCCCTCGCGCGCCAGCCGGTCGATGTGCGGCGTCCGGCACGGGGTCCGGCCCAGGAACCCAAGCGTATCGGTCCGCTGCTGGTCGGAAATGCATAGCAGGATGTTGGGGCGCCTGGTCATAGGCTCAGGCGGACGCGTCCGGCTTGGCGAAATGGCAGGCGACCTGGTGGCCGTCGCCGTGATCGATCAGCGGCGGTTCCTCACGGCGGCAGATTTCCTCGGCGATCGGGCAGCGGGTGCAGAAATTGCAGCCCTTGGGCGGATTGGCGGGGCTGGGCAGGTCGCCGGTCAGCATGATGCGGTGGCGCTGTTTCTCCACCTTCGGGTCCGGGATCGGCACGGCCGACAACAGGGCCTGGGAATAGGGATGCTTGGGCGCGTGGTAGAGCGTCCGGCTGTCCGCCATCTCGACGATCTTGCCGAGATACATGACCGCGATCCGGTCGCTGATGTGCCGCACGACGCTGAGGTCGTGGGCGATGAACAGATAGGTCAGGCCCAGCCGGCCTTGAAGGTCCTTCAGGAGGTTGATCACCTGGGCCTGGATCGAAACGTCGAGCGCGGCAATCGGCTCGTCGCAGACGATGAAGTCGGGGCTGAGCGCCAGCGCGCGGGCGATACCGATGCGCTGGCGCTGGCCGCCGGAAAATTCGTGTGGATAGCGCTGGGCGAAGGCCGGGTCGAGGCCGACCGTCTCCAGCAACTCGCCGACCCTGGCCTGCCGGTCCCGCTTTTTCAGGATGCCGTGATGGACTGCCGCCTCGGCGATGATGGTGCCGACCGTGAGGCGCGGGTTCAGGCTGGCATAGGGGTCCTGGAAGATCATCTGCATGCGCGGGCGCAGGCGCCTGATGTCGCCCTGCCCGACCGTCGCGATATCCCTGCCGTCGATGCGGATTTCGCCGGCGGTCGGCTGGTTCAGGCGCAGGATCGTGCGCCCGATCGTGGTCTTGCCGGAGCCGCTTTCGCCGACCAGGCCCAAGGTTTCGCCGCGCCGCAGGTAAAAGCTGACGCCGTCCACCGCCTTGACCGCGCCGATGCGCCGCTGGATGACGATCCCCCGTGTGATCGGGAAATGCATCTTCAGGTCGCGCACCTCGACGAGGGGCGGCGCAGCGGCAGCGGTCACGTCCATGGCAGGCGACCTTCGCGCTGGCGAACCTCGTCCAACCGGTGGCAGGCGGCTTTGTGCCCGTCGCCGACCGTGATCACCGGCGGAACCTCAACCCGGCAGGTCTCGGTCGCCAGCGGACAGCGCGGCGCGAAGGCGCAGCCCGGCGGCAGCGACGACGCGTTCGGCGGCTGGCCGGGGATGGAGTCCAGATGTTCCCCCGGTTCCTGATCCAGGCGCGGCAGGGAGGCGAGCAGGCCGATGGTGTAGGGGTGCGCCGGTGCGTCGAACAGATCCTCGACCGTGGCCCGCTCCACCACCCGGCCGGCATACATGACGATGACCTTCTGGGCGATGCGCGCGACGACGCCCAGATCATGGCTGATCCAGACGATGCCCATATCGTGCGCCGTCTGCAGGCCGACCACCAGGTCGATGATCTGGGCCTGGATCGTGACATCCAGCGCTGTGGTCGGTTCGTCGGCGATCAGCAGGCGCGGGCCGCAGGCGATGGCGAGCGCGATCATGGCGCGCTGGCGCATGCCGCCGGAGAATTGGTGCGGGTATTCGTCGATGCGGTGGGCGGCGTCGGGAATGCCGACCTCTTCCAAGAGGGCGATCGCCCGGTCGCGCGCCGCCCTGCCGGTCATGCCGAGATGTTCTTCCAACACCTCGGTGATCTGCCGGCCGACGGTCAGGACCGTGTTCAGCGAGGTCATGGCATCCTGGAACACCATGGCAATGTCCTTGCCGCGCAGGCGCCTCAGGCTCTCCTGATCGATGGCCAGCAGGTCGGCGCCGTCGAAATAGGCCGTGCCGCTTTCGATCACACCCGGCGGCATCGGGATGATGCCCATGATCGAGCGCATGGTGACACTCTTGCCCGAGCCGCTTTCGCCGACGATGGCCAGCACCTCGCCCTCGGCCAGGTCGAAGCTCATATCCGCGACGGCGCGCACCTTGCCGGGCCCACGACCGAAGGAGGTGGTCAGGCCGTCGACCGAGAGCAGGGGTTGGGCCGCCACGCTACTTCTCGCCGATCAGCTGTTGCGGGTCGAAGGCGTCGCGCAATCCGTCGCCGACGAAGTTGATGCACAGCACGGTGATCAGCGTGAAGATGGCCGGCGGGATCCACATCCACGGCTCCTCACGCATGATGCGCAGGTCGCGCGCGGCCTCCATCATGTTGCCCCAGGTCGGCGTTGGCAGCGGTACGCCCAGGCCGAGGAAGCTCAGCCCCGCCTCGGTCAGGATCGCCAGGCTGACCGCGAAGGTGATGTTCGCGACCAGGGGTGCGACCACGTGCGGCAGCATATGGCGCGTGATGATGATCGCATTGGTCAGGCCCAGCGTGCGGGCGGCCGTGACAAAGTCCTGATCGCGCAGTTGCAGGATCTGGCCGCGCACCAGGCGGGCCGTCGGCGGCCAGCGTAGGCCACCGATGATGAAGATGACGTTGACGAGGCCGGGGCCGGTGAACGCCGCCACGGTCAGCATGATGATGATCGGCGGAAAGGCCATGACCACGTCGGTGGCCCGCATGACCACCATGTCGGCCCATTTGCCGAAATAGCCGGAGATCACGCCCAGCACGATGCCGATGATCGTCGACAGAAAGGCCGCGGCCAGGCCGATCACCAGCGAGACGCGGCCGCCATACAGCGTCCGGGTCCAGACGTCCCGACCCAGCGTATCGGTGCCCAGCCAGTGTTCCGCGCTGGGCGGCTGGCGGATCGCGGCCATGTTCAGGCCCAGCGGGTCGTAGCCAGAAAAGAACGGCGCGAACGCGCACAGGATGACGATCACCCCCAACACGGCCAGCGCCACCATGGCGATGCGGTGCTGACGAAACCGGCGCCAGGCGACCCGGGCCGGGGAGTCGATCGTGACCTCGGTCATGGCCATCGCGCTATTCCAGCCGGATGCGCGGATCGATGGCCGCGTAGGCGACGTCGGTGATCAGGTTGGCCGCCAGCACGAACACGGCGATCACCAGATTGGCGGCCATGATGACGGGGAAGTCGCGCGAGATGACGCTGTCGAAATAGAGTTTGCCCATGCCGGGGAACGAGAAGATGGTTTCCAGGAACACCGCACCGACGACCAGTTCCGGGATCGAATAGCCGATCATGGTCACGACCGGGATCAGGCCGTTGCGGAAGGCGTGGCGCATGACGACGATGCGGCGCGGCATGCCCTTGGCGGTGGCGGTGACGACATATTCCTGCTTCAGAACATCCAGCATGGAAAAGCGCGTGTAGCGCATGAAGGTCGCCATATGGATGATCGAGAGCACCAGTGCGGGCAGTATCAGATGGTGCAGAAGATCGCCCAGCGTGTGGACCCCGGGCGAGCGCATGCCGCCGGCCGGAAACCAGCCAAGCTGCACCGAAAAGACGTAGAGCGCGATGATACCGGCGATGAAGGCCGGCATGGAGATGCCGACGAAGGACAGAAACGAGATGGTGAAGTCGGCAACCGAGTATTGGCGCAGCGCGGTGTAGATGCCCAGCGAGATGCCGAAGGTGACCGCGACGAACAGGCCGATGCCCATGATCATCATGGAATTGCCGAACCGCCGCAGCAGCAACTCGCCCACCGGTTCGGACCGGATCAGGCTGTAGCCGAAATCCCCCTGCAGAACGCCGCCGAGCCAGTGCAGATAGCGGACCGGGGCCGGATCGTTGAGGCCCAGCCGTTCGCGCAGGGCCTCAAGGTCCGCCTCCGACATGCCGGCCATGACTTCCGGGTTGGCGAAGAAGTCGACCACATCGCCCGGCGCCAGTTCGATCAGCGCGAAGACCAGCACGGTCACCATGAACAGGACCGGGATGGCCAGCAGCAGCCGCCTGATGATGTAGCGGGTCACTTAATCGGTCGCTTGCCGGTAGGTGGCGCGAGATGGGGCGGACGCCGCGATGCACCCGCCCCACCCCTTAGCCATGCCCGGTGACGCTACCGTTACTGCACCGCCCAGGTGTGGGCGTTGTCCTGATAGGGACCGCCCGCCGGGGCCGGCTGCCACCAGAAGTTCGCAATCGATGGATCGGCGGCGCCGAAGCGGTTGCCGACCCACATCTGCAGATCGGGCAGCATCTCCGCATGCAGGCGACAGAAATCGCCCAAGGCCGCATTGTAATCGTCGATCGTCGGCGCGGCGGAAATGGCGGCGATAGCGTCGGCGAACCCGTCGGCGTCGTAGTCATAGCCGGTTACACCGGTGCCCAAGGCGCCACCATTGCTCCACAGCCGGCCGACATCGTTGCCGAAGCGCGGCACGCCGAAACCGTGATACTGGTTCTGCCAGTCGCCATCAGGCGAATAGCTGGCGCGGAAGGTCGGGATATCGACAAAGCGATAGCTGAAATCGTTGATCCCGATCTGCGACAGGTAGGCTTGGACCGCCTGCAGCGCGGAGTTATGCGCCGTGTTGTCGTAACCGGCATGGCCGACCCATTCCATGGAGATCGCGCCCGGATCGACGCCAGCCTCTTGCAGCAGCGACGCGGCCCGGTCCGGATCGTAGCCATAGGTTGTGACGTCTTCCGGCCACAGGTCGGCATAAGGGATCGGGCACGGGATCGACACATAGGTGCCGCCCAGAATGTTCTCCGTGATCGCGTCCCGGTCGATGGCGTGAAGGATCGCCTGACGCACGCGAATGTCGGAAAACGCGTCGTCGACCAGATTGTAGTTGAACCGGGTCATGACCACGACGCCCGACAGGTTGGAGAAGATGTCGTAGGCATCCTCCAGCGACGGCGCGTCCGTCTCGGTGACATAGGTGAAGTCGATGTCGTCCGCCTCCAGCGCCAGCAGCGCGGCCGTCTGATCACCGCCGAAATAGCGGATCACCAGCTCGTCCAATGCCGGACGGCCCTGGAAGTAGTTTTCATTGGCGCCCAGGGTCAGGTACTCGTCCGGTGCGTAGTCGGCGACGACGAACGGGCCGGACCCGACAAAGCGGGACGGATCGCGGAACCAGTCCGTGGTCATATAGTCCGCCGGTTCGAAATCGACCGCGTGTTCCGGCAAGATGTAGAATCGGAACAGGCTGGCGAAATGGCGCGGGTTCGACGCCGAAAGCGTGAACCGGATGGTCTGGTCGTCGATGACCTCGATGCCTTCCAGACTGTCAGCGTCGCCGGCGGTCTTGGCGTCGAAACCAGCCACTTCCGACAGGGAAAGGTTGCGGTCGCCCGGCCGGTCGCCGGCCCAATCCGGCGCGGTCATGAACTCGGCGGTGAACGCCCAGTCATTGGCCGTCATCGGCGTGCCGTCGGACCACAATAGCCCGTCGCGCAACGTGTAGGTCCACACCGTGTGGTCGTCGTTGGACTCCCACGCCTCCACGGCATAGGGCACGATTGCGGACAGGTCTTCGTTGAAGATCGTCGGCGTGATGAACTGCTTCACATGGGTGGTGTGCCCGGCACCGCTGGACCAGGGCCGCGAATCCTCATCGCCGCCCGGCCCCATATCGAGCGCCGTGACAAGCGAGCCGTCGGCCAGCGCAGGGACCGCAAGGCCGAGCGTCAGGGCCACGGCCGTCGTGGCCAGCAGCCTCTTGCCAAGCGCGGTCCCGCCGGCGCGTCCGTTCAGTGGTGACATTGTCTTCTCCCGTTCAGTTTGGTGTTGCTTGCTTCAGGCGCTTACCGCCCGGTCCGGCGTCAGGGCCGAGCCAAAGTGCCGATGGAAAACCGCGCGCAGCTCAGTTGCCTGCGCCTCGGTCAGGGGTTTGAAGGGCGCGCGGCAAACGCCGCCCTCCAGCCCAAGATCGGGCAGCAAGGTTTTCAGGCCTTGCAAAACGCCGCAGCCGATCAAGGTCTGGATGACGTCGTTGATGGCGCGCTGATGGGCCAGGGCGCCGGCGAAATCGCCTGCCGCGATCGCATCGCGTACCGCCAGGATCCTGGGGCCTAGAACGGTATAGGTGCTGCCGATGCCGCCATCGCCGCCCAAGGCCAGGCCGCCGGCCAGAACCTCGTCATGGCCGACAAAGACCGATTTGCCCGGAAACGCTGTCTTCATGCGTTCCAGCATGAACAGATCGTGCGAGGTGTGCTTTACGCCCGCCACGAAGTCCCACTCCAGCATTTCCAGGATGGCGTCCAGTTCGAACGTCACGCCGCTGGCGCTGGGGATGTTGTAGAGCACGACCGGGATCGAGACCGCCTCGCCCACCGCAAGCGTGTGGCGCCGGATTTCGTCCAGACTGAAGCCGTAATAGTAGGGCGGCACGAAGGAAACGGCGTCATACCCGGCAGCCTCGGCCCGCCTCGCCAGCGAGACGGTTTCCTGCGTCGAGATACAGCCAACATTGGCGATGACCGGAACCCGCCTGGCCACCGTCTCAGCGACAAAGTCCAGCATCCTGTGGCGCATGGGTTCGGCCATCAGCAGCGCCTCGGACGTCGAGCCACCGGCGTAGAAGCCCTGCATGCCCTGGTCGATGTTGTGGTCGATCAGGGCGGCCAACGCGGGCTCGATAATGCCGCCATCGGCATCGAACGGCGTTAGCAGGGCCGGAAACATGCCGCGCAGCATCACGCCGTTCCTTGCGGGGCAGCCGGCCCGGGCGCGCCGTCCCCTTGCAGAAAGTACATGTAATAGGCCCGGTTCAGGTGTCGGATCATCGCGTCCTCCGCCTGCTGCTTGTTGCGGCGGACGACGGCATCGAAGATTTCCTGATGTTCCCCTTGGCTCATCCGGTTCAGGGCCTCGACGTCCTGGCGTGCCGGCCGGCGCTCGATCAGCCATTCCACCACCGCGTCTTGCAGGGCGACGATGATCGGATTGCCCGGCATCTCCGCCAGCACCCGGTGGAAGGCGACATCGGCCTTGCGAAACGGTTCGTCCGTTTCGATCTGCGCATCGCAGGCCTTCAACGCGGCATGCAGCGCCGACATCTGGGCCGGCGTAGCATGGTCGACGGCATAGCGGACGACGCCGGTTTCCAGAAACATGCGCGCCTGTTCCAGATGGCCGAAGCCCTCCGGCGTGCGCAGGAACTGGCCGGCAAGCGACGACAGGCGGCCGAACAGATGGTCCAGCGACGGTTCCTGAATCCGGGGCCGCCGGCCGGCCGAAGCATCGACATAACCCCGGCTTTCCAGATGGATCATCGCCTCGCGCACGGTGGGACGGCCGACGCCGAACTGCTCACACAAATCGCGCTCCGACGGCAGCGCCGATCCTTCGGGGAAGTCGCCGTTGCGAATGCGCTCAACGAGTGCATCCGCGATGTCGGTGGACAGTCTGCGACGTCCGGCGGCTGGTTCGGTCATGACCAAAGGCTAGTTTGGTCTTACCGATGAGTCAAATGGCTTTACCAAATTAACGATCGGACATACCATTGCGCCATGCCGACTGCCTCACCAGACACACCCGACGGACGCCCTTGGCCGCGCGGCGTCTGGGCGACCGTTCTATTGCCCCTGAACGCCGACGGGACGATCGACCATGGCGCGTTGCAGACCCAGTTGGACACGCTTGCCAGTCTTGAGGTGGAGGGCATCTACGCATTCGGAACGGCCGGGGAGTTTCACGCCATCACCGAGGCCGAGTACGATCGTGTGGCGCTACAAGTCTCTGAAACGGCGGGAAAAAGAGGCCTTCCCTTCCAGATCGGCGTCTGTGACGCCAACCCTCGAATCAGCCTCGACCGCGCACGGCGTCTGTCCACCTCCGGCGCCACGGCCTTGCAGGTCGTGCTGCCGGACTGGGTGCCGCCGAGCGATGAAGAGGCCGTCCGCTTCCTGGAAGGCATCGCGATCGCGGCCGCCCCCTGCCCCCTGGTGCTGTACAACCCGCCTCATGCCAAACGGCGGCTGACCACTACTGAGATCGGCCGCCTGGCAAAGGCCGTTCCCGCGGTCATCGGCGTCAAGATCATGGATGGCGACGCTCAATGGTATGACCAAGCGCGGCCCTTGTTCGACCAACTGTCCGTCTTCATTCCCGGGCACCGGATGGCCACCGGCGTCCTGGCCGGCGCCCATGGCAGCTATTCGAACATGGCCTGCCTGTCGCCCTCGGCCACGGTGGGCTGGTGGCGCTTGATCCAGACGGAGCCGGAGCGGGCGTTGGCGATCGAGCGGGACATCGCCGAACTGTTTCGCGACCTGGTCCAGCCGATGCTGGCGCGCGGCCCGTTCCAGCCCTTCGCCTTCGACAAGGCGCTGGCGGCCATCGGCCGCTGGGCGCCGTTGGATGCGACGGTGCGCTGGCCCTACATCAGCCTGCCCGCGGCCGAGCTGACGATGCTGGACAGGGCGATCCAAAAGCGACTGGGCGACTTCCTTGCCCTCGACACGACCGGACGCTGGGACGCGGCGTCGGTCAGCGACTAGCGCCTACCAGCAGACAAAGCCGCCATCGACGATCAGGTCGATGCCGGTGCAGAAGGACGAGGCCTTGGCGGCGAGGAAGACCGCCGGGCCGACCAGCTCGTCCACCTCCGCCATGCGGCCGAGCGGCGTGTCGGCCTCGAACTGCTTGCGCTGTTCGGCGACCTCGGGCCGCAGGTTCATCGGCGTGGCGGTGTAGCCCGGGCTGATCGCGTTGACGCGCACGCCACGATCGCACCATTCCATGGCCAGGCTCTTGGTCAGGTGGATCACGGCGGCCTTCGAGGCATTGTAATGCACCTGGGTCAGGCCGCGATTAACGATGCTGCCGGACATGGATGCGATGTTGATAATCGACCCGTGTTTGCGCCCCAGCATGGCGCGGCCCTCGGCCTGGCAGCAAGTGAACAGGCCGGTCAGGTTGACGTCGAACATCTGTTGCCATTGCTCGCGCGTCAGGTCCTCGGCGGGCGCGGCGTTGGCGATACCGGCCGCGTTGATCGCCACGGTTAGCGGCCCGAGCGCCGCCTCCGCGTCGGCAACCGCCGCCGCCACGTCGTCTTCATCGACGACCGTGCCGGTTAGCCCGTGCGCACGGCGACCCAGAGCCTGGATGCGCCGAACAGTCTCGGCCAGGCCGTCGCTTGTCGGCAGATCGAAGCAGGCAACGTCGGCGCCGGCCTCCGCAAGGCCGATGGCCAGCCCCTGGCCAATACCGCTGCCCGCGCCGGTGACGAACGCCACCTCCCCATCCAGGCGAAATAGATCCATCTGCCGTCCCCTCCCAAACGTTAGCTGGTTGCCAGTTCCATGACCGCGACATGGCTGAGGGCCTCGCGGTCCAACAGGCCGCGCTGTCGCCCCCGGCTCAACACCAGCACGCGGTGCGACAGGCCCAACACCTCCTCCAGGTCGGAGGAGACGACGACCACCGCCATGCCGGATTGGGCGAGGCCGGCGATGACCTCATAGATCGCGGCGCGGGCGCCGACATCGATGCCGCGCGTCGGCTCGTCCAGAATGAAGATCTTGGGATCGCGCGAGATCCATTTGGCGATCACCAGCTTTTGCTGATTACCGCCGGAAAGCACGCTGGCGCTTTGCGCCGGCTGGCCCTTCACGCCCATGCGGGTGATGGCGGCCTGGGCGAAGCGGCGCATGGCGCCGGGCGAGATCCAGCCGCGCCTTCCCATCAGGTCGAAATTGCCGTAGGCGACATTGTCGGCCAGCGTCTGGTCCAGCAGCAGCCCTTGCTGCTTACGGTCTTCCGGCACCATGACCAGGCCGGCCCGGATGGCGTCGCCCGGCTCGCGCAAATGGACGATTTCGCCGTCGATCGACACCGAACCGGAGGCCACCGGGTCCGCACCGGTGATGGCGCGGACAAGCTCCGTCCGGCCGGCGCCGACGATGCCGGCAATGCCGAAGACCTCGCCGGCGCGCACGGTGAAGCTGACGTTTCGGAAGGCACCGTCGACGCCGGAAAGGTTCTCCACGCTCAGGACCTCGTGATCCCGGGGCGGTGCGATGGTCGGGAACATGCGGTCGACGCTGCGGCCGACCATTTCCTCGATCAGGGTCTTGACCGGCACCTGGGCCGTGTCGTGGGTCGCCACCAAGGCACCGTCGCGCAGGACCGCGACCCGGTCGGCGATGCGGGCGATTTCGTCCAGGCGGTGGCTGATATAAATGAACGAGACGCCGTCTTGCTTAAGCCGTTCGATCTGTTCGAACAAACGGTCCGTCTCCTCGCCCCCGAGCGCCGCCGTCGGTTCGTCAAGGATCAGCAAGCGGGCGTTCAGGGTCAGCGCCTTGGCGATCTCGACCTGCTGCTGGGCGGCGACGCGCAGGCTGCCGACACGGGTGGTCGGCGGGATGTCGAGACCCAGGCGCTGAAGCTGTTCGGCCGCGCGCCGGTTCATGGTCTCGCGGTCGACCATCGCGCCACGCATGGGCAGCCGGCCGACAAAGACGTTCTCGGCGATCGACAGGTCCGGCAGCAGGCGCATTTCCTGGTGGATCAGGCCGATGCCGGCGGCCAGCGCGTCGGCGGGCGAGACGGGGCGGAAGGCCTGGTCTTCCCACACCATGGTGCCTTCGGTCGGCGGATGGATGCCGGCGATCATGGCCGATACGGTCGACTTGCCGGCGCCGTTTTCGCCGAGCAGGGCGACGACCTCGCCCGGTGCGACGTCCAGGTCCAGGTCGGACACGACGCGGTTGCCGAAGAAGTCCTTCGACAGGCCGCGAATGGAGAGCCCCCGGCGGGGGCTCTCCGGTGCGCTGGCGGCCGGCATGGGGGGAGCCGTCGTTCCCGACGGCGCCGGCCGTTCAGCGCGGGTCGATATCACGGATGGTTCTCCAGGAACCCGGCCGCGTTTTCCGACGTGGTTAGGGTTGCAGGCTGAAGCTGTTCAGCCGGCACGTCCTCACCGTTGATCAGGGCGATCGCCGATTCCAGCGCCATCCGGCCCATGCCCTGGGTCCGCTGGGTCATGGTGGCGTCGAGCACGCCGTCGCGAACCGCCTCAAGCCCGGCGAAATCACCGTCGAAGCCGACGACGAGAACGTCATGGTCGAGATTGGCGACCTGCACGGCCTGGGCAGCGCCCAGCGCCAGCGCGTCGGCACGGCCGAAGAAGATCGTGATCTCCGGATCGCGCAACAGCATGTCCTGGGCGATGGCGAAGCCTTCGTCCTGCATCCACATATTGCTGGCCTGCTGGGCGACGATTTCGATGCCTGGGCAGTCGTCCAGCGCGGCACGGAAGCCGGTGTCGCGGTCGATCTCCGGCGTCGTGCCCAGCTGGCCCTGGACGACGCCGACGCGGCCTTCACCGCCGGTCTGCTCGCAGACCCAGTCGCCCAGCTCTTGCGCCGCGGCGACGCTGTTTGTGGCGATGAAGGTGTCGCCCGGCACGTCCGGCGGGTTACGGTCGACGGCGACCACGGGAATGCCGGCGGCGCGCGCCGCCTCGACCGGCACGCCGGCGGCGGTGGCACCGGCCGGAATGTAAATCAACGCATCGATCTCACGGGTGATCAGATCCTGGATCTGGCTGACCTGGGTCGCGGCATCACCGGCGGCGTCGACCGTGATGATCTCGATCCCCTGTTCCTCGCCCGCGGCCTCGACCGACTGCTTGATCTGGTTGAAGAAATCGGCTTGCAGATTGGCGACCGCCAGGCCGATGGTCAAGTCGTCCTGCGCCTGCGCGGCCGTGCCCAACAGGGCGGCGCCGGCGACGGCAATGGCGGATGTTGTGGTTAGAAATACGCGGTTCATGGGGTGCTCCCTCTCTCATTTGGGCCGATGGGCCCGTTGGTTCGTCGTTCTTGTCCGTCCCAAGACGGCCGCTGCAGATGCCAGCGAAGGCCCGGCGTCTGTCGAAACTCTCTGGCTCGTCGTTCTATCCTCCCTGTTCTTGGCGTGCTCTGTTTCGAAACCGGCGCTAGCGGTTGCGCCGGCCCAACGTGTCGAACGTCACCGCCAGCGCGATGACGCAGCCGATTACGACCATCTGGATGAAGGGCGATACGGCCAGCAGGTTCAGCCCGTTGCTCAAAACGCCGATGATCAGAACGCCGACCACGGTGCCCGCAATGCTGCCGACCCCGCCGGCCAGGCTGGCCCCGCCGATGACGACGGCGGCGATGGTGTCGAGCTCGTAGGTCAGGCCGGCGCTGGGCTGGGACGAGTTCAGGCGCGCGGCCAACGCGATGCCGGCAAGCCCCGACAGGGCGCCGCACATGGCATAGACCCCGACCGTGACCTTCTTGACCGCGATGCCGGAAAGGCGCGCCACCTCCGGGCTGCCGCCGATGGCGTAGAGATTGCGGCCGCCGGGCCGGTAACGCAGATAGATGAAGGCCAGGATGACCGAGACGATGAAGACGCCCACGGTGACGGACAGAAAGTCGAAATGCCGGACGGTGGCGAAGCTGGTGAACCAGGACGGATAGCCGACGATCTGGCGCCCGTCGGTCAGGATGTTGGCGAGGCCGCGGGCCACGGTCATCATCGCCAAGGTGGCGATGAAGGGCGGCAGCCGCGCGACGGTGATCAAGAGGCCGGAAACCGCGCCGCAGGCGGCGCCGGTCAGGATGGCGCACAGCATCGCGATTTCGAGCGGCACGCCGAACTCCCGGCTGATCCAGCCCATCATCATCATGGAAAAGGCCAGGACGGAGCCAACCGAGAGATCGATGCCACCGGTGATGATGACCGCCGTCATGCCGATCGCCAGGATGCCCAGGACGGTCACCTGGTCGAGGATGTTCAGCGCGTTGCGGGCGGTGAAGAAGTACTCCGAGGTGAACGAAAAGACGATGCACAGCAGCACCAGACCGACCAGCGGCCCGAAGAAGCCAAGGCCCCAGTTGAAGGATGGGACGGTCAGCCGACCGGTTGCCTGATCCTGTTCGCTGGGCGCTACCATGGCGGTCCCCCTTCTCAACGCACGCAGCGCGCGGTGGTCGGTATGTCGAGCGTCGGCGCCGGCGCGGGGGTCGCCGGTTCGTTCAACACCTGCTGGATCGCGGTCAGCCAGCGGGCCCGGTGGGTCGCGCGGTCGAAGGCCGGCATCGCCGGTTGGAACACGCGGCCGCCGCGATCGAAGGTCTTCAAGCTCTCAAGCGTCCACAAGCCGACCGACAGGCCGGCAAGATGGGCGACGCCGAGGGCTGACAGTTCGGCGGCATCGGTGCAGTGCACGGGCCGGTCCAGCAGATCTGCCTGCAACTGCATCAGCGCGTCATTGCGCGTCGGCCCACCATCGGCGTGCAGAACCGAGACCCGGCCGATCGACCGATCGAAGGCGTCGATCACATCGGCCACCTGGTGCGGGATCGACTCCAACGCCGCCCGTGCGACCTGCGGCCGTCCGGCGCCGAGCGTGAGGCCGCACAGCGTGCCGTTGGCCCGCTGGTCCCACCAGGGCGCGCCCATGCCGTTGAAGGCGGGCACCAGACTGACCCCCTGACTGTCGGCGCCTTCGGCCAGGGCGACGAGGTCGTCCGTGGTAATGCCGAGCAGATCCGCCGTCCAGCGCAGGGTGGCGCCGGCGGACCGGATGTTCGCCTCCGCCGCGTAGGCCGGATGGTCGATCGACCAGGCGATGGTCAGGCAAAGGCCATCTGCGACAGCGTCTGGTTTCTCGACCAAACCCATCACCGACGAGCCGGTGCCGTAAGTGGCTTTCACCGGGCCGGCCTCAAAGGCGCCGTGGGCGAACAGGGCGGCGTGGGAATCCCCCATGACCGCCGCGATGGGCGTGCCGTCCGGCACCGGCGCCAGGCCGCGCACGGACGGGAACGGTCCCACGGACGGCACGATGCGCGGCAGCGCGTTGGCCGGCACGTCGAAGAACCCCAGCAGGCTGTCGTCCCAATCCGCCTCAGCGATGTTCAGCAGTTGCGTGCGCGAGGCGTTGCCGACCTCAATGACATGCGCGCCGTCCTGACCGCCGGACGCACGGTGCAAAAGCCAGGAATCGATGGTGCCGAGGCGGATCCGGCCCGCCCTCGACCGGGTCCGGTCGGGATCGTAGGTGTCGAGCAGCCAGCGCGCCTTGAGGGCGGAAAACATTGGGTCCAGCGGCAGGCCGCTGCGCGCCTGCACCAGGTCTTCCGCATCCGGCGAGCGCAGCTTATCGCACAGATCAACGGTGCGCTGGTCCTGCCAGCTGATCACGGGCGACAGGGGCCGGCCCGTATCACCGTCCCACAACAGCATGGATTCGCGCTGGTTGGCGATGCCGATGGCGACGACGTCAGCGCCGTCCCGCTCAGCCAGACACGCACGCACGGCCGCAACCACGCTCTGCCACAGCGCGTCGGCGTCCTGTTCGACCCAGCCGGGACGCGGCCGGCTCTCGCCCAAGGGCGCCTGGCCCTTGGCAATCACGGCCCCTGCCTCGTTGAGGGCCAGGCACTTGGTCGCGCTGGTGCCCTGGTCGATGGCGAGGATAACGGGCGCGACCACGGCCTAACCCACCAGTTCGCGGGCGGCGGCGGCGATGCCCGCCGCGTTGAGGCCGAAATGGTCGAGCAGAAAGGCCGTATCGCCGGTCGGCGCGAACTCCGGCACGCCGAGAATCCGCATCGGTACCGGGTGGCTCTGGCTCAGGAGTTCGGCGACGGCGCCGCCCAGGCCGCCATGCACCGACGCCTCCTCCGCCGTGACGATACGGCCGGTTTCCCGCGCGGCCCGCACCAGCATCTCGGCATCCAGCGGCTTCAGCGTGGAGACGTTCAGCACGCGGGCCGCAATACCCTCGGCCGCAAGCAGGCTGTGCGCCTCCAGCGCGCGCGAGACCATGGTGCCGGCGGCGACGACGGTCACGTCCGATCCGGCCGCCAGTTCGGCGATACGGTCGGGGTCGAACGGGCCGTCTTCGGTCACGGCCGGCACCTTGAAGCGGCCGACGCGCATGAAGATCGGGCGTCTGGCAGCCGCCGCCCAGCACACGGCCGCCCTGGTCTGGGCCGGGTCGGCCGGCACCAGCACCGTCAGATCGGCGATGGCGCGTGTCCAGGCGAAATCCTCGATCGAATGGTGCGTCGGCCCCAGCTCGCCATAGGCCATGCCCGGGCTCATGCCACATAGCACGACGGGATAGTCGTTATAGGCGACATCGGCCTTGATCTGTTCCAAGGCGCGACCGGTCAAGAAGGGCGAGGCGGCACAAACGAACGGAACGAAACCGCCATTGGCGAGCCCCGCCGCCGTGCCGACCATGCATTGTTCCGCGATGCCGACATTGATCAGGCGGTCCGGATAGGCCTTGGCGAAGGCCCCCAGATTGCTGGAACCGACGGAGTCGTTGCAGACGGCAACAATCCGTGGGTCTTGCGCCGCGAGTTCCATCAACGTCTCGGCAAAGGCCTGACGACAATCGAAGACCGGCGCGGGCTGCACCGCCGATGCCACGGCCGTCGTCATACCGTCAGTTCCTTCAGGGCCGCCGCGACCTGATCGGCGTTCGGCACCTTGTGGTGCCACTCCACCCGATCCTCCATGAACGACACGCCCCGGCCCTTGGATGTGTGGGCGATCACGCAGCGCGGCCGTCCGTCGCCGGATGCGCCAAACACGTCCAACAGCGCCGGCATGTCATGGCCGTCCACCTCCAGCACGTCCCAGCCGAAGGCGGTGAACTTGTCGGCCAGCGGTTCCAGCCGGTTCGTCTCTTCGGTCCGCGCGCCCTGCTGCAGCCGGTTGCGGTCGACGATCGCCGTCAGGCGCTCCAGGCCGCGATGGCCGGCGCACATCGCCGCCTCCCAATTGCTGCCTTCCTGCAGTTCGCCGTCGCCGAGCACGACGAAGGTGCGCCAGTTGCATCCGGAAAGGCGTGCGGCGATCGCCGAGCCGATGGCGATCGGCAAGCCGTGCCCCAGCGGCCCAGTGTTGGCCTCGACACCCGGCACCTTGCGCCGATTGGGGTGCCCGTTCAGCGGCGACAGCGGCGCCAGGAAGTCGGCCAGCAGCGCCTCGTCGAAGAAGCCGCGCTTGGCCAGAACCGAATAGAGCGCGCCGACGCAGTGTCCTTTAGAGAGGATGAAGCGATCACGGTCCGGCCAGTCGGGCACCGCCGGATCGACGCGCAGAATGCCGAAATAAAGCGCCGTCAGAATGTCCGTTACCGACAGGTCGCCGCCGACATGGCCCATACCGGCCTTGTCGATCATGGTGATCACCGACCGCCGGATCTGCTTTGCGACCTCGCCAAGTGAAGCGGGCGAACGATCGAAATCCGCCTCGGCCAGGGCGGCAGGAGCGCGCGCCTGAGTGGCAGCCTTCGAGGACTCACCTGCGTTCAAACCGTTCCTCCCAGCGCCCTTGGCAATGGATCATCACCAGCATTCTTTGGCGGACTGAATTTTTATTCATTACTGGATTAATTTTCATGCTAAGACTCGTCTACGGTCGTGTCAAGAACACCGGGACCGTGGTCGATCGGATCACTGGAATGGGCCGTGCCGTGCGCGGGCGGGCGGCCGACAGGGGCTCGGGGATAAGAACGGCGGAGGACCGGCGGCCTCATGGCGCGCACCAACGAATTGCGGCTGATCACCCGTGTCACCCAGATGTACTATCTGGAGGGGCTGAAGCAGGCCCAGATCTCAGCGATCCTGAACATCTCGCAAGCCACCATCTCGCGCCTGTTGAAGCGGGCGGTGGACGAGAACATCGTCCGCATCACCATCAACGTGCCGCGCGGCACCTTCCCCGATCTGGAAACCGGCTTGCGCGAACGCTTTGGCCTGAAGGAAGCGATCGTGGCGGAATGCGGCGAGGACCGCGAGGAGTCGATCCTGTCGGCGATCGGCGACGCGGCGGCGCACTTTCTGTCGACGACGCTGAACGACCGCGAGGTGATCGGCATCTCGTCCTGGAGCGCGTCGCTCTTGCGCATGGTCGACAGCCTGCCCCCGTTGAAGCGGGTGAAGGCGGCGCGCGTGGTGCAGATCCTGGGCGGCATGGGCAACCCTAGCGTTCAGGTGCACGCGACCCATCTGACCACGCGGCTGGCCCAACTGACGGGCGCCCAGCCGCAATTGCTGTCCGCGCCGGGAGTCGCCAGCAGCATCGAGGCCAGACGCGCCTTGCTGGACGACAGCTTCGTGCAGGCAACGATGGACGAGTTTCGCGATGTCAGCCTAGCGCTGGTCGGCATCGGCGCGGTCGAACCGTCGCGCATGCTGGCCACCAGCGGCAATGTCTTCACGCCCGAGGAACTGCAAGAGCTGAAGGACAGCGGGGCGGAGGGCGACATCTGCCTACGCTTCTTCGCCGCCGACGGCACGCCGGTGCGCACGCCGCTGGATGACCGGGTCATTTCCATCAGCCTGGACGAGCTGAAGGGCGCGGACCGGGTTGTCGGCATCGCCGGCGGCGCGCGCAAGGACCGCGCGATCAAGGCGGCGCTGCTGGGCGGCTATGTCGACATTCTGATCACCGACAAATTCACCGCCGGCCGCCTGCTTGGCGAACCGGCGGGCACATGAAGGGGGAGGCAAGGATGACCAGATTCACGGGCAAGACCGTTGTCGTCACCGGCGCCAGCCGGGGCATTGGCGCAGCGATCGCCAAACGGTTCGCACGGGAAGGCGCCGGCGTCGTGGTTTCCGCCAATGAGCAGGCGGTCGAGAGCGTTGCCGATGCCATCCGTGCAGGCGGTGGGACGGCCACGGCCTTTGTCGGTGACGTGACCGATCGCGCCGATGTCACCGCGCTTTATGACTCGGCAGAGGACGCTTACGGCCGTGTCGACATCTCCGTTCAAAACGCCGGGGTCATCACGATCGCGCCGATCGAGAAGATGACCGAGGCGGAGTGGGACCGCACCCTGGCGGTGAACACCAAGGGCGTGTTTCTCTGCTGTCAGGAAGCGATCGCGCGCATGCGCAAGCACGGGTCCGGCGGCCGGCTGATCAACACCGCCTCGGGCCAGGCGCGGGAGGGTTTCATCTACACGCCGCACTATGCCGCCAGCAAATTCGGCGTGGTGGGGATCACCCAAAGCCTGGCCAAGGAGGTCGCCAAGGAAGGCATCACCGTGAACGCCTTTTGCCCCGGCATCATCGACACCGACATGTGGGCCTATAATGACGAGGCCTGGGGCAAGCTGCTGGGCAACTACAAGCCGGGCGAGTTGATGGCCGAGTGGGTTTCAAGCATCCCCATGGGCCGGGCGGGAACAGGGAACGACGTCGCCGGCCTGGTCGCCTTCCTAGCCAGCGACGACGCGGCCTACATCACCGGCCAGACGATCAACGTCGATGGCGGGCTGATCATGTCGTAGGGATTGGCTGCTCAAAGACCTTGTTACTTGCGGTATCAGCCTGAGCCAACCGGCAAGGCAAGTGGGACGGACGGCGCTAAACACACTTGTTGCATGCAGTAGCGAAGCGGTGTATCGGCCAATGCTTCAAGCAAAGATCCTGCAGACACTTTTTTATGTGTATTCTGCAACGTCGGTGCGGTTTGCGGCGGCCGCAATCTGCAGTATCAATGGAGGCTCATCGACGTAGATCGCAGTGGATCGCAGTGGATCTTTGCCGTTAGCCGGGTTGCTTCTGTTACTTGACAGCTTAATCAGCCTGTAGTCCCGATAAGGCGTGCTCGATGCTGATGACACGGATGTTTCTCAAAGACATGGAATGCTGAAGTGACATTGCTTGTATCAGGCCCCAGCAACTCGGGAAAATCAACATACATTAAGAGAAGATCGATTTCACCGGTTTCGTTTGCGCACGATCTAGTCAATAAAGATGTTCCTCACAGCGGTGTTATTCACTATAACTTACTTCACTATATAATAAATACAGATATCGGTAATTCACTAGCATTAGGACTTGATATTGCTGAAGAGCCAATACTGAAGAAAATACTTCTCTCTCAGAATATTTCGCACGCAATCGTGATAGTAGCGCCTATTGAAGAGCTCATCGAAAGAGCAAACGAGCGACAAATCGTAGAGCCGTCGGTCGGCAACCCAGACCTCTATCCGAGAGGGCTCTGGCTCGAGCTAATAAGGAAAGTCGATCTATTCTCTTTTTATGAGTGTTTTTTTAGAGCACTCGACTACTATAAGATACCTTTTGATGTCCTGTTCTCTTCAAAAGAGGTCGGTGGTTTCTCGACATCAGATCGTGTTTACGTCCACCATAACCTGCGTGGGTCATTCATCCCATTACCGTCAGATGCTGCCATAGATAATACTTTGGGGATGTTGGGCGCAGAATACCAGGATGTGCTTCTTCCTAAAGGCATAAGGGTTAAGCGAAAAGGCTTTGGGCATCTCTCAGACAGTAGAACCGAGACGTTCATGAAGTTTCGATCGGGAAGCTATATAGGGCGTTCAGTTTTGGATATTGGCTGCGCCATAGGAGAGATGCTCTTCCTTTCCGAAAGACTTGGCGCGGACAGGGTCATTGGGATCGAAATGATGTACCGGAGGTTCAATGCGGCTCAATCGATAGCAAAGATTCTATGTAGTAAAGCTACTTTCAAAAATGAAGATTTTCTTAATGTTTCGTTCACGGATCAATTTGACGACGTACTGGCACTCAACGTCATTCATCATGTATCCGATGTTCGAAGCTTCCTGATAAAGGCCGCGAATCTCACCAAGCGCCGCCTCATAGTCGAGTATCCGACCTTGAGAGATCCGAAGTTCCAAGAACTTGGGCCCTTTCCGGACGATCTGGCGCACTTGCCACTAATGGGTGTGAGCAGCAAGCACGTCGATCAGACATTCGTTTTCACCCTGCCAGCCCTCGTCAGGATGGTTTCCGAGACTGGAAGGTTTTCGGTCGAACGCTGCGCATCGCCCATACCTGGGCGAGAAATAGCGATCTTCCACAGACAGTCCGCGTGACTGTTTGAGTCCAGGGGTGAATTGGCGCTCACTCCGGCATGAAATTCTGCGCAGCGACAGGTTTGCCATACCCAAATCGCTCAAAGTCGACGGCAAAGATCTCGGCGATCAGTCGGCGATCACCGTCGCTGGGACGCACCACCCGGCCCTCTTGTGGAGCACCGCTTTTGTTCACGATCGGGACCACCCTGGGACCGTCGGTGGAACCGGCAAGATCGTCCAGCCAAGAGACGACCCTGTCCAGACCATCTTCGAGGCGAAACACCTTCGCATTGTTCGGCACCAGATCAGACATGGGCCGGATATGGTTGTCATAGGCGAATGGATTGGCTTGACGCTTCCCGGCCAGGCCTTCCAGCCAATCGGAGAAGCTCTGTTGCGACGGGATCGACCGTTCAACATCCCGTTGGAACCGGTAAACGCTGACGATCCGCGTTGCCGGGTGACGAACGATCGCGAACACCGCATCGAATAGCTTCAAAGGAATCAGCCTTTGCAAGGAGGCCGCATCGATATGTTGGGGCGAAGACCTTGACCAACGGTTCGCCTCTGGTTGGCTAAGGTAGTACCGGTCCAGAAAGGCGATATTGCCGAATCTGGCCCCGACATAGTTCTCAACGGCAGACCCGGCGCATTTCGGCACATGGGCGAAGTAAACGAGTTTACTGGAGACCTTAAAGAACGGCATCGAGATGACACGCAATCAAGAGGAATACGGAACGCGGTCCGCGCGAGACGCCGTCTTGGGTCGGCGCTCTTTGCGTCAACCGGCGGCAAATCACGAACATGCAGATCCACCGATCGCTTAATCGGCCGCCGATTGCAAGAACTCCAGACAGAATAGCGCCCGTGCGCTACCCTCGGCTACACCCTCAGATCATACACAAAGATGCCGTCCAGCCCACCCTCTGCGGCTGCGACAGTCTTCGCGCCGGTCTTCTTGTGGTCCGGGTCCGCCAGATAGCGGTGGAGCGCGACTTCGTCGTCGAAATCGACCATGAAGCCCTCGCTGTGGCCCTTATCGAGGCCCTCGGGGCTGACATTGTCGCCCAGATGCACCGCGCGCAGGCCTGGAAGGCGGCCCTTCAGGGCGGCGATCTCGGTGCCGATTTGCCGCTTCATCTCGGGCGGGGTGTCGGGCCGGTAGCGGATGAAAACGCAATGGCGGATCATGGGCTCACTCTTTGATGCTGGGCCGCATCGTCCGCGGCTTGGGGCACGATGCCCCTGATGTGATCGGCGGCCTTTTCCGCGACCATGGTCGTGGGCGCGTTGGTATTGGACGACACCAACAGCGGCATGACCGAGGAGTCGCAGACGCGCAGCCCCTCCAGCCCATGCACCCGCAGATCGGGATCGACCACCGCGAAGTCGTCGACGCCCATCTTGCAGGTGCCGACCGGATGGTAGTCGGTCTTGGCGCGCTGCGTGGCATAGGCGGCGATATCGGCCTCTGACTTCACGTCGGGGCCCGGCAGACGTTCGGCCCGGATGTAGGGTGTGAACGCTTCCTGGCCCATGATCTCGCGGGTCAGCTTGAAGCCCCGGATCGACATGTCCCGATCATATGCATCGCCCCAATAGTTGGGGTTGATCAGCGGCGCGGCGTTGGGGTCGGCGGAGGCGAGCCGCACCCAGCCGCGCGAGCGCGGGCGTAGGAAGGCGGAGTTCAGGGTCACGCCGTCATTCTTCAGCTTCTCAAGACCGTGTTCCAGCCCCGAGCCCAAGACGAAGTGGAACTGAATATCCGGCGAGCGGGCCTGTTCGTCGGCGTACCAGAACCCCCCGGCATCGATCAGGTTCGAGGCCACCGGCCCTTTGCGCAGGACGACATACTGAATGCCGGCCCAAAGGGTGTGGTGCGGCTTGGCCACATGGTCGTAGCTGTGATTGCCGATCAACTCGTTGACCACATAGACGTCCATGTGGTCTTGCAGGTTTTCGCCGACACCGGGCAGAACATGGACCGGATCGATGCCGACCGCGCGCAGATGCTCCGCCGGGCCAATGCCGGACAGCAGCAGCAGTTTCGGCGAGCCGATCGCGCCGGACGTGACCAGCACCTCGCGCTCGCACCGTGTCGAGGTGACGGTCGAGCCCTCGGCCTGTTCGACGCCGACCGCGCGGCCGTTTTCGATGAGAATCTTCGTGACCATCACGCCGGTCTTCACCGTCAGGTTGGGCCGGCTGAGCACTGGGCGCAGATAGCCGACGGCGGCGCTGCACCGTTTGGCGTTGCGCTGGGTCATCTGGTAATAGCCGCAGCCCTCCTGCACCGCGCCGTTGAAGTCCGGATTGAAGGGCAGCCCGGCCTGTTGGGCGGCGCGCAGAAAGACCTTCGAGATCGGCAGGGGATTGACCGGCTCCGACACGCCCAGCGGGCCGCCATTGCCGTGGAACGCGTCGGAGAAGCGGTCATTGTCCTCCGCGCGCCTGAAATAGGGCAGGACGTCCTTGTAAGACCAGCCTTCGCAGCCCGCCTCGTCGGCCCATTCGTCGTAATCGAGCGCATTACCGCGGGTGTAGATCTGGGCGTTGATCGACGAGCCGCCGCCCAAGACCTTGCCTTGGGGGTACCAGAAATCCCGGTTGCCCAGCGCCGCCTGGGGCGTGGTGGAATAACCCCAGTTGGACCGGCCGCCGGTTAGCTTGGCGAAGCCGGCGGGCATGTGGATGTAGGGGTGCCGGTCCGGGCCGCCGGCTTCCAGCAACAGCACGGTGACGTCCGGGTCTTCCGTCAGCCGATGGGCCAGCACGCAGCCGGCGGGGCCGCTGCCCGTGATGATGTAGTCATAGGTCTTGGCCATGAGTCCGCCTAAAGCCGCGATATGGACAGGGCGCCATCGACATCGATCACGCTGCCCGTCGCAAAGTCGAATGCGTCCGTGGCCAGCGCGGCGACCACGCGGCCGATATCGCTGCCCTGCCCCCCCAGCGGCGCGCCGGCACCAATCCGGCCTCGATCAACCGATCATACTTGTCCGTGACGCCGGCGGTCATGTCGGTGCGGATGATGCCGGGCCGGACCTCGAAGACGCCGATGCCTTCGTCGGCCAGTCGCAAGGCCAGGCATTTCGACCACATCGCCAGCCCGGCCTTGGACATGCAGTACTCCGCCCGGTTCGTGGAGGCCATGGCCGCGCTGACCGAGGTCACGTGAACCACGGACCGGGCACGATCGCTCACGCCGCTCGCCAGCATGCGGCGCACGGCGGCCTGGGTAAAGAAGACGGTCCCGCGAAGATTGACCGCCATCACCCGGTCAAAGGCATCCGGTGCCAGGCCCAGCATGTCGCCGCGCGTTGGCGACGGGATGCCGGCATTGTTGACCAGGCAATCCAGCCGCCCGAACCGATCGACCACCAAGTCCAGCGCGCGATCGTGATCGTCGAGATCGCCGACATCAGACGCGATGAACATCACGTCAACACCCTCCGCGCGGATCTCGTCGCACGCGGCTTCGGCAACCTCATCGGCCCGCGTGCCGGTGATCGCCAGGTCGAAGCCCTCCTTAGCCAGCGACTTGGCGATGGCGAGGCCGATGCCGCGACGGGCGCCGGTGACAAGGGCGACGGGACGGGTCATGCGGCAAGGTCCGTTTGCGTGAGGTGATCGGCCACGCGCAGGGCCTGGGCGGCCACGGTCAGGGCCGGGTTCACGGCGGCGGAGCTGGGCATGAAGCTGGCATCGACCACGAACAGGTTCGCATGGTCGTGCGCGCGGCAAAACGGATCGAGCGCCGAGGTCGCCGGATCGTCGCCGAACCGCACCGTGCCGCATTGATGGGACGGCGTGCGGCGGTCGAACTGTCTGGAAAGCACGATCGGGAATCCGGCCTGGCGAAGGACGCGGCGCATGCGCGCAACCAGCTTGCGGTGCGGCGCCATGTTGCTGCGCCGCCAGTCCAGCACGATGCGCGACGCGCCGTCGATCCGAACGCGGCTGTCGGGATCGGGCAGATCCTCGCTCATCGCGTACCAGTCGATCGCATGCCGGGCGATGCGCGCGACCAGCCAGGACGGCAGGCGTTTCAGATTGGCCTTCAGGATGGGCGCGGAGACACGACCGAGAAGCTGGACATTGCCCAAGGGCGGCCCGCCCTCGCCGTCGTCCAGATAGAAATCGTTAATGCCGATGGTCTTTTGATAGACGCAATCGTTCACCCGGCGCGGGTCGATCGACAGCAGCGCGGAGGTGTTGTGGTTCATGAAGTTGCGGCCGACCTGGTCGGACCGGTTGGCGAGGCCGGTCGGGTAGTCGTCGTTGGCGGAGCGCAGCAGCAGCGCGGCGGAGTTCACCGCCCCCGCCGATAGGGTCACGAGCCTGGGCGTCAGCCGTTTGAGGTCGCCCGCCCGATCGCGGTATTCGACCGCCTCGATGCGACCGCCGCCGGGCGCGGTGATCAGCCGCGTGACCTCGGCGCCCGTCTCGATCGCAACGTTCGGGTGTTTCAGAGCCTCGGCGAGGCCGCAGGTTTCGGCATCCATCTTGCCGGAGTTCGTGTCGGGAAAGGCGTCCCACGGCGTCTGGCCGCCCTCCAGCCAGCGATCGATATCGACGGCCAGCGGCAGGGAGAATGGCCTCAGGCCCAGTGTTTCCAATCGCGACCGCACGGCCGCGATCGGCGCTTCATCGGGCACCGGTGGGAACGGATAGGCGGCCGAATGGGGCGGTTCGGTCGGGTCGCCCGCCGCGTCGCCGCGCACCTGATAGAGCTGTTCGGCGGCGCTGTAGTAGGGCTGCAGATCGCCATAGCGGATCGGCCAGGCCGGCGAGATGCCACCCGCATGCTCCATGGCCTCGAAATCCTGTTCGCGAAACCGGAACAGCACCGCGCCGTAGAATTTGGAGTTCCCGCCGACATAGTAGTAGTTACCGGGGTTGAAGCCGCGCCCCGCGCCGTCCAGCCATTCCTCGTCGGGCCGGAAGGCGCCCTTGGCGAAGATAGCCACCGGATCGCGACAGTCCGGGCCGGGCGCGATGACCTCGCCGCGTTCCAGGATCTGGATGCGCGCGCCGGACCCGGCGATGCCATAGGCCAAGGTGGCCCCGCCCATGCCGGAGCCGATGATCACGACATCGGGCGAACCTGATCGCATCGACTAGGAAAGCCGCTGTTCGCTTTGCGGGTCGAAAAAGACCGCCTTGTCCATGTTGAAGGCGAACGGCATGCGCTGGCCCACCGAGACCACGGCGTCGGACCGCATGCGGGCGATCACCTCGCGACCGTCATGCGCCTTCAGCCACTCACAGCCGCTGGCGGCATCGGTCCAGGCACCGTCGATCAGCAGGCGATAGGCCGTCGGGCCGGCGGTCTGTTCGGCGATGGGCGCGGGGGTGATGGCGGCGATCATGGGCTATCGATCCTGGAACACGGGCGCGCGCTTTTCGCGAAAGCCGGCGACACCTTCCTTGAGGTCTTGCGTGGTCGCGACCAGCGCGCCGGCGAGGCTTTCAAGCGCGGCCTCGGCATCCTCGCCCTCGGCCGCGTTGATCATCTGCTTGGCGATCTGGACCGCGGCCGGGCCTCGTTCCGCGACCCGCGCGGCCAGTTCGCGAGCCACGGTCAATCCCTCGCCCGACGGCGCCACGCGATCGACCATGCCCGCGTCGCCGGCCTGAACGGCGGTGAAGACGTCGCCCGCCAGCGACATGCGCTTGACCGTGCGGCTGCCGAAGCGGCGGACGAGGCGCTGGGTGCCGGACCAGCCCGGCACCATGCCGAGCCCGGTCTCCGGCAGGCCAATGGTCGCGTGCGCCTCGGCGACGATCAGGTCGGCGGTCGCCGCCAGTTCCAGGCCGCCGCCGAAGGCAGGACCGTTCAGCACAGCGATCAAAGGTTGGCGCAGCCGCGCCAGTTGGTCGAACACCAGATGCCCGTCGCGGACCCAGCGCCGCCCGAAGCTGAGCGGGTCGAGATCCGACCAGGCCGCGATGTCGCCGCCGGTGCTGAACGCGCGATCACCGCTGCCGGTCAGGATCGCGACCCGGACCGCGTTGTCGGCCTCAACCCGTCGCACGCAATCCGCCAGGTCTGCCAGCATCGGCTGATCGATGGCGTTCAGCTTTTCCGGCCGGGTCAGCGTGATCACCGCCACGGCACCCTCGATCGACAGGCTGGCGCGATTGGTTTGCATCAGGCCGCCTCGTCCAAGGGCAGTTCGATCGGGTCGGGATGGAACAGGCTCTCCGGCATCACCGTCAGGTTCGGCGCGACCTGAAGGTCAAAGCCGGCTCGATCGAGCACGTCGCGGCGCAAGTCCACGCCCGGTGCGATTTCGGTCACGACCGGACCGGCCTCCGTCAGGCGCATCACGCAGCGCTCCGTCACATAGGTCACCTCTTGGCCCTGGGCGACCGCGCGCCGGCCGGAGAAAGAGACGTGCTCGACCTCATCGACCAGCTTGGCGACCTTGCCCTCGCGATCGATCCTGAGCCGGCCCGTGTCGATGTCGACCGCCGCCCCGGCATTGAAGAAGCCGGAGAAGACGATCTTGCGCGCGCGGGCCGTGATATCGACGAAGCCGCCGGCACCGGCCGTGACATGCGGCCTGGCGGAAAGCTGCGAGACATTCACCGAGCCGTCCCGGCCGATTTGCAGGAACGACAGCAGGCTGGCGTCGAAGCCGCCGCCCTGGAAATAGGTGAATTGCTGGGGCGACGGCATGATCGCCTCGGCATTGGACGCGCAGCCGAACTTGAAGTCCAGCAAGGGCACGCCGCCGACCGCGCCCTGTTCGATCACCCAGGTGACGTCGCCATGTCGCCCCTCCTCCAAGAGGATGCGGGGCACGTTGGACGAGATGCCGAAGCCGATATTGACCGCCCAGCCGCGCTTCAACTCCATGGCCACGCGGCGCGCCATAACCTTGGCCACGCCCCATTCGGGGGTCTCGAAACTGTCGAGCGGCCGGAAGATCTCACCGCTGATCGCCGGGTCGTATGGCGTCTGGGTGGTCTGAAGCTGGTCGGGCGCGACGACGATGTGGTCGACCAGCACGCCGGGCACGGCGACGTCATGGGGTTTCAGCGTGCCCGCCTTGCAGACGCGTTTCACCTGGGCGATGACAAGGCCGCCATTGTTGCGCACGGCTAACGCCTGGTCGAGCGCGCCCAGATAGGCGCCTTCATGCTCGTAGGACAGGTTGCCCTTTTCGTCCGCCGTGGTCGCCCGGATGATGGCGACGGTCGGCGTGATGGTCGGGAAGAACAGCCATTCGTCCCCCTCGAACGTGATCTTGCGCACGATCGGCTCGGCCGCCGCCTGGTTCATGGCACAGCCTTGGCGATCCGGGTCGACAAAGGTGTCGAGGCCGACCTTGGTCATCACGCCCGGCCGTTTGGCGGCCGCCTCGCGGTGCAGGTCGAACAGGATGCCGCTGGGCACGTTGTAGGCGGCAACACCATTGTCGCCGATCATCTGCCAGATCGCCGGCGGCTCGGCCCGCGAGGGGCCCGACGGGTAGGACCCGCAGATGGTGCGCGCCAGCAGGCCCGGCTTGGCCAGATGGTCGATGCCGCGAATGCCGTACATGTCGCCGGCGGCGATCGGGTGCAGGGTCGTCAGGTTGCGCGGCGTACCGGCCTGATCGAACCGTTCGCCGATCGCCTGAAGCACCGCGTCCGGGCAGCCGAGGCCGCTGGACGAGCTGACGGTCACGACCGATCCGTCGGCGATGAGGTCGGCGGCCCGCGCGGCCGTGACGATCTTGGACATCGGCCGCCTACAGCCCCGGTTCCACGGGCACGACATGGCCCGTCCGGGCGGCCTCAAGCACCGCCAGGCCGAGCGCCAGCGAGCGGACGCCATCCTCGCCCGTGGCCGCCGGCTCGCCTTCGCCGGCAATCGCCCCATGGAACAGCCGCAGGGCGTGGACGTAGAGGTTCTCGTGCGCGATCTCTAGGGTCTCATCGCCGGCCGCGGTGCGCAGCACGATCGTGCCGATCGGCTGCTGGGTCATCACGTCCCGGGCGATCAGGGAGCCGTCGGTGCCGTGGACCTCAAAGCCGGTGCCGGCATAAGCGACCGTGAACGAGTCATGGATCTGGGCGATCAGGCCAGAGCGGAAGCGGATCGCGGCCATGACGCCGTCTTCCAGCGCGCCATGCGCCATGCCGGCGCTTTGGGTGACGGCCACCACCTCCTCCGGCTCGTCGTCCAGGACGAAGCGCAGCGTGTCGGCATCATGGACCGAGATGTCGAGCACGACGCCGCCCCCGGCCGCCGGGTTGTCGATGCGCCAGCCCTGCAGGCTTTCGGGCAGATAGACAGCGTGGAAGACGCGCGCGGCGATCGGCCGGCCGATGCGGCCGTCCTTGATCGCCTGGCGCATGGTGCGGTGGGCGGCGGCGTTGCGCAGATGATGGTTGGTGCCCAGCACGACGCCCGCCTCGTGCGCCGCCGCGACCATAGCGCGGGCATCCTCCAGGCTCAGCGCGAGCGGCTTTTCGCACAGCACATGCTTGCCGGCACGCGCGGCGGCGATCGCCTGATCATGGTGCTTTTCGTTCGTGGATGAGATGTAGACGGCGTCGACGTTGTGGCTGGCGAGCAGCGCACCGACATCGTCGTACGCGGCCGGAATGTCGTTCTCCGCCGCGTAGCTTTTGGCGTGATCCATGCTCGAACTCATGACCGCCACGACCTGGCCGTTCGGCTGGCTGCGGATCGCGTCGATCACATATTGGCGGGCAATGTTGCTGGCCCCGATCAGGCCCCATCGAACGTCGATCATGCCGCCTGCTCCATGCCCGCGCCGCAGCTTTCGCGCACGACCAAGTGGACGTCGCCGACGCCCTCAACCGGCGTGGCATCGCCATGCACCATGCGCAGCATCGCCTGCGCCGCGCGCTCACCCAGCGCGAAACTGTCGACCGCGACCGTGGTCAAGGGTGGCGAGGCGTGCCGCGCGTCCGTGACATCGTCGAAGCCGACGACGGCAAAGTCGACGCCCGGCGTCAGACCGCGCTGGCGCAGGCCCGCCAGGACCCCGAACGCCACGACATCGTTGAAGCACAGCGCGGCCGTCGGCGCGTTCGGCAGGGCCAGCGCCCGGGCCAAGCCAATCTCGCCGCCGTCACGGTTCGGCGGGCCGTCGATGATGAGGGCCGGGTCGACGCCAACGCCGGCGGCCTCCAAGGCCTGGCGATAGCCGCCGGAGCGTTCGGCATGGGCGAAGGTATCCCGATAGCCGCCGAGAAAGGCGATGCGTCTGTGGCCAAGCGCCAAGAGATGTTCCGTCGCCTGCTGGCCGCCGCGCCGGTTGTCCGGCACGATGCTGGCCGCCCGCGCGCCATCGACCTTGCGCATCGCCTGCACGACCGGGACGCCGTCCGCCACCAGGCCCTTGAACGCGTCCGACGGTGTATTCCGGCTGGGGCAGACGATCAGGCCGGCCACCCCCTGCTCACGCAGCGCGCGCAGCACCTCCGCCTGGCGCATCGGGTTTTCAGCCGTATTGGCGATGAACGGCACATAGCCGGCGCCCTGAAACACACGCTCGATACCGACCGCCAGTTCGGCGAAAAACGGGTTGGCCAGATCGTTGATCACCATGCCGACCATGTTCGAGCGGGCCTGGCGCAGATTGGCCGCGCCCCGGTTGTAGACATAGCCGAGATCGTCGATCGCCCGTTCGACCAAACGCCGTGTCTCCGCCTTCACTAAGGGGCTGGAGCGCAAGACGAGCGACACCGTCGACTTCGACACACCGGCATGGCGCGCGATGTCGATCACCGTCACACGCCGACGCGGCCTGTCCGTCTGCTTGTCGTGGGTGATCAGCGCTCCACTCCCTGTCTGCAGCTTGCAGTATCGGTTGGGAACGATGTGTTTATTAGAACGTTCCAATTACTCGTTGATACGCCGACAGCTAGACTCGGTCAAGCGACAATCCGCAGAAGGCGGACCAACCTCCAGAGACCCTGCATGATTGGAACGATCCATTTTCCGGCGAACCCAGCCGGATCGAGAAGACCTGAGCCCTACCCGCGTCGACCAGCCAAATCGCGCTTGCCAGCCTTGACCGGCTAGAACTATTTGAAACTGACTTGAAGGACATGCATGATGCCGGAATGGCACTTCGGCATTCGGAAACGTCGGACGGTGACGCGACGCTGGGCAGGATCGGCACCCGGCTGCGCCTGGCGCGGCGCCTGCGGGGGCTGAAGCTGAAACAGTTGGCCGATCTCGCCGGCTGTTCGGAAAGCCTGCTGTCGAAATACGAAAATGGTAAGGCGACCCCGTCGCTGCCCATGCTGCACCGGCTGGCGCGCGAACTGGGCTTTAACATCGGCTGGATGTTCGACGAGACCGAGGGCGATCCCGGCATCGTCTTCCGGCAAGGCGAACGGCCGATGATCGCGCTGGACCCGCTGCGCCAGGGCGAGGGCATTAGCTTGGAGCGCGTGGTGCCCTACGACCCCAACCATCTGCTTCAGTGCAACATCCACCATATCCGCGCCGGCGGCAGCAGCGACGCGCCGATCGCGCATGATGGAGAGGAGGTGGGATACGTCATCGAAGGGCAGGTCGAGCTGGAGATCGACGGACAGGTCTATACCCTGTCGGCGGGGGATGCCTTCGTCTTCCGGTCCACCCTGCCCCACGCCTATCGCAACCCGTCGGACGAACCGGCCAGCATCTTTTGGGTGAACACGCCGCCGACATTCTAAAACGAGCCGTTTTGAAACCTTTCATTCAAGCAACTTGACCTGACGTCATGACCGCTTGAATAATCGCCGGATGGTCGTGCCGCTGATCAGAGTTAAAGGCGCGACCGGGAAGGCTCAGTCAACAAGGGAGAAGGAAACCCATGTCGAAATCCATTGGCATCGCCGCATTGGCCGCGGCCGGTTTGATGACGGGCCTCAGCGCCAGCGCATCGGCCGAAACCATCGCGCTGGTGACGATCAACCAGCAGGCGTTGTTCTTCAACCAGATCAATGACGGCGCGACGGCCGCTGCCGAAGAGGCCGGCGCCGACCTGGTGATCTTCAACGCCAACAACGTGCCGTCGGCCCAGAACGACGCCATCGAGACCTATATCAGCCAGGGCGTGGACGCCATTATCCTGGTCGCCATCGACGTGAACGGCGTGAAGCCGGCGATATCGCAGTCCGTCGCGGCGGGCATTCCGGTGATCGCGATCGACGCCCAGATCCCCGACGGTGATAACGAGACCTTCATCGGTGTCGACAACACCCAGGCCGGGCGCGATATCGGCCAATTCTTCGTCGATTATGTCGACGAGGAGATGGGCCGCGAAGCCACGGTCGGCATCGTGGGCGCGCTGAACTCGTTCATTCAGAACCAACGCGTCGACGGCTTTGTCGAGGTCGTCGAAGGTTCCGGCATGTCGATCGAGATCCTCAACACCGTCGACGGCCAGAACGTCCAGGACGTCGCCTTGGCGGCGGCGGAAAACCTGATGACGGCCAACCCGGGCATGGACGCGATCTACGCCTCGGGCGAGCCGGCTTTGATCGGCGCCGTCGCCGCCGTCGAAAGCCAGGGCCTGACCGATTCCGTGAAGGTTTTCGGCTGGGACCTGACCGCCCAGGCGATCAACGGCATTGACGAGGGCTGGGTCGTCGCCGTGGTGCAGCAGGACCCGTATGGCGAGGGCGTGGCCGCGGTTGAGGCCGCGATGACCTTGATCGAAGGCGGCTCGGTCGACCCGATCGTCTACATCCCGATCGACATCGTGACCTCGGAGAATGTCGACGAGTATCGCGGCATGTTTGAGTAAGCGCTTAAGCTAGGCGCGTACGTCCGGCCGGCCCAATCGCTGGGCCGGCCGATCCTTTTCAAGAGGCTCGCTCAGACCGACCGTGGAAGCAGAAACCAAGCCGATCCGGGTCCGGATGTCCGGCATCGCCAAACGCTACGGCGCAATCCAGTCGCTCGACAATGTCGATATGGAGCTGCGCGCCGGCGAGGTGCTGGGCATCGTCGGGGATAACGGCGCCGGCAAATCGACCTTGAGCAAGGTGCTGTCCGGCGCGGTCATCCCGGACGCCGGCACCATCGAGATCGACGGCAAGACGGTGCGCTTCTCAAGCCCCGCCGACGCGCGGCGCCACCATGTCGAGATGGTCTATCAGGACCTGTCGCTGTGCGACACGGTCGACGTCGCCGGCAATCTGTTCCTGGGGCGCGAGCCCTATCGCCGGATCGCCGGTGTGGCGCTGTTGGACAAGCGCCGCATGCATGAAGAAGCGCGCCGCATGCTGGAGGGGCTGGGCATCTCGATCCCGGATACGCGGCTGCGCGTGGAAAACCTGTCCGGCGGCCAGCGGCAAAGCATCGCCATCGGCCGATCCGCCTCGTTCGACCCGGCCGTTTTGATCATGGACGAGCCGACGGCGGCCCTGGCCGTTGCCGAGGTCGAGGCGGTGCTGGACCTGATCCGGCGGGTCAGCGCCAGCGGCGTCAGCGTCATCCTGATCACCCACCGCCTGCAGGATCTGTTCCTGGTCTGCGACCGGCTGATGGTGATGTATGAGGGGCAGAAGGTGGCCGAACGCGACATTGCCGACACCAACATCGAGGAAGTCGTAAACCTGATCGTCGGCCGCAAATTCGCCGCCCGGTCCGCCGGCGTGGGGGCCTGAGCAATGGCCGCAACCAACGCGACCGGCATGACCCTGCGGGACCGGCTGGTCGCCAATGGCGGCGTGGCCAGCATCGCGGTCTTCTTCATCTGCGTCTGTGTCTATTTCTCGCTCGCCACCGACGGGTTTCTGACCAACAGCAACCTGTTGAACATCATCCGCCAAAGCGCGCCGCTGTTGATCGTGGCCGCCGCGATGACCTTCGTGATCACCACGGCCGGCATCGACCTGTCCGTCGGCTCGATCATTGCGCTGATCGGATCGGTGGCGGCAATATCCCTGCAAGCGGGCCTGCCCTGGCCCGTGATGTTCATCGCCATGCTGGCGCTGGGCGCGTTGATCGGCGCCGTTCAGGGCTTCTTCATCGCCTATGAGGGCATCCCGGCCTTCATCGTCACGCTGGCGGGTTTGAGCATCTTTCGCGGCATCGCGCTGTTGATGACCGGTGGCTATTCGGTGCCGGTCGACAGCGATATCGGTTTCGTCTTTCTCGGGCGCGGCTGGTTTCTGGGCATGCCGGTCCCGGCGCTGATCGCCATTGCCGTTTTGCTGGCGGCGCTGCTGGCCTTCAACCAGACACGCTTTGGCCGCTACATCACCGGCATCGGCGCCAATGCCGAGGCCGTGCGGCGCGCCGGCGTCAACATCAAGCGCGTGACCTTGATGGTCTATGTCCTGACCGGCACGGCGGCCGCCCTGGCCAGCCTGCTGTTGACCGCGCGGCTGGGCAGCGGCTCGTCGAACGCTGGCCTCGGCTTCGAATTGCAGGTCATCGCCGCCGTCGTGCTGGGCTCAACCAGCCTGTTCGGCGGGCGCGGCACGGTGATCGGCACGATCCTGGGCGCCCTGACCGTGGCCGTGATCGCCAACGGGCTGATCCTGTCGCACCTGTCGCCGTTCCTGACACCGATCGTGACCGGCGTTATCATCCTGGTCGCGATCTGGCTGAATTTCCGGCTGTTCAGCGGGGGAGGCAAACGACGATGAGCGAGACGGAAACCCTGCCCGCGATCGGGGTGACCTCGGGCCAAGTCATGACCGTGCTGGGGCCGCTTCCGGTCGACCAGATGGGCATCACTCTGCCGCATGAGCACATCCTGCTCGACGGCGCGACGTCCTGGTGCCGGCCGTGCTGCGCCGGCGACCTGGAGATGGCCGAACGACCGGTTTCGGTCGAGTTCCTAGGCGAGCTGCGCATGAACCCGTTCATCAACCGGGACAATTGCCAGCTTTCCGACGCCGAGGTCGCCATCGACGAGTTGATGAAGTTCGCCGACCAGGGCGGTGCCACCGTCATCGACCCGACCAATCGGGGCATCGGGCGCGACGGGCCGGCGCTGCAGCGCATCAGCCGGCGCACCGGCCTGAACATCGTCATGGGCGCCGGCTTCTACCTGGAACGGTCCCACCCCGACTATTTCGCGGCCATGAGCGAGGACCAGATCGCCGAACAGATCATCACCGATGTCGGCGGCGGCCTGGAACAGCCGCCGGTGGTCGCCGGCCTGATCGGCGAGATCGGCGTCAGCGCGGACTTCACGGCGGCGGAGGAGAAGTCGCTGCGCGGCGCCGCCCAGGCGGCCAAACGCACCGGCGTGGTGCTTTCGATCCATCTGCCGGGCTGGGAACGGTTGGCCCATCGCGTGCTGGACGTGGTCGAAGACGTGGGCGCCGACCTGGACCACACGATCCTGTGCCATATGAACCCCAGCTATGACGACCCGGTCTATCAGAAGAGCCTGGCCGACCGTGGCGCCTGGCTGGAATACGACATGATCAGCATGGACTATTACTACGCCGAACAGCGCGCCCAATGCCCCAGCGACGAGGACAACGCCAAGGCCATCCGCGCCCTGATCGATGACGGCTATCTGGGCCGGCTGCTGCTGTCACAGGACGTGTTCCTGAAGATGATGCTGACCCGCCATGGCGGCTTTGGCTATGGCTACATCCTGAAGCATTTCGTGCCGCGCCTGCGCCGGCATGGCGTCGAGGCGGAAGCGATCGACGCCATGCTGGTCGATAATCCGCGCCGGCTGTTTTCTGCCGCCCCAAAAGGCTGACAAAACCCATGAGCGACAAAAAGAAGATCCTGCTGGCCGGCGAAAGCTGGGTCACGACCGCGACCCATATCAAGGGATTTGATCAGTTCCCGACGGTGACCTTTCACCGGGGCGCCGACGGCTTTATCGACGCGCTGAAGGATCTGCCGTTCGAAATCACCTGGATGCCGTGCCACGAGGCGCAGACCGACTTTCCGTCGGACGTCGAGGGGCTGAACGCGTACGACGCGATCATCCTGTCCGACATCGGCTCGAACACCCTGTTGCTGCACCCGGACACCTGGATCCACAGCAAGCCGACGCCCAACCGGCTCATCGCGCTGGAGCAGTACGTGGCCGAGGGCGGCGGGCTGGCCATGATCGGCGGCTATTACAGCTTTCAGGGCATCAATGGCGGCGCGCGCTATCACAACACGCCGGTCGAGGCGGTGCTGCCGGTGACCATTCACCCCTATGACGACCGGATCGAGGTGCCCCAGGGTTTGCGGCCGCAAGCCGCCGGCGACCATCCGATCCTGGCCGGTATCGAGGGCGAGTGGCCGCTGCTGCTGGGCTTCAACGAGGTGCGGGCCAAGCCGGACGCGGTGGTGCTGGCCGAGGCCGGCGAGACCTACCGCAACCTGCCCATCGTGGCGGTCGGCGAGCACGGCAAGGGCCGCAGCCTGGTCTGGACCAGCGATATCGGCCCGCACTGGCTGCCGAACGAGGCCCTAGCCTGGCCCCATTTCGCCCGGCTGTGGGGCCAGGCGCTGGACTGGCTGACGGGCGGGCGCTGACTTCGATCAGGCGCCCTTGGCGCGGGCCAAGGCGCGGGCGCCGTTCAGCACGAAGCCCTGGTCGGACCCGATTAGGAACAGGCTGACACCCAGCGCTTGCCAGCGCGGCATCTCGTCCGCGTTGGCCAGGAACATGCCCAGGCGCCGGCCGTGCCGGGTTGCGGCGTCGCAGATCCGCTCCATCGCCGCGATGACAGGCGGCGCAGCCGGATCTTCAACGCCCATCGACACGGCCAGATCCATGCGGCCGATGAACAGGGCGTCGATGCCCTCGACAGCGGCGATATCGTCGATGGCGTCTAGCGCCTCCTTGTCCTCGATCTGGGCGATCACCGTCGTTTCCGACGAGCTGTCGGCGAGATAGGCGCGCATGGTGCGGGTCGTGTAGCCGGCGGCGCGACTGGACCCGGCATAGCCGCGCCCGCCCGGCCCAAACCGACAGGCGCGCGCCACCGCCTGCGCGGTATCGGCGTCGGTGACATGCGGCACCAGAACGCCGGCGGCACCAAGGTCGAGCGCGTTCAGGATCGTCGCCGGCGCGGCATCAGCCACGCGCACGACCAGCGGCAGGCCTGTCTGGCGACCGGCGAACAGGCAGGCGTCGAGATCGCGGCGGTCGAACGGCGCATGTTCGGCATCGAGACAGGCAACATCAAGACCGCTCAGCGCCAACACCTCGACAATCGCCAGCGCCGGCGTCTTCACCCAGGTGCCGATCAGGGTTTCGCCGGCCAGCAGCCGATCGCGAAAGCCGCGCGCCGTTTGCTCCGTCATGGCTCGTTCTTCCTTTGCAGCCAATCGACCAGTGCCGCGGTGACAATCTCCGGCCGTTCCAGCATCGGCAGATGGGCGCAGTCGGGAACCACCACCAGTTCGGCCCCCTCGACCCGCTCTGCCATGGTGCGGTGCCGCTCCGCCGGGCATACTTGATCGTTCTCGCCACAGCCGATCAAGGTCGGCACCTTGATCGTGGGCAAGACCGGCCAGTTGTCGTGGCGATCGCGCAGGGCGGCGATCTGACGGCGAAACACCGCGATGCCCAGATCGAGCGCCATTTGGACCAGCAGGTCGGTCAAGTCCGGCCGGCTGGCAGCTAGATCGCCCAGATAGTAAGGGGCAAGTTCGCGACGCGTCATCGCCTCCAGTCCGATCTCCGTCGCTGTGGCGATCTGGATGGGCCTCTCTCTGCGCTTGTCCGGCGGGTCCGCCCCGGCGTTTGAGTCCCAGAGCGCGAAATGCGTGATATGTTCCGGCGCGAGGCGCATCACCTCCAGGGCAACGAGACCACCCATGGAAAGACCGGCGAGCGCGCAGGGCCCGTCGCCGATCTGCTCAATCACCGCACGGGCCTGTCCGGTCAGCGTATCGGGCGCGCTGAGGTCGACCACCGAGACGTTTGCGATCGTCTGCAAAGCGTCAACCTGCGGGGCCCAGACACGCGCGTCGCACATCAGGCCGGGCACCAGCAGCAGGCGGGGACGCGTCACGTGATGACGCCCATGAACCGCACGAACCTGTGACAAATTGGCCGCTCTCGCAGGTCCGTCATGGGGATTAAGCCTTGCCCATCCATTGCCAAGATCAGTATCATGGCAGGAATGCATACGAATGCAAAGCGATCAACCGATGACGAAACGGGGCGGGTGACATGGTGCGGTATCTGAAGCGCGGCGCGGACATGAAGGATGTCGACGAGGCCGACGCCAAGGTTCGCGCGACGGTCGAAAGCGTGCTGGCCGACATCGCCGAACGCGGCGATGGTGCCGTGCGCGACCTGTCCGCCAAGTTCGACAATTGGGCGCCGGAGACGTTCCGGCTGAGCGATCAGGAGGTCGAGGCCGCCCTGTCGCGCGTGTCCAAACGGGATCTGGAAGACATCCGCTTCGCCCAGGCCCAGGTCCGCAACTTCGCTGAAAAGCAGAAGGAATGCCTGACCGACCTGGAGGTCGAAACCCTGGACGGCGTGGTGCTGGGCCACCGCAACATCCCCGTCAACGCCGTCGGCTGTTACGTGCCCGGCGGCAAGTACCCGATGGTCGCCTCGGCGCATATGAGCGTGGTGACGGCCAAGGTGGCCGGCGTGAAGCGCGTCGTCGCCTCCGCCCCGCCGCATGATGGCGGACCCCATCCGGCGATCGTCGCGGCGATGCATCTGGGCGGGGCCGACGAGATCCTGGTCCTCGGCGGCATTCAGGCGGTCGGCGCCATGGCGTTGGGGACCGAGACGATTGAGCCGGTCGACATGCTGGTCGGCCCCGGCAACATGTTCGTGGCCGAGGCCAAGCGCCAACTGTTCGGCCGGGTCGGCATCGACTTGTTCGCCGGGCCGACAGAGACGCTGGTGATCGCCGACGACAGCGTCGATGGCGAGATCTGCGCGGTCGACCTTTTGGGCCAGGCCGAACACGGCCCCACCTCGCCCGCCGTCCTGCTGACCGACTCCGAGGCCCTGGCAGAGGCCACACTGGCGGAGGTGGAGCGCCAGCTTCAGATCCTGCCGACGGCCGAAATCGCGCGCCAGTCCTGGGCCGATTTCGGCGCAGTGATCGTCTGCGACAGCCTTGAGGAAATGGTCGCCGAGGCCGACAAGCTGGCCTTCGAGCATGTCCAGGTCATGACCCGCGACCCGGACTATTTCCTGGCCAACATGACTAATTACGGCGCCCTGTTCCTCGGCCCTCGCACCAACGTCGCCTATGGCGACAAGGTCATCGGTACCAACCACACCCTGCCGACGAAGCGCGCGGCCCGCTACACCGGCGGCCTGTGGGTCGGCAAGTTCATGAAGACCTGCACCTATCAGCGCGTATTGACCGACGAGGCGTCGGCCCTGGTCGGCGGCTATTGCTCGCGCCTGTGTGCGCTGGAGGGTTTTTCCGGCCATGGCGAGCAGGCCAACATCCGCTTGCGCCGTTATGGCCGACGCAATATAGCGGCCTACGAAGCCGCGGAGTGAACGGCCGAATGAAGGGCTGACCGGCGTTAAGCCGGCCGCCGAGAAAGGGGCCAAGAAAGGGGAGCTAATGCGCCGAGGCAAGGTCACGTCGATTGATGTGGCGCGTCTGGCCGATGTTTCCCAATCGGCGGTCAGCCGAACCTTCACGCCCGGCGCCAGCGTCTCGGCGGAAACCAAGCGCAAGGTGCTGGAGGCGGCCAACGTCCTGGGCTATCGGCCAAACGCCATCGCGCGGACCTTGATCACCCAGCGTTCGCGCATCATCGGCGTCGTGGTCGCCTATCTCGACAACCAGTTCTACCCGCTGGTGTTGGAATGGCTGTCGAGAGACCTGCAGCGCCGGGGCTATCACATCCTGCTGTTCATGGCCGATACGGGCGAGGCCGACCATATCCTGCCGGAAATCCTGCAATATCAGATCGACGGCATCGTCATGGCGTCGGCCACCTTGTCATCCGGGCTGGCGCAGGAATGCGCCGACGCCGGCATCCCCGTCGTCCTGTTCAACAGGACCGTACCGAACTCGCCGGCCAGCAGCGTCACCTCGGACAATGTCGACGGCGGCCGGCAGGTGGCACGCTTTCTGGTCGCCGGCGGCCATCAGCGCATCGGCTTCATTGCCGGCGACCCGGACAGCTCAACCAACCGCGATCGCGAGGCCGGCTTTCTCGACGGGCTGAACGCGCTCGGCCGGCGCTGCTGGGCGCGCGAGGTCGGCAACTACTCCTTCGCCGGCGCCGTGACAGCGACGGAGCGTCTGTTCGGCCATGACGAACACCCCGACGCCATCTTCGTCGCCAACGACCATATGGCGATCGCGGTGATGGACACGCTGCGCCACCGGCTGGGCCTGGCGGTGCCCGATGATGTGTCCGTCGTCGGCTATGACAACGTGCCCCAGGCGGCCTGGCCGTCTTACGGCCTGACCAGCGTGGACCAGCCACCGACGCCGATGATCGCGGCGACGGTCGAGGTGCTGATGCGCCAGATCGACAGCGGATCGGTCCGATGCGACACCACGGAGGTGCCCGGGCGCCTGATCGTCCGCACCTCGGCCCGCTGTCCCGACGGCTATGAGGTCGAGCAGGCCGACGCCGAGGTGCCGGAACTGCGTTAGGCCACCTGGCTCAAGCGGGCGATGTGAATGCCAGCCACGTCCAGGTCACACCGGCACGCCGGTTCCCCTCTTGCACGGACGCGACGTGTCGCCTGCGGACCAGCCGAAGACCGGCGGCTTTGGCCAACCCGATGGCCTCTTCGGCATTGCCCTCAAAGCAGGGCCGGTTCGGCGCCCCGGGGCCATGCCGTACGGAAATGACCAGGATGCCGGAGGAGGCAAGCAACTTGGCGAGAAACGGCATGGCCGTCGTGCGTTGAGCACGATCGAGATGCTGCCAAACGCCGCTGAGCAGGACGAGGTCGAACGCCCCGCCGCGCTTTTGCACCGACGCCAGGCCGGGCAGCCGGTCGTCCAGCCAGTCAATGCGGGGTGAGGGATGCAGGCGCGCGCCGGCGTCGCGAAAGCCGGCAACAGGCTCGACCGCCAGCACGTGGAGACCGTTGGCGGCGAACCAAGCGGCGTCGCGCCCAGTACCGGCGCCGAGATCCAAGACCCGGCCCTTCTTCGGCAGCAGGTCGAAGACGGGAGACAGCAAATCGGCCGGGGAGAGCGCCTCGTACCGGACGATCAATTCGGCCGCATCGGCGGCATATCCTGCAATCACATCGTGCACGGCTGGATCGGCTTCCTGACGGGTACGCATGTCCAGGCGGCGGCCAAATCACAAGCGGCGATCCGCCCGCCATTTTTCTCTTGCACCGGCGCGCCGGGACCATATTATCCCGGCCACTCGCCGGGCAACCAGGCCAGGGCGTCCCTGTGGGGCCATAGCTCAGTTGGGAGAGCGCTACAATGGCATTGTAGAGGTCAGGGGTTCGACTCCCCTTGGCTCCACCAGTTCTCCTAAAGTCGAACCGGTTCCGCCTCGGTTCGATCTTTGTG
>JBCDFV010000022.1:0-72993 GCA_039177555.1 Pseudomonadota bacterium | reverse complement strand
GCATCGAGATGATCGGCGCGGATGCCGACGTCATCGCCAAGGCCGAAGACCGCCAGCTGTTTCGCCAGGCCATGGACAAGATCGGGCTGGAAAGCCCGCGATCCCACCTGGCGCACAGCCTGGACGACGCGCTGGCCGCCGTGGAGGCCGTCGGTCTGCCCGCGATCATCCGGCCCAGCTTCACCTTGGGCGGCACCGGCGGCGGCATCGCCTACAACCGGTCGGAATTCGAGGACATCGTGCGCAACGGCCTGCGCGCCAGCCCGACGCATGAGGTGCTGATCGAGGAATCGGTGCTGGGCTGGAAAGAGTTCGAGATGGAGGTGGTGCGCGACAACGCCGACAACTGCATCATCATCTGTTCCATCGAAAACATCGACCCGATGGGCGTGCATACGGGCGATTCGGCCACCGTGGCGCCGGCGCTGACCTTGACCGACAAGGAATACCAGATCATGCGCGACGCCTCGATCGCGGTCTTGCGCGAGATCGGGGTCGATACCGGCGGGTCGAACGTACAGTTCGCGATCAACCCGGAAACCGGCCGCATGGTCGTGATCGAGATGAACCCCAGGGTCAGCCGGTCCTCAGCCCTGGCGTCCAAGGCCACCGGCTTCCCGATCGCCAAGATTGCCGCCAAGCTGGCCGTCGGCTACACGCTGGACGAGTTGGACAACGACATCACCAAGGTAACCCCGGCCAGTTTCGAGCCGACGATCGACTATGTCGTCACCAAGATCCCGCGCTTCACGTTCGAGAAGTTCCCCGGCGCCGATGCCACGCTGACCACGTCGATGAAGTCTGTGGGCGAGGTCATGGCCATCGGCCGCACGTTCCCGGAAAGCCTACAGAAAGCCCTGCGGTCCATGGAGACGGGCCTGACCGGGCTGAACGACATCGAGATCCCGGGCTGGCACCCCAAGGCGGGCGAGGCCGGCGACCCGAACATCCTGCGCGCCGCCCTGTCGCGGCCGACCTTGAACCGCTTGCGCTACATCGCCCAAGCCCTGCGCGAGGGGCTGTCGATCGACGAGATCCACACCGCCTGCAAGTTCGACCCGTGGTTCCTGGCGCAGATCAAGGACATCGTCGAGGCCGAGGCCGCGGTGCGGTCGCAGGGCCTGCCGACCGATAAGGCCGGATGGTCGCGCCTGAAGGCCTTGGGCTTTGCCGACGCGCGCCTGGCCGAACTGGCCGGCACGGACGCCGACACGGTTGCCGAGGCCCGCCGGACCGTCGGCGTCCGCCCGGTCTATAAGCGCATCGACACCTGCGCGGCTGAGTTTGCCAGCGACACGCCCTACATGTATTCGACCTACGAAGGCGGCGGGCTGGAAGAGCCGGAATGCGAATCCCAGCCGACCGACCGGCAGAAGGTCGTCATCCTGGGCGGCGGGCCGAACCGCATCGGCCAGGGCATCGAGTTCGACTATTGCTGCGTCCATGCCGCCTACGCGCTGAAGGAGGCCGGCTATGAGACGATCATGGTCAATTGCAATCCGGAAACGGTCTCGACCGACTACGACACCTCCGACCGGCTCTATTTCGAGCCGCTGACGGCCGAGGACGTGATCGAGCTGATCCTGACGGAGCAGCAGAACGGCACGCTGAAAGGTGTCATCGTGCAGTTCGGCGGCCAGACGCCGTTGAAACTGGTGCATGAGCTGGAGGCGGCGGGCATCCCGATCCTGGGCACCTCGCCCGACGCGATCGACCTGGCGGAAGACCGGGACCGGTTCAAGCGGCTGGTCACCGACCTGGAGCTGTTGCAACCGAAGAACGGCATTGCCTGGTCGGCCGAAGAGGCCGAGTCGATCGCCGATGAGGTCGGCTATCCCTGCCTGATCCGGCCGTCCTACGTGCTGGGCGGCAGGGGCATGGAGATCGTCCATGATGTCGACGATCTGCGCCGCTACATCACCGATGCGGTGCAGGTCTCCGGCAAAAGCCCGGTCCTGATCGACCGCTATCTGGAAGACGCGATCGAGGTCGATGTCGACCAGGTCAGCGATGGCGAACGGGTCTATGTCGCCGGCGTGATGCAGCATATCGAGGAGGCGGGTGTGCATTCCGGCGACAGCGCCTGCGCCCTGCCGCCCCATTCGCTGTCGCCCGAAATCGTGGCGGAGATCGAACGGCAGGCCGGGATGCTGGCGCGCGCCCTGGGTGTTGTCGGCCTGATGAACACCCAGTTCGCGGTCCAGGACGAGACCGTCTATCTGATCGAGGTGAACCCCAGGGCCAGCCGGACCGTGCCCTTCGTGGCCAAGGCGACAGGTACGCCGATCGCCAAGATCGCGGCCCGGGTGATGGCGGGCGAAACGCTAGACGGCTTCACCCTGCACGGGGCCACGCCACCCTACACGGCGGTGAAGGAGTCGGTGTTTCCCTTCGCCCGCTTCCCCGGCGTCGACACGCTGCTGGGCCCCGAGATGCGTTCGACCGGCGAGGTCATGGGGCTGGACACCAGCTTCGGCCGCGCCTTCGCCAAGGCCCAGATGGGCTGTGGCGTGACCCTGCCGACAGAGGGCACGGTGTTCTTGTCGGTACGGGACAGCGACAAGCCGGCGCTGATCGAGATTGCCAAGAAGCTGCACGAACTCGGCTACGGCCTGCTGGCCACGCGCGGCACGGCGGACCGCCTGCGCGAGGCCGGTTTGCCGGTCGATGTGGTGAACAAGGTGCTGGAAGGACAGCCGCATATCGTCGACGCGATGATCAACGGCACCGTGCACATGATGTTCAACACCACGGACGGTGCCCAGGCCATCCGCGACAGCTTGTCCTTGCGCCGAACCGCCCTGGTCAATAACATCCCCTATTATACGACGGTTGCCGGTGCCCGAGCGGCCGTCGAGGCGATTCCGGCCCTGCAGGCCGGCCGTCTTGAAGCGACCCCCCTTCAACATTATCTGGGGCGAACCGCGACCTGACGGCCGCTTTGGATTCGGCGTCGGCGCGACAGGGATGATCGTCATTGACGCCTGACCCTCTGACCGGGGCCGGGCGTGATTGCATCTGTACCTCGGGTCGTTGCGATGGAAGCTGTAGTTGACGCGTTGAGTGTTGTGAACGACTAGGCAGGAATGCTGATGAACAAGGTACCCATGACGGCTGACGGTTACGACCGCCTGATCGAAGAGCTGAGGCACCTGAAAAGCGTCGCCCGGCCGGAGATCATCAAAGCGATCGCCGAGGCGCGCGAACACGGGGATCTTTCGGAAAACGCGGAATACCACGCCGCCCGGGAACGGCAGAGCTTCATCGAAGGCCGGGTCATGGAGCTGGAGGACAAGATTTCGCGCGCCGAGGTCATCGACGTGGCGAAGCTGTCCGGCGACGCCGTGAAGTTCGGCGCCACCGTCCGGCTGGCCGACGAGGATACCGACGAAGAGGCCGAGTATCAGATCGTCGGGCAGGATGAGTCCGACATCAAGTCCGGCCGGCTGTCGATCACCGCACCCCTCGCCCGCTCGCTGATCGGCAAGGCCGTCGGCGAATCGGTCGAGGTGAGCACGCCGCGCGGCTCAAAAAGCTACGAGATCGTTCAGATCCGGTTTGTTTAAGTAGCCTCGACCCCAGAAGCCGGGCGCTGGTTAGCCGGCGTCCGCCCCATCGACATCAACGGGAACGCCCGGCTGCAGCTTGCTGGTGCGGATGGCCAGTGCCGACTTCACGTGGCTGACGTTGGGCGCGGCCGTAAGCTGTGTGGTCAGGAACCGCTGATAGGCGTCCCAATCCTCGGCCACGACCTTCAACAGGAAGTCCATCTCGCCGGCCAGCATGTGGCACTCGCGCACCAGCGGCCATTCGTTCACCAGGTCTTCGAACGCCTTCAAATCGACCTCGGCCTGGCTGGACAGGCCGACCTGGGCGAACACGGTGACGCCGAAGCCCAGCGCCTCGGGATTGAGGTCCGCGTGATAGCCGCGGATGAAGCCGGCCTCCTCCAAGGCGCGCACGCGCCTGAGGCAGGGGGGCGCGGAAATTCCCGCGCGCTTGGCCAGTTCGACGTTTGTCATGCGACCATTGTTTTGCAGATCGCGAAGGATACGGCGGTCGATCCGGTCAAGCTTGATGCGGCGCATTGGGTTTTCTCGTAACAATCTGATAGGGGATTGCGCAAAAATATTACCGAGCGCGCGGCAGCACAAGGGGCAACGGCTAGCAAAACCCGCGCGCCATGACTATCTGGAAAGCGCGCCCTTGTGAACCGCGGCGGAGCGGGATTAGGGTGGCGAACCGTCAAATTGGCGTCATCCGACAGCGCCGATTCAGGAAGCACATATCATGCCAGAAACCCATCGTACGAAGGTGTTGATCATCGGCTCGGGCCCGGCGGGCTACACCGCCGCGATCTATGCGGCGCGCGCCAGTTTGGAGCCGATCCTGGTGCAAGGTCTGCAGCCGGGCGGCCAGATGACCATTACCACCGACGTGGAGAACTATCCGGGTTTCGCCGACGTGATCCAAGGCCCGTGGCTGATGGAACAGATGGCGGGCCAGGCAGAGCATGTCGGCACGCGCATGATGTTCGACGTGATCACGGATGTGGACTTTTCGTCCCGGCCGTTCACCTGCACGGCCGATTCCGGCGATCGCTATGTCGCCGACACGGTGATCATCGCCACCGGCGCCCAGGCCCGCTGGCTGGGGCTGCCTTCGGAACAGAAGTATCAGGGCCAAGGCGTCAGCGCGTGCGCGACCTGCGACGGCTTTTTCTTTCGCGGCAAGGAGGTCGCGGTGATCGGCGGCGGCAATTCGGCCGTCGAGGAGGCGCTGTTCCTGACCAATCACGCCACCAAGGTCACCTTGGTCCATCGCCGCGATCAGCTTCGCGCGGAGAAAATCCTGCAGAATCGCCTGTTCGCCAATCCGAAGATCGAGGTGATCTGGGATCACCAGGTGAAGGAGATCCTCGGCGGCGGCGATCCGCCGGCTGTCACCGGCATCCGGCTGGCCCACAGCAAGACCGGCGAAACCCGTGACATCGACGTCGACGGCGTCTTCGTCGCCATCGGCCACGACCCGGCCACGGCCGTGTTCAAGGGCAAGGTGGAGATGGATGCGGGCGGCTACATCCTGACCGCCCCCGATTCGACCGCGACCGACATTCCCGGCGTCTTCGCCGCCGGCGACGTGAAGGACAAGATCTATCGCCAGGCGGTCACGGCGGCCGGCATGGGCTGCATGGCCGCGCTGGAGGCGGAAAAATTCCTGGCCGAGCACGAGATTGCCGACGTTTCGCCGCGCATCGGCGGTCGGGATGGGTTGGAAGACTCTCCCAGCCAGGCCGCAGAATAGGTATATTCACCCAAGGACGATTGCCTTCGCCGCGCCAAACGGCGACAATGGGTACATAGTCGCTCACGGCCCGGACCGGGCCAAACAACGGACAAGTGGAACGCCGCGGCGGGCTCCGACCCGGCCGTTGGCTTGTGAGAGGAACAAAACGAAGTGGTCGCTCGCGGACGCATGGATTGGGATAAGCTGCGCGTGTTTCACGCCGTGGCCGAGGCGGGCAGCTTCACCCATGCGGGCGAAAGGCTGAACCTCAGCCAGTCGGCGGTCAGCCGGCAAATCAGCGCGCTTGAGGAGAGCCTGAACGTGCCGCTGTTCCACCGGCACGCGCGCGGCCTGATCCTGACCGAGCAGGGCGAGCTGTTGTACAAGACCGCCCACGAGGTCTTCGCCAAGCTGTCGATCACCGAGGCCCAGCTTGTCGAAAGCAAGAAGCAGGCGGCGGGCCAGTTGCGGGTGACGACCACGGTCGCCTTCGGCTCGACCTGGCTGACCCCTCGGGCGCGCGAGTTCCTGACGCTGTACCCGGACATTCAGCTGTCCCTCTTGATCGACGACAGCGAACTTGACCTGGGCATGCGCGAGGCCGACGTGGCCGTGCGCATGACGGAGCCACGCCAGCCGGACCTGATCCAGCGCCATCTGATGACCGTACGCTTCCACATCTACGGCTCGGTGGACTATCTGAAGCGTCGCGGCATCCCGCAAACGGTCGAGGATCTGAAAAACCACGATCTGATCGTCTATGGCCACGACACCAGGCCGCCGATCCACGACATCAACTGGATCACCGCCGTCGGCGACCCGGAGCCGGGCGAGCGCAACGTGATCCTGGAGGTCAACAACCAGTACGCCATCTACCGCGCGGTGCGCAGCGGCCTGGGCCTGGCCGCCCTGCCCGACTACATGATCGACGAGAACCTGAACATCGTGCGGGTGCTGCCGGAGGTGAGCGGGCCGAAGGCCGAGGCCTACTTCGTCTACGCCGAAGAGCTGCGCCACTCAAAGCGGATATCGGTGTTCCGCGACTTCCTGATCAAGAAGGTCGCCGAGGCCAAGTTCTGACGGCACGCCGTCGGCACGCGTTGGCTGTGGATTATCGATCGTGACACGGTGGTGGATGGCAGCCTTGGTGGCGATCCTGTCAGGCCTTCACCTGACGGGCGCCGACGCTCAACAGCCTCTACCCGGTTATCTCGACCATCCGCTGACCCTGGCGGCGCAGGATTGGGTGCGGCCTGACCCGTCGAACAACGGCACGCCGATAACCTTTTTCGGCGTCGACAATCTCGATCTCCGGTGCCGCGAATCGGCCGCCTTCATGACGCTGGCCGAGGCCGTGGCGATGGCGACCGTCTACTACGCCTATGCGGAGAACGCCTTTCGCGGCAATCTTTCGTTCGATCGGCCGGGCTATGCCATCGACCACGACGTGTCCGATGCCAGCGCGATCGGCGCGGTTGACCTGCTGAAGCAAATCGATCCGGCGGCTGTGTCCGGCCTGATCCAGACCGCGATGGACACGCTTGAGGGGCGGCAGCGGGACCTCGCCTTTGCGGGCCTGAGCGCCCTTTTGGGCCGATATCAGCCGACGATCGAGCGGCTGGGCCAGCTTGGCGACGATCTGCCGGCGCTGGTCGCCCAACTCGATATCCCCAGCTACGACTACAATGTGATCAGCGCGTTCGGGCTGCCGCAAGACGGCGATCCGTGCTTTTCCCACGTCTTCTACTTCAACGTCCGGATCGGCGACGTCGGCTCCTACGCCGCGATCCGCTCAATGGACCACTATCTCGACAGCTTCTGGGTCCGCCGCTATGTCGATGGCAGCCATCGGCTGGTCCACAGTCTGCTTTTGGAAGCCCAGACCGCCCTGCAACTGAAATCCTGAGCGGCCGTACCGAGACGGCAGGCCGCCAGGCTGGACGTCCCGGTGCGGCGTCGGGCCCTTGCATCATCGCCTCCTTCCCTGTCCCCCAAAGATCGCCTTATTGCCCGAGTACGCGTCCCAGGCAGCCATCGGACCCATTCCTGCCGTCAGGCGGCAAAAACCCTGACCAAATGGTCAAAAAGGGGCTAAATCAACGGAATGATATCGGGGGAACACATGCCACGGGGCGGCGCAACCGCGCGAAACAGCGGTGAAGAGCCACAAGACCAGATCCGGCCGTTGGCCGATGTTTCGGCGCTGCCGCGATCGAACGGCGGTCGAACCCGCCGGTTGAACGAAGACCGCATTCTGCGGGCGGCGGAGGCGGTGTTCGCCGAGGCCGGTTTCAACGGCACGACCATGCAGGCGATCGCCGAGGCGGCCAACCTGCCCAAGGCGAACCTGCACTACTATTTCGGCACCAAGGAGGGCCTGTATCGCGCCCTGCTGAACCGTGTGCTGGACGGCTGGGTCGACGCCTTCGACCATTTCCGGCCCGACCGCGAGCCGGCCGACGCCTTCGCCGACTATGTCCGCGACAAGATGCGCTTCACCCGCCAGCGCCCGATGGCGTCCAAGGTGTTTGCCAACGAGATCATTCACGGCGCGCAGCACGTGTCACACTATCTGAAGACCAAGCTGCGCGACCGGGTGAACGAGAAGGCCGCGGTGATCGCGGACTGGATCAGGGCCGGGAAAATGGCGCCGGTCGACCCTCATCATCTGTTCTTCAGCCTTTGGGCGGTAACCCAGACCTATGCCGATTTCGACGTCCAGGTCGCCGCCGTTCTGGCCAAACCGAAGTTGGGGCGCGAAGATCTGGACGATGCCGCCAATCACATTCTCAGGCTGGTGCTGCGGACATGCGGCCTGCCCGAAGCACGGCCCAAAACAGGAATAGAACACCATACGTGAGCAAAGCCCATATCGTTTTCCTCGTCGCCGAGGACTGGTATTTCTGCCTGCACTGGCTGCCCGTGGCCCGCGCCGTCCGCGACGCCGGCTATCGGGTGACGGTGGTCACCAAGGTCGACCAACACGCCGACGAGATCCGAACGGCCGGCCTGGGGCTGGCGCCGTTCGATCTCGGGCGCGGCCGGTTCAACCCGGCAACCGAAACCGCGCGCGTCTTCCGGCTGGCCCGTCTGTTTCGGCGCCTGAAGCCGGATCTCACCCATCACATCGGTATCAAGGCGATCGCAACCGGCAGCTATGCCGCAAGGCGTGCCGGCGTGGCCGCATCGATCAATCTCTTTGCCGGCCTCGGCTATCTGTTTGCCAGCGAACAGAGACGGGTGCGCGCCCTGCGAAAGGTCTTGCGACCATTGCTTGCCGGTCCGTTGAAGCACCGGTCCAGCCGGGTCGAGACACTCAATCAGGATGATTGCGACCGCCTTGCGGCGGACCGCTGGATCGACCCGCAAAGAACCACCGTGCTGCCCGGTTCGGGGATCGACCTGGAACGCTACACCCCGATGCCGCCGCCGGAAAACGCGGTCGTCACCCTGGCCGTCGTCGCCCGGATGATCCGCATCAAGGGGATCGATCTGATCGTGGAGGCGGTTCGCCGCGTCCAAGCGGCGGGTACGCCCTGTCGCCTCTTGCTGGTGGGCAAGCCGGATCCGGCAAACCCCAGCAGCTACAGCGTGGCAGACCTGGAAGCATGGGGATCGCTTCCCGGGATCGAATGGCGCGGCCATGTCACGGATGTGCGCACAATTTGGCGAGAAGCGGACATCGCCATTCTGGCATCGCTCGGCGGCGAGGGCGTTCCGGTGACGCTGTTGGAATCGTCGGCATGTTGCCGCCCCGCCATCGCCACAAATACGCCAGGTTGCCGAGATATTGTTCTGAATAACTCTACTGGACTGTTAGCCGAACCTGGCGACCTATTATCTTTAGTAGATGCGACGCAAGTACTAGTTGCTGACAAGAAAAAACGCTTGCGTTTCGGCTCGGCTTCCCGTCATTTGGTGGAAACAGGCTTCACAAGTCATAGAGTTGCGAGCATGATTCTTCAAGACTATGACCGTCTTGGGCTTGAGCCTTGACGTCATCCGGGCTTTGGCTTGGTCTGGCGGCCGCGTTCTTGACCGCCTTTGGTCTCGGGCCACTTAAATTCGCATTGAAACGGTGGTCGGTCATTGATTGGCCGAACAACCGCAGCAGCCACAAACACCCGACGCCGCTGGGCGCCGGCTGGCTTTTGGTGCCGGTCGCGCTTGCCGGGGTTGCCGCGGCCTCGTTTCTCGGCGGCCAGTCGGTTCCCTGGTCCATCATCATCGGCGCCATCGGCCTTATGGCGATTTCCGGCCTGGACGACGTGCGCCCGATTTCGCCTTGGCCGCGCCTGGTTTGTCAGGCCGTCGCCGTGGCGATCGTGCTCTTGATCCTGCCGCCCGACTATCGCCTGTTCGATGCCCTGCCGCTGGTTATGGAACGGCTGCTGATCGGGCTTGCCTGGCTTTGGTACATTAACCTATTCAATTTTATGGACGGTCTGGACGGGCTGTCTGCCATCGAAATCCTGACCGTCGGCGCCGGCGTCGCACTGATCGGCGCGCTGGCCGGCTTCATGGGCACCATGGCGCTGCCCGACGCGCTGACGGATTGTGGTCTCGTGCTGGTCGGCATCGCATGCGGCTTTCTGATCTGGAACTGGCACCCCGCCCGCGTCTTTCTCGGCGATGTCGGCAGTGTTCCGCTTGGGTTCTTGCTTGGCTGGGTTCTGCTGTTGCTGGCCTTCGAGGGCCATTTGGTCGAGGCCCTGCTGTTGTCACTGTTTCATGTCGCGGACACGACCAGCACGCTCGCCAGCCGCCTGATCCGGCGCGAGCGGGTTTGGCGCCCGCACCGGGAACATGCCTATCAGCAGCCCGTCCGCGCCGGTTGGCGGCACGACCGTGTGGTCGGCATCATCGCCGTGGTGAAGGTCGCCTTGGTGATCCTGGCGGTTGCCGTGGCGGCCGACCTGGTGCCGGGCATCCCGTCGCTGGTGATCGCGGTCCTGATGGTGTTCGGCGTGATCTTCGGTTTCCACCGGACCGCACCGACCGAAACGCGACCGCCGCCCCCGGCGCTGACGGACAGGACGTCTCAGTCAATCAGCGGTTAGGCGCCACGAACAAGGGCCGAGAACCGGAACGGGACTACGGACTACTCGGCGGCCTCCGCCAGCGGCGGCAGCGCCTGCCAGATTTCCTGGGCGTATTCGCGCACGGTGCGATCGGACGAGAACCAGCCGACACGGGCGGTGTTCAAGATCGCCTTGGTGACCCAGGCGTCACGGTCGCGATAAAGGTCGTCCACCACCGCCTGGGTATCGGCGTAGCTGGTGAAGTCCGCGGTGACCAGGAACGGGTCGTGATGGATCAGATTGTCCACCACCGGCCTGAAACGCTCCGGATCGTCCGGCGAGAAGGCGCCGTCTGAGATCATGTCAATGGCGCGTTTCAGCCTAGGGTCGGCGGCGATGGTCTCGGCCGGGCTGAACGTTCCGCCCGCACGCAGGGACCCGACCTCGGCTGCCGTCATGCCGAAGATGAAGATGTTGTCGGCCCCAACCCGATCGCGGATTTCGACGTTCGCACCGTCAAGCGTGCCGATGGTCAAGGCGCCATTCAGCGCCAGCTTCATGTTGCCGGTGCCGGACGCTTCCTTGCCCGCGGTCGAGATCTGCTCGGACAAGTCGGCGGCCGGGATGATCCGTTCCGCCAGCGTGACGTTGTAGTTCGGCAGGAAGGCAACCTTCAAGAGATCGCGCACCGCCGGGTCGTGGTTGATCTTCTGGGCGATGTCGTTGGCCAGCTTGATGAACAGCTTGGCGAGCGCGTAGCCGGGCGCGGCCTTGCCGGCGAAGATCTTGACCCGAGGCTGCCAGTCGGCGGTGGGGTCGTCGCGCATCTCGTTGTAAAGCGCGACGGTCTGGATCAGGTTCAGCAGCTGGCGCTTGTACTCGTGGATGCGCTTGATGTGGACGTCGAACAGGGACAGCGGGTCCACCGGTTGCCCCAGCGTTCGGCCGATGATATCGGCGAGCCGGCGCTTGTTCGCCTGCTTGGCCGCGTCAAAAGCGTTCTTGAAGCCGGTATCCTCGGCGAACGGTTCCAGACGCCGCAGGTCTTCAAGATCGCCGATCCAGCCGTCGCCGATCGTCTGGCAAATCAGATCGGCCAGCGGTCGGTTGCATTGATGCAGCCAGCGCCGTGGCGTGATGCCGTTGGTTTTGTTGACGATGCGGTCGGGATAGAGCGCGTGCAGGTCCCGGAAGACCGTTTCCTTCATCAGCTCCGTATGCAGCGCCGAAACGCCGTTCACGCGCCGGCTGCCGAGGAAGGCGAGATTGCCCATGCGGACGCGCCGGCCGCCATGCTCGTCGATCAGCGACAGGCTGTCGAGACCGGCCCGCGTCGGCGAGGACCGTTTGCTGATCTGGCGCAGGAAGCGGGCATTGATCTCATAGATAATCTGCATGTGCCGCGGCAACAGCCGCTCCATCAGGCCGACGGACCAGCTCTCCAGCGCCTCCGGCAAGAGCGTGTGGTTGGTGTAGTTGATCGTCCGGCTGGTCAGCGACCAGGCCTGCGCCCAGTTCAAGCCATAGACGTCGATCAACAGCCGCATCAGTTCCGGCACCGCGATGGCCGGATGGGTGTCGTTCAGCTGGATCGCGACCTTGTCCGGCAGCGCGTCCCAGTTCTCATGGTTCGAACGGAAACGGCGCAGCAGATCCTGCAGCGAGGCGGAGGTGAAGAAGTACTCCTGCTTCAGCCGCAGTTCCTGCCCCTGCTCCGTCATGTCGTTGGGGTAGAGCACGCGGCTCAGGGTCTCGGCGTCCACCTTCTGTTGGACCGCGCCGAGATAGTCGCCGCGGTTAAAATTATCGAAATCAAACGCGCTGGTGGGCTTTGCGGACCACAGTCGCAAGGTGTTGATCTGCCGACCGCCATAGCCGACCACCGGCGTGTCGTAGGCCACCGCCAGCACCCTCTGCCCGCCGACCCAGCGGAATTTCGGCTCCTCATCGTCGGACTCCACCGGCTCGACATGACCGAAGAAGTCGATCGGGTACGCCACCTCCGGCCGCTCAAATTCCCACGGGTTGCCGCCCCTCAGCCAGTCCTCCGGCTGTTCGATCTGCCAGCCATTGTCGAAGGATTGCTTGAACAGCCCGTACTGATAGCGGATGCCGTAGCCGTAGCCCGCGATGCCGACCGTCGCCATGCTGTCGAGGAAACAGGCGGCCAGGCGGCCCAGGCCGCCATTGCCCAAGGCGGCGTCGCTCTCCGTCTCAAACAGCGTTTCCAGGTCGACGCCGACTTCCTGCAAGGCCTCGCGGCAGGCTTCCACGATGCCCAGATTGGCCATGGAGTTTTCCAGCGACCGGCCGATCAGAAACTCCAAGGACAGGTAGTAGACCCGCTTCTGGTCGCGCTCGTAGTACGACCGAGTCGACGCCATCCACTGGTCGACCAGACGGTCGCGCACGGCGAAGGCGACGGAGGTGAACCAATCATGGGGCTTGGCATGTTCGGTGTCCTTGCCCACGGCATAGACCAACCATTCCAGGAACGAGCGCTTCAGCGCGTCCTTGTCCAAACCCCTTTTGTCGAACCCCGCGGGCAGGCTTCCCACATCCATGACTGCAGACTTTCAACTCGACTTGGAAATCATCTTTGCGACCTGCGGCATAATGCCGGTCGAAAAGGCGCCATAACATACATCGGCCGGCCCGAGTTTCAACGGCTCTGGAGACGGACGGAAACCATTGGCAGCCAAGAAAAAGGGGCCGACGAGAACGCCGGCCCGCAGGGCCAAGGCCCGATAACGCTGCAGTTCTCGCTGCAACCGTCTCAACTACTATTGACTGAGCGCTTGCACCTCGGCACGCAGCGCCGCCACCTCATCGGCCAACTGCATCACCATTTGCCTCAGTTCGTCGATGCCTGCATCGGCCATGGCCGGCTCAGGGGCGATCTCGGCGTAGTTGCCGTTCGACCACTCGTACCAGACATAGGCGGGCTGCAGGATGTCGCCCTGGCTGTCGAAGCTGATCGGGCCGATGACGGTCTCGAACTCGTTGCCGTGCAGGGCCTCGATAACCGCGTCCAGATCGGTCGTGCCGGCAATCTCCGCCGCCTGGGCAAAGACCTGGATGGCAGCGTAGGTGTAGAGGGTGTAGCCCTCCGGCTCGAAATCGTCGGCACGGAACGCCGCAACCACCTCGGCCGCCGCCTCAAAGTTCCGCGGATCCGGACCGAACGTCATCAGCGTGCCCTCACCGGCGTCACCGGTGATCGACCAGAACTCGTCGGTCACCAGCGCGTCGCCGGAGATGAGCTGGGTGTCCATACCCTGCTCGCGCATCTGGCGCACCAGCAGGCCAGCCTCGGTGTGATAGCCGCCGACATAGATAACGTCGACGCTGTTGTCGTTCAGCAAGGTCGCCAGGGCGGAGTAATCGGACTCGCCCGGCGTGTAGGCCTCGTAGAGCGCCTCCAGATAACCATTGGCGTTCAGGGCGATGCGGGTGGCATCGGCCAGACCCTGGCCATAGGCCGTACGGTCGTGGACAATCGCCAGGTTGGAGTCCGGATAGTTCTCCTCGATGTACTGCGCCGCGATCAGACCCTGCTGATCGTCCCGGCCGCAAACACGGAAAACGTTCGGGCCGCCATTGTCGGTCAGGGCCGGATTGGTCGAGGCCGGCGAAATCTGCAGCACGCCTTCCTCGGTATAGACCTCCGACGCCGGGATCGACGAGCCGGAGCAGAAATGCCCGGCCATGAAGATCACGCCCTCGTTCACCGCCTCGTTGGCGACGGAAACCGCCTGGCGGGGGTCGCAGGCGTCGTCGCCGACATAAAGCTCCAACTGTTGCCCCAGAACACCGCCGGCGGCGTTCAGGTCGGCTACGGCGCGTTCGGCACCGGCCCGCATCTGTTCGCCGAACGAGGCGTATTGGCCGGTCATCGGTCCGGCCGTGCCAATCTGGATCTGGGCCTGGGCGGCGGTCGCGCCAAATGCCATGGTCGCGGCCGTCGCCAGCAATGCCAGTTTAGTCCTGTTCATTCACGTTACTCCTTTCGCGTTGCCTCTCCGGACACCGGACGTCGAGGTCAATGCTGTCAAGATTGGTTGCTTGGTCCGGTGTCCCTGCGCCATGCCCTTAGGCGTGCATGGCACCTCGTGGGCGTGAAGCGCGCGCCTCGAAGGCGGGCGCTGCACGCCGATCTCGTTCACGTCAAATTCAACATCAACCGCCGATCTCACGCCAACCGAAAATACCGGATCGGCGATAGCGCCATGGATATTGGGAAACCATTCGACTGGCCCTCGTCGTGAAATAGGCCACCAACATGGCGAGAAAAAGGATGGGTGTATGTATGACAAAAAGCATCACCGCATCCAGATTGTTGATAAGGCGTCCGTCAAACAGGCTGGGGCAGACATCGGCAAATCCAATCAGAACCGAGTACGGCACCGTTTTCCAAAACGGCTGCCAGGTCCGCCCAAGCGCCTGGCCGGTCATGACCGCGCCGCCGATCATGATCACGAGCCAGAACAGGGCGTAACCGCTGAGCGCGCGGTCGATCGCGACGGCCACGGCCGAGGGGCGGGTAAACGTCACGGAGCCGCCGAGAATCGTGTCGGAAACCAGGATCAGGCTCTCGTCGCCCAATTCGATGATGGTGAAGCGGATGGCGCCCGACCGCTCGGCGGCGCGCGCGATGATTTCGCCGGCCCCTTCCGGCACCGCGTAACGGCCGGTCAATTGTGGCTCTTCGACAGCGAGGGAGCCTGTCAGCTCGTACGTGCTGTCGGGCGACAGACGGAACATGATCCCGCCATCCTCGCTGACCCAAAGCCCGACAACGGAGCTTTGCGCCGCCGCCGGCGCCGCCGCCAGGATGAGCGCGAGCATAAGCGGCCAAACGGCCAGGCGCAGGGTTCGCAGCACCGGTCAGTGCCCCCCTTCCAGATAGGCCGCGCGGACCTCTTCGTTGGACAGCAGTTCCGCGCCCGTCCCGGTCAGGGTGATCTCGCCATTAACCATGACGTAGCCACGCGTCGCCAGCCGCAGGGCGTGGAACGCGTTCTGTTCGACCAGGAACACCGTCACGCCCTGTTCCCGGTTGATGTCCTCGATCACCTCAAAGATCTGCTTCACGATCATCGGCGCGAGGCCAAGCGAGGGTTCGTCCAGCAACAGCAGGCGCGGCCGGCTCATCATCGCCCGGCCGATGGCAAGCATCTGCTGCTCGCCGCCCGACAAGGTGCCGCCGCGCTGGCCGCTGCGCTCGCGCAGTCGTGGAAACAGCGCGAAAATCCGCTCCAGATCACCGTCGAAATGCGCCGGATCGCTGGTCAGCGCCCCCATCTGCAAGTTCTCCAGAACCGTCATCCGGGGGAATATCCGACGCCCTTCCGGCGATTGGGCGATGCCCTTGCGCACGATCTGAAAGGTCGGCGTACGGGTGATGGTCTCGCCGTCGAAGACGATCTGGCCCGACCTTGCCTGCGGGTTGCCGCAAATGGTCATCAACAAGGTCGACTTGCCGGCCCCGTTGGCACCGATCAGGGTGACGATCTCGCCCTCGTCGACCTCCAAGCTGACCCCGCGCAGCGCTTCGATCGCGCCGTAGAAGGTGTGGACGTTGTCGACCGTCAGGATCATGCGTCGGGATCCCTCGGCTGCGCGGCATCGCGGGCGAGATCGGCCGCGACGTCGGGCGGCAGTTCGTCGTCCTCTTCCTCGCCCAGATAGGCCCGGATCACGGCGGGGTCGTTGCGCACCGCCTCCGGCGCGCCGTCCGCGATTTTCTGACCATAGTCCAGCACGATAACGTGGTCGGAGATCTTCATGACCACGCTCATGTCATGCTCGATCAACAGAACCCCGACCTGGTGGTCGGATCGGATGGACAGGATCAGCTCGTTCAGCTCGCCCGTTTCCCGCGGGTTAAGGCCCGCTGCCGGCTCGTCGAGACACAGCAAGCCGGGGTCGGTGCACATGGCGCGCGCAATCTCCAGGCGGCGCTGGGCGCCGTACGGCAGGTTGCCGGCCTCCCAGTCTGCGCGCTCGGTCAGCCTGACCTTATCCAGCCAATATTTGGCAAGCTCGATGCCCTCCCGCTCCGCCCGGCGATAGCTCGGCAGGCCGAAGAGGCCGGCAATCGAATAGCCGGACGCCTTCATCAGCTTGTTGTGCTGGGCCACCAGCAGGTTTTCCAACACGCTCATGTTCGCGAACAGGCGGATGTTCTGAAAGGTGCGCGCGACACCGGCCTTGGCAGCGATCAGGTGGCCTTCCATGCGCTCAAGATAGTGCGTGGCGCCATTGCGGCTCAGCGCCAACTGGCCCTCGGTCGGCTTGTAGAAGCCGGTGAGGCAGTTGAACATGGTCGTCTTGCCGGCGCCGTTCGGGCCGATGACGGCCGTGATGTCCTTCGCGCCGGCCTGGAAGGAGACATCGTCGACCGCGGTCAAGCCACCGAACCGCATGGTCAGGTGGTCGACGGTCAGCACGGGTGCCTGGACATCCATCATTCGGCGGGCACCTGTTCGGGGCGTTGGCCAGGGGACGGCCCGCCCTTGCGCCGGCCGCCATGCAGGGTGACGGTCGGCACCCGGTGCGCCAGCAATCCGCGCGGCCGCCAGACCATGATGATCACCATGGCCGCGCCGAAGATCAGCATGCGGTATTCCTCAAGCTCGCGGAACAGCTCCGGCATGCCGATGATCAGGATGGCGGCCAGCACGACGCCCGTCTGGCTGCCCATGCCGCCCAGCACCACGATGGCCAGCACGATCGCCGATTCGATGAAGGTGAAGCTTTCCGGGCTGATGAAGCCTTGGCGGGTGGCGAAGAAGGACCCGGCAAAGCCGCCGAACATGGCCGAGATCGTGAAGGCCGCGAGCTTGATGTTGCGCCGGTTGATGCCAAGCGATTGGCAGGCCACGTCGTCCTCGCGCAGCGCCTCCCACGATCGGCCCAGCGGCAGCCTTCTGATCCTAAGCGACACGGCGTTCACGACCAGCGCCAGGATCAAGATCAGATAGTAGAGAAAGATCAGCCGGTGCAGCGGCGTGAATTCCAGGCCGAACAGGGTATGGAACGACGGCAACCCGTCGGCCTCCGGCGCGCTGGTGAACTCCGCGATGCCGAAAAAGCTGGGCCGGGGGATCGAGGCGATGCCGTCCGGCCCGCCGGTGAAGCTGGACCAGTTTTGCAGGACCACGCGGATGATCTCGCCGAAGCCGAGCGTGACGATGGCGAAATAGTCGCCGCGCAGCCGCAGGACCGGGAAACCGAGGATCAGGCCCGCGAAGGCCGCCAACAGGCCGGCCAGCGGCAGGCAGAGCCAAAAGCTGAAGTCGAAATACTGAGCCAGCAGGCCGTAGGAATAGGCCCCGACCGCGTAGAAGGCGACATAGCCGAGGTCTAAGAGGCCGGCCAAGCCGACGACGATGTTCAAGCCCCAGCCGAGCATGATGTAGGTCATGACCAGTGTGGCCAGGTCGATCGACGACCGGTCGGGGAACAGAAACGGCAGGGCGATGGCGAAGGCGACGCCGATGACGCCGATGACCACCGACTGGCGCTGGACCCAGGCCGCGACATCGTCCATCAGCTGGGCGCTGGTTTTCGGCGGCGGCCGGTCCGGCCGTATCGGGCGCGCAAGCCGCCAGACGGCATTGATGCCGACGATCGCCCCGGCCCCGACGCCCATGACCTCGACCACCGTCGGCAGGCCCGGATACAGCAGGCTGCCGGCCACGATCAGCACGCCGATGCCCAAGCCATAGGCCGGAAAGCCCTCGCGCGTGAAGGCCAGCGCCATGCGGCCGAAAAAGACCAGGACGACGGCCATCAGAACGTCGCCGAAGCGGAATTCCAAGGTCAGGCGGCTTTGCGCCCCGGGCACGGTGTGCAGGCCGACCATGGTCGCGGTCAGCGCCAAGGTGACCAGGCCGGCCAAAGCGGCCTCGCGCCCGATACGCGGCAGCACGTCGTCCATGGACGGTCGTTGAACGGCAGCCATGGCGGCTAGACCTTCTCGATCTCGGGCTTGCCCAACAAGCCGCTCGGCCGGAAGATCAGCACCAGGACAAGCACGCCGAAGACCGCGACATCCTTGTACTGGACCGAGAAGTAGCCGGACCACAGCGCCTCGATCATGCCGATCAACAGCCCGCCCAGCATGGCGCCGGGCAGCGACCCGATGCCGCCCAGGACGGCGGCGGTGAACGCCTTGATGCCGACCAGAAAGCCCTCGAAGAAGTCGATCACGCCGTAGCGCATCAGATAGACCAGGCCGGCCACGGCGGCCAAGGCGGCGCCCATGACGAAGGTGATGGAAATCGTGCGGTCGACATTCACGCCGATCAGGGCGGCCATGGTCTTGTCCTGCTCGCACGATCGCTGCTGACGGCCGAGCGAGGTGCGCTGGATCAGGAACGTGAAGGCGATCATCAGGACGACGGTCAACAGGATGATCAGGATCTGCAGATAGCTGATCGTGGCGGTGAAACCGTCCGGCCGGCGCATCAGCTCAAAGCCGCCCTCGATAACCGGCGGCAGCGGTTTTGCCCGCGCGCCCTGCAGCAACTGCACATAGTTCTGCAAAAACAAGGACATGCCGATGGCGGAGATCAGCGGCGCAAGCCGGAACGAGCCGCGCAGGGGCCGATAGGCCAGCCGTTCCACGGTCCAGCCATAGGCCGCCGTCAGCATCATCGAGGCGATCAGGACGATCAGCAGGGTCAGCGGCAGCCAGCCGACGCCCAACAGCCCCAGCAGCAAGAAGCCCATGAGCGAGATGAAGGCGCCGATCATGAAAATGTCGCCATGGGCGAAATTGATCATGCCGATGATCCCGTAGACCATCGTGTAACCAATCGCGATCAAGCCGTAGATGGCGCCCAGCGTCAGGCCGTTGATGACCTGCTGCAGAAAATATTCCATATGCTAGGGAGTATTCAGAAACGTTACGGACATTCGGGCCAATTGGGGCGGCCTCGGGCCGCGGGTCTGGAGTGTGTCGATACAATCGAGCTAACGTCGCGCTATCTATCGCCGCCCCGGCACCCAACGCAAGCCCAAACGCAATGCTGCCATGTCAAATCCGCATCCGATTTTAACACAATGGTGCTAGATCGAACGCGGGATCAACCGCCGATGGAAATCAAGACCGAAACCTTGCGCCTGACGATCGATCCGGCACACGGATCCGTCATCCGACGGTTTGCCTGGCGGCAGGCCGACGCGGAGATCGATCTGCTGCGTCCGGCGCCGGCGGGGTCAACCGACCCGTTGGACAGCGGATGCTTCCCGCTCATCCCCTTTTCCAACCGCATCGGCCTTGGCCGGTTTCAGTGGAACGGCCGAACCGTTCAGCTGCACAGCACCATGCTGGGTGCGCACGCAATTCACGGCCATGGCTGGCGCCGCGCCTGGCGGGTCGAGCGACACGATGCCGCACGCGTGCTGTTGGCCTACGATTACGAGCCGGGCGATTGGCCGTTTGCCTATCGCGCCGAGCTGTCGTTCGAGCTGTCCGACGACGCGCTGGCGGCGACCCTGACGGTGAAGAACACCGGCGATGAGACCATGCCGGCCGGCCTGGGCTTCCACCCCTATTTCGGGCGAGCCCGGGAACGCGGTTTGCGGGCGGATGTCTCGGGTGTCTGGCTGAACGACGACACCATGCTGCCCATGCGCCATGTCACCGTGCAGCCGCCGGAAAACCTGGTCGGCGGCTGGCACCCGCCCGGTGCGGACTATCTCGACCATTGCTTCACCGGCTGGTCCCGGGCGGCGACGATTGACCTGTCGCAGGCCGGCAAGACGCTGAGCCTGACGGGCAGCGATGCGTTGCGATACCTCGTCGCTTACGCGCCGGACGGCGCCGACTTCTTCTGTGCCGAACCGGTCAGCAACATCAACAATGCGGTCAATCTGCGGGATCAGGCGGAGACGGGCCTGGTCGCCCTGGAACCGGGCGCGGCGATGAGCGCGACCATGACGCTTCGGGTGAACGCCTAGCGAAAGGCGCCTAACCAAAGAAGCCTAACGAAAGACCACGGTTCGCCCGCCGTTTAACAGGACCCTCCGTTCGGTGTGCCAGGCGACGGCGCGCGCCAGAACCGCGCTTTCGATATCGCGGCCGATGGCGATCAGATCGTCCGGCGTCTGGCTATGGCCGACCGGGCGGGCGTCCTGCTCGATGATCGGCCCCTCATCCAGATCGGCCGTGACATAGTGCGCGGTCGCACCGATCAGCTTAACGCCGCGTTCATGGGCCTGGTGGTACGGCTTCGCGCCCTTGAAGCTGGGCAGGAAGCTGTGATGGATGTTGATGATCCGGCCGGACATCCGCTCGCACAGCGCGTTGGACAAGACCTGCATGTAGCGCGCCAGCACCACCAGTTCGACATCCTCCTGCTCGACGATCTCCATCAGGCGCCGTTCCTGGTCCTGCTTGGTCGTCTTGGTGACGGGCAGGTGGTGGAACGGAATGTCGTACGACGCGGCGAGGCGGTAGTAGTCGCGGTGATTGGACACGATCGCCGGGATGTCGATGCCGAGCGCGCCAATGCGATAGCGATAGAGCAGGTCGTTCAGGCAGTGCCCGAAGCGCGAGACCATGATCAGGACGCGCGGGCGCGCAGCCGCATCGTCGATCGACCAGCGCATGGCGTAGCGCCGACCGATCTCGCCGAACGCCTGCCTGATGTCGTCCAGCGACGGCCCGTCCGGCACCGCGAACGACACCCGCATGAAAAAGGCGCCGCTGTCGCGATCGCCGAACTGCGCGCTGTCGATGATGTTGCAGCCGCGCTCGGCCAGAAAGCCGGAGACGGCGGCGACGATGCCGATCACGTCCGGGCAGGACAGGGTCAGGATGAACTCGCGCGGCTGGCTCACCGGAGCACTCTCATGTCATTCGACTGGATAAGGCAGGCTGTCCTAGCGCCCTCGCGGCGCGAAGGCAATCGCCCCGTCAGACGGTCTCGGCCGCTTGCCCGCTGCGATGGCGGCGTGGTGCAGCGAGACACGCCACGGCCAGGATGACGCCGGAGACGGTGGCGATCATTCCGGCGGCACTGACCGAATGGGCCAATCCGAACCAGCCGGGGCCGTAGCCCGCCAAGACATAGCCCGCGATCGCCGACAGTGTCGCAAAGCCGACGCTCCACCACACCTGCCGGGACAAGCTGTCGGTCATCAAACGCGCGGCGGCGGGCGGGCAGATGAACATCGCGATCACGATGATCGACCCGACGGCGTCAAAGGCCGCGACCGCCGCGATCGCCGTGGCGACGATCAAGGCAAATCCGACGGCACGGGTACGAATACCGATCGACTGGGCGAAGACACCGTCGAAGGTGGAGATCGCCAGTTCTTTCCAAAGGACCAGGACGAACAGCGCCAAGCCCGCAGCGACGATCGCCATGCGGGCGAGTTGGGGCGGCAGGCCGGCCAGCGCCTCGACGTCGAACAGGGACGACCAGCCCGTGGCATCAAACCAGATCAGGCTCTCCAGATTGCCGTAAAGCGCGTGCTCGACGTCGAGATGAACCGAGCTGGTGTCGCTCTGCTCCAGCAACAGCACGCCGGCGGCGAACAGGGTGGTGAACACGACGCCCATCGCTGCACCGGATTCGATGCGGCCCAGGCGCCGGATGGCTTCGATCAGCAGGACCGCCACAATGGCCGCCGCCGCCGCGCCGATCATCATCGGCCAAGCGGTCACCGTTCCGGTCACGATAAAGGCCACGACGATGCCGGGCAGCACCACGTGGCTGATCGCGTCGCCGATCAGCGCCTGGCGCCGCAACAGCAGGAAGTTGCCCGGCAGGGCGCAGGCGATCGACGCGAAAATACCGATCAGCATCGGCGTCAGGCTAAGCTGGACGAACTCCGCACCCATCACGTCGCGACCTCCAGGCGCGCCAGGCGGCGATCGAGGTCGGCGATCTGGTCGGGCGTCAGCAAATCCTCGATCGGCGTCAATCCGTCATAGTCCGCAAAGATGGGCCCATCGGCCTCGCTGCGCATCGCCTCCGCCCAACGCGCCTCGTCCTTCAGCGCCTTGGCGGCGGCCGACCGTCCGGCGAGCGTGGCCACCCCGTCGCGGCGCATGTAGCCGGCGCGCCGTAGCGTCGAGAGCGTCAGCCGGTCATAGATCGCCTCGCCGCGCGCAAGAGCAAGCAGGCCCTGTCGCTGGTGCACGAGGCGGCGAAAGCGCCACTGGCGCAGCGCGGCGGCAAGGGCACCACGCAAGGGCGAGGCCAGCAGCGACACCAAAAACAGCACGAAGGCGATGAGCACGATCACCGGCCCGGTGGGCACGCCCGCGAACGCGGAGGAGATCGCGGCACCGACATACCCGGACACCGCGCCCATGCCCGCCGCGATCAAGATCAGCAAGGCGACGCGGTCGGTCCAGAACCGCGCCGCGACGGGCGGGATGATCAGCAGCGCGACGATCAGGATCAGCCCGACGATCTTCAGCCCGATCACGGTCACGATCAGGGCCAGCACCAGGATGGCGATGTCGGTGCGGCGCACATCGACACCTGTGGTCGTCGCAAACTCCGGGTCGAAGGCGACCAGGGTCATTGGCCGGCGCATCAGGAAGACGAGGCCGGCCGCGATGGCACCCGCGATGGCGATTACGTAGGCCTCGCTGATCAGCATGCCGGCGGTCGAGCCTAAGAGGAAGGAGCCCAGGCCGGCCTGTTGACCAGAGGACATGGTCTGGATAACCGTCAACAGAACGACGCCCAGACCGAAAAACACCGACAGCACTGCGCCGATGGCCGCGTCCTCCGACAGGCGCGTCCGTCGCGCCATCCATTCGACAATCAGGAGGCCGATCGCGGCGGTGATGGCGGAACCGGCCAAGAGGCCCGGCAGCCAGCGGCCCGTGCCGCCGAGCACGGCCATGACGATGAACGCGAGGGCGACGCCGGGCAGCGTGGCATGGCTGATCGCATCCGACACCAGTGCGCGTTTGCGCAGAAAGACAAACGCGCCGGCACCGCCGCCAGCAAGGCCAAGCAGTGCCGCCCCGATCGCCACCAGGGCGGAATTGTAACCCGCCTGCAGCGTCAGCGCGTCGATCAGTCTCTCAAAACCGGTCACTGCGGCAGTTGCCTACGTGTCAGCCGACGCCGAGCTGCAAGTCCTCGATATGCGTCTCGGCAAGCCGGCCACCATAGGTCGCCTGCAAGTTGGCCTCGGTGAAGACCGTCTCGGTCGGCCCCTCGGCAATCTTGCGCACATTCAAGAACAACACCCGGTCGAAATAGGCCGTCACGGTCGACAGGTCGTGATGGACGCAGACCACCGTCTTCTTGTCGCCCTTCAGGGTCTTCAGAACGTCGACGATGGCCTTTTCGGTTGCCGCATCGACCCCTGCGAAGGGTTCGTCCAGCAAGTAGAGATCGGCATCCTGCGCCAGCGCGCGGGCCAGAAAAACGCGCTGCTGTTGGCCGCCGGAGAGCTGGCCGATCTGGCGATCGGCGAAATCGGCCATGCCGACGCGGTCGAGGCAGGCCAAGGCCTTCTTGCGATGCCCCCAGCCGGCAAAGCGCAGCAGCCCGATTTCCGCGTAAAGCCCCATGATCACCACATCGACGACCCGGGCGGGGAAATCCCAGTCCACGCTGGCGCGCTGGGGCACGTAGGCGACGCGGCGACGGGTCTTGGCGAACGGCCGGCCGAACACGCTGACCTCGCCGGACACCGCCGGAATGATGCCCAGCGCGCCCTTCAACAAGGTCGACTTACCCGCGCCGTTGGGGCCGATGATCGCGGTTATGGAGGCGGCCGGCATGTCGGCGTCGATGGAAAAGACCGCCGACTTCCTGCCGTAGGAGACCGTCAGGCCACGGATGGCCAGCGGGCTCTCGGCCGCTGGCGACGGTTCGACGATCCGGCCGGCGTCGGCGATCAGTTCCGGGCTTGCCGCGATCGCGGTGGTCACGAACCCGCCCCCAAGCGGCCCTGCATGCCCAACTCCGGCGCCTCGCCGCCCAGCGCACGGGCGATCGAGGTCGCGTTATGATCGATCATGCCGATATAGGTGCCCTCATAGCTGTCGGGCTGGCCCATGGCGTCGGAGAAGAGCTGGCCGCCGATCGACAGATCGTGGCCGCGCGCGGCCGCCCCTTCGATCAGGGCACGGATGTTGCGGTCGGAAACGGAGCTTTCGACGAAGACGGCGGAGATCTCGCGCTCGACGATCAGGTCGACCAGTTCCTCGATGCGGCGCAGGCCGGCCTCCGCCTCGGTCGAAATGCCCTGAATGCCGACCACCTCGAAACCGTAGGCGTCGCCGAAATAGTTGAAGGCATCGTGGGCCGACACCAGCACACGCTGGTCTTCCGGCACGCTGCCGAGCACCTGACTGGCGTAATCGGCCAGTTCCTCGATCTCGGCCAGATGCATGTCCGCGTTTTCGCGATAGGCCGCCGCGCCTTCGGGGTCGAGCTCGATCAAGCTGTCACGCACGGTGAGGACGACCTGGGGCCACAACTCCGGGTCCATCCAGACATGCGGGTCGAAACGGCCGTCATAGTCGTCGTGGGACAGCAGTTGGTCCGCCTCGACACCCTCGCCCACGGCCACGACCGGCTTCCGCTCGGCCAGGTCCAGCAGGAAGTCTTCCATCTGGGCCTCAAGATAAAGGCCGTGCCAAAGCACGAGATCGGCGGCCACCAGGTTGGCGATATCCGACCGCGTCTGACGATAGGCATGCGGGTCGACGCCGGGCCCCATCAGGGCCACGACCTCCGCGCGGTCGCCGGCGACCTGTTCGACGGCGTCGCCGATCATCGACGTCGTAACCACCACTTGCAGCGGCTCGTCCGCCAAGGCGGCGTTGGCGCCGAAGGCGAGCGGCAGGGCAAGGGCGGCAGTGCTGAGAAACTTGGTCATCGCTTTAACTCTTTGCCTTACGAGCTTTGTTACGGCCCAGCTAACAGCATTAGGCCTCGTTGAATGCCTATGTCGGCACTCCCAAATATTGAGTTGGCTGATAAAGTTTGTCAAGGCTAACTTCGTGCGCCGGCGTGTCCGCTGGGCTATGGTGCGCCGCCGCGCCCTGGAGCCCGAAAGTCGCCATTGATGAAATCTGTCGAGCAGCACGCCCGCGCGTTCAAGATCGTGCGCGACGCGCATGCGTTGGAAATCGTCGAGGACTATGTCGAGCTGATCGCCGACCTGACCGATTCGCAGGGCGAGGCGCGTGCCGTCGACCTATCGCGCCGGCTGGGCGTGACGCCGGCGACGGTGAACAACACGCTAAAGCGGCTGGAGCGGGACGGGTACCTGAACAGCGCGCCCTACCGGTCGATCTTCCTGACGGACAAGGGCCGCGACCTGGCGGAAAAAAGCCGCCAGCGGCACAAGCTGGTGCGCGACTTCCTGATCGCGCTGGGCGTCGACGAGGCCACGGCGGAGCAAGACGCCGAGGGTGTCGAGCACCATGTCAGCGCGGAAACGCTGGCGGCGTTCGAGCGGTTCATTGAGAAGCAGGCCAGTTAGCCTAACCGCCAGCGTTCGATCCAGGCGTGGATGGCGTCGAAGACGTCGGGCGCGCCCAGCCAATCCATCCATCGGTGCCAGGTGTCGGCCGCGGCGAAGACCAGTTCGGCGCCCGGAATCGCGTCGAGCGTCAGTTCGAAGGCCCAGTCGCGCATCGCGCCGGAGCCGAAGACCGCCGCCACGACGACACCGCTGATCAGCATGGCGACAACGACGCCCAAGCGCTGGCTGGGCGCGCCGACAGTGATGTCCAGCTCGTTACGGTGGCGCTGAAAGGCGGCGTTGGCGTCGGTATTGGGGTCGATGCTCATATCCGCTCCGATCAGAACTGGAAATAGATGAAGGGCGCAATACCTTCCGGCCCCAGCGCGTCGATGACGACCAGCAACAGGCCGCCGAGCGCGCCTTGGGCGACCGGCGGCAGGCGGCGCACGACCGAAGCGGTGCGTTCGACCGTGTCGTGCGGCACGAAATGGAACGATAGGCCGACCAGCAGCAGCCCGATGATGAAGGGGGTCGCGAACTCCACCGGCGCGGAGAAATTGGCGAAGCCGCCGAGATAGGTGAGCGCGGTGCCAAAGTCCTCCGACCGGAAGAAGATCCAGGCCAGACAGACGAAATGGAACACCAGCACGGTGGCCAGAACCTTCTGCCAGACCGGGCGCCTGGCCGCCGACCGGCCCCAGCCCAGCATGCGCTCGACCACCAGGCCGAGGCCGTGCAGAAAGCCCCAGAACAGAAAGGTCCAGGCCGCGCCGTGCCAGATGCCGCCCAGCAGCATGGTGATCATCAGGTTCAGCCGGGTGCGCAACGGGCCGGCCCGGCTGCCGCCCAGCGGAATGTAGAGATAATCGCGTAGCCAGCTGGACAGGCTGATGTGCCAGCGGCGCCAGAAATCCTGGATCGACTCGGCCCGATAGGGCTGGTTGAAGTTCTTCTGAAAGCGAAAGCCCAGCAGCAGGGCAACGCCGATCGCGATGTCCGAATAGGCGCTGAAATCGCAGTAGATCTGGATCGCGTAACCATAGACGGCCAACAACAGGTCGATCGGTCCGTAAAAGAACGGGTCGAAAAAGACGTTGTCGACCATCTCGGTCGCCAGATAGTTGGCGATCACCACCTTCTTGAACATGCCGATCAGGATCAGCGTGATCCCGATGCTGGCGAAGATGCGGTTGGGATCGGCCGGCTTTTCGATCTGGGGCATGAAGATCTGGGCGCGCACGATGGGGCCGGCGACCAACTGGGGGAAGAACGAGATGTAGAGCAGCACGTTCAGGACCGAGCGCGAGGCCGGGATGACCCGTCGATAGACGTCGGCGACGTAGGAGATGCCTTGGAAGGTGAAGAACGAGATGCCGACCGGCAGAATGATCTCAAGGAACGGCAGTTCGCGTTCCAGGCCGAGCGAATAGGCCGCGTCGTTCAGGCTTTCGATGAAGAAGCCGGTGTATTTGAAGTAGGCCAGCAGGCCCAGATTGATCACCACGGCGACGATCAGGACCAGCTTGCGCTGCCTGGCGTCGCCCAGCCGGTCGATCCACAGGCCGGCGGTGTAGTTGGCCAGCGAGCTGAAGCCCAGCAGGAAGCAAAAGCGCCAGTCCCAATAGCCGTAGAAGATATAGCTGGCGACGATCAGCACCGCCTTACGGCCGGTCGGCGACCCGCGCACGCCCCAGGCGATTGCGAAAACGATCAGAAAGAACAGCCCGAAATCAAGGGTCGGGAACAGCATGAAACCGTGGCCCCGCCCTCAAAGGGGCGGATGCGTCCCGGACAGGGGGGCCAGCGCCACGGCGCCGCCGGTCCAGGCGCGGTAGCGGTTCATCAGTTCGGCATAGAACCGGTCGGCACTGAGCACATAACCGTCGTCGCGCATGTGGACATGGTCGCCATAGGCCAAGGGCGTGGCGGCCACGACCCATTCATGCATGCCGCAGGCACCGCCCATCACCGACGACCAGTCCCAGAACCAGACGCCTTGGGCGGCGGCCTCGCGCTGTTGAACGGCGCGCACCTCCGCCAGGCTGGGCGGCGGGTGCCAACGGCACAGGTCCGGGCCGTCGGCATCGTCCGCCAACAGGTCGGCGTAGTCCTCGATCTCGACCGGGGTCAGTGGCGCACACATGGCCAGCGCCGGATCGTCAAGGGCGGGACAGCCGCGCGCGCGCCGATTGCCATCGGGCGGGCCGATCACCACGATCGCCGCCTCCGGCGCCCAGCGTCGTATCTGGGTCAGCCGCGCGCGCCAGCGCTGGGCGTAGGCGCCAAGGTCCAGCGTGTCGTCAAAGCCCTCATTGGTGCCGAAGGCAAGGATGATCAGGCTGGGGTCGCGGTCCGCGATCTCCGCCGCGACCCGGTCCGGCGCCCAATTGTCGATGATGCCGATCGTCGCGCCGCCGACGCCCATGGCGTCCAACTCGATGCCCGGCTGGTTGCGCCCGACGCCCCAGCCGGCGAGCGACGTCGGCGCGTCATCCAGCGTCTGGAGCGTAAGCGATCGGGTGCCCTCGGGAATCGTCAGTCTGACCAGTCGGGCTTCGGGCCGCGTGCTGGCGGTCTCCACCTCGGCGACCGGCCGGCCATCGGCGGAGACCAAGAGCCTGCCGCCGCCTGGCTGCGCGGCGACTTGCAACCAGGCGCGGTCGAAACCGGCGAAGGTGTCGGACGTCAGCATCATGACCTCGCCGGCCTCGAACGCGGTCTGGCGATAACCGGACAGGCCGAAGGGCCCGGGCGCGCTGGCCGACAGGCTGTTGGCGACCTGCCAACCCTCGGTCTGTTCGGCCAAAACGCCGGCGGGATTGTAGAACGCGAACGGCACGCCGGGCTGCAGATAGCCCCGGCCTGCATCGCCGAACCGAGCCTGCAACTGGGCGCGCAGCCGGCCGCTGAAGCGGTCACCGGCGGTATGGCTGTCGCCGATTTGCAAGACCACGACCGGGTCCTGCCTTTGACCCGTCTCCAGCGCGTTCAGCGCCCGGAAAAAAGGATCGAGGTTGCTGTCAACATTGCCCGTCTGGATGGGCGTCGAAGGCTGACAGCCGGCGAGGAAACCGAGAACCAGAACAGCGGCGATCGCAAGCCATGCGCGACGCCAGGCAGCGGTCATTCAGCGGCGCCTGTCTGGAAGACCTGCAGTTGCTGGTTCATGGCCGCCAGCACCTCGCGCCCCAACAGCTCGTAGCCGCGCGTGGTGAAGTGGATGCCGTCATCGTCGCGCATCCGGCGCGTGCGCCCGGTTTCGTCGGGCAGGTGCGACGTGTATTCGCCGGTTTCGCTGGCGGTCAAATCCCACAGCGGGATGTATGTGGCGCCGTGCTGTTCGGCCAGCGGCTCGAAAAAGCTGTTCAGATGGGCGATGTTGCCCGAATAGGTGCCGCTGCGCATGATCGGCAGTCCGATCCAGAAGGTCGGCACGCCGTTCTGGCGCAGGGTCTCCATCAGCGCGGCCACCCGTTCCTGATAGGTCTGGTCCCACTCAGGCGTGCGAAAGTTGTGGTGGCCGCCCTCGCGCAGGACCGCGGACTGCATATCGTTCAGTCCGATGGAAAACACCGCAGCGTCGATCGGGTCGTCGCGCAGGAACTGCTCCAGCTCCGCCTGCCAGTCGTAATAGTCGGGCCGCGCGATGCCGGTGGAGGCGCGGGTGCGGCGCAGCACCTCGAACCTGTCGTCGCGCTGCAGAGCGCGATAGAGCGAGGTCCAGATACCGTCGGCCATGCTGTCGCCAAAGACGGCAATGGTGAAGACGCCATCGCCCGTGCGGTCGCCCGGCAGGCTGCGATCGCTGCTCTGGGCGAATGAGCCGGCGACCGGCGTCAGAACGATCGCCGCGAAAAACAGGGCCAAGCCGGCAAAAAGGCCGACGGGCGCCGCCGGCTTTCCAAGGATCGATCGTGTCACCCGTCCCAAGCTCCGCGTCACTCAAGGGGCCGATGGGCGCCAATAGAAATCACACCGATGTCAAAATCAAGGTTGACCGATGCGCTTGATGAGAAAAGTCTCAGAACCATCATGATTCCAACAGAAAAGCGTCGTCCGGCAGAGACGGTGTGTACCTTTCACAGCGGCGGTCAGGGCCGATGACACGCTTGGATCAACTGGCGGACCAGGCCTTCGCGCCGGTCGAACAGGCGCTTGATTCGGCAAAACTGCCGGGTGCCGCCCTGGGCATCGTTGATGCAGCCGGCCAGACCCAGGTTCGTTTCGGCGGCGTCGCCACCTGGCTGCCCGCGCCGGAGCCGTTGGTCCGCGATACGATCTTCGATCTGGCGAGCCTGACCAAGGTCATGCTGACGACATCGGCGGTGATGGCGCTTGCCGGCGCGGGTGCGGTCGATCTCGACCGGCCGATCGCCCACTACCTGCCCGATATGAACCAGGTTCAAACGGACGCGCCGGCGCGCGCTTGCACAATACGCTCCCTCTTGTCCCATCAATCGGGGCTGCCGGCCTGGGCACCGCTTTATACGCTGGGCACGCCACCGGCGACGCTGAAGGCCTACCTGTTGCAGCATGTCTGGCCGCTGGGCAAGCCGGTCTATTCGGACCTGAACTTCATGCTGCTGGGCATATTGGTGGAACGCCTGACCGGCGCCAAACTCAGCGCGTTCGACCTTGGTCCGGGCCTGACGGCCGCACCGGCCCCGTCGCAATGTGCCGCGACCGAGCAATGCCCGTGGCGCGAGCGGCTGATTCGCGGCGAGGTGCACGACGAAAACGCCTTCGCGCTCGGCGGGCTTGCCGGTCATGCCGGGTTGTTCGGCACGATCGATGGCGTGCTGGGCTTCGCACACGGCCTGATGGCCGGAACGGTGCTCAGTGCGGATGGTCTGGCCGAAATGCGCGCGCCCATCACGTCCGACCGCGCCTTGGGCTGGCAGGTTGCCCACCCGGATTGGTCCGGGGGCGGCACTTGCTCGCCTGAAACCATCGGCCATACCGGCTTTACCGGCACGGGGCTGTGGATCGACTGGTCGAAGGGCGTGGCCTGGGCCTTGCTGACCAACCGGGTGCACCCGAGCCGGCATCGTGACACGCCGATCGTCGCGCTGCGCCAGGCCGTTGGGAACATCATAGGTATGGCAAATTGAAGAGAGTATGCTATGCGCAGTCGCGTCGACCCTACTTGGAGATAGGACCCATGCGTGTTCGTCTGACACCCCGCATCGTTGTGTTGGCGCTTGGCGCCGGCATCTTGGTCAGCCTGGCAGCCGCAATCGGCATCGGACCCAATGTCTCGGCGCAGGATGCGGGCGCGGATGAGGGAACCGAAGCAAGCTATCCCACGACGGGCAACCCGGAAGTGCATGGCGAGTGGCTCGTCCGGTGTTCCGGCGAGGACGATGTCGCCTCGGTCTGCGAAGCCTATCGCAACCTGTTTCTGACCGAGTCGGAACAGCGGCTTTTGCATGTTGCCGTCGGCCACGGTGCGGAGGAAGACGCGGCCGTCGCCATCCTCATCGCGCCGCTGGGGGTCGCGCTGGCCGAGGGCGTGTCGATCAGAATCGACGGCGGCTGGCCGGCCGAGTTCGACTATGTAAGCTGTGCCGCCGATGGCTGCCGTGCGCGCGCGCCGTTGGACGAGGGCATGCTGTCGGCCATGCAGTCCGGCGACGAGATGCGGGTCATCGTCGCCGAACTGTCGGGTCGCCGTATTTCGATTCCGGTATCTCTCGACGGCTTCACCGCCGCCTTCGAGGCCGCGGAGGTGCCCGCGACCAATTAGGGCGCGAGCCAGGAATGGGTCCATTCCGCGCCGTCGCGAACATGCAGCGCGCGGCTGTGACCCCTGGCCAACAGATAGAGCCAGTCAATGCGGACAACCTCGACGGTGATGGTGGCGAAATTGCCGCGACCACCCTCCGCCTCCTCCTCCGTCGGTTGTCGGGCCACCAGGGCCTCGGTCAGATTGCTGAAGGGCGCGTCGGTCCGGGTGCCGGGGGCAAGCGGCGCGGCATAGCAGCGACGGGCCCACAGGGTCGACGAGGCCCAGGCGCCGTCCGCGACCTCACCGCTGGTCTCGATCCTGGCCGTGCCTTGCAAGCGAACCTGAAGCTTCTGCCCGGGATCGTAGGCCAGCACGCCGACCTTCGGGTTGCCCTCAAGCTCAGCCACCTTCGGCGAGCGTAGATCGGTGTGACAGCGCAGCGTCGCGTTCTCGCGATCGACCGACCGCAAAACCACGGTCCGGGCCTTTGGCCAGCCATCCAGGCCGACGCTGACCAAGGCCGGCGTGTGAAAGATAGAGCGGCGATTCGACGCCCCCTCGCCCAGCATCCGCCAGACCGCAGAAAAGGCGTGATCGAGATCATCGGTCGGGAAATCGTCTTCGGTGGTCATGGGCCGCTTACTCCAAGCCGGTCTCGATCGGCAGCCGCGCCGACGCCTTGATCTGGGTCAGGGCGATGCTTGAGCGCAGATTGGCGACACCCGGCAAGCGCATCAACCGGTCGGTCATCAGGGCGGAAAAGGCCGTCAGGTCCGTCGCCACCACGCGCAGCAGGTAATCCCCGTCGCCGGTTACCAGTTGGCATTCCAGAACCTCGTCCACCTCTTGAACCGCGTCGTGAAAGGCCTCGGCCTGGACCTGGCCATGCTTTTCCATGGTCACGGTGACGAATGCGGTCACCCCGATGCCGACGGACGCCAAGTCGAGCCGTGCATTGAAACCGCGAATCACGCCGCGCCGCTCCAGCGCCTTTAGCCGGCGCGCACACTGCGATGCGGACAGGTTGACCCGGCGCGCCAAAGTCACGTTGGACATGCGCGCATTGTCCTGCAGCGCCACCAGGATACGCCGATCGAAGCGATCGAGAGAAGTCGATGCCATAATCACGCACACTATCATAGTTAGACACGCGAATCACGCAGTATAGCATGATATTGTGCCGCACTTTGCGCGGATCCTCCGTCGATGGCGTGCGATTCTGTCCCCACATTATTGACCAGTGTTTGCAAATCCCGGGAGGACGACTGATGGCCATGTTAAGCGGTCAACCGATTGACGATGTAAACCCGATGGGGACCGACGGGTTCGAGTTCGTCGAATACACGGCACCCAACCCGCAAGAACTGGCGGACCTGTTCCAGACCCTCGGTTTCCGGGCGGTCGCCAAGCACCGGTCGAAGGACGTCACGCTTTATCGGCAGGGCGGGATCAACTTCATCATCAATGCCGAGCCCGACAGTTTCGCCCAGGCCTTCGCCAAGGTTCACGGCCCCAGCGCCTGCGCCATGGCCTTCCGCGTCGCCGATGCGGCCTACGCCTATGAGAGGGCCATCAAGCTGGGGGCCAAACCCGTGGTCAGCGCAGCGGGGCCGATGGAGCTGAACATCCCGGCCATCGAAGGCATCGGCGGCAGCCTGATCTATCTGGTCGACCGCTATGGCGACCGAGGCACCATCTACGATGTGGATTTCGTGCCGCTGGCGGATGCCGACGACACCAAGGCCGATGATGCCGGGCTGACCTATGTCGACCATCTGACGCACAATGTCTGGCGCGGCCGCATGGATGTCTGGGCCGGCTTTTACGAGCGGCTGTTCAACTTCCGCGAAATCCGGTACTTCGACATCGAGGGCAAGCTCACCGGCCTGAAGTCAAAGGCCATGACCAGCCCGTGCGGCAAGATCCGCATCCCGATCAACGAATCCTCCGACGACAAGAGCCAGATCGAAGAATACCTGAAGGCCTATAAGGGCGAGGGCATTCAGCACATCGCGCTGGGCACCGACGACATTTACAAGACCGTCGGCGCGCTGCGCGGCCTGGGCGTGACCTTCATGGACCCGCCGCCCGCGACCTATTACGAGATGTTGCACGAACGCCTGCCGGGCCATGGCGAGGATGTCGACCACATGCAGGACCTGGGCGTCCTGATCGACGGTGCGCCGGGGCAGGAGGGCGACGAGCAGGGCCTGTTGCTGCAGATCTTCACCAATACGGTGATCGGCCCGATCTTCTTCGAGGTCATTCAGCGCAAGGGCGACGAGGGCTTCGGCGAGGGCAATTTCCGCGCCCTGTTCGAATCGATCGAGCGCGACCAGATCAAGCGCGGCGTTCTGGACGCCTAATCCGCCGCAACCGCCTTATCCCGCCCGGTCAGTGGACATGGCCGGGCGGGGATTGCTCGCCGGCGCTTGGCGTCGGAAGTTGGAACTCGACCCCCCAATCGACCTTGTTCACCGCGCCGGCAAAGACGCGCGCGAAATTGTGCAACAGGGCGGGGCTGAGGTTCAGGGGCATGGCGACATCGCCCTCGCTTTCGAACGTGATGGTCGCACTGCCATTCTTGCGCAACGCCCAGCGCACATTGAGCGGTAGCATCGGCGCGTCCAACACTTGTTCCAGCCCCTCGGGATCGTACTTCTTGGAAAAATCGGCCTGCTGGGCCGCCTGTTCCTGCTGAAACGCCATCACCGCCGTCCGCGCCGGCCCGTCGCTGGCCTGGGCCGGCACCTGGCTTTCCAGCCCTTTGATCAAGACCGGCCACAACAGGGTCGCCACCCGTCGGGTGATCCAGATGCGAAACTCCCGCTTGTTGACGGTGCCGACGCACAACAGCAGGCGATCTTCGTGTTTCAGATAGCGAAAACTCAGTTGCCGCAGCCCGTCAGGGCTTAGTTTCGGCGCCGCCTCTTGCGGCGTTTCGGGTGATGGCGGTGTCTCAGGCATCGGTCGCCGATCCCTCCGTCAGAAACGGCCACAAGGCCTCCAGCGTCGCCTCCGGCGCCTCCTCGACCAGGAAGTGGCCAGCATCGATGGCATTGCCCCGCACATCGTCGGCCTCCTGCCGCCAGATGGTCATGACATCATAGGCCTTGGCCACCAGGCCGCGCGCGCCCCACAGGACCAGCAGGGGACAGGCGATCCGATCGTCCTCATCCTCGCGGTCGTGCGCAAGATCGATCGAGGCGCCGGCGCGATAGTCTTCGCACATGCCATGGATGGCCGCCGGGTCGGCAAAGCAGCGCCGGTATTCGGCGACCGCGCGTTCGTCAAAGTGGCTGTCTTCCGCCGCCCAACTGCCCAGAGTGTAGTCGAGAAAATAGTCCGGGTCCGCGCCGATCAGCCGTTCGGGCAGGTCATGCGGCTGGGCCAGGAAGAACCAGTGGTAGTAGCGCGTGGCGACAAGCTGGTTGACGGTTTCGAACACGGTGCGCGTCGGCACGATGTCCAGCAGGGCCAGGCGCGAGACGCGGTCGGCATGGTCGAGCGCGAGACGGCGCGCCACGCGGGCGCCCCGGTCGTGGCCGACGACCGCGAAGTTGTCGAAGCCCAGCGCGGTCATCAGCGCCGCCATGTCCTGGGCCATGACGCGTTTGGAATAGCTCACGTGTTCCGGGTCGCCTTCCGGCTTCATGCTGTCGCCATAGCCGCGCAGATCCGCCGCCACGACCGTGAAGCGTTCCGCCAGGACCGGCGCGATCGGGTGCCACATGGCGTGGGTCTGGGGAAACCCGTGCAGCAGCAGCAGGGGCGGCCCGTCCCCGGTGACGACGCAATGAATGTCGCCCTCGCCGACATTCACGAACTCGCGCCTGAAAGAAACCGCCATACCGTCATCCCTGCCCTGTCTCGCGCGGCTGGTGCTTGCACCACGCCCGTCCGCGGCGTAAAGCCTAGTCGCCTTTTGCCCGGCGACAAAACCTAACACGCGATGGCCGACCAGAAGATCGTCAAACCTCAGCCCTTGAGCGGCTTTCCGGAATGGCTGCCGGCCGAAAAGCTGGTCGAGACGCGGCTCTTGGACATCATTCGGCGGAATTTCGAGCTGTTCGGCTTTGCACCGATCGAAACGCCGGCCGTCGAACGCAAGGACATTCTGCTGGCCAAGGGTGTCGAGGCGAAGGAGATCTACGCCCTGTCGCGCCTGGCGGCCGAACAGGGTGCCGGGCCCGCCGAAACCGACATGGCCCTGCATTTCGACCTGACGGTCCCGCTGGCCCGCTATGTCGCCCAACATTTCGGCCGGCTGGTGTTCCCGTTCCGGCGCTATCAGATCCAGAAGGTCTGGCGCGGCGAGCGGCCCCAGGCCGGCCGGTATCGCGAGTTTTACCAGTGCGACATCGACATCGTCGGCACCGAGCATCTGAGCATTCTGGCCGACGCCGAAATACCTTCGGTCATCAACGCGATCTTCAGCGAAATCGGCATCGGCCGGTTTCTGATCCGCATCAACAACCGCAAGGTCCTGCAAGGGCTGCTACAGGCCGAAGGGATCGAGGGCGACCGGGTGGTCTCCACCTTGCGTATCCTTGACGCCCTGGAGAAGGTCGGGCGTGACAAGGTGGCGGCCAATCTCGCCGACGAGGCCGGACTGGCGCCCACCGCCGCCGACCGGCTGCTGGGCCGGATCGACGGCACGACAGACCTCGACGGTTTGGCCGAAGAGGTCGATCTGCCGCTGGTCAGTGAGGGCGTGGCGGAACTTCAGGCCGTGCGCGCCGGCCTGATGGCGCTGGACGTACCGGAGGAAAACTGGACGGTCGACCTGTCCATCGCCCGCGGCCTCGACTACTACACCGGCACGGTCTACGAGACCCGGCTGGTCGACCATCCGTCGATCGGCAGCATCTGTTCCGGCGGCCGCTACGACAATTTGGCGCACACCTTCACCAAGCAATCGCTGCCGGGCGTCGGCATCTCCATCGGCCTGACACGATTGCTCGCCCGCCTGTTCGAGGTCGGCATTCTGACGGCCGAACGCTCCACACCGGCGCAGGTTCTGATGACGGTCATGGACCGGAACCTGTTGGGCCAGTGCCTGTCGCTGGCCAGCCGGTTGCGGGCCGCCGGCATCGCCACGGAAGTGTTCACGGAACGGAAAAAGCTGGGCCAACAGCTCAAATACGCCGACCAGCGCGGCTTTGCCCTGGCGCTCGTGCTGGGCGAGGACGAGGCGGCGGCAGGCAAGGTCCAGGTCAAGGCGCTGGCATCGGGTGAGCAGAGCCTGTGCGATCAGGACACGATCGTCGAAACGGTGCGCGCCCTGCTGGATTAGCCGCCCAGCAAAGCGTAGCGGGTGATCGCGGCCAGTTCGCGCGGCACCAAGAAGAAGTCGCGCCAGCCCCAATAGTCGTCACCAGCGTGAGCGATACCGCGGATGCCGTTTTGCCGAAAAGCCAGGCGGATGCGCGCGATGTGGAAGTATTGCGAGACCGCCAACACCGATTGTGCGCCATGCGCGTGCATCCAGGCGGCCGTGTTGGACGCGGTGGCGGCCGTGTTCACGCCCTCGGGATCGCGAAAGATGGCGTCGGCGGGCACCCCTGCGGCCTCCAAATAGGCGGCCATGGTCGTGACTTCGTCCGCACCCGAACTGCTGATGCCGCCGCTGACGATAACGGTCGGAAACAGCCCTTGCCGATAGAGTTCCACGGCGCGGTCCAGGCGGGCCGCCAGCCTTGGCGTCGGCGTGCCGTCGCCATGAACGTGGTTACCCAGCACGACCGCGACATCGACCGGCCGGACATCATCACGCAGGCCGATCCAAAGCAGGGCGGCGACCGATAATGCGACGACCGCGACGAGCCCGAGAAGAATGGCCAGGGGCCACGTCACCGCTTGGCGGTGGGTCCGACCTGGGCGGCGTGCCATAGGCGGCGCAAGGCATCGATCAGGACGGCCTGATCCTCCGCCAGCGCGCGAAAGAAGTCGGCATCGGTTTCGAGGACCATGGGCATGGCCTCGTTCAGCAGTTTGGCACCGCTGGCGGTGAGTTGGAGATGGCGCGCCCGGCCGTCGGTTGGATGGCGCGTACGTTCCAACAGGCCTTGCCCTTCCAGGGTGCGGACCACTTGGCTGGTCATCATCGGGTCGGTCTTGCAGAACTGGGCCAGCCTAGACTGGTTCACCGGGCCTTCGCGCTGGTCCAGCCAGGCCAGCCCGGCCAGCAGGATGAACTGCACATGGGTGATGCCGATCTCGTCGAGCTTCGAGCGTTGGCAGCGCTGCCAAAGATTGGTGACTTGCCACAGCAGAAAGCCGGGGTTGTTTTCCGGCCGCAGCGTCAATGTCAGTGTCTCGATATCGACGGACGGTCTTTTCTTGCTCTTTACGCTCATTCGGTCGGCTCCCCCCGCTCTGTTGCGGCAGCTTAGCCTAGTGCATCGCCAAGAGCACGCTTAGAGGTCCGTTTGCGTTGGCGGCCGGTCGCGGCCTATATCTGAGCGGCAGCCGGTCGGGCTGAGCCTTCTGTGCCCAGGGCCCCCATGGAAATAGTCATCGACATCATCCTGCCGGTGTTCGGCGTGATCGCGATCGGTTTCGCGGCGGCCAAGCTGGGCCTGTTCGACCGGGCCTCGAACCGGGGGCTTTCGCTCTTCGTGTTCAATTTCGCGATCCCGGTCCTGCTGTTTCAAAGTCTGGCCACGACGCCGCTGCCCAGCGACATCGAGTGGGGGTTTCTGATCTCCTACTATGCCGGCGCATTCGCGGTCTTCGGGCTGAACATGCTGATCGCCGGTCGGGCGTTCGGGCGACGCCTTGACGAAGGCGGCATCTTCGGGCTCAGCGCCGCCTTTTCCAACACCGTGCTTCTCGGCATCCCACTGGTGCTGACCACCTTTGGCGAGGACGCGGCCCTGCCCCTGTTCCTGATCATCGGCCTGCACGGCCTGCTGATGTTTCCGACGGTGACGCTGGTGATCGAGGGCAGCCGCGGCCAAGGGGTCGGCACGCTGGCGATCCTCCGCGCAACCTTGCTGGGGCTGGTGCGCAATCCGATCATCTGGGGCCTTCTGGCCGGCCTGTTGTTCAACCTGATGGACTGGTCGATCCCGTACGCGGTCGACGATGTGGTTGCCCTGCTGGCCCGCGCCGCGCTGCCCTGCGCGCTGTTCGCCATGGGCGCCTCGCTGGCGACCTTCGCCGTTGCCGGCCATGTCAGCCAGGCGTTGGTGGCTGTGGTGCTAAAGCTGGTTGCCCACCCCCTACTGGTCTGGCTGCTGGCGGAGTTCGTCTTCGCGCTCGACCCGCTCTGGACGGGCGTGGCGGTGCTATTGGCCGCGATGCCGACCGGCATCAATGTCTATCTGTTCGCCCAACGCTACGGCGTCTGCATCGGCTCGTCGGCGACCACGGTGCTGATCGGCTCGGTGGCGTCGGTCGTTACGATCGCTGGCGTGTTGCTGATCCTGCCGGGGCAATAAGCGGCCGGCCGGCGAACCAGCCCATGACCACAACGGCGCTAAGGGCGCCGACAAGCTGGCACAGGATGAACAGCGGCATATCGGCGGCGGCGATGCCGGCAAAACTGTCGCTCAGGGTCCGGGCGATGGTCACCGCCGGGTTGGCGAACGAGGTTGACGAGGTGAACCAATAGCCGGCGGTGATGAACAGGCCCACCGCGTAGGGCACAGCCTCCGGCCGCGCCCGCAGGCAGCCCAGGATGGTGACGACCAGGCCGAACGTGGCGACACCCTCGGCCAGCCACTGCCCGCCGCCACCCCGTTCGGTCACCGACCAATGGATCATGGGCAGATCGAACATGGCGTTGGCCACGATCACGCCGACCGCACCGCCAATAAGCTGCATGACCCCATAGGCGAGCGCCATCCGACCCTCGATCTCGCGCCGCAGCCAAAAGGCCAGGGTCACCGCCGGGTTGAAATGGGCGCCGGAGATCGGGCCGAAGATCAGGATCAGGACGATCAGGATCGCGCCGGTCGCGACCGCGTTGGCCAACAGGGCCAGCCCGGTGATGCCGCCGGCCAGCACCTCGCCCATAATGCCGGAGCCGACGACGGTCGCCAGCAGAAAGGCCGTGCCCAGCGCCTCGGCGGCCAGGCGCCGGGCCGGTGTGTGGCCCTGGTCAGCCACCCGCCGGTTCCGGTGTCAGGCTGGTCCGGCCGATGGCGTCGAGCTGCTGTTGCAGCTTCAGCCGCTCCAGCCCGTCGATCGGCAGGTTCACGAAAATGCCGATGCGCCGTTCGATCATGCGATAGACGTCGGCAACGAAGGCCGCCTTTTCGCTGTCCGTGCCCTCGAAGCTCGACGGATCGGGAAAACCCCAATGGGCGGTCATCGGCTGACCCGGCCAGACCGGGCAGACCTCGCCCGCGGCCTGGTCGCAGACGGTGATGACGAAGTCCATAGGCGGCGCTTCCGCGGTCGCAAAATCACTCCAGTCCTTGGACCGCAAGCCGGCGGTGTCGTAGTTCAAACGCTCCAACAGCGTCTTGACCGCCGGGTTGATGGCCCCCGACGGCTGGCTGCCGGCGGAGTAGCCGACGAACCTGCCGGCGCCGAGCCGGTTGATCACGCATTCCGCCATCACGCTGCGCGCGGAGTTGTGGGTGCACAAGAACAGGATGGTGTAGGGCTTGCTCTGATCGTTCATGGCGTCCTCGTTCAGCAGGTGTCCAGTGCCGCGACCAGCGAGCCGCAGATTTCGGGCCGTCCTTGACAGCAATCCTCGGTCAGAAAGCTCAGCAACCGCCGCGTGCCCTCGATATCGGCCGCGTAAAAGATGCGCCGATCGAGCCTTCTGGCACTCAGCAACCCGGCCCGCTGCAACAGGCCCAGATGGGTCGACAGGGTCGAGGGCGGCACCATGATCTGGTTGGCGATGTCGCCGGCCGTGAGGCCGTTGGGGCCTTCTTTGACCAGCAGGCGGAATGTGCGCAGCCGGGTCGGGTGCGCCAGGGCCGAAAAGGCGTCGATCGCAGTCTGTTCTTCCATATTTCGGAAATTACCGAATTATCGAAGTCACATCAACCGCGAAACGTGACGCAAGCGCGCTAGGCCAATGGGCTCTAGGATCGTGTTTGCGGATCGCGGCGCCAGCGCCAGCGCAAGAACCGGCGGACCGGGCCGACGAAGCGCGGATAGCGCCGGTGAAGGCGGACAAATCCTTTCTTGGCGGTCAGCGAGCCGCGCAAGATCAATATCAGACCGACCGCGACGATGGGGATGCCGCCCGGCCCCGGCAGCGGGCCCAGCGCAAGCCCGATCAAGACGATCACGCCGCCCAGCACGACCAGCCCCCAGCGCAACAGCCAGCGCCAGATCGCCTGAACCAGCCGACCTGCCGCGCGCACCAGGCGTCCGCCAGGCCAACCGCGTGATGGTGTGGAGGGTACCGTCGAGGTCATGTCAGAAGCTTAATGTGGGGCGAAGGATCGTCGCAATCCAGCGATCAAGGTGGCAGCGGCGCGTTACCGGCCAAGCAAAAGACCCCGGAGATCGGTCGATCCCCGGGGCCTTCGGCGTGAGAGCCAGGCTCTCGGACCATTGCTGGTCGGTGGGACGCGGACCTTAGAAGTCCATGCCGCCCATACCGCCCATGCCACCCATGCCGCCCATGTCAGGGGCACCGCCGGCGGCCGGCTTCGGCTCCGGCTTGTCGGCGACCATGGCCTCGGTGGTGATCAAAAGCGACGCGACGGAGGCCGCATCCTGCAGCGCGGTGCGCACGACCTTTGTCGGGTCGATGACGCCGGACTTCACCAGGTCTTCGTACTGACCGGTCGCGGCGTTGAAGCCGTGATTGACGTCCGACTGCTCCAGCAGCTTGCCGACAACGACCGAGCCGTCGCCGCCGGCATTGCCGACGATCTGACGCACCGGCGACTGGATCGCGCGACGCACGATGTCGATGCCGACACGCTGCTCGTTGTTCTCCGGCTTCAAGCCGTCCAGGACCTTGCCGGCATAGAGCAGGGCAACGCCGCCACCGGCGACAATGCCTTCCTCGACCGCGGCGCGCGTGGCGTGCATCGCATCGTCGACCCGGTCCTTCTTCTCCTTCACCTCGACCTCGGTGGCACCACCGACGCGGATCACGGCAACACCGCCGGCCAGCTTGGCCAGACGCTCTTGCAGCTTCTCACGGTCATAGTCGGAGGTGGTCTCCTCGATCTGGGCCTTGATCTGGGCGATCCGGCCTTCGATGTCGGCCTTCTCGCCGGCACCGTCGACGATGGTGGTCTCATCCTTGGTGATCTGGACCTTTTTGGCGGTGCCAAGCATCTCGAGCGTGACGTTCTCGAGCTTGATACCGACATCTTCGGAGATGACGGTGCCGCCGGTCAGGATGGCCATGTCTTCCAGCATCGCCTTGCGACGATCGCCGAAGCCCGGCGCCTTCACGGCCGCGACCTTCAGGCCGCCACGCAGCTTGTTGACCACCAGGGTGGCCAGGGCCTCGCCCTCGATGTCCTCGGCGACGATCAAGAGCGGCTTGCCGGACTGAACGACGGCCTCGAGCACCGGCAGCATGGCCTGCAGGTTCGACAGCTTCTTCTCGTGCAGAAGGATGTACGGGCTTTCCAGCTCCGTGGTCATCTTCTCCGCATTGGTCACAAAGTACGGCGACAGGTAGCCGCGGTCGAACTGCATGCCTTCGACGACTTCCAGTTCGGTGTCGAGGGACTTGGCTTCCTCGACCGTGATCACGCCCTCATTGCCGACCTTCTCCATGGCCTTGGCGATCATCTCGCCGACCGAGGCGTCGCCGTTGGCGGAAATGGTGCCGACCTGAGAGACCTCTTCGTTGGTCTCAACGGTGCGGCTGCGCGACTTGATGTCCTCGACGATGGCCTCGACGGCGAGATCGACGCCGCGCTTCAGATCCATCGGGTTCATGCCGGCGGCCACCGCCTTCACGCCCTCGCGGACGATCGAGTGGGCCAGAACGGTCGCCGTGGTGGTTCCGTCGCCGGCGATGTCGTTGGTCTTCGAGGCAACCTCGCGGACCATCTGGGCGCCCATGTTCTCGAACTTGTCGGAAAGCTCGATTTCCTTGGCGACGGTGACGCCGTCCTTGGTGATGCGCGGGGCGCCGAACGATTTGTCGAGCACGACGTTGCGGCCCTTCGGACCCAGCGTGACGCGCACGGCGTCGGCCAGCGTCTCGATGCCGCGCAGCATGCGCGACCGGGCATCAACGTCGAATTTTACTTCCTTAGCAGCCATGGTGTTGCTTCTTCCTTTGGCTAAATCTCTATGACTTCAGACTGGTTCCGGGTGCGGCGCCTTAGGCGGCCTTCGCAGCGGCCGGCGCGTCGATGACGCCCAGAATGTCGGACTCCTTCATGATCAGCAGCTCTTCGCCGTCGATCTTGACCTCGGTGCCCGACCACTTGCCGAACAGGATCCGGTCGCCTGCCTTCACGTCCAGGGGCTTGGTCTCGCCCTTGTCGTTGGTCATGCCGTTGCCGGCCGAAACCACTTCGCCCTCCTGGGGCTTTTCCTTGGCAGTGTCAGGAATGATGATGCCGCCGGCGGTCTTCTCGTCGGCTTCGATGCGACGAACCAGAACCCGATCATGCAGCGGACGAAACGCCATGTCGTAACTCCCATTTATGTCGTTGACTGTCCAAATGTAGGGAGCTGTTAGCACTCCCCCCTGGTGAGTGCCAAGGCACTTAATGCCTGCGTTTCCAAGATGCAAGAGGGTTCCGGTGACGATTTTCACACCGTCTGGCAGCACTCGACCGCGGAGGCTGCCAACACATTGATTTCACTTATTTTTGTTGCGCTGGGATAACAGTGTGGCACCATCTTCGAGATGAAACAAAAATCGCATGGGATTTGGAATCGCCGGGCTTGTCTTTCTGAACGTCACTGAAAAGGGGTTAGGAGGAACGACGATGATGACCGGACTTGATCGCCAGCTGCGCGGGTATCGCCTGACCACGGCGGAGATCCTCTATCACCTGCCCGACCATCCGTCGCTGTTGCAAAGCTTCACCTGGCAACTGTTGGACATCGCACCGCGTTTTCCTGAACTGCACCGGTTTTTGGACTTCTGGACCCGGGATATCGATGCGGTGCTGCATTCCGTCAAGGTCGGCGCGACGGAAGTGATCAGCGGCGGCGACGTCCGGCACCATCGTCACGAACTGACGTTACACTAGAACCCAGGCACTAACTTCGGGGCATCAGGCCCTTCTGGGCCGCAGGGCCAGCGGCACGACCAGCTTCAGGCCTGACCAGATCTCGTCGACGGCGCAGACCTTCACGTCGACCAGGCCGATCTCCAACGCCTTGCGGCGGATGATGTCCTCCGTGATGTCGCTTTTCGGCCCGCCGGCTTTCACAGCCGCTTTCTTCGGCCAGCTAATCCAGATCATGCCGTCCGGGTCGAGCATCTGCTTCAAGGTCGGCAGGTTTTCGATCAAGGTGGCGGCGTCCTTCACGAAATAGTGGATGTAATCCAGCCGGCCGAACTGGTTGAAGCCCTCCGGCACATGCTCGCTGGTCGCCCACCACGACGCGCCTTCCTCGGTGATGGCGTCGACCAGGGTATCGGGCAGGCCGATGACGAAGCGGGCCTGGCCGTCCTTGAAATTCAGCTTCTTGGTCAGGGGCGTGCCGGAATAGCCGGCCATATCATCGTTCCTCGCTGATCCGCGTCTCGGCGTTGCTGGCCTTAGTTCGCCATCTCCGCCTTCTGGTCAACTGTGCTGGTGAATTTTGACATCAAATAGGGCCCCGACCTCGCTGGCCCATATTTGGCGACCGACCCTGCTTCCAGACAGGTCGGCAAGCATGTGATCTCGGCATCCCAGTTGGGCTGATGGAAGAACGCGATCGACTGGCGGCGTGTCGACCCAGCCGCATCGGGCGGCGGGTTCACCACGCGGTGCAAGGTCGAGACCCAGCGGTCGTTGGTCCAGCGCGCCATCAGGTCACCGATATTGACCACATAGGCGCCCTCGATGGCCGGGACCGGCGTCCACAGGCCGTCCAACGTTAACACCTCCAACCCGCCGGGCGCCTGTTCCTGGCGCAGGATGGTCAGGCTGCCATAGTCCGAATGCGCGCCGGCGCGCAGTTGGCCCGGTTGCGGCGGCGTCTGCTGGTCTGGATAGTTGAGCACGCGCAGGGCGCTGATGTGCTGGTCGATCTTGTCGTCGAAGAAGTCGGGCGCGAGGTCGAGGGCGACGGCGAACAGCGTCATCAAACGCGCCGCCAAGTCCTCCATCGCCCGATAATAGGCCTCACACACCGCCCGGAAGTCCGAAGGCTGGTCCGGCCACAGATTGGCGGAGTAGACGAACGCCTCGCTCGGGTTTTCGGGTTCGCGCGCCGGATGCTTCAGCGGGCCGATGGAGTAGGACTCCTTCAAATCCGGCGGGGCCGCCTCGCCGCGCGACACCGCCAGCGTTTCGCCGGCCAGGCGCGCATAGCCGTAGGGGTAGCCGACATGGGGAAAGGCCACGCGCTCGCGTTCGGCCAAGGGCTGGTCAAAGAAGCCGCGCGCCGCATCCCAACAGGCCAGATCGACCGCATCGGGCACGCCATGGCCGACGATGGCGAAGAAACCGATCGTCTCGCAGGCGCCGCCGATGGCCTGCGCGACGGTTCGCCGCGCCGACTCCGATCGGGCGGAAGGTGCGATGTCGATCACCGGAATGGCCACACATGTCTCCTTTCGGCGGTACAAATCTCGCATTTGAAGTCGAACGCGAGAAAAATTCGTCCGTTTGGGTCAAATTGCGATAGTGCGCGTGGACTCCGGGCCCGGACGGAGTCAAGGTACCAGACATGACCGTGCGCGAGAAACTGCCGGAACCGGTCGCCGAGCTTCGGCCGCGTCAGACGACGGACGGCCCCACGCTCTATCTGGCCCGCCATGGCGAGACCTTGTGGAACCGAGAGGGCCGGTTGCAAGGCCGGCTGGATTCGCCTTTGACCAGCCATGGCAAGCAGCAGGCGCGCCGCGCCGGCATGACACTGGCGGCCCTGATCGATGAACCCGGTTACTTTTCCCTTGTCTGCAGCCCGCTGGGCCGGGCCTATCACTCCATGGAACTGATCGCCAGCGAGCTTGGGCTCGACCCCAAGGCCTGCCGCATCGACCGGCGGCTGAAGGAGATGAGCTGGGGCCGTTGGGACGGGCTGACCCATTGGGAGATCGAGGACAATTTCTCGCAAGCGCTTGAGCAGCGCGAGGCCGACCCGTGGCGCTTTGCCCCGCCGGGGGGCGAGAGCTATGCCATGGTGGCCGCCCGCCTGCGGCCTTTCCTGGAGGAAGCGGTCGGTCATGGCCGGCTGATCATCATCGCCCACGGCATCGTCAGCCAGATCCTGCGCGGGCTCTACGGCCGGCTGATGCCGGACGACATCGTGCGCTTGCCGGAACCGCAAGACGCCGTCTTCCGCCTGGAACAAGGCACCGTCGCCGCCTTCGCCGCCGAAGCCGCGTGAGCGCCGATGCCAAGGACGGGCTGGTCCCCGGGCCGGACGGACGCCTGCGCTGCTGGTGGCATGGCGGGCTCGACGACTACATCGCCTATCACGATACGGAATGGGGCCGCCCGGTGGCCGACGACCGACGTCTGTTCGAAAAGCTCTGCCTGGAGGGCTTTCAGGCGGGCCTGAGCTGGCTGACGATCCTGCGCAAGCGCGAGAATTTCCGCCGGGTCTTCGCCAACTTCGACTTCGAGACGGTGGCGGGGTTCGGCGAGGCGGACGTCGAACGCCTGCTGCAGGACGCCGGCATCATCCGCCACCGCGGCAAGATCGAGGCCACGATCAACAACGCACGGCGCGCCCGCGAGCTTGTCGCCGAGAAGGGTTCGATCGCAGCTTATGTCTGGGCCTTCGAACCGGAACCGAAAGAGCGCCCGAGCGCGTTCACCTATGAGGCCATGCGCGCCATAACAACCAGCCCGTCGGCCCAAGCGATGAGCAAGGATCTGAAAAAGCGGGGCTGGCGCTTCGTCGGCCCGACCACGGTCTATGCCTTCATGCAGGCCATGGGCCTGGTCAACGACCACCTCGAAGGCTGTGTCATCCGGGAAGAAGCGGCGGCCGATCGGCGGCGGTTCCGGTCGCCGGCCTGAATCGATCGCCTTGCCAGATGCACAATGGCAATCGCGGATCGCATGTCGGCCATTCCGCATTCCCCGGTCGGTATCGGGCCGACCGCAGCATAAACTGACGTCCCCCAAACGCACCAGTGTGGACGCCCGATGACGGACCCTGCCCTGTCGCCCTGGATCGCGGTTTTCACCATCCTCGGCTTGTGGGCCGTGCTGGTGGTTACGCCGGGGCCGAACTTCCTGGCCACCGTTCACGTCGCCGCGACGCGGTCCCGGCGCGAGGCGCTGATGGTTGTCGCCGGGCTGGCGCTCGGCACCTTCATCTGGGCGACCGCCAGCCTCGCCGGCCTTGGCCTGCTGTTTCAAAACGCTGCCTGGCTGTATCACACGGCGCGGATCATCGGCGCGATCTATTTGGTTTTCATCGGCGTGAGCCTGCTCAGATCCGCGGCGCGACGTTCGCCGGCATCGGTGGCCGGCCTCTCGCTGGCCAAGGGTTTTCCAAGCGCCTTCCGGCTTGGCCTGATCACCGCCTTGAGCAACCCCAAGGCCGCGGCCTTCTTCACCAGCCTGTTCGCAGTGACCATGCCCCCAGAGGCGCCATTTTGGCTGCAGGCGATTGCGGTCGGCATCGTTGTCGCCATGGGCATGGCCTGGTACGGGCTGGTGGCACTGGCGATGCGGTCGGCGCCCTTCCGGACCCTTTATCGGCGCGGACAGCGGGCGATCACGGCACTCAGCGGCGCCTTGTTCGCCGCTTTCGGCATCAGGCTGGCCTCGAACGGTTAAGCGTCCGGCTCCGTTCCCGGGGCAAGCGTCACGGCAAGTCCGTCCAGATCCGGCTGGAAGATGAGCTGACAGGACAGGCGCGAGTTGTCCTCGACGTCGAAGGCGCTGTCCAGCATATCGGTCTCTTCCTCGCGTGGCGGGTAGAGCTTGTCGCGCCATGCCTCGTCGACATAGACGTGGCAGGTGGCGCACGAGCAGGCGCCGCCGCACTCCGCCTTGATCGGCAGGCCGTGGTCGCGGATGATTTCCATCACCCGCCAGCCTTCCAAAGCATCCAGATTGTGAACCGCGCCTTCCTGATCGGTGACGACGATCTTCACGCCACCCCCAGCTTTTGCTGCAGGCTGGACGAGGAGGTCGTGTACTGGAAGCGCAGCTTCTTGTCCGGATAGACGTAACGGAACGCCTGCTGGGCCATGAGCGCCGACTCGTGAAAGCCGGACAGGATCAGCTTCAGCTTACCGGGATAATAGTTGATGTCGCCGATGGCGAAGATGCGCGGCGTCGAGGTCTCGAACTTCTCGGTATCGACCGGGATCAGGTTTTCGTGCAGGGCCAGGCCGAACTCGGCGACCGGGCCCAGCTTCATGGTCAGGCCGAAGAAGGGCAGCAGCGTGTCGCATTCGACCGTCTGCTCGCTCTTGTCGGCCATGCGCAGGGTGGCGGCCTCAAGCTGGCCGTTGTCGCCATGGAGTTGGGTGATCTGGCCGATATGCAGGTCGATGTCGCCGGACCCGACCAGCGCGCGCATTTTGTTCACGCTGTCGGGCGCGGCGCGGAAATCGTCGCGACGGTGGACCAGGGCCAGGCTGTCGGCCAGCGGTGCCAGGTTCAAGGTCCAGTCCAACGCGCTGTCGCCGCCGCCAGCGATCAACAGGCGCTTGCCCTTGAACTGGTCCATCTTGCGCACGGAGTAGAAGACCGAAGTGCCTTCATAGGCCTCGATGCCCTTGATCGGCGGCTTTTTGGGCACGAAGCTGCCGCCGCCGGCCGCGATCACCAGCACGGGCGCCTCAAGCACGGTGCCGAGATCGGTCGTCAGGCGCCACTTGTCGTCGTCGGTCTTCTCCAGCCGTTCGGCCATCTGCGACAGGTGAAACACCGGATCGAACGGTTTGGCCTGCTCCATCAAACGATCGGTCAGTTCTTGCCCGGTCACGATCGGCAGGCCCGGGATATCGTAGATCGGCTTTTCCGGATACAGTTCCGCGCACTGGCCGCCGGGCCGGTCGAGAATGTCGACCAGATGGCATTTCAGGTCGACGAGGCCCAGTTCGAAAATGGCGAACAGGCCGACAGGGCCGGCGCCGACGATGATCACGTCGGTCTGGTGTGGTGTCGGGGATGTCATCGGCTCTTGCGGCGTGCCCGTGGTGTGCGCAGGCGGATCGATCGTGTTCAAGACGTTCATTTCATAAAACTCCGCGAGAGTAGCCGGCTAGGGCGCCGGGGCCAAGTGACGCAGTGGGGCGGACGGGCCCATGCCCTCGGCCAGGGTTTCTCCGTTCGGGCCGACCTGCTGCCAGGCGGCAAGCCGGTTGTGGATCAGGGCGACCTCGCCCACCGCGATGATTGCCGGCCGGCCGGGGTTCAGCCGCGTGATGTCGCTGGCTGCCCTGGCGAGGTTGGTGATCAACACAGACTGTTCCGGCAGCGAAGCGTTCGACGCCACCGCCACCGGGGTCATGGGCGGCTTCCCGGCCGCGATCAATCGCTCCGCAATCGTGCCGATGGTTCTAAGCGCCATATAGAACACCAACACCTGCGGTCCAAGGGCCAATGCGGCCCAGTCAAGATCGCCGGGCACGTCGCCGGCGCTGCCGTGACCCGTGACGAAGGCGACGGAACTGTTCATGCCGCGCTGGGTCACCGGCACGCCAGCCAGGCCCAGCCCGCCGATGCCGGCCGTCACGCCGGGCACGACACGGAACGGGATGCCGGCATCCGCCAGGGCCAGGGCCTCCTCCCCGCCCCGACCGAAGGTGAACGGATCGCCGCCCTTCAGGCGCAGGACGCGCAAATTCTTGCGGGCCAGTTCGATCAGACGGTCGTTGATGGCTTGCTGGGTCGGGCGCGGCTTGCCGGCGCGCTTGCCGACGGGCTCCAACACCGCGTCGGCGCGGGCTAACTGCAGGATGTCGGCGCCGACGAGCGCGTCATAGAGAATGACGTCGGCCTCGCGCAGCGCATGCAGTGCGGCGAGCGTCAGCAAGCCGGGATCGCCGGGCCCGGCGCCGACCAGCCAGACGGTGCCGGTTTGGAAGGGCGGGCCGGACCACGGCAAGGAAGAACCGCTCACGGCCTAGATCCCGTCGCCATGGATGCCGCATTCGGACTTGTCGAGCCAGGCCCAGCGCCCGGCCCGAGGGTTCTCGCCGGCCTTTGTCGGCCGCGTGCAGGGTTCGCAGCCGATCGAGCGGTAGCCGTCATCGACCAGCGGGTGGACCGGCAGGTTGCGTTCCGACAGGTAGTCCGCGACTTCCGCCTCGGACCAGGGCGCCAGCGGGTTGAGTTTCAGGCGGCCGGTGGCAGTGTCGCCTTCCACGGTCGGCAGCGTTTCGCGGCCGGCGCCCTGGAAACGCTTGCGGCCCGTGATCCAGCCATCGAAGCCGGCCAGCGCCCGGTCCAAGGGTTCCGTCTTACGCAGATGGCAGCAGAAATCGGGATCCAGGCTCCACAGGCTGCCATCCGGGTCGTGGCGCTGCAGGTCGGCCAGATCCGGCCGCTCGTCGCGCACATCGGTCAGGCCGAACCGTTCCACCAGGGCCTCGCGATAGGCCAGCGTGGCACCGAACAGCTTGCCGGTATTGAGAAAGATCACCGGCGTCGCCTTGTCGATGCGGGCGACCATGTCGAGCAGGATGGCGCTTTCCGCACCGAAGGACGACACCAGCGCCAGCCGACCGATGGTTCGATCGCCCAGCACGGCCGACAACAGGTCGAACCCGCCGAGGCCCGTCAAACGGTCGCGCGCCTCCGCCACCTTGGCCCGAAGCACGTCGAGCGTTGGGTCCTGGACCGCGATACCACTCATGACAGCCAGCCTTCGCGATCGATCGCCGCATCGGTCTTGGCGGCCAGGTCCGGCAAGGCCAGGCCGTCGGCGCGCCAGCCGCGTCGCCTGGCACCGAGATCGTCCAGCCGGCTGGCCCATTCCGGCCCGAACGCCGTTTCCAGATGCCGCCGCAGCCGGGCAGCCAGGCCAGGGCTCTTGCCGCCGGTCGACACCGTCAGCACCAGATCGCCGCGCCTGACCAGGGCCGGGGAATGGAAATCACAGTAGCGAAGATCGTCCTCGACATTGACCAGCGCGCCGGCCCGTTTGGCGGCGGCGTGGAAGCGTCGAGTCCGCTCCTGCGGCTGGTCGACCATGTAGACAATGTTGTATCGCCCAAGCGCTTCGGGCGCCGGCAGGCCCGGTCGCAGGCGGTGGCCGGCAGCCTGCCGAAGCGCATCCGTCGGCGCCTCTGAATAGACCGTCAGCGTCTCGGCCCCGCCTTCGACCAGTTGGCCAACGCGGCGGGCCGCCGCCTCATTGTCGCCGATCAGCGCGATGGCCAGGCGCCGCGGGTTCAGCATGATGGGGATCATGTGCATCGCCCTCCAGGGCTTGGGGCGCCGGTCAGATCGTCACGGCAGGCATGGCGGAGTCGATTTCCTGGATCAGCCGTTCGAGGCCCCAGCGATTGCAGAAGTCGCCGAAGCTTTCGATCGACTGCCGGTGTTTCACGAAGGCCGCGAACAGGATGTCCAGCATCTCCGGCACCTCCTCCTCCGCCACCTTGTCCAGCAGGCGGAAATTCAGGCGCGTGCCTTCGAAGTCGCCGCCGACATAGAGCGCGAAATGGCCCGGCATGCGGCCGACCAGGCCGATATCGCCGGCATAGGGCCGGGCGCAGCCATTGGGGCAGCCGGTGATGCGCAGGCTGATGGTCTCCCGGTCGAGGCCGCGCGCCGTCAGCTTGGCTAGAACGGCGTCGACGACGGGCTGGCGGATGCGTTCGGCCTCGGTCAGCGCCAGGCCGCAGGTGGGCAGGGCCGGGCAGGCAAGCGACCAGCGCTGAAGTGGTTTCAGGTCCTGCGCCAAGGTCACGCCATGCTCGCGCAGCATCGCCTCAATGCCGTCGCGATCCTCCGGATCGACATCGCCGAGAATGATGTCCTGGGACGGGGCCAGGATGATCGTGGGGCGATAGCGGGTGACGACGTCCCACAGGGCATCGCGCAAGGCGCCGCCGACCCGGCCGCTGGGCACCGGGATGCCGAAATAGAGCTTGCCGTCCTTCTGGTCGTGCCAGCCCATATGGTCGATCACGCGGAAGCGCGGCAGCGGGCGTGGGTCTTCGTAAGTCCGGCCGGCAACCTTCTCGACCTCCGCCCGCATCCAGTCGATGCCGCGATCGTCGATGGTGTATTTCAGCCGGGCGTGGCGCCGGTCTTTCCGGTCGCCATAGTCGCGCTGGACCTTCACGATCGCCTCGACCACGCCCAAGAGGCCGTCCGGTTCAACGAACAGAAGCGGCGTGGCCAGGCGCGGGTAAGTCTTCGGCTTGTTGTGGGTCATGCCCAGCCCGCCGCCGACCGCAACCGTGTAGCCCTCTAACCGATCGCCATCGAACAGGGCGATGATGCCGACATCGTTGGTTAGGACGTCGGTCGAATTGTCGTCCGGCGTGGCGATGGCGATCTTGAACTTGCGCGGCAGATAGCTGTCGCCATAGATCGGCTCCGCCTTCTTGCGGGTGCGCTTCTTGGCGCTCTTCTTGGCCGCAGGACGGTCGACCTTGGCGCCGTCGACCCAGATCTCGTGATAGGCGCTCGTCTTGGGCAGAAAGTAGCTGGAGATCTCCGCCGCGACCCGGTTCAGCGTCTCGTGCACCGTGTCCTTGATCGGCGCCGGGGTGGCCATGACGTTGCGCACCACGTCGCCGCAGGCGGCAAAGCAGGTCAGCAAAGCCTCGTCGATTTCGGCCATCAAGGATGGCAAATGGCCCTTCAGGACGCCGTGGAACTGAATGGTCTGGCGCGTGGTCACGCGGATCGAGCCGTTGGCGAGGCGCTCACCCAGCGCGTCCAGCGCCAGATACTGGTCCGGCGTCAGCCGGCCGCCGGGCACGCGGGTGCGGGCCATGACGGAGTATTCCTTGTCCAGCCCCTGCTGCTTGCGCGGCGTGGCGGTGTCTCGATCGTACTGTTGGTAAATACCGTGGAATTTCAGAAGATTGTAGTCGTCCTGGGAAAACCGGTCCGTGGCCTCATCCGCCAGGGTCTCCGCAATCGTGCCGCGCAATTGCCGGCTGGCCAGCTTGACGGCCTCGACACCCGCCGGCGCCGCGATCGACGCCGCCGCCGGGGTTGGAGCCGGCTCAGCAGGCGTTACAGTCCGCCGCTCAACGGCGTCCTTGTCCCCAACCGTGTCCGACGGGGCGAGCGTTCCAGCATGACCGTCCATACCACATTTCTCCAATGTGAAAATGTGTAATTGGAATTCAATACGGCATCATGTGATGGTTTGAACAGATTCCACAATATTTTTTTGCCATCCTATTTAATTCACATTTATAATGTGTTTAATATGGCGTTGCGCCTTGTTCACCGCCCCGACTATGATCGCAGGAATCGAACGAGTGATTGGCCGCCCCAGGGCGCGCCGACACGTGGCGGACCCCCTCCTTGGCAACAGCGACACTGACCGACAGACTGATCGCCGACGCGACACTGCCGCAGACCGGCCGGATAGAGCTGTGGGATACGGAACTCTCAGGCTTCGGCATCAGGCTCTCGGCCTCCGGGCGCAAGACCTGGCAGGTGATGTACCGCGCGTCGGGCCGCAAACGGCGCCTGACCTTGGGGACCTTCCCGGCCCTGACCGTGGCGCTCGCCCGCGACGCGGCGGGTGCGGTGCTGGCCGAGGTTGCCAAGGGCAACGACCCGGCGGCCGAACGGGTCTCGGCACGCGGCAGCGGCCTGACCTTTGACGCCTTCGCCAAGGCCTACATCGAGCGCTACGCCAAACGCCGCAAGCGAAGCTGGCGCGAAGACCAGGCCGCCATCGCGCGCGATCTGTTGCCCGCCTGGGGGCGGCGCCAGGTCGACACGATTGGGCGGCGCGACGTCATCGCGCTGGTCGAGGGCATTAGCGCGCGCGGCCACGGCTACGCCGCCAACCGGCGCCTGTCGCTGATCCGGACCATGTTCGCCTGGGGGGTCGAGGTGGCCATGGTGCCGGCCACGCCGGTGATCGGGGTGGAGCCACCGGGGCACGAACAGCGGCGCCAGCGGACCCTGGACGCGGCCGAGATCGCCGCCCTCTGGCAGGCCTGGGAGATCATGGCCTGGCCGTTTGGCGTGCTGTTCAAGCTGATGCTGCTGACCGCGCAGCGCCGCAACCAGATGGCGAATCTGCGCCTGGCCGACATCGCCCTGGCGGACCAGGTCTGGACCATTCCGGGGGCCTCCAAGAACGGCGGCGAGCGTGCCCACGCCATCCCGCTGTCGACCTTCGCCCTGGAGATCGTCACCTCGGTGCCGCGCTCGCCCGGCAGCTTCGTCTTCCCTTCACGTCAACGATCGGACCGGGTTGTTTCCGGCTTCTCGAAGGCCGCCCAGCGTGCCGCCGACCTGTCCGGCGTGACCGGATGGCGGACGGAGGATCTGCGCCGCACGGCCGCCGCCGGCATGCTGCGCCAGGGCATAGCGCCCCAGGTCGTGCGCGAGATCCTGGACCACGCCCCGCCGGGACAGATCGCCGGCATCGACATCGGCGACACATCGATCGGTTTCGAGGCGATGCGCAACGCCCTGGAAGCATGGGGCGAAGAGGTGCGCCAAACCGTTCGCACGGGCGCCGCCCAAAGCTCATAATCGACTCGAACCGACGGACCTAAGTCGCCCATCGCCGGCTCCGATCGCCACAATCTACGGACTCTGCCTTCGGAACCCGCGCTGGTTCCCAGACAGAATTGCCAATCTCATTGAGTTCATATCATATTGTTTTAGATTTAGTAATTGGGTCCCATTGCCTTTTCGATCTGATCCTTATCCATCACGTGCTATTCTGAATCATCGGTCCCCGCGACATGGACTCCGTCGTGGCCACGCCGAGCGCCATGCCTCGTCATCTGATCTGACGATGACGCGTTGTCCGGCGGGAACAGAAGCGAACCGGTGCCGGCAATTCCGCCGCCCCGACCGGCATCGCCGGCGCCGGCCGCGTCGGTTAACCGTGCACCTCGTCAAGCCTCGAACCAGAGATGGATCGCACCCGCGTAACGGCGATACGCACGGACATGGCGGCGAGGGGTCAACGCCCAGCGAACGGTTATGGGGTCCGCTGCTGCCTTGCCGACAGATCGGCCGCATGGACAAGGTCTGTTAACGGGGCCGCGACCAACGGTACCGGTGTTGCCAACGGGCCGCTCTCCGCTACCGGGTCGAGAGGGTCGAGAGGATCAGGAAACTGATGACCTGGCGGCCATCAGGGTCCGGCCCAACGTCGCTGGACGGCACGACCCTCACCTGCCCAGCCGCCTTCGCGAACCAACCCGCCAAACGTGCATTTCCGATCAGCGGGCCGGCTCGATCAGGTCCCAGAGATTGCCGTAGAGATCCTCGAAAACGGCGACTGTGCCGTAGGCCTCTGTGCGCGGCGCCTCGCGGAACCGGACGCCGGCGCGCTGCATGGCGGCATGGTCGCGATCGAAATCGTCGGTCTGGAGAAACAGGAAAACCCGGCCGCCGGTCTGGTCACCGATGCGCGCCTGCTGGCGCTCCCCATCGGCCTTGGCGAGCAGCAGGCGCGTACCGCCCGGGCCGCGCGGCGCGACCAGGACCCAGAGCTTGCCGTCGCCCAACTTCGTGTCCTCGACCAGATCGAAACCCACCTTCTTGGTGTAGAATTCGATCGCCTCGTCATAGTTGCGGACGACCAACGTGACCGCACTCAGGTTCTGGACCATCGCCTCCTCGCGCCGACGCGACCGGACATCGCAGCGGGTGGCCATTGCATCGGCGCCGTCAATATCAGATACAGCGCCGGCAGATATAGTGTGATTAACCCAACCCCGCCGGCCAACCGGACAATGACCACCATCGATCAGGCCTCCGCACCTGCCCTTACGACCGCAGCCGATTGCCAAGCGGCCCGACGGCGCATCTCCGCCTGGCTGTTCGTCGCTGCCGGCATGGTGTTCGCCATGGCGGTGATCGGGGCGATCACACGGCTGACCGAAAGCGGCCTGTCCATGGCGGAGTGGCGGCCGTTGATCGGCGCCCTGCCGCCGCTCAGCCAAGCGGAATGGGACCGGGTGTTCGATCTCTACCGCCAGACGCCGGAATATCGGCTGATCAATACCGGCATGTCGCTGGACGACTTCAAGACGATCTTTTTCTGGGAATGGCTGCACCGGCTGTGGGGTCGGCTGATCGGCGTGGTCTTCGCCCTGCCCCTGCTCTGGTTCTGGCTGGCCGGAACGATCCGTCGCACGGGCTTAGGCGCACGGCTAGGCTGGACGCTGATCGGTCTTCTGATCCTAGGCGGTCTGCAGGGCGTGCTGGGCTGGGTGATGGTGCAATCCGGCCTGGTCGACCGGCCGTCGGTCAGTCATTACCGGCTGGCCGGCCATCTGGGCCTGGCATTCCTGATCTTCGGGCTGTTGATCTGGGTCGGGCTGAGCGTGCGGGGGCCCACCGAGGCGTCCGGCGCCGCGTCCGGCCTGCGCCGTCACGGTTGGGTCGCGCTGGCGCTGATTTCCGTCACGGTGCTTTGGGGCGCCATGGTCGCGGGCTTGGACGCCGGCTTGGCCTACAACACCTTTCCGCTGATGAACGGCGCCCTGGTGCCGGCCGAGGCGCTGTCGATCGTGCCGGCCTGGTTGAACCTGTTCGACAATACGGCCCTGGTTCAGTTCATCCACCGCTGGCTGGCCATCATCAGCGCCGTTGTCGTGCTCGCGCTGGCGGTTCGTGCGCGGCGTGTGGACGCGGGCCGCGGCTTGGCGCCGTGGCTGGCGCTTGTCGTGCTGGTCCAGGTCGGGCTGGGCATCGCCACCCTGCTGCTGGGCGTGCCGATTGCGATCGCCACGCTTCACCAGGCAGGCGCCCTGACGCTGGTTGGCCTGCTGGTCGGGCTGCAATGGCGCATGACCCGACACCACCCCGCTTGACCCGAAACGCGATTTCGCGGGGCTTGCGCCGCTCACGGCGATCAAACAGCGATCATTGGAAATAATATTTCCGAATTCTCGGACTCTTTGCGATTTGCGTCCGTAGAATCCAATTGCCCGCGCTGTTCCCCCGGCCTAGGGTTCGTGTAGGCACTTGTCATGCTTATTCTGCATGTCAGGTCGTCGCCGGACGACAGCTCGACCTTTGAGTTGCGGCATGCGGCGAACAATTGAAAGAAAACAACAGGGAAACCGTGCAATGCACATTCGTAAATTGGTGACGCGAGGCGCGCTGGCGCTTTCGTTTACGGTCGGTGCGGCGTTCGCCGCCCAGGCGCAGAGCGTCATTCACATGGGCGCCTCCGGCGAGCCGGACTCGCTGGACCCGCACTTCGCCTCGGGTACCTGGGAAAATCGCGTCATCGGCGACATGTTCATCGGCCTGTTGACCGAAGCGGCCGACGGCACGGCGATCCCCGGCGCGGCCACCGACTGGACGATCAGCGATGACGGCCTGGTCTATACCTTCGATTTGCGCGATGGCGCCGTCTGGTCGGATGGCGAGCCGGTGACGGCCGACGATTTCGTCTTCTCGCTGCAGCGCATCCTGACCCCGGAAACCGCCGCGCAATACGCCTCGCTGCTGTACCCGATCGCGAACGCGGAGGCCGTGAACAGCGGCGACGCCGATCCGTCCGAGCTTGGCGCGCGCGCGATCGACGACGATACGCTGGAGATCACGCTGGCGCAGCCGACGCCGTTCTTCCTGGAACTGCTGACCCACTACACCGCCTGGCCGGTGCCGCAGCATGTTGTCGAAGAACATGGCAACGCCTGGATCCGCCCGGAAAACATCCAGGTGAACGGGCCGTACATTCTGCAGGAGTGGATTCCGCAGACCCACGTCCATCTCGCCCGCAACGATATGTTCTGGGACAATGACAATGTCGCCATCGACGAGGTCTTTTGGTACCCGACGGAAGACCGTTCCGCTGCCTTGAGGCGTTTCCGCGCCGGCGAACTGGACGTCAACACGGATTTCGCGTCTGAACAGATCGACTTCCTGCGCAGCGAGATGCCCGATTCCTATCGGATCGCGCCGTATCTCGGCATCTACTACTACCCGATCAACAGCACCGACCCGGCCCTGTCGGACCCGAACGTCCGCATGGCGCTGAACCTGGCGGTCAACCGCGAGGCCATTACCGATCAGGTGCTGCGCACCGGCGAGATCCCGGCCATGAGCTTCGTACCGCCGCTCGCCGGCTACGAGCCCGCGAACGCGCCTTATGAGGATATGTCCTACGACGATGCGCTGGCCGAAGCGCAAGCCTTGATGGAGGGCGCCGGCTATGGCCCCGACAACCGGCTGAGCCTGGTCTTGCGCTACAACACGTCTGAAAACCACCGGCGGATCGCGGTGGCGGTCGCGGCGATGTGGCAGCAGATCTATGTCGACACCGAGCTGTTCAACACGGACGTCGCGGTGCACTACAACGATCTGGAGCAAGGTGACTTCCAGGTCGCCCGCGCCGGCTGGATCGCCGACTATCCGGACGCCCAGAACTTCCTCTACCTGCTGGAAGCAGGCATCAACTTCAACTATGGCCGCTGGGAGAACGAAGAGTTCAACCAGTTGATGGATGAGGCGATGCAGACCATCGATCTGGACGCCCGCGCCGAAATCATGCGTGAGGCCGAAGCCATCGCGCTGAACGATGCGGCCAACATCCCGATCTACTACTACGTCTCGAAGAACCTGGTCGCGCCGTACGTCGTCGGCTGGGTGGACAACACCAAGGACATTCACCGGACACGGTGGCTGTCCCTGGACAACAGCTAAGCCTGTTGGTTTTGCGGACGGGGTGGTGTCGTGATCGGCGCCGCCCCTCCGCGCCTTTTGACGATGGTGACGGCATCACGCCGCGTTCATCCATCGTGCAGTGTCTCAAGTTCCAGCCACACCGCCGCGGCAATTGAGCCGTGCAGGCGAAGCCCTCTCAATGGGCATCGGTTTTGTGCGACGCCCCGCGTGCCCCCCTCACGTCGGACGGCGGCGGTTAAGCAAGTGAAGCCATGCTAAGCTACGTTGTCCGACGTCTGCTGGTCGCGATCCCGACCCTTTTCATCATCATCACGATCGCCTTTTTTATGATGCGGGTGGCCCCCGGCGGCCCGTTCGACGGCGAGCGGGCGTTGCCGCCGGCGGTCGAGGCGAACATCGCGGCGCGCTACAATCTCGACCGACCGCTGGTCGTCCAGTACGGGCTTTATCTCGGCAACGTGCTGCGCGGCGATTTCGGCCCCTCGCTCAGGGCCCGCGACTTCACGGTGACCGAGCTCATCGCGCAGGGCTTCCCGGTCAGCCTGCAGTTAGGCGGCATCGCGCTGTTCCTGGCAGCCGTGGTCGGCATGACGTTAGGGGCGACGGCGGCGCTGAAACAGAACTCCGCCTACGATTACGGGGTGATGGCCACGGCGATGTCGGGCATCGCGATCCCCAACTTCGTCATGGCGCCGCTCTTGACCCTGGTTTTCGGCATCTATCTGAGCTGGCTGCCCGTCGGCGGCTGGCGCGGCGTCGACAGCATGATCCTGCCAATCATCGCGCTGGCGCTGCCGCAGGTCGCCTATGTCGCGCGCCTGACGCGCGGCAGCATGATCGAGACGTTGCGCGCCAACTTCATTCGCACCGCGCGGGCCAAGGGCCTGCCGGAACACGTGACGATCGTGCGCCACGCGCTGAAGGGCGGGCTGCTGCCCGTCGTGTCCTATCTCGGGCCGGCGGCGGCGGGGCTGATCACCGGATCGGTCGTCATCGAGCAGATCTTCGGCATCCCCGGCATCGGCCGGTACTTCGTGCAAGGGGCGCTGAACCGTGATTATCCGCTGGTGATGGCCACGGTCATCTTCTACGGCGCCCTGATCATCATTCTGAACCTGGTGGTGGACGTGCTTTACGGCCTGCTCGACCCCAAGGTTCGGTACCAGTAAGGCGGAGGGTAGGCAGCAGCGATGACCGATACCCCGTTTGGTTCCGAAGACAAGGTCGGCGCACAAGCGATCAAGGGCCGCAGCCTGTGGAGCGATGCCTGGCATCGCCTGCTGCAGAACAAGGCGGCGGTCACCGCGATGATCATTCTCGCGATCATCGCGATCCTCTGCGTCTTCGGGCCGATGCTGACGCCCCATTCGATCGACGCGATCAACTGGTCGGCCATCAGCCAGCCGCCGACCGTGGACAATTTCTATATCTTCGGCACCGACGGCAATGGCCGCGACTTGCTGACCCGGGTGCTGATGGGCGGCCGTGTCTCCCTGATGATCGGCATCATCGCCACCCTGGTCAGCCTGATCATCGGCGTCACCTATGGCGCCGTGGCCGGCTATTTCGGCGGCCGGATCGACACGTTGATGATGCGCTTCGTCGACATCCTGTATTCGCTGCCCTTCATGTTCTTCGTCATCCTGCTGATCGTCGTTTTCGGCCGGAACTTCATCCTGATCTTCGTCGCGGTCGGCGCGGTCGAATGGCTGGACATGGCCCGCATCGTGCGCGGACAGACCCTGTCGGTCCGCCGGCGGGAGTTCATCGAGGCCGCCCAGGCGTCCGGCGTTTCCAACTTCAACATCATCCGCCGGCACGTCATCCCCAACACGTTGGGCCCGGTGATCGTCTACATGACCTTGACGGTGCCCAAGGTGATCCTGCTGGAAAGCTTCCTCAGCTTCCTCGGCCTCGGCATCCAGGAGCCGATGACCAGCTGGGGCGTCTTGATCAAGGAAGGGGCGGACAACATGGAATCCGCGCCCTGGATGCTGATCTTCCCGGGCATCTTCCTGGCAGCGACCCTGTACTGCCTGAACTTCATCGGCGACGGGCTGCGCGACGCGCTGGACCCGAAGGACCGCTAGGTCAAGCGTTGTTCGAAAGAAGGATGATCAAGTTATGAACGACGCTGCGGCCGGGGGCCCACCACCGATGAACGTGTTGGAGGTCAGCAACCTCGACACGCGGTTTTCGACCCGCGATGGCGAGGTCAGCGCGGTCAACGGCGTCAGCTTCGACGTGCGCGCCGGCGAGACGTTGGGCGTGGTCGGCGAGTCCGGCTCCGGCAAGAGCCAGATTTTCATGTCGATCATGGGCTTGCTGGCCACGAACGGCTGGGCCACGGGTTCGGTGAAGTATCGCGGCGACGAGATATTGGGCCTGCCGCCGGCGAAGCTGAACCGGGTGCGCGGCTCGAAACTGTCGATGATCTTCCAAGATCCGATGACGTCGCTGAACCCGTTCCTGCGCATCTCGACCCAGATGACCGAGGTGCTGGTTCAACATATGGGCATGACGCACAGCCAGGCGATCAACCGGTCGATCGAAATGCTGGACCTGGTGCGCATTCCAGAGGCGCGCCGGCGGGTGCGGATGTATCCGCACGAGTTTTCCGGCGGCATGCGCCAGCGCGTGATGATCGCCATGGCCCTGTTGTGCCAACCGGACCTGTTGATCGCCGACGAACCGTCGACGGCGCTGGATGTCACGGTTCAGGCCCAGATCCTGGACCTGATGCGCGACCTGAAGCGCGAGTTCAACACCTCGATCATCATGATCACCCATGACCTTGGCGTGATCGCCGGCCTGTCGGACCGGGTCATGGTCATGTATGCCGGCAACATCGTCGAGGCGGGCGATGTCCGGGAGATCTTTTACAGCCCACAGCACCCGTACACCGAGGGCCTGCTGAAAAGCATGCCGCGCCTGGACAGCGAGACCGGCGGCGAACTGCCGTCGATCGCGGGCCAGCCGCCGAACCTTCAGCACCTGCCGCCAGGCTGCAAGTTCGAAGTTCGCTGCCCCTATCGCTTCGAGCGGTGCGTGGCGGAAGAGCCGGCCCTGCTGCCCTTCGCGCCGGGCCGCGCCAAGGCGTGCCACCTGTCGCAACTGCCGCCGGAAGGCACCGCCAAGGCACCTCGCCAGCGCGATCAGGAGCCAGCCGCGCAGCCGGTCACGGCCTGACCGACCCGATCGCCAGCCCGCAAAACCAGCCCACAAAGCCCATCAGCCGCATGCCCGACAGCCATACAGCCAGCAGCCAGCCGATCCTATCCGTCCGCGACCTGAAGGTGCATTTCGCGATGCCCAAGCGCGGCCTGTTCAGCAGCCATCGCGACTATGTCAAAGCGGTCGACGGCATCAGCTTTGACTTGAGACCCGGCGAGACGATGGGGATCGTCGGCGAAAGCGGCTGCGGCAAGTCGACCTTGGGGCGTGCCGTCCTGCGGCTGATCGACCCGACCGGCGGCCAGGTGGTCTGGCTGGGCGAGGATCTGGCCAAATTGTCGGTGTCCGGCATGCGTTCGAAGCGCGAGGACATGCAGATCATCTTCCAGGATCCGCTGGCGTCGCTTGATCCGCGCATGACCGTCGGCGATATCATCGCCGAACCGCTGCGCACCTTTAATCCGGAGGTGACCAAGCAGCAGGCGCGCGAACATGTCAGGGAACTGATGGCCCAGGTCGGGCTGATGCCGGAAATGATCAACCGCTATCCGCACGAGTTCTCCGGCGGACAGTGCCAGCGCATCGGCATTGCCCGGGCGATGATCTTGCGGCCAAAGCTGGTGATCTGCGACGAGCCGGTGTCGGCGCTGGACGTCTCGATCCAGAGCCAGATCGTCAATTTGTTGATGGAGCTGCAGCGGGACATGAACCTGTCCCTGATCTTCATCAGCCACGATCTCAGCGTCGTCCGCCACATCAGCCACCGGATCATGGTGCTGTATCTGGGCAAGCTGGTCGAAATGGCCGACCGCGACAGCATCTATGACAACCCCAGGCATCCCTATACCCAGGCGTTGATTTCGGCCGTGCCCCTGCCCGACCCGGATGCCGAGCGCAGCAAGTCCCGCGTGGTGCTGACCGGCGATCTGCCGTCGCCACTGAACCCGCCCAGCGGCTGCTATTTCCGCACCCGCTGTCCGCGCGCGACCGACCTGTGCGCCCAACAGGAACCGCCGCTGGTCGATGTCGAGGACGGCCACCGGGCCGCCTGCCACTATTGGGACAGCGATCCGCTGACCATTTCTACGGAACCGTCGGGGGAAACGTCCCGAAGCGGCGCGGACACCTGACGCGCTGGGCACAAAAACGGGGCGCCGACCCGTTTGGCGCCCCGAGTTTTCTCGCTATCAGGGGGTTAGTCGTGTCGCGACGGCTCAGGCCGCCTCGGCGACAGAGCCATCACCCCCAAGGTGGCCCATCACGATGCTTGTGACCTCCGGCCCCTCAAGGCCGCCGCGAACGGTCAACAGCGACCCGTCGATCTGGCTGGTCGCCTCGCCGTCAACGGTCGCACCCGCGGCACCCAGCGCCTCGGCGCTCTCGCCCTGTGCGACGACGCTGCGGCCGGCGGCACGCTCGGCACCGACCAGCAGGCTGGCCGCATCGCCGATCAGGACCACGGGCTTGTCGCCATCCAGAAAACCCTTCAGGAAACGGTTCGTGTGCGCGCTCTTCGCCAAGGCGATGATACTGCGATGACCGCCGGGAACGAGCAGCGCGTCGAAATCGGCCGCCATCTGGGTCGACAGCGCACCATCGATCGGAAAATAGTGTCCCCAGGCGGCACCGTGCCAGCCATTGACCAGCGCGGTCTCCGACGAGACCAGCTTGACGCTTGCGCCCGCACCCAACAGAGCCTTTTGCGGCTCCGTCATCTCAATTTCTTCAAAACCATTCGCAACCAACAGCGCAATCGTCTTGCCAGCGAGGGACTCGGTCATTCGGCTCTTCTCCTTACATCAGCGTTTGTTGGTCACTTGCGCCAGACCCCGTGGCCGGCAGACCGTTTGGGCGACGACGAGGCCTGCCGCTCCCCCGTGTTACCGCGAGAAGCGATCGAGCCCAAACCGTGGGCCCCTCTAGCCGTCTGGTGTCAAACTCAGCCGTCCGCGCCTCGCGAGAAGACGGATCGGCGGCAGCGCGTCGCGCGCTTTTGAAGCTTCTTGACGACGTCTAGGTGATCCTTGACCGGCTGAAAGTCAATGGCAATTGCCGCCGCGCATGGCAGATGCGACGCGATGTCAGCCCCCGTACCACGGCACGCGTGCGGACGTGCGGAAACTGGAGCGGGCGAAGGGAATCGAACCCTCGTCGTAAGCTTGGGAAGCTTCTGCTCTACCATTGAGCTACGCCCGCCGAATGCCCGGGAAACCGCCTGACTTCCCGAACACAATTGCGTTATAGGCACGGCAATGCAGGCAATCAAGCGCCTGGCCAAGGGGGCCGGCACCTGCCCGCAGGCCCAAGCGGCTGGACGGAGGGCGGCTTTGGGACCACATTTGGGGCACGAAGCGCAAACGCGGCGGTAATGGGACCATGTATACATCCGAAACGAACGGCATACGGGTTAGCGTCGAGCCGACCTTTCTGGACGACCAAAGTACGCCGGACGAGGGCCACTATGTCTGGGCCTATCGCGTGCGCATCGAAAACAACAGCGCCCGGACGGTGCAGCTGCGGAACCGTTACTGGCGGATTACCGACGCCGCCGGCCTGGTGCACGAGGTCCGCGGGCCCGGCGTCGTCGGCAAGGAACCCGTGCTGGAGCCGGGCGAGGCCTACGACTATACCAGTGGCGCGCCGCTGAAAACGCCGTCGGGCATCATGGTCGGGTCCTATGAGATGGAGTCGCCCAACGGCGATCGGTTCGATGTCGCGATCCCGGCTTTTTCGCTCGACAGCCCTTACCAGGCCGTTCGACTGAACTAAGCTATGATCTACGCCATCGGCGCTGACGTATGTTGCCCGGTGGTCGCCCGATGATCGATTACGGCCGACGTGCCAGCGGACCTAAGCCGAGGAAACTGTTTCATGTGCCCTGCCGATAGCTCTTTTTCCGCCAAAGTCGTGTCCGCCGTTGCGCGGGCCAGCGACGAGGGATCTATCGTCAAGCCTTCGCGGGCCGAGGCGGAGAACGCCGTGCGCGTTCTCTTGCGCTGGATCGGCGAGGACCCAAGTCGCGAGGGCTTGGTGGAGACCCCAAAACGCGTCGTCGACAGCTATAACGAGTATTTCGGCGGCTATGCCCTCGACCCCGCCGAGATCTTGTCGCGCACGTTCGAAGAGGTCGACGGCTATGACGAGATGGTCGTGCTGCGCGGCATCGATTTTCAAAGCCATTGCGAACATCACATGGTGCCCATTCTCGGCAAGGCCTATGTCGCCTACCTGCCGAAAAGCCGGGTCGTCGGCATTTCCAAGCTGGCGCGTGTGGTCGATGCCTTCGCCCGGCGCTTGCAGATACAAGAGCGGCTGACGGCGCAGATCGCGAACACGATCCAGGAGGTCTTGCAACCGCTTGGCGTCGCGATCGTCCTGGTGTCGGAACATCAATGCATGACCACGCGAGGGGTCAGCAAGCCCGACGCGACCATGGCCACCTCGCGCATGCTGGGGGCCTTCAAGGACGACCCGGCGCTGCGGCGCGAGTTTCAGGCGCTGGCCGGCATCGGCTGACCTGCATCGGGGCCGATGGCCGCTGGGTGCCATTCCGTTCAGCTAGACGATCTTACCTGGGCGCTGGACAGGCGCCATCGGGCGGGCCATCATTTGCCGCCGGCCGCCGACCGGCCCAGCACTCCCATCGGCTGAGCCGGGTGACGCAAGCTTCCCGTGTTTGACTACCGCCCCATCACCTTCGTTATCGGCATTCTGTTGTCGATCCTGGCCGCGGCCATGGTCTTGCCCGCCCTTGTCGACATCGCCTATGGGCATGCCGATTGGGCGGTGTTCCTGGCCTCCTCTGCCGTGACGCTGTTTTTTGGCCTGATCCTGATTCTGGGCAGCCGGTCCAGCGGCTTCACGTTGAAGCTGCGCCAGGCGTTTATCCTGACCACCGCCGCCTGGGTCATCCTGCCGACCTTCGGGGCGCTGCCCTTCGTGTTCTCCGAACTGCGGCTGAGCTACTCCGACGCCTTTTTCGAAGCCATGTCGGGCATCACCACCACCGGTTCGACGGTGATCACGGGGCTGGACTCCGCGCCGCCAGGCATCCTGCTCTGGCGGGCGCTGTTGCAGTGGCTCGGCGGCATCGGCATCATCGTCATGGCCCTGTCCGTGCTGCCCTTGATGCGGGTCGGCGGCATGCAGCTTTTTCGCATGGAAAGCTCCGACACGTCGGAGAAGGTGCTGCCGCGCGCTGCGCAGATCGCCAGTTCGATCGGCTTCATCTATGTCGCTATGACGTTGATCTGCGCCGGCTTCTACGCGCTATCCGGCATGCCGTTGTTCGATTCGGTGGCCCATGCCATGACGACGATCGCCACGGGCGGTTTTTCGACCTCCGACCTGTCGATCGGCGGGTTCGGCAGCGCGGGAACGGATTACGTCGCCACGGTGTTCATGATTTTGGGCGGCCTGCCCTTCGTGCTTTATCTGCGGGCCGTGCGGGGCGACATCATGCCTTTGCTGCGCGACAGCCAGGTCCAATGGTTCCTGTCGATCCTGGCGGGCTTCATCGTCATGCTGACGATCTATCTGTGGGCCAGCGAGAACCAGCTCGGCCTGTTGCTCGCCTTCCGGCTGGCGGCGTTTAACACCGTGTCGGTGATGACCGGAACCGGCTACGCCACGTCCGACTATTGGCTGTGGGGCACGTTCCCGGCCGCCTGTCTGTTCTTCCTGATGTTCTTCGGCGGTTGCGCCGGGTCGACGACGTGTGGGGTCAAGATCTTTCGCATCCAGGTGCTCTACGCCACCATGCGCAGCCAGATGCGCAAGCTGAACCATCCAAACGGCGTCTTTCTGATCTATTACAACAAAAAGCCGGTGTCGGAGAGCGTCAGCTCCTCCGTCATGGCGTTCTTCTTCCTCTATGTCATCTGCTTTGCCGCCCTGGCGGTCGGTCTCGCCTTGCTGGGGCTCGACTTCGTCACCGCCGTGTCGGCCGCGGCGACCTCGATTTCCAATGTCGGGCCGGGCCTGGGGCCGATCATCGGGCCGGCAGGCAACTTCATGCCCCTGCCGGATGCGGCGCTTTGGCTGATGTCGTTCGGCATGCTGCTGGGCCGGCTGGAGCTGTTCACGGTGCTGATCCTGTTCGCGCCAAGCTTCTGGCGGGGTTAGGCATGATCGAAGCGCTGGAAACCGACGCCATCGACATCCTGGCACGGCTGATCGCGTTCGACAGCGTCTCGACCCGCCCGAACCGGCCCTTGATCGATTGGGTCGCCGACTATCTTGCCGGCCACGGTGTCGACGCCTTCGTGCAGCCGAACGCGGACGGCACCAAGGCCAACCTGTTCGCCACCATCGGGCCGGATCAGGAAGGCGGCATCGTGCTGTCCGGGCACACGGACGTGGTTCCGGTCGACGATCAGGTCTGGCAGACCGATCCGTTCACACTGAGCGAGCGCGATGGCCGCCTCTATGGCCGGGGCACGGCGGACATGAAGGGTTTCGTCGCCCTCTGCCTGGCCCTGGTGCCCATCTTGAACGGGCGCACACTGACCACGCCGGTGCACCTGGCCTTTTCCTATGACGAGGAGGTCGGGTGCCTGGGCGTGCCGCATCTGGTCGACCACGTTCTGGCCACCCTGCCGACACCGAAGCTGGCGATCATCGGCGAACCGACCTCGATGCGGCCGGTCAACGCCCATAAGGGCGTCCAGATGTTCCGCACCGTGGTGACCGGCAAGGAGGCCCATTCCAGCCTCAGCCATCTGGGCACCAACGCCATCGTCGCGGCGGCCGAAATCGTCTCCGTGCTCGACCGGGCCGCCCAAAGGCTGGAGCGGGACACCGACCGCCAGAACGGCTTCGACCCGCCCTGGTCGACCTTGAATGTCGGCGTCATCAACGGGGGCACGGCCCTCAACATCATTCCCAACCGATGCGAGGTGTCCTGGGACTATCGCCCAATACCGGGCGAGGACACGGCCGCGACCCTGGCGTCGATCTGGGACGAGATCGATGGTGACATCGTGCCGAAACTGCGCGCGCGGCATGCCGACGCCACGATCGAAACCGAACGGCTGTGCAACGTTCCTTTCCTGGCGCCCGACCCGGACGGCATTGCCGAGACGCTGGCGCGTTCGCTGACCGGCGCCAACGAGTCCGGTACCGTGCCGTTCGGCACCGAGGCCGGCGTGTTTCAGCGGGCGGGCATCTCCGCCGTCGTTATCGGACCGGGCGACATCGCCCAGGCCCACCAGCCGGATGAGTATCTGACGCGCCGCCAACTGGCGGCCGGGGCCGATTTTCTGCTCAAGCTCACCGACCGGGCGGCCAGCGATCAGGTGTTGGCGTAAAGCCGGGCCAGATCCTCCGGCCCAAAGGTGTAGTCGGTGGTGCAGAACTCGCACGCGACATGGACCAGGCCGTCATCCTCGGTCAGGCCCGCGACCTCCGCCTCGGGCAGGGCGGCCAGCACCTTCGACACCTTTTCTGCCGAACAGCGACACTGTGCCGCCAGCGGTTTCGGATCGAACACCCGCACCCCGTCCTCGTGGAACAGGCGGTAGAGCAGATCGGTCGATGCCAATGAGGGTGACAGCAGTTCGGCGTCTGTGACGCTCGCCATCAGGACCATGGCGCGCCGCCAGTCATCCTCATGATCGCTGGGCGTCAGATCGGCCTGCGGGCCGGGCAAACGTTGGATCATAAGGCCGCCCGACCGCCACGCCCCGTCGGCGTTCTTGGCCACAGCCACCTGAATGCCGGCATCGATCTGTTCGGATTGGCGGAAATAGTGCTGCAGACAGCCGGACAGCGTGTCGCCGACCAGTTCGACGATGCCCTGATAGCGCTGGGTATGCTCGCCCTGATCGACCGTGAAGGCCAGATGGCCCTGCCCCAGCCACCGGCCCACCGGCCCCTCGTTGGCCGTCGCCGCGACCGTCGCGGCCTTGTCGGGGTCGAACCCGGCATAGCCGCGCAACGCGCCGTCGGACGTGATGTCGGCCACCAGCAGGGAAACCGGGCCATTGCCGCGCGCCTGCAGAGTGAAAAAGCCGTCGAACTTCAAGGCGGTCGCCATCAACACCGCCAACGTCAACATCTCGCCCAGCAGGGTGGCGACAGGCGGCGGGTAGTCGTGCCGATCCAGCACCTCGTGCAGCGCGGGGCCAAGCCGAACCAGCCGGCCGCGCAGGCGCGAGCTTTCGATTTGGAAGGGCAGCGCCTGATCGTCGAAGGCGGCCGCGCCGCCGGATCTGTCGCCTAGCTCAGGCACCACAGAAGGATCCCCTTCTGGGCGTGCAGCCGGTTTTCGGCCTCGTCCCAGACCACGGATTGGGGGCCGTCGAGCACGGCGTTCGTCACCTCCTCGCCGCGATGGGCGGGCAGGCAATGCATGAAAACGGCATCAGGCTTGGCCAGCGCCATCAGGCTTTCGTTGACCTGATAGCCGCGCAGCAGATTGTGGCGCGACGGCGCGTCCCGATCGCCCATCGAGACCCAGGTGTCCGTGACGACGCAGTCGGCATCGCGCACGGTGGTTTCCGGGTCCTCGCCGACCGTGACGGTGGCCCCCTGCCGGTGCGCCCATTCGATCATCGCCCTGGGCGGCGCCAGCGGGTCCGGGCAGGCCATGTGCAGTTCGAAACCGAACATGGCGGCCGCGCGGATCCAGGATTTCGCGACATTGTTGCCGTCGCCGGTCCAGACGACGCGGGCGCCCGCGATCGGCCCCTTCTTTTCCTCATAGGTCATGACGTCGGCCATCAGCTGGCACGGATGGCTGTCGTCCGTCAGGCCGTTGATGACCGGCACCGTCGCGGCATCGGCCATTTCCATCAGCCGGTCCTCGCCATGGGTACGCAGCATGATGGCGTCGACATAGCGCGACAGCACGCGGGCCGTGTCGCCAATCGTCTCACCGCGGCCAAGCTGGATTTCCTCGCCGAACAGCATGAGGGGCTGGCCGCCAAGCTGGCGCACGCCGACCTCGAACGAGACGCGGGTGCGGGTCGACGGCTTTTCGAAGATCAGCGCGACCGTTTTGCCGGCCAGAGGCTGTTCGAGATCCCCTTTCGGATCGTTCTGCTTGACCGCCGACGCCGTGTCCAGGATCGCCCGCAGCCCCTCGCGCCCGACCTGGTGCAGATGCAGGAAGTGTTTAGGCATCGGCCATTCTGGCCTCGGCAACGGTGGTCAGAATGCCGATCGCCTCGTCGACCTCCTTTTCCGTCACGATCAGGGGCGGTAACAGCCGGATGACGTTTTCGCTGGCGCCGACGGTCAGAAGGCCGGCGTTCCTGAGGTCGTCCATCAACTCACCGGCCGGCGGCACCGCGACGAGGCCCAGCATCAGGCCGGCGCCCCGCGCCTCCTTGAAGACCCTAGGATGGTCGTCGACGAGCTTGACCAGCTTGCGCCAAAGGATGCGGCCGACACGATCGACCTCGTCCAGGAAGCCCGGTTCCAACAGCACGTCGAGCACTGCATTGCCCGCCGCCATGGCCAGCGGGTTGCCGCCGAATGTCGTGCCGTGGGCGCCCGCTTGCATGCCATCAGCGGCGCTTTCGGTGGCCAGAATGGCGCCGATCGGAAAGCCCCCGCCCATGCCCTTGGCGGCGCACAACACGTCCGGCGTGATGCCCGCCCATTCATGGGCAAACAGCTTGCCGGTCCGGCCCATGCCGCACTGGATTTCGTCGAAATAAAGCAGCAGGCCGAACTCGTCCGCGACCTCGCGCAGGGCACGCAGATAGTCGAGGTTGGCGGCCCGGATGCCGCCCTCGCCCTGGACGGGCTCGACGCAGATGCCGGCGGTTTCCGGCGTGATCGCCGCGCGCAGCTCGTTCAGATTGCCGAACGCGACCTGGTCGAAACCTTCGACCATCGGGCCGAAGCCCTTGACCAGTTTCTCGGTCTTGGCGGCCGCGATGGCGGCCAGCGTGCGGCCATGAAAGCTGCCGCCCACCGTGATCAGGCGCCATTTCTCCGGCTGGCCGTTATGGCTAAAATGCTTGCGCACCAGCTTGACGCCGCCCTCCCAGGCTTCGGCGCCGGAATTGGAGAAAAAGACGGTGTCGGCGAACGTGTTGGCGACCAGCCGTTCGGCCAGCCTTTCCTGCCCGGCGATGCGCACGATGTTGGAAGTGTGCCACAGCTTGGCGATCTGGTCCTGCAGCGCGGCCACCAGATGCGGATGGCCGTGGCCCAGCGATGTCACCGCGATGCCGCTGGCAAAGTCGAGATAACGTCGGCCGTCGATGTCGAAGAGGTAGGCCCCCTCGCCCCGCTCGAACGTTACGTCGATCCGCGCATAGGTTGGCATCACCGCCGAAATCATCGCCTTAAGCTCCATCTCACTGACCACGAGCGCTGCGTGGCGGTCGCGGTTCTTCAAAACGACAAGCGGCGCGGAAAATCCGCGCCGCCCGAGGCCCTGCGATCAGACTACAACCCCGTCGCCGGTAAATGTCAATGCGGGCGCGGCCGTTTCAATCAGCTCTTGATCCGCCAACCGCGCCCGACCAGAAAGCCGGTGACGGCCAGCAGCACGACAAAGATCCCCACCAGGACGGTCAGCGAGACCCAGATCGGCACATCGTACGGCCCACCCATGGCGCCCCGGAAGGCGTCGACGGCGTAGTAGATCGGGTTCACGACCATGATGGCGGCCGCCCAGTCTGGAAAGCGGTCGATGGCCACGAAGGTGCCGGACAGGAAGGTCAGCGGCACGATCAGAAAGCCGATGACGGCCGACAGCCCGTCCCACTTCTTCGCCCAAAGGCCCATCAGGAAGCCGAACACGGCCATCATGGCGCTGCTGGAAATGACCACGGCCACGGCGATCAGCGGCGCGGTGAACGCCACACCGGTAACGATCATGACCATGATCAACACCGGCAAGGTCGTGATCATGCCCGTGATCATCGACGAGACGACGAAGCCGAACACGAGTTCCCATGGCATGACGGGCACGGACAGATAGTCCGCGAAGATGCCTTCCAGCTTCTTGTAGACCACCGAAAAGGCGACGTTCTGCGAGGCCCATTGCAGCAAGGTCATCATGACCATGCCAGGGGCCATGAAGCGCAGCACCGCATCGCCCGCCCCGTCGATGCGCGAGGGGCCGATGGCGAGCACGAAGACCAGAAGGTAGAGGCCCATCGACAGCACAGGCCCGCCGACCGTCATGAGCCAGAAGCGCCGATAGACCTGGAATTCGGCCCGCATGACGGTGGCGATGCCCAGCCAGTTCACCAGGCCCAGCACGCGCGGCGGCAGCGGCGCGGCAACGGGGCGGGTTGCCATCTGGGTCATGGTTTCAGCTTGTAGCCGGTGGTCAGCATGCGCCAGGCGACGATGGCCAGGAACAGGTTGATGCCGAACATGACGAACAGGCCCAGAACCAACGTGCCGTCCGACTGGCCGATGAAGCCGTAGCGAAACCCGTCGATCATGTAGAAGAACGGATTGAAGTGCGCGATGACCTGCCAGACCTCCGGCAGCCGGCTGATGGTGTAGAACGTACCGGACAGGAACGACAATGGCACGATGACGAAGTTGGTCACCGCCGCCATCTGGTCGAACTTGTCGGCCCAGATGCCGCCGATGATGCCCAAGAGGGACAACATCATCGAGGCGGCAACCGCGTGATAAGCGATGAAGAAGAAATCATGCAGGCCGACCGGCACGAACACCCGGATCGCGGCGAACGTGACCGCGCCGACCAGAATGCCGCGCGTAATGCCGCCGCCGACATAGCCGCACAGCAGCTCCACGGGGCTGAGCGGCGGCATCAATACATCGACGATGTTGCCTTGGATCTTGGAGATGACCATCGAGGACGAGGTATTGGCAAAAGAGTTCTGAATCAGCGCCATCATGATCAGGCCCGGGGCCAGGAACTCCAGGAACGGGACCCCGTCGGCGTCGCGCACCAAGCCGCCCAGCGCCAGGGCGAAGATGGTGTAGAACAGCAGGGTCGTGACGACGGGCGCGGCAACCGTTTGGGTGAAGACCTTCAGGAAGCGGCTGACTTCCTTTACGTACAGGGTCTTCAGCCCGATCCAGTTGATCGAGCCCACGGCGCGCGGTCGGGGAGGGGTGGGCAAAAGTACGGTCATGCTGTCGGATCGGTTTCGGACCCGGTCGTGTCGGGGGCGGGGACCATAGCGCCGTTGGCGACGGGCTACAATGCCGACGGCGGTTGATATATATCGGCCCGGCATGAATGAAGCGAACCCCAGAGGCAAAACCGGCCCGATCAGCGCCGCGCGCCTGGAAAAGGCCGCGTTCGACTATCTGGGACGCTACATGGCGTCAACCGAGACGCTACGCCGTGTGCTCGAGCGGCGCGTGCTGAGGGCCGCGCGGAGTAGTCCCATTGATCAGGGCGAAGCAGAGGCCGTGATCGCGGACGTCGTGGCAAAATGCCAGCGCCTGGGCCTGGTCGACGATCAGCGGTTCGCCGAAGTACGCGCCGCCAGCCTGGCGCGCCGCGGCGACAGCCCGCGCG
>JBCDFV010000021.1:0-73543 GCA_039177555.1 Pseudomonadota bacterium | reverse complement strand
GCCGGAGCCCTTGGCGATGCGGATCTTGCGCTTGGCGTGGATCAGGCGGGGGTTCTGGCGTTCGAACTTGGTCATGGACGAGATGATCGCCTCTTGGCGCTTCAACAGCCCGTCATCCAGCTTGGCGGTCTTCATCTGGTCCTTCAGCTTGCCGACGCCGGGCAGCAGGCCCATCAGGCCCTGCATGCCGCCCATCTTGCGCATCTGGCGCAACTGGCCGGCCAGATCGTCGAGGTCGAAGGCGCCCTTCTTGATCTTCTTGGCGAGCTTTTCCGCCTCGTCCTTTTCGATCGTCTCGGCGGCCTTTTCCACCAGGCTGACCACGTCGCCCATGCCCAGGATGCGGCTGGCGATGCGGTCGGCGTGAAACGCTTCCAGGGCATCGACCTTCTCGCCCGTGCCCATCAGCTTGATCGGCTTGCCGGTCACGGCGCGCATCGACAGGGCGGCACCGCCGCGCGCATCGCCGTCGACGCGGGTCAGGACGATGCCGGTCAGGCCGACCTTGTCGCGGAAGTTCGTGGCCACGGTGACGGCGTCCTGGCCGGTCATGGCGTCGGCGACCAGCAGGGTTTCGACCGGCTTGGCCACGTCGCGCACGGCGGCGACCTCGGCCATCAGCTCCTCGTCGATGGCAAGACGGCCGGCCGTGTCGAGCAGGACCACGTCATAGCCTTCGGTGCGGCCGGTCTGCATCGCCCGGCGCGTGATCTCGATCGGCTGCTGGCCGGCTACGATCGGCAAGGTCGCGACCTCGACCTGCTCGCCCAGCACGGCGAGCTGTTCCTGGGCCGCCGGCCGCCTTGTGTCCAGCGAGGCCATCAGCACCTTCTTGCCCTCACGGGTCTTCAGGCGCAGGGCGATCTTGGCCGTGGTCGTGGTCTTGCCGGAGCCTTGCAGGCCGACCATCAGGATCGGCACCGGCGGTTCGGCGCGCAGGTTCAGTTCCGACTCGTCGGCCTTGGGCGTATCCGCCTTAGGCGCTTCGGCGGCCGGCTCGGGGATCGGCAGGTCAAACGCCGGCGTCGGCTGCGCCGCGCCGCCAAGCCCGGGCAGCAGGGCTGGTTTCGCGGGCGCCGGGGCCTCGGGTTCGGCCGGCTTCTCCGGCTCGCCGCCGAGCATTTCCACCAGGCTGTCATGGACGATCTTGACGACCTGCTGGCCCGGCGTGACGGAGCGCAGGACCTCTTGGCCGACCGCGCGTTCGCCCGCCTTGGCGATGAAGTCCTTCACCACGGGCAGGGCGACATCGGCCTCAAGCAAGGCGACGCGCACCTCGCGCATGGCCTCCTTGACGTCGGCCTCGTTCAGACTGCCACGGCCGCGCAGCTTGTCGAAAATGCCGCCTAACCGGCCGCTGAGACCGTCGAACATGAACCCTTCTCCTTATCCTATCCGCGCCGGCAGCCGCCTGCCCCAGCGTGGAGATCGCCAGTGCGCAACAGCGGCAAACCGGCGGACCTGAGCAAGCACCCCGGTGCGAATGTGTGAAGCGCGCGGAACGTAGTAACGCAACCCCAGCCTGTCAATCGAGGCACGGTGGCCCGGCCGGCCCCGACGCCAAGCTCGGGCTAGCCTGGCGTCCGCCGCCGGCGCTCGATCGCGCCGTCGCCGCCCATCACCCGCGCGCCGCGCAAGTCAGCGGTCAAGGGCAGGCGCACCGGTTCGGCCCGAACGTCAACAAAACCCTGGGTGACGAAGGCGTCGAAGGGCGGCGGCACGACCACGAACGAGATGTCCCAGATGCCGTTCGGCGGTGCGACGGCATATTCCACCGGGATCAGCTGAGCATCGGTCCAGCCGCCGGTCGGCACGCGGCCCAAGGCGTCGACCTGCAGGAAGACCTCTTCGCCGATTTTGACCTCGGAGATCGAGACGTTGATCAGTTCCGGCACCAGCACGGGCGCGCGGGGCGGCACCTCCGGCTCCGGCGGCGGGCCTGCGCTGATACAGGCCGACAATGCAACGGCGATCAGGGCGAACAGCGTGATTCGAATGGCTTGCATCGACGGATCCTCCGGCAGGGCTCGCGACAGAGCTAATTGTCTTCTCACCGCTATTGTCGGGGCGTGGCGGTTGTGAGGCAACCGTTCAGCGCGCCGATGTCGCCCCCACGGGCACGTCCTCGGTCTCCCAGAAGGGCGGCCGACCGTCTGCGCCGGAGGGCAGAGGTGCGGCGCGATCCAAGGTCCAGGCGGCGATGTCGGCGATGGGTATGTCCGCATTCAGGTCGCGCAACAGCATGTGATAGCCGTCCGGATAGAACGCCAGGGTGACCGGGTTGCCGCTGGCCCGCAACTGGTCGACCAGGGACCGGATCGGCGCCTCGGGCACGATCAGTTCATTGTCGCCATAAAGAACCAGGGTCGGCAGGCTGACCTGGTCGGCGATCGCATAGGCCTCGCCCATAAGGGTCAGCAGGCCGTCGACGGTGTCGAGGCGGTTTTCCTTCAAGACCAGCGGGTCCGCCGCCATTTCACGCAAGGCCTCGATATTGTCGGTCGGCACCAGGTCCAACCCCTCGCCGCTGACCACCAGGCCGGGCAGCAGCGCGACCCCGATGGCGCGGCCCCAGCGTTGATAAAGCGGCGCCAGATCGGTCGACCAGACGGCGGGCGCGACCAGCACCAACCCGTCGACCGGCAGATCCGCCTCTCGCACCGCCGCCACCATGGAGGCAGCACCCCCCATGCTTTCGCCGACCAGCACCAGCGGCAGATCGGGATGGCGCAGGCGCACCAGCCGGACCACGGCGATCAGGTCGGCGACCAGCGTGTCCGTGCCGGCCCAGATGCCCGGATCGGTGGTCGCGCCGAAGCCGCGCTGATCATAGCCATAGACGATGATGCCGTCCTCGGCCCATTGGGTGCCCGCGCGATCGAAGGCGCGGACATAGTCATCGAAACCGTGGACCGCGATGATCACGGCGCGCGGCTCGTCTGCCGGCCGCCAGACATAAAGCGGCAGGCGATAGCCGTCGATCGCGTAGATGGCATCCGCGGTTGAAACCGCGGGCCCCGTCGGCGGACCCATCGGCTGGCTGCGCGATGTGCATGCGGCGAGCGCCAGCGCGGTCAACAGGGCGGCAAGCGCCAGGAACGGTCGTTTCACGGCTGGTCGGTGCGCCGGCATGGGGGGATGGGCCGCGCTGTCGGGGACGGTCAGTTGCGCGTGATCTGCAGGAAGATGTCTTCCAGATCGGTCTCTTCGGTCGACAGGTCGGTGATCCGCAGGCCGCCCTCGTTCATGGCGTTCAAAACATCGCCGAGGCGTGTCTGGCTGGGCTCGTACCGCACGATCAAACGGTTCGGTTCGGGCAGTTCGACGATGAAACCGTCAAGCTGTGCCGGCACCTTGTCGATCGGTTCCGTCAACTGAACGGTCAATGTCTTGCTGTCCAGCCGCCGCAGCAAATTGTCGGTCGTGTCGCAGGCAACCACCTCGCCATGGTTGATGATGGCGATTTCGTCGCACAGCTCTTCTGCCTCTTCCAGATAGTGGGTGGTCAGAAGGATAGTAGTGCCGGCCCGGTTCAGCTCGCGCACATGGCTCCACAGGCTCTGGCGCAGCTCGACATCGACGCCGGCCGTCGGCTCGTCCAGGACCAGGACGGGCGGCGAATGCACCATGGCCTTGGCCACCATCAGCCGCCGGCGCATGCCGCCGGACAGGGTGCGGGCATAGGCCGTCGCCTGCTCCGTCAACCCGACCGCGCCCAACAGCCGATCGGTAATGCGTTCGGACTTCGGCACGCCGTAAAGCCCGGCCTGAAGGTCCAGCAGTTCCGACGGGGTGAAGAACGGGTCGATGTTCAGCTCTTGCGGCACGACGCCGATCGACGATCGGGCGCGCCGCATGTCGGCCTCGATGTCATGGCCCCAGATCTTCGCCTCGCCGGCGGACTTCACCACCAAGCCCGCCAGGATGTTGATCAGGGTCGATTTGCCCGCCCCGTTGGGTCCCAGCAGGCCGAAAATCGTGCCGCGACGCACCGACAGATCGATGCCCTTCAGTGCGCGCTTTTCGGGCGTCTTGCCGGATGCCTTGTAGGTCTTGACAAGCCCGTTGACCTCGACGGCCAAATCCGGCATGGCACCGGCGGCGACCGACCGCGCATCGGTCGCGGTCTCGCCTGGCTTGATGTCTTCGAGCCGTTGATCCATCGGATTGAGCTTTCGTATCGACATGACAAATTGACCTAAGCACGCATGTCGCGGGCCGGTATGCGCAAGAAATGGGGCGAAGGCAAGCCGAAGCAAACCTGTTGATCGCGCCCCCGCCATCGCTATCATCCGTGACAAGCTGCGGCAGTGGCCGCCGTCACTGCCCCTTGTAGACTAACCGACGCGAGAAGATGGCTGTTGCGCCCCTCAAAATGAACCCCCCAGGACCCGCCGCGATGACGTCGAACCCGCCGGAGATTATCGAAGTCGACCCGCACACCGAAACGGTCGGGTGCGACGGTGGCGACGGGGCGCTGGGCCATCCGAAAACCTATTACTCGTTCGGGCCCAACGACAAGGTGATCTGCGGCTATTGCGACCGCGAGTTCGTCAAGGCCGGTTCGGAAGCCGCTCGCGCGGCAAAAGAGGCCCATCCAGGCATCTATCGGGTCGCGGACTGAGAGCCAGGCTCTAAACCCAAAAGGCGAGCGCCAAAGGCAGGGATACGACCGCCAGCAGGGTCGATATCATGATAAACCCGGCAGCAGTTGGTGCCTCGTCCGGCGTATAGACCTCAACCCACAGATAGGTGGCGACCGAGGCGGGCATCAGACACATCATGATGACCACGCCTCGCTCAACCCCTTCGAAGCCCATGACTTCGGACAGGCCGAAGGCGACCACCACCGACATGGCGAGATGGAACACGGCCAGATAGGCGCCGCGCCACAGATTGCCCGTCTTCAACGTCGCCAGCGTGTGTCCGAGGGTCAGCAGCATCAGCGGAATTGCCAGCCCGCCCAGAATGGTCAGCATGTGATCGATGGCGACCGGCAGGCGCAGGTCGAAGCCCATCAGAACGAGGGCGATGATCACCGCATAGACCACGGGCTTGGTGACGATATCGCGCAGGCCGACCTTGCCGGACGGCACCCAGATGCCGACGGTGAAGATGCCGACGATTACGACGATCAGAAAGGCCAGCGCATAGGCCAACCCCTGCTCACCAAAGGCGAGCGCGCAGATCGGCAGCCCGATATTGCCGACATTGTTGAACATCATCGGCGACAGGAAGGCGCGGATCGACAGCCCCATGATCTTCAGGAAGACAAAGCCAAGGATCGCGAAACAGGCGACCATGGCGATGGCGGCGACGGCCGTCAGCAGGAAGGCGTTGAGCGTTACCGGGGCGCTTTCCAGGTGCGAAAGAATCAGGGCCGGGTAACCGACATTGGCGACCACGCTGCCGACCACCTTGTGGTCGAAGGGCGTCTTGAACTTGGCCAGCCCGAAGCCGACCAAGACGCACAGCAGAACCGGCACCAAAACGTTTGCCACGCTTACGATGGTGCCCATTGCCTCTTCCCCCCGCATCTGTCGACCTCGGACAGAGACAGTTCCGCAGCCTGCCCTGGAGGCGATTCGCCCGCGACGATCGTCGCGCCATTATCGGCCACCGGCTGCGCAACTTCAAATCGAGGCCTTAGAGCTTAGATGCGGGCGGTTACATGGCGGAGGGTCTGGCTCGGCGGACGGAATTGTCGACGGCCATAGAAGCGCCGGTCGACGGGCCGACGATTGGGCAGGCAATGCGAGAGATCTCCGGGCCAGCCTTCCGCCCGGAGATCTCTGGTTCGGTTCTAGGGCGTGATCGCCACCTTCATCACGCCGTCGCGCTGGTTGGCGAACAGGTCGTAGGCCTCCTCGATGCGGTCCAGCCCGTAGCGGTGCGTGACCATCGGGTTCAGATCCACCCGCCCCGACGCGATCACGTTCATCAGCCGGCGCATTCTCTCCTTCCCGCCGGGGCACAGCGAGGTCACGATCTTGTTGTCGCCCAGCCCGGCATTGAACGCGGCCAGCGGGATCGTCAGGTCGCCGGAATAAACGCCGAGGCTGGACATCGTGCCACCGGGCTTCAGAACGCGGAGCGACCCTTCGAAGGTCGATTGCAGGCCCAGGGCCTCGATCGAGGCGTCGACGCCGCGCCCGTCGGTCAGGCGCATGATCTCGTCCACCGGGTCGGACTTGGTGAAGTCGATCACCGCGTCCGCGCCCATGGCCACCGCCATCTTCATGCGTTCCGGCACCGATTCCACGGCGAAGATGGTCGTCGCGCCCTTCAGTTTCGCGCCCGCCGTGGCGCACAGGCCGATCGGCCCCTGGGCGAACACCGCGACGGTGTCGCCGATCTTGATGTTGGCGGACTCCGCACCGGCAAAGCCGGTCGACATGATGTCCGGGCACATCAGCACTTGTTCGTCGGTCAGGCCGTCGGGCACCGGGGCCAGATTGGCCATAGCGTCGGGCACCAGCACATACTCAGCCTGCGTCCCGTCGATGGTGTTGCCGAAGCGCCAGCCGCCCATCGGCTTCAGCCCGTGCGCGTTGCTCTGGCCATCCTGCGCCGCCAGACCGTCAAGGCAGGCGTTCGAATGGCCGCTGGGGCAGATGGCCCCGGCGATGACCCGTTGGCCTTCCTCATAGCCCTCGACATTGGCGCCCAGCTTTTCGATCACGCCGACGGGCTCGTGGCCCACGGTCAAACCCTTTTCGACCGGGTATTCGCCCTTGAGAATATGCACGTCGGTGCCGCAGATCGTGGTCGTGGTGATGCGCACCAGCGCATCGTTCGGGCCGACATCGGGCACCGGCTTGTCGTCGAGGACGATTCGCCCGGGCTCGACAAAAATGGCGGCTTTCATCATCTCTGGCATGGACACGGATTTCCTTTGATGGGGGTTGGGGGACGGATACCCGTCACAACACCATGCCCGTGGCCCAGCCGCATTGACGGCGCTCAATTCGGCCTTGGCCGCCTGCGCCCGTTCCGCGGCTGGCGCGGCGGCGCGTTTGTCAGGCCCGGATCAAGGGCCGCCGGTTAACCAACGACCTGCTTTTGCATTAGCATGGGCGCCGGTGACGGTTCGATGGGATGGTAAGTTGGAGATACAGGCAGCAAAGGACCTGGTCTGGGAGATGTGGCGGCCGACCCCATCCGAAGGCCCGCGCTCGTCATGGCCGGAAGCATCGGCGATAGACCCGGATTGCCGGTTTTTCGGACCGGCGCCGATCGGCACGCTCACCGGCCGCAGTGCCCTGTTCGAAACGGTTTACGAGCCGCTGGGGCTTTCGTTCGACGCCCTTCGGCGCATGCCCTATCTGTTCCTGGGCGGCGCGTTCGAAGACCAGACCTGGGTCGCGACGACCGGCGATTTCACCGGTATCTTCCAGCGGGATTGGCTTGGGATACCGGCCACCGGCCGCGCGGCAAGGCTGAGGTTTGGTGAGTTCTACCGGGTTGAGCACGGCCGCGTGCAGGAGATCCGCTGCCTTTACGACGTGCTGGGACTTGCGTCACAGGCCGGGTATGACCTCTTGCCGCCGTTCGAGGGGCGCGCCGATGTGCCGCCAGGCCCCGTCCTTAACAACGGGCTCAGCCGTGCCGCACAGGACCCGAAAGAGACAAGGGCGACGCTGGTCCTGGTCGAAGGCATGGTCGGCGGCTGCAACCGCCTGGACGAGCGCGGCCTCGCCAGCATGGGCATGGACCGGTTCTGGCATTCCGACATGGTCTGGCACGGACCCTGGGGCATCGGTTCCTGCCATGGGTTCCAGGAATTCCAGGACTACGCCCAGGGCCCTTCGGTGGCCAGCTTTCCCGACCGGCGCGGCGGCCATCACCAGGCGCGCATCGCCGACGGCGTGACGGCTGCATTCACCGGCTGGCCCAGCCTTCAAGGCACCTTCAACGGCGCCCCGTTCCACGGCCTGGCGCCGACCGGCAAACCGATCGGCATGAACCTGATGGATTTCTACGTGCGGCGTGGCGACCGGCTGCACGAAAACTGGGTCCTCATCGACTTGATCGACTTCTGGGCCCAGTGCGGTGTGGACTTGTTGGCACGGCTGCCGTCAGGACCCGGCCATCTTTCCGCGAGCGGCTAACCGCCGTGTCTAGCGTCACGGCCCATCATCCGGTCGATGCGGACGAAACGAACGTTCTTGCCTCATAGGACGTACGTCCAGGCGAGGTCCGTTTTGCCGACATTGGGTGCCCGAAGAGAAGCCAGAATGGGCCGCCCAGCAAATTCTTGAGTTTTTCGACAAACAGAGCTGCGAGTCACTATCGTACAGGCACGGCGCCATTTGTTTTGGCTTTTTGATGATCGTGCGGGAGGTGGCTTTGATTTGTCCAATTTGAGCTAGATGTCCTCTCCCGCAGGTCATTTGGTTTGTCCGCAGAGCTGTCGTCTGTTGTCAGCACCTTACGGACGTCCTGGAACCTGTCGATAACCCAGTACACCTGGGTCGTGCCGACGCGCATGCGTGTCAAGCGTGGCGCCGATCGCTCGACGTTCCCTGTTTGGACCGTTGCGAGACCGTCGACGTTGATCGATCACCTCCTGGAAAGTATCTCGATTGGACGAAATGCTTGTGGGATGTAATGGAGCGAAACATGAGATTGCACCTCTTGAACCCGAATACATCGGCATCGATGACGGAGCTTATGGCAAGCGCAGCCTCGAGCGTTGCATCTCCTGGAACCGAGATCTTTGCAACCACTGCCCGTGTTGGCTTCCCCTACGTCTCGAGCCGCGTTGAAGCAGAAATCTGCGCACCGCACATATTCGAGACAATTGCCGAGCACCGCAATGAAATGGATGCGGTGATCATCTCGGCATTCGGGGATCCCGGCCTCATAGGGGCGCGTCAGCTATTCGACATTCCTGTCGTAGGGGTTGCCGAGGCTGCGATGTTGACCGCGTGTGCGCTTGGCGATCGCTTCTCTATTGTGACGTTCTCTGACGGCTTGGCTGACTGGTTCCGTGACGGCGTAGCGCGCGCCGGCCTGGAAAGCCGGTTCGCTGGAATGCGGTTACCGAGTGAGGCCTTCCAATCGATCGACAACGTGCAAGAGGAGCTGGGCGACCGCCTGGTAGAACTCGTGGAAGAGGCCGTACATTCTGACCGCGCGGATGTTGCCATTCTCGCGGGCGGGCCGCTCGCTGGTCTAGCGACAAAAGTCGCCCACCGCCTGCCAGTTCCTGCTATTGACCCGGTTGCAGCTGCCGTTGTCTTCGCAGAGAGCCTTGTTCGACTGCGCCTGAGCCCGGCCAAGGCAGGTGGTTTCGCGCGCCCACCAGCGAAATCAAGTATCGGCCTTCCCGATAGGCTCGCCAAACGGCTTGAACAAACGGACACTCCGGCGCCTGAGGGCTTGCACGCTCGCGAAAGCTAGAGCATCGTTCGATCGATTGGAATCGCTACGCGATCCAAACGATCGAACAAAGATGCTCTAACTTATTCAAAGATAGAGCAATAGCCGATCATACCGAACCTCCTGGTTCGGTATGATCGGCTATTGCTCTAGGACTCGGACGCAGTCAAACCCAAGACACGAATTTCAAAGATGTGGGTGCCTTCGGTGCCAATCCGTCAATTCCTGATACTGCTGGGCAAGCTCAACCAAAGCAGCGTCTGTATAGTGCCGACTGACGATCTGTAGCCCGATCGGCAAGCCGTCGCGAGTGAGGCCGCAGGGCAAGCTGATTGCCGGGTTGCCTGTGAGATTAAACCCGCACGTGAAGGGGATGAGCGTCGCCAGATCTTTTGAGGGATCGAGTTGCGACAGGGGCATTGCCGGCTGCGGCGTGGTCGGCGTCAGTAGAAAATGCGCGTCGGCGGAGGCGAGCACTGATGTGATTTCCTGACGCAGCCGTGAGCGTGTTCGCAGTGCCTGCGCCAACCGGTCGGCGGGGATTGCCAACCCGGTCTCAATCACCCCTACGACCGCGGCGTTATAGTCCGCTTTGCGTTCCGCGAGCGTTTTCGCGTTGGCGCATGCGAGCTCGGCAGAAAAGAACGTGACACTTGCTTCAACGGCATGCGGCAGGGTCGGCAATTCCAGTTCAATGATCTCAGCGCCTGCCTGGCGAAAAACGGCACAGGCATCCGAAAACGCGTCCTTGATATCCGGATCGAGAGGATGGATTTCAGCCAATGCCTTAAGGGTCCTATCGCCGAGAACCGCAATTCGGGCGTTGTGCTGGGGTGCCTCTTCATGCGCCTGTTGGGTTTGCAGTGTTGCAGGGTCCCACGGGTCAGGACCAGCAATGACGGGGAGAATCTGGGCGATGTCCGCAGCCGACCTGGCGATGATGCCAACATGATCGATCGATGGTGCGGAGGCCTGGCGCATGACGCCATGCGCACTGATCAGTCCCCAGGTCGGTTTAAGGCCCGTGGTCCCTGTCATGGCCGCTGGAATGCGCACCGAACCCGCGGCGTCGGTACCCAGGGCAAAACGGGCGGATCCAACGGCGACCGACACCCCGGCTCCGGCGCTGGATCCACCGGGATAGCAGTCGAGGTTCCACGGGTTGCGCGTTGGCGGCTGATCGCAGCCGCAGGTCAACTCGTGCGCAATCTGCGTTCCTACCAAGACACCCCCGGCAGACCGAACTCGCCCTACAACAGTGGCATCTGCGGTCGCAATTCGATCTTTGAAGGCTTGTGACCCGCCGGAGGTCTCAACGCCCGCCACGTCAAACACCTCCTTGACAGCGAATGGCCAACCGCTAATGGGTGAAGTGAGAGGGTTTGTGTCGGCTGTCGCCGCAGCCAACCGAGCCTCTCGTTCCAGCACGTGCCTGTAGGCGTGCACCTTGCTTTCGGTCTGGGCGACAACGTCAAGGGCGCGCGTCAGCTGGCGGTCAGCAGTGTCCGACATAACCACTTCCTCTGCCCCCGGTTCTCGGATCTGTGTCACGAAGGGACAAACTGCCGTCTTGAGCCATCACCGGCAACACAGTTCGCCTTGAGGCGTCCTCCGTGCGCTCGTTTGTGCCAGCTTATGAGGTGACAATCGGGTCCCCTACAAAGACCTTGCCACCGGATATCCGTCATTTGAATGGTGCTGAGACGCTGGCTGAACCCGGACTGTTTCATGCCTGAGGCTCAAGACAGATCATGTCCAGTTAGTCCGCATGCCGGTCCTACAACTGACAAGCGCGCACCGCTTTTGCCAATGTCCGCTTTGGGGAGGTACGTCGCAGAACCGCAATTATCAGCAAATGGCAGCAATGGGCCGGAAGCGTCATAACCAGTTGGCTACCGAATGTCGAAGAAGGGCTCGAAGCGGGCGTTAGTCGCGTTGCCGCGCAGACCGTAACGCGGCACCTTCGTGGTGCTGCGAGAACGCCCCTCAGGCCAGCGGCGGGCGCGCGGCCCGATGCCGCGCCACGAACACCTCATGCTCCCCGGCGTGCGGGTCGGGAACATCGACAGGCACGGGCTGGAGGCCCGCTTCGATCATCAGGCTGCGCCAGGTCGCCCGATCGAACAGGCCTTCGACATGCTTGTCGTGCTCAACCCGCACGTCCCGGCCCGGCTCGCGGATCATCAGGCAGAAATCGACGTCGACCACGGTATCGCCAGGGTCGGGGTCGTGGACCCATTCCAGATAGCGCAGGCCGCGCCCGTCGGGCAGGTCGGCCCCGCCGCTGCCGACCGCGGGCTGAAAGCGGTCCCGGATCAGGTCCGGGATGAAGATCGCGACGCCCCCCGGCGCCAGGTGGGCGCGCGCGGTTTCGATCGCGGCGGCGAGATCGTCCCTCGTGATCATGTAGCCGATCGCGTCGTGGATCAGCACGACGTCGAAGGTCCGGCCCAGCCGCAATGACCGCATGTCGCCCTGTACGTGCATGCACTCCGGATTGAGATCGCGGCTGAGATCAAGCATCTCCGGCGACAGATCCGTCAGCGTGCACGCAAAGCGGCCCTTCAGGTGCGACGCCAAATGGCCCGCACCCGCCCCCAGCTCCAGCAGGCTCGACGCCGCGCCGCCGGCCGTCGCTTCGACGACCTTCACGAGATGGTCGGCCTCTTCCGCGTACTCTTCGACGATCGAGATCAGCGGATACCAGTCGACCAGGTCTCGGTAGATTCGCATCAGAAGGTACGTCTCATGGCGCTGGTCATGCCGCGTGCTGAAGCCGGCAATAGCATGAAGCCTTGATCGGCACGTCGGCGCGGGCCGAGGCCAGCTCCAGCCGCTGCTTGATGATCGCGGCCTCGGCCAACTCGCCGCGCCGAACCAGGCATTCGTGCAGCCCGTGCAGGCTCCAGACATTGTCCGGGTTCTGGCTGGACCGGTTCAGCGTGCCGTCGATACCGAGATCAGCCCGGTAGACCGCCTCGGCCTCTTCCGCCCGGCCCTGTTCCAGCAATAGGGCGCCCAGCGCGTGGCGCGGCGGCTGCATCCAGCCCCAGGGCTCGTCATACGGCAGCGCGTCGTCGCGCGCGACCGCCTCGCGCAGATGGGCGAACGCGGCATCGTAGTTGCCCTTCCGGTACTCAAGCTCACCATCCAGCATCGCCTCGGCCACGCCCAGAATGTCCAGGCAGGTATTGACGTGGATGTAGCGCGTGTCCGGCACCGTCTCGCGCGCGGCCAGGAAGTTGCGCCGTTCCTCCTCCGCCGCCGGCACGTTCCCGCTGGCGGCATGGGCGACCGCCTTGGCGTAGTGCATCATCGCCGTCGTCACGCAATAAAGCGCGCGATCCTGCGGCAGATCCTGGTCGATGATCTCCTGCCATTTGCCGAAGCGCACCAGCACATGCTGTTTCAGCGAGAAGTAACCCTCCAGCCAGTCGGCCATGGGCGGCGAGGGCACGCGCAACAGGTCTTCCGGCACGGTTTCGATCAGCTCCTCGGCAGCACGCACCGCCGGGGCGTACTGGCCGAGGAACATCGCGCCATACATCTCGAAGTGATAATTGTGGACCCGATAAGCCGTGTAGAAGTTCATCGGACCCTTGTCGTCGAGGAACTTGCAGTCCGCCAGGATGGCCTTGCGGTTGCCGTCGACCACCGCGTGATAGTTGCCGCACAGGACATCGATATGGGTCGGCATGTGGCGCAAATGCCCGGCATCCGGCACCAGGTCGCGCAAGGCATCGCCGGCCTTCAGCGCCCGTTCCGGGAAGGGCGACATTTCCAGCAGGTGGATGTAGAGGTGCAGCAGCCCGGGATGGACATAGGCCTCGTCGGCTTGGGGGCCGGAAAACGCCTCCTCCATCACGCCCATGGCCTCTTCGGTGCCGGCGCCGTCCGCCGCCATGCCCGTGCTCAGGTCCCACAGCTTCCAGGGCGTACGGTTCATGATCGATTCGACGAAGATCGTACGTACGTCCAGATCGTCCCGGTGGGCGGCAAAGGCCGTGCGCATAGCATTGGCGAAGGCGTCGTTCCAGGGCCGGCAGTCGTCGATGGGGTCGGCCTGGGGATAGCGGGCCGGCAAGGCCTCGATCAGCGCCCGTTCGATCGGCGTCACGGCGTCGACATGGGCCAGCGCGGCCTGGGTCTCGGCATAGGCGCGACCCAGCGATTCGCGCATGTCGCGCTCGTCGAACATGATCCAGGGCTTGTTGTAGTTGGGGCCGATCGAATAGGCGATGCCCCAATGGGCCATAGCGCAATCGGGGTCGTGCTCAAGCGCCTTTTCGAAGCAGTCGATCGCCTCTTCATGGTGATAGCCGTAGCACCAGACCAGGCCGCGATTGAACCAAAGCTGGGCCTCGGCCGACCGCGTGGTGACCGGCCGGCCGTAACTACCGAGATCGTAGTAATCCGTCATCAGATCCCTCACTGTACCAAATCGCATCGAGGTGGCGTTGCCCCAGAGGCGATGGGTTGAAGCAATGGTACGTTCGGGCAGGTGGGACCGCAAACGTCTGGATGGCGCGTGACCATCCAAGCCCGACGTCACCGCGTCGTCAAGATGAGGGGCAGATGGCAGCCATGAGACTGTATTGGATACTGGCAATGGCCTTGATGGTTCCCGGCACGCGCGCGGCCGCCCAGGACGACCGGATGACCCTGGTCTTGTCCGCACCGATGTCGGACGACCCCTATTACCGCGATGTCTATGATGACATTCTGGACTTTCAGGCCGCCTATGCGCAGGCCATCGCGCCCCATGACGACGTGGTCATCCTGGCCGACGCGGCCGCCTATGAGTATCTGTCGGCGGTCCTGCCGGACGAGATGCTGCTGGTGCGGCCAGCACTCGACATCTGGGTGCGGGATTTCTCACCGGTTCAGCCGTACGCCCCGGTGTCGTTCCGGTACGCCGCCTCCGCGCAGGGCGGCGACCAGCGCGAGGCCGACGCGGTGCAGGCCGGGTTCCGGCACATCGCCAACGAGGCCGGCGTTTCGTTCCCGTCGAGCCGTTTGATCCTGGACGGCGGCAATGTCGTCGACGACGGCGTGGGCGGCATCATCGTCACGGACCGGTTTTTGGAGGATAATCGCCTGTCCCATGACGAGGGCGTCGCGGCACTGCGGGACCTGCCCGGTATCGAGCGGGTGGCGATCATCCCCAACGACGATCCGGACGGGCTGGCCCACGCCGACGGCATGGTCATGTTCACGGACCCGCGGACCCTGTTCGTGAACCGCTATGACGAGCCGTTTCGAACCGAGGTGATGGACGCGCTGACCGCCGCCTTCCCGGACGTCACGATCATCGAACTACCATCGGCGCCGGACGAGGGCACTTGGGACGATCGGTTCAGCTCGGCCTGCGGCATCTATGTGAATTCGGTCGTGACCAACAATGCCGTCTACGTGCCGCAGTTCGACAGTCCGCTGGATGAAGAGGTTCTGGCCCTGATCGATGAGCACACGTCCAAGGCGGTGGTGCCCGTGCCAAGCCAGGATGTCTGCTTCATGGGCGGCAGCGCGCGGTGCCTCGTCTGGCAGACGGCGGCCGGCAATGCGGCCGCGATGCGCCAGGCCGCGCGGGACGATCGACCCTAACGCGCATCGTGGAAAATGATGCCCAGCGTCTGCCGTCGGCCGCTGCGCAGCCGGCTGACCCCGTGGCGCATCTTCACCCGATAGACGCCGCGCCCGCCCTGTTTCGGCCGTTCGTTCACCGCGAAGACGGCGCCGTGACCCTTTTGAAGGGGAACGACTTCGGCCCGTGACTGCATGCGCGGGCGCTGTTCGGTCAGCACGAACTCACCGCCAGTGAAGTCGCTGCCCGGCTGGTCCAACAGGATGACAAGCTGGATCGGAAACGCCTCGGCGCCGTAGAGGTCCTGGTGCAGGCAGTTGTAGTCGCCCGGCCCGTATTGCAGCAGCAGGGGCGTCGGACGGGGCTGGCCCGCCGCGTGACAGCGCGCCAGCATGTCCTCGAGCGAAGGGGGATAGCGCAGGTCGCGCCCTAACGCGGCCATCCAGCCATTCGCGATCGCCGCCAGGGGGCCGTAGAAGGCCGCCCGCAGGCTCTGCACAAGGTCGGGCAGCGGATAGGCGAAGTACTTGTACTCGCCCTCGCCGAAGCCGTGCCGACGCATCTCGACCCGGCTGCGGAACCGTGTGTCGTCGGCGTACAGGCCGCTCAGCGCGTCGCATTCGGCCGCTGTCAGTATCGGGCCGGTCGGGCCCACGCCGTGCGTGTTCAGCTCCTCGCCGATCCTGGCCCAGTCCAACCGCTCCACCCGGTCGTCCTGGCGTTTGCCGGTCATGGCCGGGACGGACAGTGTTGACGGCATCGCTGGCTCCCTGTTTGTTCGGTCGGCGGCCAGTATCTGCCTTTGGCATGGGCGACGCCGCCCGTTTCTTGCGTTTGAGAAAGCGGCAGCCTTGCCGACAAGGGGGATTGGGAATGCAGCCAGACATCATCTGCCTCGGCGAACCGATGATGGAGTTCAACCAGCAGCAGGATGGCCGCTATCTCTCCGGGCACGGCGGCGACACCTCTAACACCGCCATCGCGGCGGCGCGGCAGGGGGCGAAGGTCGGCTATCTCACCCGGCTGGGCAGCGACGTGTTCGGTGACAGCTTCTTGGATCTCTGGCGCACCGAAGTCGTCGACTGCGCCCATGTCGAGCAAGATCCCGCCGCCCATACAGGCATCTATTTCGTCACCCATGGCCCGGACGGCCATCAGTTCAGCTATCTGCGCGCCGGCAGCGCCGCCAGCCGCGTGACGCCAGGCGACCTGCCGGCCGACTACATCGCAGGCGCCAAGCTGTTGCACGTCTCCGGCATCAGCCAGGCCATTTCCGACAGCGCGGCGGACACCGTGTTTCGCGCCATGGGAATCGCGCGCGAGGCCGGCGTGCGCGTGTCCTACGATTCTAACCTGCGCCTTCGGCTGTGGCCGATTGAGCGGGCGCGCGCGGTCATCCACGCGGCCATGACACAGTGCCAGATCGCCCTGCCGGGCCTGGATGATGCGGTCCACCTGACCGGCCATGACGATCCGGACGCCATCTGCGATTTCTATCTCGGCCTGGGCGCAGAGGTCGTGGCCCTGACACTGGGCGCAGACGGAACCTTGGTGGCCACGAAGGACGAGCGGCGCCGGGTGGCCGGACGCCGCGTCGAAACGGTCGACGCCACCGCCGCCGGCGACATGTTCGACGGCGCCTTTCTGGCCGAACTGGTGGCCGGAAGCGACCCGTTTTCCGCCGCCCGCTACGCCAACGCGGCAGCCGCCCTGTCGACCCAGGGTTACGGCGCGGTGGCCCCCATGCCCAGGCGCACCGCGGTCGAAGCATTTCTGGCTGAGACGGACGCCTAATTCACCCTTGGGTTTTGCCGCCTAATGGCGCATATGGACCGGGTAACCAGACCGGCTCGAACCCATGAAGCGCAAGCTCACCACGATCTTTTGCGCCGACGCCCAGCATTACAGCACCAAGATGGCGGCGGACGAGGACGCCACCTTGGACCGGCTGCGCCGCTATCGCGCGATCATGGGCCAGCATTTCGACCGCCATGACGGCCGCCAGATCAACACCTGGGGCGACGCGGTCATCGCGGAGTTCCCCAGCGTGGTGGAGGCGGTGCGCTGCGCCGTCGAAATCCAGGACGCGATCACGTCGGAAAACCGCGATCTGCCCAAGGCCCAGCAGCTCTGGTTCCGGGTCGGCATCAATCTCGGCGACGTCATGCATGACGGCGAAGACCTCTATGGCGACGGTGTCAACGTCGCCTCGCGTCTGGAGGCCCTGGCCGAACCGGGCGGCATCCTGGTTTCCGGCACGGTTTACGAGCTGTCGCGCAAGCAACTCGCCCTCGGCTTCGATTTCGTCGGCGACAAGTCGGTCAAGAACATCGACGAGCCGGTGCCCAGCTACAAGGTTCGCCTGGACGGCCGCAACGCGCCGAACCCGGAGCAGGCGGCCAAGGAATCCAACGCCGAACCGGCTGAACAGTCGGTGTTCACCCGGACGGCGACGCGCATCGAGGCGGGTCTGGCCTGGCTGCGGCTGCAGCCGAGATCGGTCCAGATCTCGGCCGGCCTGATCGGCGTGTTCGCTCTTCTGAACCTGTTGTTCACGGGCATCGCGGCGCCCTGGTTCATCATCCCCTCGGCCCCGTTCGCGCTCTACATCTATCGGCACTACAAGCGCCAGCGCAAAAGCGAGCTGGCTGGGGACGGCGGCCGATAGCGCCGGCCAGAGCCTGCCTCAGACGGGCAGGACCGAAGCGGGGTTCTTCAACAGCAGCATCTGGTCGGGCGAGAACTGGCGGATCAGCGGCAGGACCGCGGCGCCGGAAACCCGCGCCGTGGGGCCGATCGTGCCCGGCTTGATCACGGTCTGGCTGGTGCCGGTCAGGTCGATCTGGCGCAAGGCAAGGCGCACATCGTCGACGATCGCCTGAATGTCCGGCGGATGCAGCATGGCGTCGATGATGACTTCCTCAAAATCGATCACCGAGACCGCGCTGGCGACGGCAAAGGCGATCACCTCGCTGGCCCGTTCCCGCCAGCGCCGCAGCGGTGCGGCCGCGCGCGGATCTTGCACCCGGTCGGCGATGCTGCCCTCCGATCGGATGCCCTCGGCGGCCAAGGCGCGATCGAGCGTGAACAGCGAGCCATTGGCGATGAGTTGTTCCAAACCGCCGCCCGCCGCCGGCACCGGGATCGGCCCGATGGCGCCGGCATTACCCTGCGGGCCCGTGAACAGCCGGCGATCGAGCACGATGCCACCGCCGATGAAGGTGCCGATGAACAGATAGAACGCGCTGGACCGGGTCATGGCATCGCCCAACACCATCTCCGCCGCACAGGCGGCGGTGGCATCGTTATAGATCTCCACCGGCATGCCGACGATGTCCGACACCAGCGCGGCAACGTCCAGGCCTCGCCAATCCAGTAGGTCGGCGTCCGCAAGGCCCATCACGTCGGCCCATTCGTGCAACAGGCTGGGCATGGCGACACCGACGCCGACGATCCGGTCACGGACGGCCGGGCCGATGCCGTCAAGCACGCCGGACACCTCGCTTTTCAGAATCTGCTCGACCTCGCCAACCCTCGGCGCGTCGTAGAAGACCTCGCTGCCCGCGATGCGGCGGCCAAGGAAGTTGACCAACGAGACCTCAAGGCTGCGTCGGCCGATTTTCACGCCAACGGAAAAGGCGCCATCCTCGTTCAGTGCGATCGGCGTCGTCGGCTGCCCGACCTTGCCGCGCACCTTGCCTTCCTTGCGGACCAGCTTTTCCTTCAGCAAGCCGTTGACGATGACGGAAACCGACTGGCCGCTGAGGCCGGTAAGCCGGGCGATTTCGGCCTTGGGCAACGCACCCGACTGGCGGATCAGATTCAGGATCGTGCGTCTGTTGTAAGCCCGCAGGCCGGTCTGCTCGCCCGCCAGCGTGCCCCTGTCATACTGCATCGAAGTGTTGGTCCGCCTTCGTGACCGGGATGATCACGCATCTGCCGCCATCATGCGCCGAAAAGCCGCTTGATGCAAATAAATCTATGTGATTTAGTTTTATCAAGCTATGCGCATGGTTGCCTATGGATGCCTGATTGACTTGGGACTTAATAACAAAATCAGAGTGATTTATTTATTGACACCCTGTCCCACCAGGCGCTAGATAGAGCGATCCGAGGCGACAAGAGACCAGCGCATCGTTCGCCGTTTCGACGGCACCAACCGGCGCAAGCCGAGATGAAATGAAACATTTGGGAGGAAGAAACGATGAAATCCCTTTCCCTGACGACCCTGACGGCCGCCGCCACGCTGTGCATGACGGCCGCCCCTGCCATGAGCCAGGACATCATCGTCGGCCTGATCACCAAGACCGACACCAACCCCTTCTTCGTCATGATGCGCAACGGTGCGGAGGCGATTGCCGGGGATCTCGGCGTCGAGTTGCGCTCGTTCGCCGGCGCCTATGACGGCGACAACGAGGCCCAGATCGAGGCGATCGAAAGCCTGATCGCCGCCGAGGCCGCCGGCATCCTGATCACGCCGTCCGACACGGCCGGCATCGTGCCGTCGGTGGAGCGCGCGCGCGAGGCCGGCCTGCTGGTCATCGCGCTCGACACGCCGCTGGACCCGATCGACGCGGCCGACGCGACCTTCGCCACCGACAACTTTCAGGCCGGCCTGCTGATCGGCCAGTGGGCGGCGGCGACCCTGGGCGACGAGGCCGCGAATGCGCGCATCGGCATGCTCGACCTGTCCGAGGCGCAGGTCACGGTCGACGTGCTGCGCGACCAGGGCTTCATGCAGGGCTTCGGCATCGACGTGAACGATCCCAACGTGATCGGCGATGAGGATGATCCGCGCATCGTCGGTCACGACATCACCGGCGGCGCCGAGGAAGGCGGCCGCACGGCGATGGAAAACCTGTTGCAGCGCGACCCCAGCATCAACGTCGTCTACACGATCAACGAGCCTGCGGCCGCCGGCGCCTATGAGGCTCTGAACAGCTTTGGCCTGGCCGACCAGGTGCTGATCGTCTCCGTCGATGGCGGCTGCCCGGGCGTGCAAAACGTCGCCGAGGGTATCATTGGGGCAACCTCGATGCAGTTCCCGCTGCTGATGGCCTCCATGGGCGTCGAAGCCGTCGTTGAACATGCCAACAACGGCACGGTACCGGCCAACACCGAAGGCCTCGATTTCTTCAACACCGGCGTCGTGCTGGTGACCGACCAGCCCGTCGACGGTATCGATTCGATTACCTCGGCCGAAGGCCTGGAACGGTGCTGGGGTTAGTGGCAGCCTGAGACAGGAAGCATAAGCCTGCGGCAGGGCGGCTGAGCCCGCCCTGCCCGGTTGCCACCTTGGGGGAGGAAGACCGATGACGGACCAAAGCGGCCCGAACGGTGACGGGCGCCCGAAGCGCGAGATGCAGGATTTCGAGAAGGTCCTGGACCAGAGCGCGACGGACGTCGCCTCGTTTCAGGATAGCAACCGATCCCTGGTCGGCAGCGTGCAGCACATTCTGCATGCGAACCCGACCTTGGTTCCGGTCATCGTGCTGATGGTCAGCATTCTGGTGTTCGGCGCGATCGCCAACAATTTCTTCACACCGTTCAACATCTCGCTGATCATCCAGCAGGTCACCATCATCGGCATTCTGGGCGTGGCCCAGACCCTGATCATCCTCACCGCCGGCATCGACCTCTCGGTTGCCGCCATCATGGTTTTGAGCTCCGTCGTGATGGGCAAGCTGGCGGTCAATTTCGGCATTCCGGCGCCGATCGCCATCCTGATCGGCTTCGCGGTCGGCGCGTTGTGCGGCGCGATCAACGGGTTGCTGGTCACCCGCCTGCGGCTGCCGCCCTTCATCGTCACGCTGGGCACCTGGTCGATCTTCTTCGCGCTGAACCTCTGGTACTCGGAATCCCAATCGATCCGCAGCCAGGACATCGACGCCACCGCACCGATGCTGAAATGGTTCGGCGAGCGCATCGACATCCTCGGGTTCCAGTTCACCACCGGCTCGTTCCTGATGCTGTTCCTGTTCGCCCTGTTCTGGTACCTGCTGAACTGGACGCCCTGGGGACGGCACGTCTATGCCGTCGGCGACGATGCCGAAGCGGCAGGCCTGTCGGGCATCCGGGTCAACCGCGTGCTTACCTCGGTCTATGTCATCGGCGGGTTCCTGTGTGCCATCGCGGCCTGGGCGGCGATCGGCCGGGTCGGGTCCGTCTCGCCGCAAAGCTTTCAGGAAGGCAACCTCGATTCCATCACGGCCGTGGTGATCGGCGGCTGCTCGCTGTTCGGCGGCCGGGGGTCGATCATAGGCACGCTAATCGGTGCGCTGATCGTGGGCGTGTTCCGGTCCGGGTTGAACCTGTCGGGCGTCGATGTGCTGTGGCAGGACTTCGCCGTCGGCCTTTTGATCATCATCGCGGTCGCAATCGACCAATGGCTGAGAAAGGCATCCGCGTAATGGCCGAGACACTCAAACCGGTCCTGCAGGCCAACCAGCTGGTCAAGCGTTACGGCCGGGTCACCGCCATGGACCAGGCGGATTTCGAGCTTTATCCCGGCGAAATCCTGGCCGTGATCGGCGACAATGGTGCGGGCAAGTCGACCATGGTGAAGTCGCTGTGCGGTGCGGTGGTGCCGGATGACGGCAAGATCCTGCTGGACGGCCAGCCGGTGCAGTTCGCCACGCCGATCGACGCGCGCGACAAGGGCATCGAGATCGTCTATCAGAACCTGGCCCTGTCGCCGGCCCTGTCGATCGCCGACAATCTGTTCCTGGGCCGCGAGCTGTTTCGCGGCGGCCTTCTGGGCAAAACCTTCCGCATGCTGGACAAGAAGCGCATGAAGGCGTTCGCCCGGGACAAGCTGACGGAGCTGGGGCTGTTGACCATCCAGAACATCGACCAGCTGGTCGAGACCCTGTCCGGCGGCCAGCGCCAGGGCGTCGCGGTCGCCCGGGCCGCGGCGTTCGCCACCAAGTTCGTCATCATGGACGAGCCGACGGCGGCACTGGGCGTGAAGGAAAGCCGCCGCGTGCTGGATTTGATCAAGGACGTGCAGGCGCGCGGCATGGCCATCGTGCTGATCTCGCACAACATGCCCCACGTGTTCGAGGTCGCCGACCGCATCCACATCCATCGGCTGGGCAAACGCCACGCGGTGGTTCGGGCCGACGAGATATCGATGTCCGATGCCGTCGCGATCATGACCGGGGCACTGGAACCACCGGCCGAGATTGCCCGTCCGGAGGGGGCGACGCTGCACTAGGATTGCCGCCGGCCAGATCGCCCGCGCGGAGGTCGCCAAGAATATCCAGCAGGGCGGCGATCTTCGGCGCGCCGCCGCCCTTGCGCCAGATCAGCACCGTCTTGGTCCGGTCCAGGCCAGGCGGCAGATCATAGACCGCCAGGCGCCTGGTCTCGGGGAACGTCGCCAGCACGCTTCTGGGCAAGAGCGCAATGCCCATGCCGGCCGCCACGCAGCCCAGCATGGCGTGATAGGACGTCATCTCGATCACCCGCTCGAACACGGCGTCGCGCTCGGCATACCAGGCCTCCAGCCGCTTGCGATGGGGGCACCCGGCCTCGAACGCGATCACGGCCGGCGGCAGATCCGTGTCGGGCCCGACCGGCGCGTGATGGGCGGCCGCGACGATGGCCAGCTGCTCCTCAAACGCCGGCGCCTTTTCGAACGGCGCCTCCGCGATCGGTTCGACGACAAAGGCGGCGTCGAGATCCCCGCGCAGCAGCCGGGCGCTCAACTGCTCTGGATTGCCGGTGCTCAGCTCCAGCCGGACATCCGGAAACCGGCGGTGATATTCCGCCAACGGTTCTGGTAGACGCACGGCCGCCGTGCTTTCCATCGAGCCGAGGCGGAAGACGCCGCGCGGGCGCGAGTCCTGCACGGCCTCCCGCGCCTCGTCCGACAAGGCCAGCAGCCGGTTGGCATAGTCCAGCAGCACCTGCCCGGCAGGCGCCAGATGCAGCCGCTTGCCTTCGCGCAGGAACAGCGGAACACCCAGATCCTCCTCAAGCTGGCGCACGCGCGTCGTGACGTTGGACTGAACCCGATGCAGCCGGGCGGCCGCCTTGGTAACGCCCCCTTCCTCGACCACGGCGCGAAAGATGCGCAAGTCCGACAAATCCATCAATCATTTCCAGAGATCGAATTCATCATATTAATTCATTTTATCTGATGTTTCTGGTGGCGTAAAGCTGGGCGCGACGGGACCGCTTGTGTGGTCCGTCGTGAAACGTCGCGGCAAGTGTGACGTCTTTACGCCCAATTCACGCAACCATCGAATGCTGACCACAAGCAGGCGGTGGGAAGCCTGAGGAGAGAACAGTGCGCGAAACCTACACGTCACCCATGGCCGGCAAGCGCGCCCAGCGGGACCTGTCGGACGACTGGCACCAGGAGAAGCAGCGGGCCATGCGCCGTGCGCGGCTGGAGCGATCCCAGGCCGCCCACGACATGATCCGCGCCTTGCTGAGACACCGCCGCAAACGCGCGCGGCAGGGTGCGAAGATCGACGCCATGCGTCATGGCTGGGGCTCTTAAGCCCTAGCCAGTCGCTGTATCCGCGCCTATCTGTCCGCAGCAGCGTTCCCCCGCCGGAGAAACCTCCGATGGAGACAGCCGATGACGCCGACACAAATACAGCTACTGCGCCAAACCTGGGAAGAGGTGGCGGCGATGGGCGCGGACGCGGCCCTGTTGTTCTACGCCCGCCTGTTCGAAATCGACCCGACCACCCGCCGGCTGTTCACCGAGGCCGACATGACGGCGCAATCGAACAAGCTGATGACCGCGCTGGCGGGCGTCGTCCAGGGTCTCGATCACTTCGAAATCCTGCTGCCGACGCTTGAGGATCTGGGCCGGCGTCATTCCGGCTATGGCGTCACCGATGCCCACTACGATTCCGTCGGCGCGGCGCTGTTGTGGACGCTGGAACAGGCGATGGGCGCGCGCTGGAGCGCGGAGGCGGAACTCGCCTGGGCCGACGCCTATGGCTTCATCGCCGACGTCATGCGCAACGCCGCATGGCGCGACGCCTCGCGCATGGGCACGGTGACGCTGGCCGATGGTTGACCGCCAGGCCGGTTGACATGGCTCAATGCCCGGCGGGGTGCCGGGCCCTACCGTGATCCGACCTTCGATGGATGACGGGTTCTCCACACCATGAACACCAAAATCGCCGACCTGATGGCAACCCAGGTTGTCTGTGCCCAGCCCCACCATTCGGTGGAACATGTGCGGACCATGATGGGCAAGAACGGCATCCACGCCGTCCCCGTGGTCGGGCCGGAACAGGAGTTGCTGGGCGTGGTCAGCAGTGCCGACCTGATGGCCGACCTGAAGCCGGCGACGCCGATCAACACCATCATGACCGATCAGGTCTTCGCCCTGCCGGCCTACAATGATGTCAGCGCCGCCGCGCGCATGATGCGCAAGCACAAAATCCATCACGCCGTGGTTACGCACGAGAAGAAGGTGGTTGGCATGATCAGCTCCTTCGACCTGTTGCAACTGGTCGAAGACCATCGCTTCGTCATGAAGCCGGGACCTAATACAAAGGCCAACAAGCGGTCGCGTACGGAGAAAGGCGCGGCCTAGCAGCCTGTCTGGCCTCATCCTTCCCCGCCACGGGCGCTTGTGACGCCGCAGCCAAGACGGTACCAGTGGGTCGACTGCCCACTGTCTGAGGCCCGACAATGCCCGATGCCCAGCAAAGCCGAACCTTCGTCCTGGTCCACGGCGTCTGGCATGGCGGCTGGTGCTGGCAGCGTGTGGCGGACATATTGCGGGGGCGCGGCCACAGGGTTCTGACGCCGACCCAGACCGGGCTTGGCGAACGATCGCACCTGCTGTCCCGCGACATCACAATGGACGTGTTCGTCGCGGACATCGTCAATCACCTGCACTGGGAAGACCTGACCGATGTCGTCCTGGTCGGTCACAGCTTCGGCGGGGCGCCGATCACCGGGGCGGCCGACGCGGTGCCCGACAGGCTCGCCTCGCTGATCTATCTCGACGGCGCGATTATGGAGAACGGCGAGACCTGGTTTGGCCTGCTGCCGCCCGACATCGCCGCCGACCGTCAAAAGGCGGCCGAAGAGAGCAGCGGCGGGGTCAGCCTGCCGATCGCCCCGGTCGAGAGCTTCGGCGTCACCGATCCGGACGATGCGGCCTTCGTCGCGCCCCGTCTGACACCGCACCCGGTCGTGACGTTCTCCACGCCGCTGACGCTGAACGGCGCGACCGGCAATGGGTTGCCCGCCCACTACATCACCTGCACCGCGCCCGCCTACGGACCGGCCGTCTTGGGCCTGCAAAGGGTCAAGAAGGCGGGCTGGCCGGTCTCGGAACTGGCCACCGGACACGACGCGATGGTGACGGCGCCCGTGGCGACGGTGGACCTACTGGAACGCATCGCGCAGAACGGCTGACCGGACGCGGCGCCCCAGCGCCTTCCCAGCGCGATCGGGCAAAGCCCCCCAAAACCAGCATGACCCAAACAGGTCATGCGGCTATCGCGTGAACAACGCACCCTGTCGACAAACTGGTTCGCACTCCGCGTCCCGACGGCCAAAACTCTAAAGGCGGCTTGACGCCTTGTTGATGACCTCTCTGTGTCATGCGGTCCAGCCGGTCGCCGCTGTAGACACGGGTGGTCCAAGTGCGTGCGGAGGCGCGCGAGCGGGTCTGGAACCGCCGAGGATTGCTTTCGGCGGGATCGATCGGTTGAAGTCGGAGACAGCCGGAGACGGAAGATCATGAAGAAACTGGCCGTGGCCCTGGCGATGTTGATTGCATGCGGCATGTCTGCTTCGGCATCGGCGCAGCAGAGAACGGACCGCATGACCAGTCTGATGGCGCTCGTTCCGGCGAATTGGCTGACGGACTCCGGCGCCTTCATCAGCTTCTCAGACGTCGAGGCGTCAACGGCGGCCACGGTTCGCTCGCCAGCCGGACTGCTGGCCGGCCTGATGGGCCGCAACAATTCCATGGCGCCGCTTCAAAGGCTTAGAACCGTCCCGTTTTCTCTCACCTCGGCCGTGCAAATGGGCATGCGCGGCGGCTGGCCAGAAAGGGTGGGCTTCGGGCCTGACCAAATCGCCGCTTTGTTGACGGCCGAGTGGCTGGGCGAGGGGGTCAACGAGGTGATGATCTTCGAGCTTGCCGACGCCGCCGATCACGACAGCATTGGCCAAGCCTTGCTTGCCAACGATTACCAAGCGCGAACCGTGGGCGACTGGTCCGCCTGGTGGCGCGGCGAGGACTATGACATCGATCGCGACGCCCGCGACCCCGCAAACCCGTTTGGCGGGGGCATGGGGCGAGCGTCGCGTGTTGCCTCCGATGGGGAGAGCTTGGTGTCCGCACCTGGCTGGCCTCCGATTGAGGAAATCGCCGGACCGCCCGGCACCACTTTGCGAGACCTGCCGGAGATGGCGGTAATCGTCGCGGCTCTTGACGACCCGAGGTTTTGGGATGCCGGCCTGGTCCAGGCGATGGTCATGCCGCAAGCGCCGCAGGCCAACAATGCGGCGACCGAACCGGTTTTGCCGCCCTGGCGATTGGGCGTGTTGGCCGACCTATCCACGGGTCCGGTCGACTATGGCGTCGCGGCCGTCGTTTATGACGATCGGGCGACGGCGGAGGGCCTGGTCGATTCCCTGCTGAGCGCCTGGCAGGCCATGCGGTCGACCGAACACGACGCCACGTTTGCCGAGTTGGCTGGCGGCACGGCCGAGGCCTTCGTCGTCGGGGACGGCCCGGCGGCGCTCGTGCTCGCGATCGAACGGACGATGGACGGCGAAGAGCAAGAGGCGAGCAACCTCGTGTTCCAGGCCCTGTACGAGGGCTACGTCACCGACGATCTTGGACCGCTCGCGGCCCGGTGAGGCAAGCCGCGCCGGCCGCCCTGAGCGATCCCCTTGCTCGCTGGCTCAGACCCTGTCTAAGGCCCGGCGCTGACGCACGCTGAAACCGGCAGGGTCTCGGGCGGATCGCTGGTCAGGGCAAGTGTCAAGTCAACCCGATTTTGAACGGCCAGCCGCTGATAGATCGCGCGAACATGGTTGCGGCTGGTTTCGCCGCTGATGCCCAGCGCCCGCGCGACTTCCTCCGACGTAAGGCCCTGAAGCAAAAGCCTGGCGACCTGGCGCTGCTTGGCCGTCAGCGGCAGGTCAAGCCTGTCGAGCTTGTCGGCCGGAGACAGCCGCGACCAGGTGCGCACCAACGACAGGCCGTAAAGCTGGCTCAGGGTTGGCCGGATGCGTTTCAGTCTCGCCAGCGCCGCCGGAGGATAGGGCGCGCGACTCTGGCGATACAGGCCGAAATTAACCCCGACATGGGCCGACGCCGGAAACCCGAACACGGCCCCGCGATTGATACTTAGCGGGCGCAAGACATCGCTGTAGACGGCCGTGTCGTAGAGCGTGCGGTCGTCCATGAAGTCGCTGAACTGCTGGGGCGCGCCGCTGCGGCTGCCGGTCCAGACCGTCTTGCGGCCCATCAGCCGATGGTAACGGCCCATAAGGGCGGCGAAGTCGGACCGGTCTTCGGACCAGCGGGCGCGAAACGACCAGCGGCTGAAATCGATATCCGCGTACGCGGCCGCGTCGGCCTCGACCAGGTCGATCAAGACAGCCTCCGCGGCCGCGACAAACACACTCAGATCGTCGGCGGCGTGAATGAGGCTTTCCAACGCCGCGGCGAACACGGCGCCCTCTTGATCCGAGGAGAGCTCAATCCCAAGACTTTCGGGCACAATCGCCATGTTGGGCCCTTCCTGCGCACGTTTCCACCGTCAAAATAGCGAATGGGCCGCCGCACGGCCACTTATCATCAAGGGGTCAGCCGGCCCGGGTCGTGCGCCGCAGGACCCAGACCAGCAGCAACGCGGTCACGAACATGATCATGCTGTAGCTGGCCGCCGGCACGGCGAACAGGCCGCCGCCGAACAGGATCGTGGCGGCGGTGATCGCCAACGTGCCGTTCTGCATGCCGCATTCCATGACGATGGCGATCTGCTGTTTGGTACCCGCGCGCGCCAGCCGGGCCATGAGGTAGGCCAGCAGCATCATGATCAGGTTCAGCGCCAGCATCACCGGGCCCGACTGGCCCAGATACGAGACGATGTTCTCGCGTTCCTGGATCAGCGCCGCGATCACGACCAGGATGAACAGGACGACCGCGATCGCCCGCGCCGTGGGTTCGAACCGCACCGCCGCGCCGGTCGCGAACCGCCTGACCAGCATGCCTGCGATGACGGGCACGGCAACGATCACGAAGATGCCCAGCGCGGTGCCGACGACGGAGAAATCGGCCGCCGCGTCCCCGCCCATCAGGTGTGTGTAGGCAAGCGCGATGACGATCGGCACCGTCACCACGCTGACCAGGCTGATGATCGCGGTCAGCGATATCGACAGGGCCACGTCGCCGCGCGCCAGCGCCGTCAGCATGTTCGACGTCGCGCCACCGGGCGCGGCAGCGACGATCATCACCCCGACGGCCATCTCCGGCGGCATGGGCCAGACCAGGACGATGACCAGCGCGACAAGCGGCAGCAGAATGACCTGCGACAGCGCGCCGATGAAGAAGTCGCGCGGTTGGCGCGCAACCCGCACGAAGTCCTGCGCCGTCAGCGCAAGGCCCAGCGAAAACATGATGAAGGCCAGCGCCAACGGCAGAAAGCCGTCCGTGACAATGCCCATGCAACCCCTGCATCAGCCGACGACGGGAGTGGCGAACCGAGGAGGTCAGCTCGAAGAGACCTTGATGACCCGCACTATACCAACTTGAGGCGTCAGGCGCGCAATCCATGCCTGCAATCGGATTCGGTCTTTCAAGTCATCGTGCCGCATCCTATTTTCCAATGTGATTGTGTAAAACTGATCCGGATCAATGATCGGGACAGGCCGACCCGGTTTTCTGAGGGCCATGTCCCGACCACGTCCGGGAAAGAAGGATTGAGATGACGGAGTTCACCCCGGTTGCGTCGGCGATCGGCGGCGCGATGATCGGCCTTTCGGCGGTCATGCTGATGCTGTTCATGGGCCGCATCGCCGGCATCAGCGGCATCGCCAGCCGGCTGCTGCCGCCGGTGGCGGAGGATTATGGCTGGCGCCTGGCTTTCGTCGTCGGCCTGATCGCCGCACCGATAGTCTATCAGCAGGTCAGCGAACAGCCGATCGAACAGACCGTTTCGGGCGATCTGGTCTTGATGGGGCTGGCGGGCCTGCTGGTCGGTTTCGGGTCGGTGTTCGGTGGTGGCTGCACCAGCGGCCACGGCGTCTGCGGCCTGTCCCGCCTCTCGGTGCGCTCGCTGATCGCCACGGTGGTCTTCATGGTGGTCGCCTTCGTGACCGTCTTTCTGGTTCGCCACGGGTTGGGGGGCTGACAACGATGGCACGCATCATCCTCGGCCTCGTCGCTGGCCTGGTCTTCGGCCTCGGCCTCGTCATCTCGGGCATGTCGAACCCGGCCAAGGTTCTGAATTTCCTTGATCTGTTCGGCACCTGGGACCCCAGCCTGGCTTTCGTCATGGGCGGCGCGGTGCTGGTCACCGTGATCGGCTATCGACTGGTTTGGGCACGGGGCACGCCCTTGATCGACGCCCGCTTCGAATTGCCGGCCAAGACCGATCTGGACCCGCGCCTGCTGTCCGGCGCGGCCGTGTTCGGCGTCGGCTGGGGCCTTGGCGGCTTCTGCCCCGGGCCGGCCCTGACCGCCATACCGCTGGGCGCCAGCGGAACGATGATCTTCGTTCCCGCCATGCTGATCGGCATGTGGCTGGCGCGCCAGGCGCCCGCCGGCCTGCTGACCCCCCGATCGGCGCAATCTTGAGCCCGCTACCAAACGGAGTTGCGAAATGACGCACTATCCCGTCGACACGTCCGTGAAACCGGAGGTGACCGGCTTTTTCGATGAGGCCACCAATACGATCACCTATGTGGTCAAGGACCCGGCCTCGACCGCCTGCGCGGTGATCGATTCGGTGATGGATATCGATTACGCGGCCGGCCGCATCCATTACGAACACGCCGACCAGATCATCGATCACATCACCAGCCGGGGCCTGACGCTGGAATGGCTGATCGAGACCCACGTCCACGCCGACCATCTGTCGGCCGCGCCCTACATCCAGGAACGGCTGGGCGGCAAGCTTGGCATCGGCACGGGCATCTCGGTCGTGCAGGAAACCTTCGGCAAGATCTTCAACGAAGGTACTGAGTTTCAGCGCGACGGGTCGCAGTTCGACCGGCTGTTCAAGGACGGCGACACCTACACGGTCGGCGGCATAACCGCCTTTGCCATGCACACGCCCGGCCATACGCCGGCCTGCATGACCCATGTGATGGGAGATGCCGCCTTTGTCGGCGACACCCTGTTCATGCCCGATGGCGGCACCGCGCGGGCCGATTTCCCGGGCGGCGACGCGCGCGAACTCTATCGCTCGATCAAGGCCATCCTGGCCCTGCCGGACGAGATGCGCCTGTTCATCTGCCATGATTACGGGCCGAACGGCCGCGACATCCGTTGGGAGACGACGGTCGCCGAGGAACGCGAAAACAACATCCATGTGCGCAACGGCGTCACCGAGGACGAATTCGTCGCCATGCGCACCGAGCGGGACGCAACCTTGGACATGCCCAAGCTGATCATCCCGTCGATCCAGGTGAACATGCGCGCCGGCCATCTGCCGCCGCCGGACGACAACGGCGCCCGATACCTGAAGGTGCCGGTCGACCAGCTTTAAGGGCGAAGGGACAAACGGCCATGGACGTGAAGACGATAACGCCGGACCTCGCCGTCGGACCGCAGCTTATGCCGTCCGACATGGCGGCCCTGGCGGCGGCCGGCTTCCGCTCGGTCATCGACAACCGCCCGGACGGGGAAGGCCCGGACCAGCCGACATATCGCGAGATTGCGGACGCTGCCGCCGCGCACGGCCTAACGGCCCAGTATCTGCCGATCGTCGCCGGCACGGTGACGGACGAGCATGTCGCCGCCTTCGACGCGGCGATGGCCGAACTGCCCAAGCCGGTCTTCGCCTATTGCCGGTCGGGCAACCGGTCCACCACGCTCTGGGCGCTGTCGCAGGCGGGGCGGATGCCGGTGCCGGAGATCTTGATGAAGGCACGCGACGCCGGGTACGACATGTCCAGCGCCGTGCGCCGCATCGCGGGTGCCGACAAGGCCGAAACGGCACCGACCAGCCACGACATCGTCGTCATCGGCGGCGGCGCGGCCGGTATTTCCGTGGCGGCAAGCCTGTTGCACCGCGACCGCACCCTCGACATCGCGATCATCGAACCGTCCGACATCCACTATTACCAACCCGGCTGGACCCTGGTCGGCGGCGGCGTGTTCGATCCCGAGACGACCCGGCGCAACATCGCCGCGATCCTGCCGGAAGGTGCGAAATGGATCAAAGCGGCCGTGGTGGCGTTCGAGCCGGAGAACAACGCCGTGGTCCTGGAGAGCACCCAGATCGTGACCTACAAGCGGCTGATCGTGGCGCCTGGCTTGAAGCTAAACTGGAACGGCGTCGAGGGCCTGGCCGAAACGCTGGGCCAGAACGGCGTCACCTCCAACTATCGCTACGACCTGGCGCCCTATACCTGGAAGCTGGTGAACGGCCTGAGGCAGGGCAAGGCGATCTTCACCCAGCCGCCCATGCCGATCAAATGCGCCGGCGCGCCGCAAAAGGCCATGTATCTGTCGGCCGATCACTGGCGCCGCGCCGGCCACCTGAAGGACATCGATATCGGCTTCTACAACGCCGGCGGCGTCCTGTTCGGCGTCGATGCCTACGTCCCGGCGTTGATGGAGTATGTGAAGCGCTACGACATCGGCCTGAACTTCAACCACAACCTCGTGCGGATTGACGGGCCGGCGAAAACGGCCTGGTTCACCAAGACGGACGCGGACGGCAATACGGAGACGGTCGAAACCCGTTTCGACATGATCCATGTCTGCCCGCCGCAAGAGGCGCCGGACTTCATCCGCGTCAGCCCGTTGGCCGACGCGGCGGGCTGGGCCGATGTCGACCCCCAAACGCTGCGGCACACGCGCTACGACAACATCTACGCGCTTGGCGATGTGGGCGGCATGCCGAACGCCAAGACGGCGGCGGCCGCGCGCAAACAGGCCCCCGTGGTGGCGGAAAACGTGCTGCATGACATGGGCAAGCGCAGCATCGACGTCGCCTATGACGGCTATGGCTCGTGCCCGTTGACGGTGGAGCGGGGCAAGATCGTCCTGGCCGAGTTCGGCTATGGCGGCAAGCTGTTGCCGACCTTCCCAAGCTGGTTGATCGACGGCACCAGGCCGAGCCGGATGGCCTGGTATCTGAAGGAGCGCATCCTGCCGCCGGTCTATTGGCGCGCGATGCTGAAGGGCCGCGAATACATGGCCAAGCCCGAGAAGGTGACTTGATCGTTTCGACCCCGTCCTAGCCGGCGCCAAGTTGGCGCCGCGTGCGGCCGTCCCAACGGCGACCGCGTCTTGTGGAATAAATCGTGACCCAGTCACAAATGCGACCCGCCTCGGCACCGGCGGGTGGGCGAAAGCTCGCGCGCTACCTGCCCATTCTGGACTGGTCGCGGACCTATTCGCGTCACACCCTCGGCAGCGATCTTTTGGCCGCCGTGATCGTGACGATCATGCTGATCCCCCAATCGCTGGCCTACGCCCTGCTGGCCGGCCTGCCGCCGGAGATGGGTCTGTACGCCTCGATCCTGCCCCTGGTGGTCTATGCCATCTTCGGCACCAGCCGGGCGCTCGCCGTCGGGCCCGTTGCAGTGGTCTCGCTGATGACGGCGACGGCGGCCGGTGCCGTGGCCGCCGAGGGCACCGCCGGCTTCATCGTCGCGGCCGGTCTCTTGGCCTTTCTGTCCGGCCTTTTCCTGCTGGGTCTGGGCATTCTGCGCCTGGGTTTCATCGCCAACTTCCTCAGCTATCCCGTGGTCACCGGCTTCATCACGGCCTCGGGCCTGTTGATCGCCGCCAGCCAGATCAAGCATCTGCTGGGCATCCCTGCATCCGGCGGCACGCTTTACGAGATTGGCCTGTCTCTCGCGGGCGGCATTTTGGAGACGAACCTGATCACGCTGGCAATCGGCCTCGGCGTCCTGGCCTTCCTGCTGTGGGTACGCAGCCGCATGAAGCCGTCCCTGATGGCGCTAGGCATGGGACCGCGCCTGGCCGACGCCCTGGCCAAGGCCGGCCCGGTCGTGGCCGTCGCGATCACCATCCTGATCGCCTGGGGCTTCGACTTGGCCGACCGTGGCGTGGCGCTGGTCGGCGACGTGCCGCCTGGCCTGCCGCCCTTCACCCTGCCCAGCCTGGACATGGCGCTTTGGAGCCAACTGGCGGGGCCGGCGATCCTGATCAGCGTCATCGGTTTCGTGGAATCGGTTTCCGTGGGTCAGACCCTGGCCGCCAAACGGCGCCAGCGCATCGATCCGGATCAGGAACTGATCGGGCTTGGCGGCGCCAACATCGCCGCTTCCTTCTCCGGTGGCTATCCGGTGACCGGTGGCTTCGCCCGATCCGTGGTCAACTTCGATGCCGGCGCACGAACGCCGGCGGCGGGTGCCTACACCGCGGTCGGTATCGCGATCGCCACCTTAGTCTTGACCCCGCTGTTGTTCTTCCTGCCGCAGGCGACGCTGGCCGCGACCATCATCGTCGCCGTGCTGACGCTGGTCGACTTCTCGGTGCTGAAACGCACCTGGCGCTATTCAAAGGCCGACTTCGCCGCCGTGGCGGTCACCATCCTGGTAACGCTCGGCTTCGGCGTGGAACCCGGGGTGGCGGCCGGCATGCTGATCTCGATCGCGCTCTACCTCTTCCGCACCAGCCGGCCGCATATCGCCATCGTCGGCCGCGTGCCCGGCACCGAGCACTTTCGCAACGTCCTGCGGCACCGTGTGGAAACCGATCCGCGCATTCTGAGCGTGCGGGTCGACGAGAGCCTTTATTTCGCCAACGCCAGGTTCCTTGAGGATTGCATCTACGCGCTGGTCGCCAACCAGCCGGACCTGGACCATCTCATCCTGATGTGCCCGGCGATCAACGAGATCGATTCAAGCGCGCTGAAGAGCCTGCAGGAGATCAACCGGCGCCTACACGACATGGGCGTCACCTTTCACCTGTCGGAGGTGAAGGGGCCTGTGATGGACCGGCTGCGCCGCGCCGACTTTCTGTCAAACCTGACCGGCCAGGTGTTTCTGTCGCAACATCAGGCGATCACGACGCTGTCGGCATAGGCTGATGGGCCACGAACGCACGCCGAAGTCGGGAACAGTCCTGCCCTCGTCCAGCCCTCTAAACCAGCGTCAGCTTCATGCCCTCATGGGTCGCCTTGAACCCCAGCCGCTCATAGAAGCGCTGCGCGTCATGCCGCTGCTTGTTCGTGGCGAGTTGGACCAGAATGCAGCCTCTGTCCCGCGCCCGCCCGATGGCCCAGCGGAAGATCTGGGCGCCCAGCCCTTGGCCGCGCAGATCGGCCACGACCCTGACCGCCTCGATCTGGGCCCTCAGGCCGCCGCGCAGGCTGAGCCCGGGCAGGAAATAGAGCTGGAAGCAGCCGATCATGCGGCCGTCGCGTTCGACGACCCACTGCTCGGCACCCTCCATCCGTTCGATGGCGTCGAACGCCGTCCAGTAGGCGTCTTCCAGGTCATCACCGGCGACCTCGCGATCGACGCCGAGCATGTCGTCCGCCAGCAGCGCGACGATCTCAGGAACGTCCGCCCGTTCGGCTTGCCGAAAGATCAGGTCGTCCGGCGCCTGGCTGGCCACGAGATCAGATATGGATCGGCCGCTTGTCCACGGCCAACGCCGCCTCCTTCACCGCCTCGTTCAAGGTCGGGTGGGCGTGGCAGGTGCGGGCGATGTCCTCCGACGAGGCGGAGAACTCCATCGCCATGCCGCACTCGGCGATTATAGTGCCCGCCTCGGCGCCGATGATATGCACACCGAGCACGCGATCGGTCTTGGCATCGGCCAGGATCTTCACGAAACCGTCGGTGGCATTCATGGCCCGTGCGCGCCCGTTGGCGGAAAACGGGAACTTGCCGACGCGGTAATCGACGCCTTCTTCCTTCAACTGTTCCTCCGTCTTGCCGACGGAGGCCACCTCCGGGAAGGTGTAGACGACGCCGGGAATGGCGCCGTAATTCACGTGTCCCGCCTGGCCCGCCAGCAGCTCGGCGATGGCGACGCCCTCTTCTTCCGCCTTGTGGGCCAGCATGGCGCCGCGCACCACATCGCCGATGGCGTAGATGCCCTCGACATTGGTGCGGAACTGGTCGTCGATCTCGACCCGGCCGCGATCGTCGACCTTCACGCCGACGTCTTCCAGCCCCAGCCCTTCCGTGTGCGGCTTGCGGCCGATCGACAGCAGCACGATGTCGGCCTCCATCGTCTCGGTGTCGCCGCCCTGCGCCGGCTCAAGCGTCAGCGTGACGCCGGATTTGCCGACCGTGGCGCCCGTCACCTTGGTGCCGAGTTTGAAGTCGATGCCCTGCCGCTTCAGGATGCGCAGCATCTGCTTGGAGACCTCGCCATCCATGCCCGGCGTGATCCGGTCGAGAAACTCGACAACCGTCACCTTGGCGCCCAGCCGCTGCCAGACCGAGCCCATCTCAAGGCCGATATAGCCGCCGCCGATTACGACCATGGTCTTCGGCACCTCGGCCAGGTCCAGGGCGCCCGTCGAGGTGACGATGCGCTTTTCGTCCACCTCGACACCAGGCAGCGGCATGGAGTCCGAGCCGGTGGCGATGATGATGTGCTTGGCCTTGTAGGCCGTGTCGCCCACCGTGACTTCGCCCTTGGCCGTGATCTTGCCCCTTCCCTTCAGCCAGGCGATCTTGTTCTTCTTGAACAGGAACTCCACGCCCTTGACATTGTCGGCCACGACGCTGTCCTTGTGGGCCATGAAGCCCTTCAGATCCAAGGCCACGTCGCCGGTCTGGACGCCGAACTTATCCAGGCCGTGCACCGCCTCCTCGAACTTTTCCGAGGCTTGCAGCATCGCCTTCGACGGGATGCAGCCGACATTGAGACAGGTGCCACCCAGGGTCTCGCGCTCCTCCACGCAGGCGGTCTTGAGGCCAAGCTGGGCGCAGCGAATGGCGCAGACGTAACCGCCCGGTCCGCTGCCGATGACGATGACATCGAATTCCTGGTCGCTCATGGCTGGTCCTGGGCTCGTCCTGGTATCACGGGGTTCAAATCGCCGCGCGGGCGCCGCACCATGCCCCAAGCCGCCGGCCCGGACAAGACGCATGACCGCGCTGCCGACTGGCCTGATCGCCGCCTATCACGGCACGCTCTATCGGGTGCACGCAACGCCGGAACTGAACAAGCGCATCGGCGTCCGCTGCCGCGACACTGAACGGCTCCTGCGGCGCCATCGCGTGCGCACCGCTGCCGTGCTGACGGCCGAAAACCCGGGCAGCCGCCCTCAATCCAGCCTGGTGAACCGTATCCGGCGTCGCCTGCTGGAGGCCGATCTCAAGGCGCTTGGACTGCGTAGCCTGCCAACCTCGGCCATCGACCTTGCCGGTCTATGGCCCGCCGAACGCGGCCGTTTCGTTCTCGGCGCCAGGCTGGCGGACATGCGCCGTCTGGCGCACCGCCATGGCCAGAACGCGTTTCTGTGGATCGAATTTGGCAGGCCAACACAAATGCGGTTGTGTCGATAGAGGGCGGACGCCCGCATCGAAGCATCCGGCTAAGCGGCAAGCTGTTCAGTCGCACGGAGTGAACCTCTTAGCCGGCAGTTTGCCACTTGATCTTATTCGCCTATTCTTAGATGGTGTTAGTACACACTACAACGGGAGCATGCGAAATGAAGGTTGCAAAGGCTTTTCTAGCGAGCGCATTTCTATTTTTTCTCGTGCCGCAATTGGCTCATAGCCAAGACGCGATACCAAACCTCGTCGGTGTTTGGGATAGGGTGGATGGCGAAGGTAACGGGATCAATAGTCTTGGGGAGTATTACATTTCACAACAAACGATCGAGTTCACGAGTCAGCAAGGGCCTGCGTTTATTGGGGTTTCGTCTTGGTCAGTAGACCAGGATGCTGGTTCAGCGCATAATGTTGGTGATCAGACCACCAACGGCGCGGACGAGCAGATTATTGGTGTGTTCAATATGGATGGTTCAGCTTTTATTGCAGTAAATCATCCAGATGCGACCTATTTATTTGGCACCATGGTCAGTGAAGATCGTTTCGAACTGATCAAGGTAGAAAGCGGGGAATTCGCAATCGCACAACTCGTGGCTTTTGAACGACGTCAGTAAGGCTTTCCCCACAAGCATGTCATTGGAAAACCGCGCGTGTACACCGGCCCGATGACGGAGCCTGCGCGACCGGCCGTGCGAGTTGGCCAGTCAGCGTCGTTGGTTCTGCTATCGGCGCCGGTTTCGGATATTGACCATCGTTGCTGGCGTCACGCGTGAGTGCCTGGGTGCCATTGCCGACCTGTCGATCTTCAGCCGGCGTGTCGCGCGGGAACTCAGCCGGATCGTCGAACGGCGCGGCAAGCCGGGCGTGATCGTCTCCGTCGATGGCGGCGAGCTGGCCTCATACGCCAACCTGGCCTGATGCGCAGCACGCGGCATCCCCTGGCACACCATCCAACCCGGCAAGCCGATGCAGAACGCTCTCACCGTGCCATATCAATCCTTCTCAAACCGCCCGGTGTCCAGGAACTGGTCGAGCACGGTGATGACCGCCTCGGTCGGGATGTCCTTCATCATGTGTCCGCCATAGCTGCTGGCGCAGATGCAGGCCAGCGGGTCGGCCCAGGGGCCGAACTTGGACGGTTCGGTCGGTCCGAACAGGGAGATCAGGGGCGTGCCGGCGGCGCCGAACAGGTGGCCCGTGCCGGTGTCGTTGGCGACCGCAACGGTCAGCCGCGCCGCCATGGCGTAAAGCACCGGGATGTTGGGGAACCGGCGCTTGCCGTCCACGATGTCGCAGCCGGGCATCAGAACCCCGGGCACGCCGGCGACGATCTCGTCGAACCAGCGCATCTCGGCCGGCCCCATCAGGAAGACGGGCACGCAGCCCTTCGCCGTGGCGTGATTGGCCAGCGCGATGTAGCGATCAAGCGGCCAGATCCGCTCCGGCCCGTTCGAGCCCGTGCCGAAGCCGACATAGCGGGGGCCGTCCGGCAAAAGCCGTTTCGCCTCGGCGACCGCATCCTCCGGAAACGGAATGAAGCCGCTGGGATCCGCGGGACGGCCGGTATCGATTTCAACCATCTCGACATAGCGCGTGACCCAATCGGTCGGGCGCTTGTGCCCGATCTTCAACGTGCCCGTCGTCAGGAAATAGCCGGGCGCGCAGGTGATGTAGCGGCGATAGCGCATGAACGCCCGTGCCATCGCCAGGCGCACGACCTTGGTGCGCATGTCATAGACGATGTCAAAGCGCGGCAGCGCCCGCAGCTTCTTGATGGCGTGAAAGAAGGGCTTCTCGATTTCGGCGTGGGCGATCACCTCGTCGACATAGCCACGGGTCAGATCGCGCAGAATGCTGGCGTAGGTGGTGCGTTCATGCACCACCCAGGTGACGTGGCTGTCCGGATAGGCCCGCTTCAGGGCACGCAGGAAAGGAAACTTGTAAACCGCGTTGCCGAGTGACTCGACCGAGTCGAGCACGGCGATGCGCGGCCCGTCCGGGCCATACTCCGTCATATCCGTTCCGATTAAACGTCCAGCAGCAGACGCTGGGGATCCTCGATGGCTTCCTTGACCCGTACCAGGAAGGTCACGGCCTCGCGCCCGTCGATGATGCGGTGATCATAGCTCAACGCCAGATACATCATCGGGCGCAGCACGATCTGGCCGTCGATGCCCACCGGCCGTTCCTGGATCTTGTGCATGCCCAGGATCGCCGATTGCGGCGGGTTCAAGATCGGCGTCGACATCAGCGAACCGAACACGCCGCCGTTGGAGATGGTGAAGGTGCCGCCGGTCAGATCGGCCATCGACAGCTTGCCGTCGCGCGCCTTGCGGCCCAGCCCGTTGATGGTCTCTTCGACCCCGGCGAAGCTGAGCTGGTCCGCGTCGCGCACGACCGGGACGACCAGCCCGTTGGGCGAGCTGACCGCGACGCCGATGTCGTAATAGTTCTTATAAACGATGTCGGTGCCGTCGATTTCCGCGTTGACCGACGGCAGTTCCTTCACGGCGCCGACACAGGCCTTGGTGAAGAACGACATGAAGCCCAGCCGCACGCCGTGCTTTTTCTCGAACGCATCGCGATACTGCTTGCGCAGCGCGATCAGCGCCGACATGTCAACCTCGTTGAACGTGGTCAACATCGCCGCCGTGTTCTGCGCCTGCTTCAACCGCGCCGCGATGGTCTGGCGCAGCTTGGACATGCGCACGCGTTCTTCGCGGTCCTTCTGCGGCCTCGGCTCGGCCGACGGCCGGTCGAAGGCCGGCAGTTCGATGGTCGCGCCGGAGCCAGCCGGTGCGCCGCGCGCGTCCAGCGCCTTTTGCACGTCTTCCTTCAAGATCCGGCCATCCTTGCCGGTGCCCTGAATGTCGCCGGTGCCAAGCCCCTGTTCCCGCATCAGCTTGGCGGCAGCCGGCATGGCGATATCGCCCGCCTTGCCGTCGCCGGCCGGCTGTGCCTCGGCGGCCGGCGCCGGTGCGGGCTTCGCCGGTTCCTTCGCGGAGGCTTTCTCGGCTTTGGCAGGCTGCGGGGCCGCCTGGCCGTCGCCCTCGCCGATCGAGCCCAAGACGGCACCGACCTCGACCGTGTCGCCCTCGTCGACCTGGATGGCCGTCAGAACGCCCGCCTCGGCGGCATTGACCTCCAACGTCACCTTGTCGGTCTCCAACTCGACGATCGGTTCATCCTTGTCGACCGGGTCGCCCGGCTTTTTCAGCCACTGCGCCACCGTCGCCTCGGTGACGGACTCACCCAGCGTGGGAACCGTGATCTCGATGCTCATGGCGTCCTGCCCCTCATCAATCGTCGCTCGCGAACGGCGCCTGGCCGGTCACGCGGCGGCCAGGGCGGCGTCGACCAGCGCCGCCTGCTCTTTCAAATGCCGCCGCAGCAGCCCGGTCGCCGGTGCGGCCGCGTCTTGCCGGCCGGCATAGATCGGCCGCTTGGTCGTGTGATCGATCTCGTGCAACAGCCGTTCGATCCGGCGATCGACGAAATACCAGGCGCCCATATTCTCCGGCTCTTCCTGGCACCAGACCACGTCGGCGTTCGGGTATTTGACCAACTCTTCCTTCAACGCGTGGGCCGGGAACGGGTAGAGCTGTTCCAGCCGGACCATGGTGACGTCGTCGATGCCGCGCTCGTCCCGTTCCTTCTTCAGGTCGTAATAGACCTTGCCGGAACACAGGACGACCCGCCGGATCTTCTCCGGCGCGGCCAGCTCGACATCCTCGTAGAGCACCCGGTGGAAGCTCGATTGTTCGCCGAACATGTCGATCGACGAGACGCATTCGCGGTTTCTGAGCAGGCTCTTGGGCGTCATGACGATCAGGGGCTTGCGGAACTCCCGGCGCTGCTGGCGCCGCAGGACGTGGAAGTAGTTCGCCGGCGTGGTCGGATAACAGACCTGCCAGTTGTCGCCGCCCGACATCTGCAGGAAGCGTTCCAGCCGCGCGGACGAGTGTTCGGGCCCCTGCCCCTCAAAGCCGTGGGGCAGCAGGCAGACCAGGCCCGACATGCGCAGCCATTTGGCCTCCGACGAGGAGATGAACTGATCGAAAATGATCTGCGCGCCGTTGGCGAAATCACCGAACTGCGCCTCCCACAGGACCAGGGCGTTCGGCTCCGCCAGGGAATAGCCGTATTCGAAGCCCAGCACGCCGAACTCCGACAGCGGGCTGTCATGGACCTCGAACATGGCCTGGTCCGGGCTGATATGGTTCAGCGGAATGTGCCGCTGCTCGCTGTTCTGATCGACCAGCACCGCATGGCGCTGCGAGAACGTGCCGCGGCCGGAATCCTGGCCTGACAGGCGCACCGGCACGCCCTCGGCCAAGAGGGTGCCGAAGGCCATGGCCTCAGCCGTCGCCCAGTCGAAATCCTGGCCGGTCTCGAACATCCTCTGCTTGGCCTTGAGCTGGCGCTTGATCTTGGAGTTGATGTTGAAATCCGCCGGATAGCTGGTCAGCGCCTTGCCGACCGCCTGCAGTTCCTTGTCCGCTACGGCGGTGGCACCACGCCGGTCGTCCTGGGTGGCCGTGGTCAGGCCGGACCAGACACCGCCCAGCCAGTCGGCCTTGTTGGGCTTGTAGCCTTCCGACGCCTCGAAATCGCGCTCAAGGTCCTGCATGAAGGCGTTGACCATGGCGTCGGCTTCGCCCGGCTTCAGCACGCCTTCATCCTCAAGCTGCTTGGCGTAAATCGCCCGCACCGGCGGGTGTTCGGCAATGGCCTTGTACATCTGCGGCTGGGTGAAGGCCGGCTCGTCGCCCTCATTGTGGCCGAAGCGGCGATAACAGAACATGTCGACGACCACGTCCTTGTGGAACCGCTGGCGGAACTCGGTCGCGACCCGGCAAACATGGACGACGGCCTCGGCATCGTCGCCGTTGACGTGGAAGATCGGCGCCTGCACCGCCAAGGCGATGTCGGTCGGATAGGGGCCGGAGCGGGAGAAGCTGGGCGACGTCGTGAAGCCGATCTGATTGTTGATGACGAAGTGGATCGTGCCGCCGACGCGATAGCCGCGCAGTTCCGACATCATCAGGGTTTCCGCCACGACGCCTTGCCCGGCAAACGCGGCATCGCCGTGCAGCAACAGGGGCAGCACCTGAACCCGGTCGGTGTCCTTATGCTGGGCCTGCTTGGCGCGCACCTTGCCGACGACCACCGGGTTGACGCATTCCAGATGGCTGGGGTTGGCGGTCAGCGACAGGTGAATGGTGTTGCCGTCGAAATCCCGGTCCGACGACGTGCCCAGATGGTACTTCACGTCGGCCGACCCCTGCACCTCCTCGGGGTTGGCGGGGTTGCCCTGAAACTCCGAGAAGATCGCCTGAAACGGCTTGCCCATCACGTTGGCCAGCACGTTCAGCCGGCCACGATGGGCCATGCCCAGCACGATCTCGTTGATGCCGAGTTGGCCGCCGCGCTTGGTGATCTGTTCCAGCGCCGGCACCATCGCCTCGCCGCCATCCAGGCCAAAGCGCTTGGTGCCCGTGTATTTCAGGTTCAAGAAGCGTTCAAACGCCTCGGCCGCCGTCAGGCTGTGCAGGATCGCCCGTTTGCCGTTTTCGGTGAATTCGGTCCGGTTGTGGATCTGCTCGATCCGTTCCTGCAACCAGGCCTTTTGCTCCGGTTCCTGGATATGCTGGAACTCGACGCCGATACGCCCGCAATAGGTCTTGCGCAAACGGTCGACGATCTCGCGCAAGCTTGCGGTGTTCAGGCCGAGACTGTCGACATAAATCGTCCGATCCCAGTCCTCGTTGGTGAACCCGTAGGAGAGGGGGTCGAGTTCCGGGTGAGGTTCACGCTCAATCAGGCCTAGCGGATCGAGATCGGCCTCCAAATGGCCGCGCACACGGAACGCGCGGATCAAGCGTTGGGCGCGAATGCTGTCCAGCGTCGCACGCTTCAACTCTTCGACCGTATGGCCGGGAACGGCGGCCACACTGCCGTTGGAGGGGCGCGCGGTGACATCCGCCTCATCGTCGGCTGCCATCAGCGCATCGCCGAAAGGAACGGCCCCGTTTTCCAGCACTTTGCCATTCCCGGCCCAGCTCGGGCCGACCTCGCCTAGTGCGTCGGCATCGTTGCGATCCAACTGGTCAAAGAAGGCGGCCCAAGACCTGTCGACCGTTGATGGATCGCTAAGATACTGGGCGTACAGGTCGCCGATAAAGGCGGCATTTTGGGCATACAGAAACGAACTCTGTTCAGCTTGATGTCCCATCGTCTCCTTGCACCTACCCGCTTTTGTCCGCGGGACACGTGCCCTTTCCCCTGCCATCGCGGGTTGCTGGCATATTCGGCTGCCGCGCACCGCACCCTACGCCGAAGTGCAGGCTGTTTAAAAGTGCGCGACGCACCGGCATCTCGATATCGTGAGTGCTATATGGCGGCACTTGCGGCGAGGACTAGGCCTTCATCGCGTCCAGCATGGCAGTCCCCATCGAAGCGGGACTGTCGGCGACCCGGATGCCGCACTGCTTCAGCGCCTCGATCTTGTGTTCCGCCGTGTCCTGCCCGCCGGAAATCACCGCGCCGGCATGACCCATGCGGCGGCCAGGCGGCGCAGTGCGGCCGGCGATGAAGCCGACGACCGGCTTGGCGTTCTTGGCATCGCGGATCAGCTCCGCGCCCTTGACCTCGGCATCGCCGCCGATCTCGCCGATCATGACGATGCCCTCGGTCTCCGGATCGGCCAGGAACATCTCCAGGCAGTCCACGAAGTCGGTGCCGTTGACCGGATCGCCGCCGATGCCGATGCAGGTCGTCTGCCCCAGGCCGACGGCGGAGGTCTGCTCCACCGCCTCGTAGGTCAAGGTGCCGGACCGGCTGACCACGCCGATCTTGCCGCGCTTGTGGATATGGCCCGGCATGATGCCGATCTTGCATTCGTCCGGCGTGATGATGCCGGGACAGTTCGGCCCGATCAGGCGCGTGCCGGACCCTTCGAGCGCCCGCTTCACCTTCACCATGTCCAGAACCGGAATGCCCTCGGTGATGCAGACGACCAGCGGGATTTCGGCCTCGATCGCCTCCAGAATGGCGTCGGCGGCGAAGGGCGGCGGCACATAGATGACGGATGCGTTGGCGCCCGTCTTGTCCCGCGCCTCGGCCACCGTGTCGAAGACCGGCAGCCCCAAATGTTCCGTGCCGCCCTTACCGGGCGTCACGCCTCCGACCATCTTGGTGCCGTAGGCGATGGCCTGTTCGGAATGGAAGGTGCCCTGGGCACCCGTGAAGCCCTGGCACAGGACCTTCGTGTTCTTATCGACGAGAACGGCCATGGTCAGGCGGCCTCCTTCACGGCATGTACGATCTTTTCGGCCGCGTCACCCAGATCGTCGGCGGCGGTGATGGGCAGGCCGGATTCCGCGAGGATCTTCTTGCCGAGATCGACGTTGGTGCCCTCCAGCCGCACCACCAGAGGTACGTGCAGACTGACCTCGCGCGCGGCCGCAACCACGCCCTCCGCGATCACGTCGCAGCGCATGATGCCGCCGAAGATGTTGACCAGGATGCCCTCGACGTTCGGGTCCGACAGGATCAGCTTGAACGCCGCCGTCACCCGTTCCTTCGTGGCGCCGCCGCCGACATCGAGAAAGTTGGCCGGGTCGCCGCCGTAGAGCTTGATGATGTCCATCGTCGCCATGGCCAGCCCGGCACCGTTGACCATGCAGCCAATATTGCCGTCCAGCTTGACGTAGTTCAGCTCGTACTTGCCGGCTTCGCGCTCCGCGGGGTCTTCTTCCGACTCGTCGCGAAGTTCCTCCACGTCCTTGTGACGAAACAGGGCATTGTCGTCGAAGGTCATCTTGGCATCGAGGGCGATGACCTGGTCATCCTCGGTAACGACCAGCGGATTGACCTCGACCAACGAGGCATCGAGGTCGGTGAAGGCCTTGTAAAGCGCCAACAGCAGCTTCACGGCCGATCCGACTTGCTTGCCTTGCAAGCCCAGGCCAAAGGCCACACGCCGGGCGTGAAAGCCCATCATGCCGATGGCCGGGTCGATCGCCAGCTTGACGATCTTGTCCGGCTGGTCGCGCGCGACCTCCTCGATCTCCATGCCGCCTTCGGTCGATGCGATGACGGTGACCCGGCTGGTCGCGCGGTCGACCAGCAGGGAGAGGTAAAGCTCGCGCGCGATTGCGCAGCCATCCTCGATATAGAGGCGCTTGACCTCCTTGCCCTCCGGGCCCGTCTGCTTGGTCACCAGGGTCGCGCCCAGCATGCCCATGGCGTTTTCGTGGACATGGTCGACAGACTGAACGACGCGCACGCCGCCCTTGCCGTCGGGGTCGTCCTGGAATCGGCCCGCGCCGCGTCCGCCGGCATGGATCTGGGATTTCACCACCCAGACCGGGCCGGGCATGGTCTTGGCGACCTCGACCGCCTCGGCCGGGGTGTAGGCGACGCCCCCGTCCGGCACGGCCACGCCATACTGTTTCAGCAGGCCCTTGGCCTGATACTCATGGATATTCATGGATGATCGACGGTCCCGTGGGGTCGATGATTGGGAATGGCCGGGCCGGCGGCCCGATGCCGCACAGTGATAAGCACAAGCAGCGGTCTGCGGCAACCTCTGCGGCAACCTTCGACGGCGACGAATCCCCGGCGATCAGCCGCTCAGCGCAACCTCGTAACAATCATTACGTGTATAACTGCACTCTGTCTATTTTCTAGACATTGAGATGGACCCTGAGCCATGATTCCCAGACTCGGGGACACAAATGGCGGCGGCCCGCCTGCCGTCAAACGTGCGAGCGTCCTTGAGCCCGCCAACAGGCAATCCCCGCAGCTTTAAGGTTCCCCCACCCTGAAAGTGAGGACAGCATGCTAAAGGAATTCAAGGAATTCGCCGTGAAGGGCAATGTCGTCGACCTGGCGATCGGCATCATTCTCGGCGTCGCCTTTACCGCCATCGTCAATTCGCTGGTCAACGACATCATCATGCCGCCGATCGGCGTGCTGCTTGGCGGCACGGATTTCACCGACCTCTACATCAACCTGTCCGGCGGTGAGTACGCCTCGCTGGAAGCGGCACGCGAGGCCGGCGCGGCGACGATCAACTACGGCATCTTCATCAATGCCGTGATCACTTTTGTAATCGTCGCCTGGGTATTGTTCTTCCTGGTCAAGGGCATGAACCGTCTGAAGCGGCAAGAAGAGGAAAAGCCGGCCGAACCGGCGGCACCGCCGCGCGAAGAGGTCTTGCTGGAAGAGATCCGCGACCTGCTGAAACAGCAGCAGTCCTAGATCGGTCTGGCCGCCGGCCCAGCAGAACTGGGCCGGCATACGCTGACGCGCTTAGGCTTCGGCCAGCATCTTTTCGGCGATTTCGACCAGTCCTTTGACGGCCGTGACGGACTTGTCGAACATCGCCTGTTCCTGCTCGGTGAACGAGACCTCGACGACGCGCTCCACGCCGCCAGCGCCGATCACCACCGGCACGCCGATGTAAAAGCCATCGACGCCATACTCGCCTTCCAGGTAGGCGGCGCAGGGCAACAGCCGCTTTTTGTCGCGCAGATAGCTGGCCGCCATCGTGATGGCCGACGACGCCGGGGCGTAGAACGCCGATCCGGTCTTCAACAGGCCGACGATCTCCGCCCCGCCATCGCGGGTGCGCTGGACGATCTCTTCCAGGCGCTCGGCCGTCGACCAGCCCATCTCGATCAGATCCGGCAGGGGAATGCCGTCGACGGCGGAATAGCGGACCAGCGGCACCATGGTGTCGCCATGGCCGCCCAGCACGAAGGCGGTCACATCCTCGACCGAGACATCGAATTCCTCGGCCAGGAAATAGCGAAACCGCGCGCTGTCCAGCACGCCGGCCATGCCGACGACCTTGTTGGCCGGCAGGCCCGAAACCTTCTGCAAAACGCCGACCATGGCGTCCAGCGGGTTGGTGATGCAGATGACGAAGGCGTCGGGGCAGTTGCTCTTGATCGCCTCGCCGACCGCGATCATGACCTTGGTGTTGATGCCGATCAGATCGTCCCGGCTCATCCCCGGTTTGCGCGGCACGCCGGCGGTCACGATCACCACGTCGGCGCCGGCCAGGGCCGCGTAGTCGTTGGAGCCCGAGACGTCCGCGTCGAAGCCCTCGACCGGCGACGCCTCGGCGATGTCCAGCCCCTTGCCTTGGGGAATGCCCTCGGCAATGTCGATCAGCACGATGTCGCCGAGTTCCTTTAATCCGGCGAGCAGCGCCAGGGTGCCGCCAATCTGCCCGGCGCCGACCAGGGCGATCTTGTTGCGTGCCATCGATGGGTCCTTCCTAGAGATCACGTGTTTCAAGCGGCGGCGGCCACGGAATTGGGCGCCTGCCAGGTCCGCCGTTTTCTAAGGCCAAACCACGCCCGGCACAAGGCACCGGCCCGGGACCCTGATCACCGGGCGGTCACCGTGAGGCGAGGTAGTCCCTCGACTGCATTTCGATCAGCCGGCTGACCGTGCGGTCGAACTCCAGCTTGTGGCTGTCTGCCCCGTAAAGGTTCTGCGGCGCGGCCTCGGCCGAGACGATCAGGCGGGTCCGGCTCTCATACAGCGTGTCGACCAGAACGATGAAGCGCTTGGCCTCGTTCTTCTGCCGTTCGGTCAGGCACCGAACCCCTGTCACGAACAAGGTGTCGAAGGCTTCAGCCATGGCCAGATAGTCGGCGGCGCCCCGCGGCTGGCCGCACAATTCGTCGAAGCTGGCCCAGGCGACCCCGCCCGCCGCCTTCGGGATCGTCACCTCCCGGCCCTTTACCGTCAGCGTCCGGGGCGCGACCTCGGCACCGTCGGTCAGATCGTCGAACAGGCGGGCCATTGCCGCGTCCGCCGCCGGTCCCAGCGGATAGTGATAGGTCTTCGCGCCCATGATCCGCTGCAGCCGGTAGTCGACCCCACTGTCGAGATAATAGACGTCAAGCCGTTCCTTCAGCAGCTCGATGAAGGGCAGAAAGCGCACCCGTTGCAAGCCCTCCTTATAGAGATCGTCCGGCGCCCAGTTGGAGGTCGTGACGACCACGACGCCTTCGTCGAACAAAGCCGTGAACAGGCGGCCCAGGATCATGGCATCGGCGATGTCGACAACGTGGAACTCGTCGAAACACAACAGCCAAGCCTCCGCCGCCAGGTCGCGCGCCAGCGGCGGTATCGGGTCGTCGACATGCCGGCCGCGCTTGCGGTCGAACTCGCTGCCAACCGATTTGCGCCAGCGGTGCAGCCGGTCGTGGATCTCGATCATGAAGGCGTTGAAATGAACCCGCCGCTTTGCCGCCACCGGCGCGGTGTCGAAAAACAGATCCATCAGCATGGACTTGCCGCGGCCGACCCCGCCATAGATGTACAGCCCGCATGGCGGCTCCGCCCTTGTCTCTCCGCGCAAGCGTGCCCGCCAGCCGGTGGGCGCGGGCTTCGGCGCATAGCCCTCCAGGCGCTCGTCGAGCCGCTGCAACAGGCGCGCCGCCTCTTCCTGGGCCGGGTCGCGTTGAACCAGGCCATCGGCGACCAGCCCCTCATAGGCCTGCAACGGCCCCGTCGCCCCGTTCTTGCGGGCCGCCTCGATCAGCTGTGCGGACATGGCTGAACTCTAAACGGAGGGCCGGGCCTCACGTCGCTGCGGAATCGGGCGCGCCCTTGCTTGCGTCGCTGTCGGCGATCAGATGAACATCGCGTTGCGGGAACGGTATCGAATAGCCGGCCGCCTGGATGTCGACCAGGGCCCGGCGGTTAAGATCGAACAGCAGGCCCCAATAATCCGCACGGTTGGCCCAGCAGCGCATGTTGATCGTCACGGCACTGTCGCCCAGTTCCGTCACCATCACCTGCGGTTCCGGATCACCCAGCACCCGGTCGTCGCTTGCCAGAATGTCGGACAGGACCTTCATCGCGCCGGCCACATCGTCGCTGTAGGCGATGCCGACGGACACATCCATGCGCCGTGTCGGCAGGCGCGAATAGTTCTTGATCTCCGAATTCCAGATCTGATTGTTCGGCACGAACTGATAGACGCCGTCGAACGTGTGCATCTTGGTGGCGAACAGGCCAATCTCGTCGACCGTGCCGGCGATGCCGCCGGCGTCGATGTAATCGCCGGTCTCCACCGGCTTCAGGAACAGCAGCATCACGCCGGACGCGATGTTCGACAAGGTGCCTTGCAAGGCCAGGCCAATAGCCAGACCGGCTGCGCCGAGGGCCGCGATCAAGCTGGTGGTCTGAACGCCGAACTGCGCCAGAACCGCGACCAGGACGAAGATCAATATGGCGTAGCGGACGATGGCGGCCGTGACCGGCGCCATGGTGTTGTCGAAGCGCGGCGAGGCCAGCATGCGCCGCTTGATCCGCCGGTAAAGCCAGCCGGCGACGATCCAGCCGGCGATGAGGATCGCGAGCGCGCCGATGATCTGGATGGCGTAGTCGATGGCGAGCGTGGCCAACGCTTCGGCTTCGGTCCTGATTTCCTCAAGATCCATGGCGGATACCTATGGGGCAGTTCTGGCGCGATACGGATGCCCGCGGCGAGCGGGCGCCGGAGTGTAGCGACCAGATCTGGATCAGGAAACCAGCCTTTCGGGGTCGCGAGACCGGAAACTGTCGACGATGTGGTCGACAAGGCGCGTGCTCGCCGTGTTCTTGCGGCCATTGGGCTGGAACAGGGCCACGGTGGCCATGGGCATGCTGGGAAAGCCCTCGTCCGGCCGCAGGACCCGCATGCCCGGCACCATGGAGGTCTGTGCCACCACGGTCACGGCCAGGCCGGCCAGAACGGCGCCGAACAGCGCGTACATGTTGGCGCTGGAATAGGCGACGCGATAGCCGATATTGGCACGGTCCAGCGCCTCGAAGCCCCAGCGCCGGAACTGGCACGGCTCGGTAAACAAGGCCAGCGGCAGCGGGCGTTGCAGATGGGTGTCATGCGTCTCCGACGTTACCCAGACGATGGGGTCCTGCGACAGGACGATGCCGTCCGCCGCCTCGCGCTCGTCGTTGCAGGTGACGATCGCCATGTCTAGATCGCCGGCGTTCAGATGCTCGCGCAGGCGTTCGGACGCGGCGCACAGCACCTCCAGATGCACGTCCGGATACGTCTCCGCGAAGCGCGAAAACAGGGTCGGCAGAATGCTCAGCGCGTAATCGTCCGGCGTGCCGACCTTGATGGTGCCGGTCAGCTTGGCCTCGGTAAAGTTGCCGACCGCTTCCTCGTGGATCTTCAAGATCCGGCGGCCGAACGACACCAGGGTGCGGCCGTCGGCGGTCAGTTGCAGGTCGCGGCCCTGGCGTTCGAACAGCGGCCGGTCGACCTGTTTCTCCAACCGGCGCATCTGCATGCTGACGGCCGACTGGGTGCGATGCACCCGCTCGGCGGATTTGGTGAAGCTGCCCGTGTCCGCGAACGCGATCAGCGTGCGCAGGACATCGATGTCGAATGTCGGATGAATGGCCGGTCTCCTGTCTCTGACAGAGGCATCTTAACATCAGATATGTTGATCCGTGCCATAAAATCTATTCGTTTGTCTGAACTGTTCCGACGCTGCATGTTTTGTCACGGACCACGGAGATGTGGGTCCTGAGCCAAGAGGAAGCAGCCATGTCGACCTATGAATCGTGCATTTCATTAGACGCCAAGCAGCAATCCGCCCGCCCCACGCGGTTCATGCGCATCCTTACCGGCATTGCGCGCCTCGGCGCGTCCATGACCTGGGAATGGCCGGAGCGTGCGCGCCAGCGCTGCCAACTCGCGCGGCTGGACGACCGCATGCTGGGCGATATCGGGCTCAGCCGCAGCGAGGTCGATACCGAGTTCCGCAAGGCGCCCTGGCGTCAGTGATCGCGCAGGCGTCCGGCCCTGGCCTCGGCCTCCATGTCGCGCCTGAGGGCGACCGCCGGCGAGGTATCGTCGATGTCGACATCGGACCAGCGCAACGGCTGGTCCTTGTCGACCGGCGCGCGCATGCGGATGCCATGGGCAAGGCCGATCGGCAGCCAGTCTTCCGCTAACGACTGCTCCGCGGGCACCAGCCGGCCATAGACCGTGGCGCCGCCCTCGCCGTCCAGCCGGTCGCCCGCCGCCAAGGGCCGCTTGGCGACGGCCGCCACGTCGCCGCGAAAGCCGGTCGGTGCGCCCGTTGGTTCGCCGCGCAGCCCGGCCGATGCGACGCTGATGCCCAGTTCCAGCCCGATCAGGTGATAGGGTTTGTACATCGCGGCAAAGCGCCCGCTGTCATCGGTCGCCAGCCCGTATTCGGCGAAACAGCGGCGCACATAGTCGTCCGGTGCCTCAAACACCACGTAGACGCCCCAGCGCAGGTCGCCGTCGACCTCGCTTCCATCCGGATAGTGCGACGACACGACCTCGACCGTCCCGGCATGGGCGGCCAGGCCGCCTTCCGATACGGGCTTCAGCGCTTGCGCCAGCCCCTCGGCCGCAACGGGCGGAAAGGCCAGTCCGCTCGGCGGCGGCGTCAGGTCGCAGGCATTCGACACCGCAGCCATTTCAATCGCCGACTTGGTGCCGTCCAGGAAACTGTTGAACATCTGGGCGTTCATGCCGCCCTGCCGCGCCTGCTCAGCGGTCAGGCCGTAATGGTCCCAGACAGTTTCCGGCGTGCTGTATTCAAAGCCGGGCAGATACTTCGTACCCTTGCCGGCGCAAACAACGTCGAACCCGGTGGCGCGCGCCCAATCGACCATCTCGGCGATCAGGGCCGGCTGGTCGCCATAGGCCAGCGAATAGACCAGGCCGGCGCGGCGAAACCGTTCCGCCAGCAGCGGCCCGGCGAGCACATCCGCCTCGACCGTGACATTGACCAGATGCTTGCCGTGTTCCAGGCAAGCCAGCGCGTGGCTGATCGCCGCCTGCGGGCTGCCGGTGGCGTCGACCACGATCTCGATCGCCGGATCCTCGATCAGGTCGAAGGCATTGTCGGTGACGAAGGTCGTCCCCGCGCGCACGGCACGGGCGACGTCTTTGGCGTCGAATTGTGTGGGGGCCCAGCCAGTGCCCGTCAGCGCATCATGGGCGCGCTGAACGTCCAGATCCGCGACGCCGACGATGTGCAGGCCCTTCGTCCGTCTGGCCTGGGCCAGAAACATGGCTGCGAATTTGCCGGCGCCGATCACCGCAACACGCAGCGGCGCGCCCTCGTCCGAGCGCGCGGCCAGCATGCCGGCCAGGTTCACGGGACCCGATCCCGCCGCCGTCCGACCACCGCCGCGATCAACGGCGTTCGATCATCAGCTTCTTGATCTCCGCGATCGCCTTGGCCGGGTTCAGGCCCTTGGGGCAGGTCTTGGTGCAGTTCATGATCGTGTGGCAGCGATAGAGCCGGAACGGATCCTCCAGCGCGTCCAGCCGCTCGCCCATATGCTCGTCGCGGCTGTCGGCCAGCCAGCGATAGGCCTGCAGCAGAATGGCGGGGCCTAAGAACCGGTCACCGTTCCACCAATAACTCGGGCACGAGGTCGAACAGCAGAAGCACAGGATGCATTCGTAGAGCCCGTCCAGCTTTTCGCGATCCTCCGGCGACTGCAGCCGCTCGCGGCTCGGCGCGGCGCTTTCGACCTCTAGCCACGGCTTGATCGACTGGTACTGCGCGTAAACATGGTTCAGGTCGGGCACCAGATCCTTCACCACCGGCATGTGCGGCAACGGATAGATCTTGACCGGCCCCTCAATGTCGCTGATGGCGTGGATGCAGGCCAGCGTGTTGGTGCCGTCGATGTTCATCGCGCAACTGCCGCAAATGCCCTCGCGGCAGGACCGGCGGAACGTCAGGGTCGAGTCAACGTCGCTCTTGATGTGGATCAGCGCGTCCAGAACCATCGGGCCGCACTTGTCGAGATCGATGTTGTAGGTATCGATGCGCGGGTTTTTGCCTGTGTCCGGGTTCCAGCGATAGACCTGGAACTGGCGTGGGTTCTTGGCACCCTGGGGCACCGGATGGCTAACCCCCTGGGTCACCCGGGAGTTTTTTGGCAGCGCGAGTTCCACCATCAATCAGTCCTTACACATTCGCTCGTCGCCGAAGCCCGGCTGTTTGAAGATCAATAGACCCGCGCCTTGGGCGGGAAGGATTGCACGTCGTTGGTCAGGGGTTGCAGATGCACCGGGCGATAGTCGATCCGGCTCTTGCCCTCGTCGTCGACCCAGATGACCGTGTGCTTCATCCAGTTCTCGTCGTCGCGCTCCGGGAAGTCCTCCCGCGCGTGGGCGCCGCGGCTTTCATGCCGGTTCACCGCGCCATGCAGGGTAGCGACCGCCTGGACCATCAGATTGTCCAGTTCCAACGTTTCGACGAGATCGCTGTTCCAGATCATGGAGTTGTCGTTGACGCCGACGCCCGGGCGCTTCGACCAGACGACGTCCAGCTTCTGCTTGCCCTCCTCCAGCACCTCGCCCGTGCGGAAGACCGCGCAATTGGTCTGCATGGTGCGCTGCATCTCCAGCCGCAGATCGGCGGTCGGTATCTCCGGCCGGGCATTGCGCACCCGGTCAAGCCGGTCCAGCGCGCGGTCCGTCGCGTCCCCCGGCAGCGTTCTGTGCGCGGAGCCCTTCTCGACGGTCTCGCCCGCGCGATGGGCGGCGGCGCGCCCGAAAACGACCAGGTCGAGCAGCGAGTTGGACCCCAGGCGATTGGCGCCGTGGACGGAGACGCAGGCCGCCTCGCCGATCGCCATCAGGCCGGGCACGATGCGGTTGGGGTCGTCCGCGGTCGGGTTGACCACCTCGCAATGCACGTTCGTGGGGATGCCGCCCATGTTGTAGTGGACGGTCGGCAAGACGGGGATCGGCTGTCGGGTGACGTCGACATCGGCGAAGATCCGCGCTGTCTCGGCGATGCCCGGCAGACGCTGGTGGATCATATCGGAATCCAGATGCTCCAAATGCAAATGGATATGATCGTTGTCGTCGCCATGCCCCCGGCCCTCGCGGATCTCGACGGTCATCGCCCGGCTGACAACATCGCGGCTGGCCAGATCCTTCGCCGACGGGGCGTAGCGCTCCATAAAGCGCTCGCCCTCCGCGTTGGTGAGATAGCCGCCTTCGCCCCGCACACCCTCGGTGATCAGGCAGCCGGCGCCGTAAACGCCGGTCGGATGGAACTGCACGAATTCCATGTCCTGCAACGGCAGGCCGGCGCGCGCCACCATGGCGTTGCCGTCGCCGGTGCAGGTGTGCGCGGAGGTGCAGGAGAAATAGGTGCGGCCGTAGCCGCCTGTCGCCATCACGGTCTGGTGGGCGCGGAACCGGTGGATCTTGCCGTCGTCCAGGTTCCAGCAGACCACGCCCCGGCAAGCGCCCTCATCGTCCATAATCAGGTCCAGCGCGATGTACTCGACGAAGAATTCCGCCTCGTACTGCAAGGACTGCTGGTACAGCGTGTGCAGCATGGCGTGGCCGGTGCGGTCGGCCGCCGCGCAGGTGCGGTAGGCGATGCCCTCGCCGAAATGGGTGGTCATGCCGCCGAAGGCGCGCTGATAGATCTTGCCGTCCTCGGTGCGGCTGAAGGGTAGGCCGTAATGCTCCAGCTCGATGATCGCGGGCACAGCCTCGCGGCACATATATTCGATCGCGTCCTGGTCGCCCAGCCAGTCCGACCCCTTGACGGTGTCGTACATGTGCCAGCGCCAGTCATCCTCGCCCATATTGCCCAGCGAGGCCGAAACGCCGCCCTGGGCGGCGACCGTGTGGCTGCGGGTGGGGAAGACCTTGGTGACGCAGGCGGTCTTCAGCCCCTGTTCGGCCATCCCGAAGGTGGCGCGCAGGCCCGCCCCGCCGGCACCGACGACCACCACGTCATGTTCATGTTCGACTATGTCGTATGCGCTTGTCATGGCTCAATTACACTCCCACGGCCAATCCAATCACCGCGATGATCGAGACCAGCCCGAGCAGCGTGAGGATAAACTTGGTGACGACGTCGACAATCCGGCGCCGCAGATGGTTGGAGATATAGTCCTCGTAGATCACCTGAAGACCGATCGCGGCGTGATAAAATGTCGCCACCAACAGCGCGATCAAGAGGGCCGCGACCAGCGGGTTGGAGACCCAGCCGGTAAACCGCTCGTAACTGGCGCCGGCCATGCTGATGATCGAGATCACGAACCAAAGCGCCAGCGGCACCAGGGCGAGCGCGGTCAGCCGCTGCATCCACCAGTGATGCACGCCGTCCTTGGCGGCACCGTGATTGCGGGCGACGGCGAGAGGGGTGCGAATGCTCATGCCGATGCCTCCTACCAGACGATCCAGCCGATGATGAAGGCAAGCACCGTCATGCCCGTCGCCGCCCCAAGCACGATGATGCTGGAGCGCGTCATGCCCGACAGATCAAAGCCGTAGCCGGCGTCCCAGACCAAATGCCGGATGCCGTTGCACAGATGATAGAACAAGGCCCAGGCCCAGCCGATCAGCAGGATCTGGCCGATGAACGACCCTATGAAACCCTGTGCCGAGCGATAGGCATCGGGGCCCGCCGCCGCCGATACCAGCCAGTAGACCAGCAGCAGGGTCCCAACCGCCAAGGCAACGCCCGTGGCCCGGTGCAGAATCGACAGAACAGAGTTGATCTGCCAGCGGTAAATCGAGATATGGGGCGACACGGGGCGGCTGGTGGCGGGTCCGTCGGCTGCCATGGCTGTCCTCGGTTCAATCAACAGGGGCCCAAGCGTGAGAAACCATCTGCGGGGGCGGCGATCGGCCGTCTAACGGCCTGGTTGACAATGATGTACGCCGGCCCCTATGCCGAGTCAAATCATCGCAAGATCAAGCACTTCTGGCGCACACTTGTGCGCGAGCACGGACGGTTCCGGGTGCCGACTCGCTGTATTGGGCCATGCCAAGATGCATTGCTATTGTGCCACCAGCAAAGCAAGGTGGCGATTTCCTGCTTGCCTGCGGCGACCCTGATCTCGGGCTCCCAAGTGCCGCAAAGCCATGCCTCACGCTGCACTTCTGCGTGCACTGGTTCTGGCTAAGGCGAATGCCGTGGAAAGCCTGTGGATAGTTTTGGGATAGTTTTAAAATTTATGCACAGAAAACTTCTTCGAAACGTCATTCTCTTGTTGTTCGCAAGGTGAGTTTGAAGGAACCTTTCCTTGCACGCAAGCAGCGTGTCGACATGTCCGGCGAAGTCGGGTGTCCGAAGCGACCTGCGGGTCGGTTGAGGGTGACGATCAGTCGGGCGGGCTTTCAAGCGGAAGCCAGGCAGGCGAGGCCTTTCGGGGTCGAGCATGGTTTGGCGGACGAGTGAGGGCCGGTGGGGAAGCAGCGTTGGAGGGTTTGAGGTTTCGGCCTGAAATCGTTTGGCGCGGCAGAACCGGTTGGGGCGGCGGTCCCATTATGGGCGCCTTTGACGGGAGATCAGGTCTTCGGATCGGGTTTCCCGGCGGCGGGGACGATGGCGGCGACGTTGTCGAAACCATCGGGCGGGTTCGGGAGATTGGGCCTTCGGGCTGGATTGAACGGAAACGCGCAAGGGGGCTTGGGACGGTCGAAACGGTCGGAGCCCTGCGGGTCGGCGGGAAGGCGGTGCGATGCGACGAAACGGAAGGGGCAACCTGGACGGATTGGCGCTAACGCTGACGGAACGACGGCCAACTCGGTGGAACGGGTAGGAATACGGTTCGCCGCTTGCCTTCCCGGACCCCGAAAAAGCGAAACGCCCGGCAGGCCAGTGCCAGGCGAATTGCAAAAGTCGACACATGCGAACGCGCATGAACCCGAAAGGGTTCGACCGGGCGTCAGGCAATGGCGTTGGGCACCAACTTCTTCGGAGGAGGGGGGCCAACCGCCAGGAAGGGATCGCTCCCTTCGCCTGACGCCTATTCTTTTACCAGCCTCTCACACCGATTGCAACAGCATTTTGTGCTGCCCGCCTTCTGCAGAACTAGGTGTGGTGTAACCCGCTAGATCCAGGCTACGCGGCCGATGCGGACTCAAGCTGCGCGATTTGTTCGGCCATCGCGACCAGGCGCTTGGCATTTTCGACATGCAGGTTTTCGACCAGCTTGCCGTCGACCAGAACCACGCCCTTGCCTTCCGCCTGCGCGGCCTGAAAGGCGTCGATGATCTTGCGCGACTCCTCAATCGCGGCTTGCGACGGCGCGAAGACGCGGTTTGCCGCCGCGATGGTCTTGGGATGGATCAAGGTCTTGCCGTCGAAGCCAAAGTCCAGCCCTTGCCGGCACGAGGCCTCGAATCCCTCATCATCCTGCAGGTCCAGATAGACCCCATCGACGACCGCCAGGCCATAGGCCCGCGCGGCCAAGAGGCACCAGCTCAGCGACGTGACGAAGGGCAGACGCATGGGCGTGTGCGCCGCATGCAGATCCTTCGCCAGGTCCGACGTGCCCATCACGAAGCCGGCCATGCGCGGCGCGCCGGCGATTTCCTCCGCACGCAGGATGCCCATGGGCGTTTCCATCATGCACCAAATCACCAGATCGTCCGGCGCACCGGCTGCCGCCAAAGCCGCGCCGGCCTTGCGCACCGTGTCGGCACTTTCGACCTTGGGGAGCAGAATGCCGTGGGCGCCGACCGTGGCCATGGCCGCCAGATCGTCGAAGCCCCAAGGCGTGTCCATCGCGTTGACCCGGACGATCAGTTCGCGCGCGCCATAGCCGCCCTCGGCCAACGCCGCCGCGATCTGCTCGCGGGCCATTTGCTTGGCATCGGGCGCGACCGCGTCTTCAAGATCCAGGATCAGGCAATCGGCCGGCAGGCTGCGCCCCTTCTCCAGCGCCCGTGCGTTGGAGCCGGGCATGTACAACAGCGAGCGACGGGGACGGGCCGATGCGGCCATGGGAACCTCCGCTTGGATGGGCTGGACGAAGACCGGCCTTACGCCGGCACCAGGAGATGATCGTTGACCAGCGCCTCGGCGATCTGGACCGCGTTCAGGGCCGCGCCCTTGCGCAGATTGTCCGAAACCACCCAGAGGTTGAGGCCGTTTTCGACCGTCGGGTCCTCGCGTATCCGGCTGACATAGACGGCATCCTCGCCGGCGCTTTCGACCGGGGTGACATAGCCCTCGTCCGCACGATGGTCGACCACCACGACGCCCGGGGCTGCACGCAGGGCCGCACGCGCCTCGTCGACCGAGATCGTGTCCTCGAACTCCAGATTGATCGCCTCGGAATGGCCGATGAACACCGGCACGCGCACGCACGTCACGCTCATCTTGATGGTCGGGTCCAGGATCTTCTTGGTCTCGACCATCATCTTCCATTCCTCCTTGGTCGACCCGTCCTCCATGAACCGGTCGCAATGGGGAATGACGTTGAAGGCGATCTGCTTGGTGAACGTCTCCTTCACCACCGGGTCGTTCACATAGATGCCGCGCGTCTGGTTGAACAGCTCGTCCATGCCGGCCCGACCGGCACCGGAAACCGACTGATAGGTCGCGACCACCGCGCGGCGGATCACCGCCAGGTCGTGCAGCGGCTTCATGGCCACGACCATCTGGATGGTCGAACAGTTCGGGTTGGCGATGATGTTGCGGCGGCCATAGTCGGCAATGGCTTCGCGGTTGACCTCCGGCACCACCAGCGGCACCTCCGGGTCCATGCGGAAATGCGAGGTGTTGTCGATCACCACGCAGCCGGCCTTGGCGGCCTTCGGCGAAAACTGGGCGGAGACGGAAGCGCCGGGCGACGACAGCGCGATGTCGATGCCCCGGAAGTCGAAGGTCGCCAGATCGCGCACCTTCAGGGTTTCGTCCTCGCCGAAGCTGACCTCGCGGCCGGCGGATTTCTCCGACGCCAGCGGGATGACATCGTCGGCGGGAAAGTCCCGCTCGCTCAAGATCTGCAGCAACTCGCGCCCGACATTGCCGGTCGCCCCGATGACCGCCACCTTGTAACCCATGGTCCTAACTCCACCTTCACGCGCCCAGCGCGTTCATATGACGCACGGGCGCAAAGCCCGCCTGACTACAGCCGCCGGCCCCGCAACGCAAGGCGGGCCTGCGCTTGGCAGGTCTTCCGACCGGTCATGCCCGCGTCCCCCGGCACCACTCGGCGATATGGGGTCGGCTTCCCTTCCTTGCCATTCGAAGGCACACTATCCGGCAGGAATGGTGCCATGAGCGACAAAATCGACACTTACGCGGCCTTCTGGCCCTATTACCTGCGCGAACACTCGCGAGCGGCCACGCGCAACCTGCACTATTTCGGCACGGCGCTCGGCCTGTTGCTTCTGCTGCTCGCGATCGTGCTGGGGATCTGGTGGCTGGTCCTGGTCGCCATCGTCAGCGGCTATCTGTTCGCCTGGATCGGCCATATGGCGGTCGAGCGCAATCGGCCGGCCACCTTCACCTACCCCGTCTGGTCGCTGGTCAGCGACTTCCGCATGTTCTTCCTGTGGTGCAGCGGCCGCCTGGACGGCGAACTGAAGAAGGCGGGCGTCACCAGTTAACCGGACAGCCGGCCCATCTCGTCCCGGATCGCCTGTCCCATCTCGCCGGTCGAGACTTTCTTGGTGTCCGGCGTGGCAATGTCGGCAGTCCGAATTCCGGCGTTAAGCACGTTGGCCACCGACTTTTCCATCAAATCGGCCTCGGTTCCCAGATCGAAGCTGTAGCGCAGCATCATGGCGAAGCTGAGCAGCATGGCGATCGGGTTGGCCAGCCCCTGACCGGCAATGTCGGGGGCCGACCCGTGCACCGGCTCGTACAATGCCCGCCGCCGTCCCGTTTCGTCCGCCGCACCCAGCGAGGCCGATGGCAGCATGCCCAGCGAACCGGTCAGCATCGCCGCCTCGTCCGACAGCATGTCGCCGAACAGATTGTCGGTGACGATGACATCGAACTGTTTCGGGTTGCGCACCAACTGCATCGCACAGTTGTCGGCCAGCATGTGCTGCAGCTCGACATCGGCGAACTGCTCGCCATGCAGCTTGGTCACCTCTTCCCGCCACAGACGGCCGGATTCCATGACGTTCATCTTTTCCACCGAATGCACCAGGTTGCCGCGCTTTCTGGCCAGGTCGAAGGCCACGGCCGCCACCCGATGGATCTCCGAGGTCGTATAGACCTGGGTGTTCACGCCCCTTCGCTGGCCGTCGGCCAAGGTCTCGATGCCGCGCGGCTCACCAAAATAGACACCGCCCGTCAGTTCGCGGACGATCATGATGTCCAAACCCTCGACCAGCTCGCGCTTCAGGCTGGAGGCGTCGGCAAGCGCCGGGAAGACCATCGCGGGCCTCAGGTTGGCGAACAGCTCCAGGTCCTTGCGCAAACGCAAGAGGCCCGCCTCCGGCCTGATGGCGAAATCGACCGCGTCCCATTTCGGGCCGCCGACCGCCCCCAGCAGCACGGCGTCGGCGTCCATGGCCTTGGCCATCACCGCGTCCGTGATCGGCACGCCGGCGCTGTCGATCGAGCAGCCGCCGACCAACGCCTCCTCTGTGTCGAAGCCAACCGCGCGATGCTGGCCCATCCAATCGGCGGTCTTCACCACCTCGGCCATCGCCTCGGGCCCGATACCGTCGCCGGGCAGCAGCAGGATCGATTTGTTTGCGGTCATGAACAGGGTCTCCCGGCCGTGGGCGGCCTTCTTCTTCAGAGGATCGGGCCTTAGCGGCCCTTGTGGCGGATGCGGACACCCCAGGCGGCGAGCGTGGCCAGCCAGATCACAGCGGACGCCACCAGGGCCATGTAGAAGGATGCGGTCAGGCTGTCATAGGCGATGGGATCGCGCTGCATCAAGGACCCGATGAACAGGCCAATCGGCGGCAAGGTGGCCAAGGTGGCCGGAACGTAGGCGGGCCGGCGGATCAGATAGACCGCGATGCTGAGTGCGGCGCCGAACGGCGTCAGCCAGATCAGAAAGGCCCAATAGCGCCGGTCATCATTTTCGACGTAGGCACTGCCGAACACGACGAACGGGTCCAGAACGGCCGTGTCGTCGATGGTATCGGCGAAGCTGGCATTGACGATGCCGTGCAGGGCGGCGCTGGTGTCGACCGGCAGGCGCGCCACGTCCAGCACATAGACATTGATGCTGCCCGCCTCCAGCCATTGCGGCAGTTGCGGCATCAGCATGGTCACCGTCGGCGGGATCTGGTCGGCGAAGACCGAGCCGTCGACGGCAAGCCACGGCGAGAACAGGCTGGCGATCAGGACGACCGATGCCAGCAGGCAGATCAGGCGCAGGGGGCGCAGCACCTCGCCAACCCCAGCTTAGGCGCGCGGGTCGGGATGTTCGGGGTCGTGCCAGGGATGCTGCTCGCGCCGGGCCGCCTCAAAGGCGTCGATACGATGATCATGCGCCATGGTCAGGCCGATGTCGTCGAGGCCGTTCAGCAGGCAATGCTTGCGGTGCGGGTCGATCTCGAAGGTCACCACGCCGCCTTCATGGCCATGGATCTCCTGCGCCGGCAAATCGACCGTCAAGGTCGCGTTGGCGCCGCGCTGGGCGTGTTCCATCAGCCGGTCGACATGCTCATCATGCGTCGCGATCGGCAAAATGCCGTTCTTGAAGCAGTTGTTGTAGAAAATGTCGGCGAAGCTGGGCGCGATGATGCAGCGGATGCCGAAATCGAGCAAAGCCCACGGCGCGTGCTCGCGGCTGGACCCGCAGCCGAAATTCTGGCCGGCGATTAGGATCTGCGCGCTGGTGTAGTGCGGGTGGTCGAGCACGAATTCCTTCCGGTTGCCTTGCTCGTCCGTGCGCAACTCGTGGAACAGGCCCTCGGCCAGGCCGGTGCGCTTGATGGTTTTCAGGAACTGCTTGGGGATGATCATGTCGGTATCGACATTGACCATCGGCAAGGGCGCGGCGACCGCCGTCAGCGTCGTAAAGGGTTGCATCTATCGTCCTATCATTCGCTTCGTTCTATCAAATCCGCTCACATAAACTCACGCACGTCGGCCAGCCGGCCTTTAAGCGCGGCGGCGGCGGCCATAGCGGGGCTGACCAGATGGGTCCGTCCGCCCCGGCCCTGGCGACCTTCGAAATTGCGGTTCGATGTCGAGGCGCAGCGCTCGCCCGGCGCCAACTTGTCGGCATTCATCGCCAGGCACATGGAACAGCCCGGCTCGCGCCAGTCGAAGCCGGCTTGCAGGAAGATCCGGTCCAGCCCCTCGGCCTCCGCCTGCTGTTTCACCAGGCCGGAGCCGGGCACGACCATGGCGTAGACACCGTCGGCGATCCGCCGCCCGTCGGCCACGGCGGCCGCGGCGCGCAGATCCTCGATGCGCCCGTTGGTGCACGAGCCGATGAAGACCTTCTCAACCGCGATGTCCTGCATGCGCGTGCCGGCCTTCAGGCCCATATAGTCCAGCGAGCGGCGCGCGGCCTCTTGCTGGCGCACATCCTTAATGGCGTCGGGGTCGGGCACGGCGCCGGTGATCGGCACCACGTCCTGCGGGCTGGTGCCCCAGGTCACGTTCGGCGCGATATCGGCCGCCGCCAGGGTTATCTCCTCGTCGTAAACCGCGCCGTCATCCGACGGCAGGGTTCGCCAATGGGCGACCGCATCGTCCCAATCCGGCCCCGACGGCGCCATCGGCCGGCCCTTGATATAGGCGAAGGTTGTCTCGTCCGGCGCGATCAGCCCGGCGCGCGCGCCCGCCTCGATCGACATGTTACAGACCGTCATGCGGCCTTCCATCGACAGCGCGCGCACTGCCTCGCCGGCATATTCGATGACGTAGCCCGTGCCGCCGGCCGTGCCAGTCACGCCGATGATCGCCAGGATCATGTCCTTGGCCGTCACCCCCGGCGGCAAGGCGCCGTCAACGGTGATGCGCATGTTCTTCGCCCGCCGCTGGTGCAGCGTCTGGGTCGCCAGCACATGTTCGACCTCAGACGTGCCGATGCCGAACGCCAGCGCGCCGAAGGCCCCATGGGTCGCGGTGTGGCTGTCGCCGCAGACGATGGTCATGCCCGGCTGGGTGAAGCCTTGCTCCGGCCCGATGATGTGCACGATGCCCTGGCGCACATCGTCCATCTTGAAGATCGGAATGCCGAAGTCCCGGCAATTGGCCTCCAGGGTTTCGACCTGGATGCGGCTTTCCGCGTCCTCGATGCCATGCGACCGGTCGGATGTCGGCACGTTGTGGTCCGGCACGGCCAGAGTCGACAGCGGTCGGCGCACGGGCCGGCCGGCCATGCGCAGGCCTTCGAACGCCTGCGGGCTGGTGACCTCATGCACAAGGTGGCGATCGATATAGAGAATGGAACTTCCATCCTCCTGCTCATGCACCACATGAGAGTCCCAAATCTTGTCGAACATCGTGCGCGGCGCCGTCATCGCCCTATTCCTTTCCTCAAAAATCCTGGCCCCACGGCGGGAGGCGCCGGAGATATAGCGTTAGGTGGCCCTTGGCGGAAGGTCGCAAAAGCAGAATATTGTCCCCGCAGACACCGATCATTGCCGGCATTGCCCAAACCGGAAGCACAGAAGGACGCATCATTGACCTGGTGGCAGAAGAACCGACGCATCCTGGCGCCGCTTTCGGCGGCCGTGCTGGCCGCTGTGCTTTACGGTCCGGCCGGGGCCGGCATGTTCTGGTCGATCGTGGCATTCTTCTTCTTCTGGATCATCGCCGCGCGCCTGTTGCGGCCTGACCCCTACGCCGCGCTGTTCGACCAGGCGGAGGGCCTGCTGGTCGATCCCAAGCTGCTGGCGCAGGAACTGCGCGTGGCCGAGGGGCGCCTGCGCACGATCCGGCGCAACAGCTTCCGGCTGAACGATCGCGACATCCGGCAAACGGTGGGCGTGATCAGCGGCTCGGCCAAACAGATGATCCGTGAAGTCAAGGCCAACCCGGCGGAGTTCCCAAGGGTCCAGAAGGCGCTGGGCAGTTATCTGGGGCATCTGGAAACGGTGACCGGCAGCCTGCTGACCCTCCAGCGTGAGGGCGAGGACAGCCAGGCGCTGACCGACCGCACCCGCCAGACCCTGGATGAACTGGCCGAAACCTTCGACAAGTATCGCCGCAAGATGGTCGACGACGACCGGCTTGAGCTGGATGTCCGGCTGGAACTGCTGGAACGATCGATGCAGCGCGACGGCCTGAAACGGGCCGCCACGGATCTCAATCGAAGGTCTTGAGGCGCGACCTGCGCCCAATCCGCTGGCCCGGATTCCGGCTGATGTGATAATGTCATCCAACTCGCTTATTGGGCAAACCTAAGCCGGCAGGGTCGGAGCGGCGCGGGCATGAAGTCTTTCTTGTTGGCTGTCGCGCTGGCCGCGCTTGCCCAGATCGGACACGCACAGAGTCTCGGCCAGGCGCCAACCTATGGCAGCATCAGCCTGAACGCCGGCTTTCCGCTCGACCCGTTCTTCGTCCGTGTCAGCCCAGGCGGCGCCATCGACGCCCGCCAGACGCTGGGCGGCAACTGCCGCGGCCAGATCGCCGGCCCGCCGGATTTTCAACTGACTTACATGGCGGGCACGGTCTTTCCCCTGCACATCTTCGTACAGTCCGGCATCGACACGACGCTGATCGTGAACGACCCCTCCGGCACCTGGCGCTGCGATGACGATGGCATGGGCGGCCTCAACCCGATGATCACCTACGCCAACCCGCAGTCCGGCCTCTACCAAATCTGGGTCGGCGCTCTCTTGCCGGAAACCAGCCCGGTGCAGGCGACTTTGTTCATCACCGAACTTCAGCCCTGACGATGGCCCTGAAGACAGAATCGAACGATTTTCCGTCGATTGATGACGAAAACGCCTACGGAAGTATATGACCTGAACGGGCTATTCTATTTCTCGCTTGAGCGTATATTCGCGTATTTAACGCACCTTTAACGCCCACTTCACAGTAGTCTGCCAGCGTTTTGTGCATCGAAATCAATAAAATGCGATTTTCGGTGCCTAGTTCTTTTATGCACACCATTCCCGGTGTTAGTCTCAATTTATCCAATCAGCATGTGGAGGGTTCATCATGAGGCGTTTGTTTGCGGCTGCAGTGGCCACGGCCCTGTCAGTGACCGCGATCCAGGGTGCGGAGGCGCAGAACTACCGGTTAAACCCGACCTTTGGGACCGTTAACCTCAACAGCGGCTTCCTGCCGGACCCCTACACGACCAGCTTGCAGGCGGGCGGCCCCATTGCGGCCAGCAATGTCGGCTCGAACTGCCGCGGCTATGTCGCCGACGCGCCGGACTACCGGCTTTACTATCAGTCGGGCGGCTTTCCCTTGCACATCTTTGCCCAGTCCGGATCCGACACCACGCTGGTCATCAACGACCCCAGCGGCCGCTGGTTCTGCGACGATGACGGCTATGGCAGCCTGAACCCTCTGGTCACCTTCAACAACCCGGCCTCGGGCCAATACGACATCTGGGTCGGCACCTACTCGTCCGGTGGCGGCTTCCCGCAGGCGACCCTGTCGATTTCCGAACTTAGCCCCCATGGCGGTGGTGGTGGTGGCGGCGGCGGCACTGTCGCCGGCAGCCCGAACTACAACCTTCAGCCGACATACGGCACCGTCAACCTGAACAACGGCTTTTCGCCCGACCCCTACAATGTCTCGGTGCAGGCCGGCGGTAATCTGGCCGCCAGTTCGGTCGGCAGCAACTGCCGGGGCTATGTGGCCGAGGCCCCGGACTATCGGCTTTACTATCAGGCCGGCAACGGCTGGCCGCTAAACATCTTCGCCCAGTCCGGCAGCGACACGACCCTCGTGGTCAACGACCCGTCAGGGCGCTGGTACTGCGATGACGACAGCTACGGGAGTCTCAACCCGCTGGTCACGTTCAACAGCCCACAGTCGGGCCAGTATGACATTTGGGTCGGCACCTACTCGTCCGGCGGCGGCTTCCCGCAGGCGACCCTGTCGATCTCTGAATTGAACCAAGGCGGCGGCTCGGCCGGCGGCGGTGGTGGCGGCGGCGGGGGCGGCAGCGCCAACATGCCGAACTGGAACCTGCAGCCAGCCTTCGGGTCGGTGAACCTGAACACCGGCTACACGCCCGATCCTTATGTCGTCTCGATCCAGGCCGGCGGCGACATCCCGGCCAGCAATGTCGGCAGCAACTGCCGCGGCTACGTGGCCCAGGCGCCGGACTACCGGCTGAACTATCAGGCCGGCAACTCGTTCCCGCTGTACCTCTATGCGATCTCCAGCAGCGACACGACGCTGGTGGTTAACGGCCCGAACGGCCAGTGGTACTGCGATGACGATGGCGGCAACGGCCTGAACCCGTCGCTGACGTTCAGCCGTCCGCAGTCGGGCCAGTATGACATCTGGGTCGGCACCTACTCGTCCGGTGGCGGGTTCCCGCAGGCGAACCTGTACATCTCCGAGGTGCAGGCGACGCAATAGGGCGCGCCGAACGCCTTGGGACCCTCCTGTCCCACCAAGAAGAAAGCCGCCCTCAACGGGGCGGCTTTTTTCGTGACGTCGTGACCTCGGGACCGGTCAGGACTTCCCGGTGTTCTTCTTCATGCCGTGGCCGGTGGTGCGCTCTGCAATGCGCGCCGACTTGCCCCGGCGATCGCGCAGGTAATACAGCTTGGCCCGGCGAACGGCGCCGCGCCGGATGACCTCGATGGAATCGATCCGGGGGCTGTACAGCGGAAACACGCGCTCAACGCCCTCGCCATAGGAAATCTTGCGCACGGTGAAGCTGGAGTTGATGCCGTCATTCTTGCGCGCGATACACACGCCTTCGTAAGCCTGCACGCGTTCGCGTGTGCCTTCGACAACCTTCACGTTCACCCGCACGGTGTCGCCGGCGGAAAACTCCGGAACCGGCCGTTCGGCGGTCAGCTTTTCGACCTGTTCCTGGCCGATCTGTTCGACGATGTTCATGGGTTCGATACTCCTTAAAACGTCTCAATCTTGTTGGTCTTCGTTGTTTTGGGCGGCCCCTTGCGAACCCGCCCGTTCGACACGACGCCAAAGGTCCGGTCGGCGCCGCTTGGTGACATCTTCCGCCTGCCCGCGCCGCCATGCGGCAACCTCGGCATGATGGCCGGAGGTCAGCACCTCCGGCACCGCGCGGTCGACACCATCCGGCCCTCGCCAAACAGCGGGCCGCGTGTAATGGGGATATTCCAGCAAGCCGGAACGGTCCCCGAAACTCTCCTCCTCCGCGCTGTCCGCGTTGCCCATGACACCGGGCACCAGTCGGACGATGGCATCGATCATGGCGATCGCCGCCGGCTCACCGCCGGACAGCACGAAATCGCCCAAACTCAGCTCTTCCAGCCCGTGGGCCTCGATCACCCGCTGATCCAGACCTTCATAACGGCCGCACAGCAGGATGATGTCCCGTCGTCCGGCCAGGTCACGCGCCACCGCCTGGTCGAACACGCGACCACGCGGCGACAGGTAAATCGACGCCGCACCCTGGCCGGCGGCGGCCTTCGCGGCGCCCAGGGCATCGGATACGACATCGGGTTTCATGACCATGCCGGCGCCACCCCCAAACGGGGTGTCGTCGACGGAGCGGTGCTTATCGCGCGCAAAATCGCGAATGTCCAGCGTTTCCAACCGCCAGTCGCCGCGCGCCAGCGCCTTTCCGGCCAACGAAACACCCAGCGGCCCCGGGAACATGTCGGGAAACAGGGTCAACACCCGTACCGTCAACCGAGGGACCGCCACGATCTTCAGCCGCCCGCAGGCCCCGTCCACATCTCGGTCACATCGGACAGGTCCGGGCGCGGCCGTTCGTCCGGCGCCTGGGCGCGGGTGCCGATATAGATCAGCCCGACGATCTGATCGGTATCGGGGTCGTGCCCCAGATGCCGGCAGACCTCCGGCCGGTATGCCGGCCATTCGGTCAGCCATTGGGCGCCATAGCCCAGCGCGTTGGCGGTATGAAGCAGGGTGGTACAGACAGCACCGGCGGACATGAGCTGCTCAAGATCCGGGATCTTGTGGGGCGTCTTCGGCTTTGAGGTGACGACCAACAGCAGGGGTGCCCGCTGCGGCCGGTCCCGCTCGAACGCGATTTGCTTGTCGTTGGCCTCCGGTATCTCGCGCGCGAACAGGTCCGCCAGGAAATCGCCCAGGGCGGCCTGGCCTTCCTTGTTCAGTACTTGGATGCGCCAAGGGGTCAGCTTGCCGTGGTCTGGCACGCGCGTCGCCGCCCGCAACAGCGCCTCCAGCTCGTCCGGGCTCGGGCCGGGTTCGACCAGATCAAGGGCCTTGGTCGAACGGCGGGTGAGGATGAGGTCGAGCGCGCTGGGCGCTGTGTCGGCGGCGGGGGCGGCGGTCATGGGCTCTCCGGCGCTAGGCGTTGAAGGGAACAGACCGCTGCGACATGGGGGTGTCGACTAGGCTTTTCCACCGCCCTTTTCGCATGCCAATTGCGCAGCCAAGCCCTCACGATAGGTCGGATGGGCCAGGCGCACGCCCAGCTCTCGCTTGATCAGTTTGTTGTCGGTACGTTTGTTTTCGGCATAGAAGCTGCGCGCCATTGGCGACAGCTCAACCTGGTCGAAAGGCACCAGCGGCGGCGGCGCGACGCCCAGCAGTTCAGCGGCATGGGCGACAACCTCATGGCTCGGCGCCGGATCGTCGTCGGCGCAGTTATAGACGGCACCGCCGCGCGGGCTGTTGATCGAGGCCTGCACGATCGCCGCAATGTCCTCGACATGGATCCGGTTGAACACCTGGCCCGGCTTGTCGATACGGCGTGCCTTGCCACCCCGTAGTTGATCGATGGCGCTGCGGCCGGGCCCGTAAATGCCGGCCAGCCGAAAACAGTGAACCGGCACACCGGTCTGGTACCCCCACTCGTGCCAGGCCTGTTCCGCCGCGATCCTGCGCCGACCGCGCGTCGACGTGGCGCCAAGCGGCGCCGTCTCATCGGTCCAGGCGCCATCGCGATCGCCATAGACCGAGGTGGTCGACAGGTATCCGACCCATCGCAGCGATTGCTTGATGGCGGCAATGTCATCGTGATGGGCGGCGAGAACCGGATCAACACAATCTGCCTCACCGTCCGCGCCCCGCCCCGGCGCAATCGATGACAGAAGGTGGGTGGTGCCGGCCAGCGCCGCCGATGGGTCCGCCAGTGGCTTGCCATCATCGAACAGGAAGGCGTCGATGCCCTCGCCTTGCAGGGCCTTGCGCTTGTCTTCGCTGCGGCAGGTTCCCGCGACGGTCCAGCCTGCTTGCTTCAGCCGCCGCGCCAAGACGAGCGCCGTGTATCCCAAACCAAAGCAAAACAGTCGCGGCACGGATCGACCTCTCTGGCATCATGCGCGTCGGTCCATCGGACCGCCACGATCGCCCTTCACCCTATTGGCGTTTAAGAACAATCGACTGATATAAGGCGCCATGCATCGCCATCTCAAGAAGCGCCTGGTTTGGGCCGCGCCGATTGCCGCCGCCATGACACTGTCATGGCCGGCCCATGCCCAGGAAACCGCCGAAGACAGGCCCCGCCTGATCGAGGTGCCGGACCTGGCGCCGCAGGAACGCTTCCGCCAATGCTTGCAGCAGGCGGCGCTGTCACCGGTCGCCGCCCTGATCGACGCCGAACGGTGGGAGACCGACGGCGGCGGCAATCTGGCGCGCGAGTGCGCGGCAACGGCGCTGGCCAACAATGGCGAAGAGGATGAGGCCGCCCGCCGGTTCGAAACGCTGGCGCGCGACCTGGCCGACATCGATGCCGACTATGCGGCGGGGCTGTTTCGCGAGGCGGGCCGGTTGTGGCTGCGCGCGGACGTGCCGCAGCGCGCGGTGTTCGCGTTGGAGGCAGCCAGCGAGATCGCGGCGCCCGATCCGCAACTGCTGGTCCAGCGGGCCCGGGCGCGCACGGCGCTCGACGATGACCAAGGCGCGTTGGCAGACCTGCAACAGGCGACGGACCTGGCGCCCGACCGGCCGGATCTGCTGGCCCTGCGCGCCTCCGCGTTCCAACGCCTGAACAGGCTCGACGCGGCCATCGATGATCTGACCCAGGCCATCGAGCTGGGCGGCGACTTTGCCGAACTGACTCTCGAACGGGGGATCGTTCGCGCCCGGCAGGGTGACAGTGAGGGTGCGCGCCTGGACTTTCAGGCGGTCTTGGACGAGGCGCCCGACAGCGTGTCCGCCGAGATCGCGCGGCGCGAGATCAGCCTGCTGGAAGACCCCGGCTAGAAATCCAAGTCGCGGTAATGGCGGGCCGGCGCCACCCCGGGCACCAGCTCGTCCAGGATCGGGCGAAAGCTGGGGCGCGATTTTACGCGCGCATACCAGTTTTTCGCCTCATGGTACTTTTCCCACGGAATATCGCCCAGATAGTCGACCGCTGACAGATGGGCCGCCGCCACCAGGTCGGCATAGGTCAGGTCTTCACCGGCCAGCCAGTTCCGCTGCTCGGCCAGATAGCCGATATAGTCGAGGTGAAAGCCGATGCGCTCCTTGCCCTCGCGAATCCGGTCGGACACGGGCTGGCCGGTACGGTAGAAGCGACGCAGCACCTTTTCGCCGACCAGATTGTCGGTGACCTCGCGGCCGAACCGCTGGTCGAACCAGACCATCAGGCGGCGGGTCTCGGCCCTGGCCAAAGGATCGTCGCCCAGCAAGGGCACGTCCGGGTAGACCTCGTCCAGATACTCCGTAATCACCCAAAGCTCGGTCAGCGTCGTGCCGTCCGGCTCGATCAGAACAGGGACGTCGCCCGCAGGATTGACGGCGAGAAAATCGTCGCGCTGTTCCCAGATCCGCTCGGCCTTTAGCTCGACCTCAAGTTTCTTTTCGCCCAGCGCACCGCGGACGATGCGGCAGGCCGGCAGAAGGGTGAAATGATACAGGGTTCGCATGGCGCCCGGACACTATACCAGGGCGCCATGCGGGTTAACCCGGATTTGTCAGGCGGCCACCTTGTGCGACATGCGGGCATGCAGTTTTGGCCGCGAGACGGACCTCAGCAAGACGCGGCCCAGCCGACGCAAGCCCTGGCAAACGGCCTGGCCGTGAAGCCGGCGGCCCCTTCGCAAATACGCCGCCATCCGGTCGTCATGGCCTTCCGGTGTCACGATCATGGTGCTCTCCCATGCTTCGGTATCTCGATATCGACACCATAGATGCTGGCCGTGAAGGACATAATCAGGTATTTCGGAACAGTATTATTGCCAAAGCGGACAAAATATCATGATGGAGCGTTTGGCGGGAATGGATGTTCTGGTGCGGGTCGTCGACGATGGCAGTTTCTCCGCGGCGGCCCGCACGCTCGGCCTCACCCCCTCGGCGGTGTCGAAGCAGATCTCGGCCTTGGAGGACCGACTCGGCACCAGGCTGTTGAGCCGGACGACAAGGCGGCTGATGCTGACGGAGGCCGGACGGACCTTGCTGGACCGCGCCCGGCCGATCCTGGAAGCGATGGCCGAGGCGGAGGAAAGCGTGACCGCGCTGGGCAGTTCGCCGCGCGGGCTGTTGAAGGTGAACATACCGGTCGCCTTCGGCGAGACCCATATCGCGCCGATCCTGCCCGGTTTTCTGGCGCGCTATCCCGACATCCGCCTGGAGGTCGGCCAGGCCGACCGCTACGTCGATCTGATCGAAGAGGGTATCGACGTCGCCGTTCGCATTGCGGAGTTGAAGGACTCCAGCCTGATCGCGCGGCGGCTGGCGCCGATGCGGCGCATCGTTTGCGCCGCGCCCGGCTATCTGGAGCGTCACGGCACACCCGAACGGCCGGAGGATCTGCGCGGCCACAACTGCCTGACCTTCATTGAACGAACCCACCAGATGGATTGGCGCTTCGGGCCGGAAGACGCCCAGCGGGTGGTGGCCGTCAACGGCACGCTCAGCACCAACGCCACAGAGACGTTGCGCCACGCCGCCCTGGCCGGCGTCGGCATCGTGCGTTTGTCGAACTATGTCGTCACGCCGGATCTGAAGACGGGTGCCCTGGTCCGGTTGCTGGTCGACTACGAAATCCAGGAATCGTCGGTCTACGCCGTCTTCCCGGCCAGCCGGCATCTGTCGCCCAAGACACGAGCGTTCGTCGACTATCTGATCGAAAAGGTCGGCCGCCCCCAGTATTGGCAGGAGAGCGGTCTCGATGAAGCCTAGCCGTGGCGGGTCGGTTCCAGGCCCAACAACTCCTCCAGCGTTTCTTCCCGATCCAAATCGGTGGGGAGATCCACGCGCGTTTGCGGCGGTGGCACCTGACGAACCTCCTCAACGGCACCCGGCGCGGCAAGTGCTGGCTGGGCTGCATTCTGGGTGATCTGCCTGTCGATTAGATTGGGCGCTTGGAGCGGCTCGCCGGGCGGTGGCCGATCGACGATGGCGACAAGTGGAGGAACTAGGAGAACGATCGCTACTCCTAGACCGACGCCCGCCGCCAGAAGCAATGCTGAGAACTCAAATTGAATCGTGACGTTCGTAGGGGCTTCGGCCGCAGTTGTGCTGAGCATTGCGAGCACCCCAAAGACCACAAGAACAAGAAAGCCGACTGACCCAAGCACCCAATATGTAAAGAATAGTGGCCGAAGATAAGCACCAAGGCCCACCCGCGCTCGGCCACTAGTCGCCTGCACAGCCAGGCCCCAAGCCAAGAAGAAATAGATCAGAAGACTGAAGCCGAACCCGATGGGCGAACCGGTCGTCTCCAACCCGGCAATGCCGACCGCCGCGGCCACCACAAGGGCGCCGAGGTTCAGCAAAACTCTGACCAGCCAATGCCTCATAAGCGAGAATTCTCGGTGCGTCCGCGCGGCGCGGCCTCACATACACCGAACGGCTGGCGAAGCCAACCGGGCGTTGTGATCCGGCCGGTTTATTCGGCCGCTCTATTCGGCCGGCTGGCGCAGCTCGATATCCGCCGCCCGGAAGGGCTGTTCCAGACGGTTGACCATCTCCTTGGGCACCACCTGCCAGAAACGGCCCTTCACCAGGTCCCAATCGGTCAGGATGCGATAGGCGTGCCGACTTTGGGTCTCGGTGACATGATCGTTGATCAGGTTGACGAGCAACTGTTCGTAATGCGCGGTCTCGATCCGCTGCCAAACGATGTTGTCGGTGTTGATGCGGTCCTCGAACGTGTCGTCTTCGTCGTAGACAAAAGCCATCCCTCCGGTCATGCCTGCGGCGAAATTGTCGCCCACGCTGCCCAGGATCACCGCGAGGCCGCCGGTCATGTACTCACACCCGTTCGATCCGCAGCCTTCCACCACCACGGTCGCACCTGAATTGCGCACAGCAAACCGCTCGCCCGCCTGGCCGGCCGCGAACAGGCGGCCCGCCGTGGCGCCATACAGCACCGTGTTGCCGATGATCGTATTGCTGGCCGTGTCCATGGTCAGCGGGCTGGATGTAAGCGGCCGCACCGTGATCGTACCGCCGGACAGCCCCTTGCCGACATAGTCGTTAGCGTCGCCGAAGACCTCCAGCTTCAGCCCCTGAACAGCCCAGGCCCCCAACGACTGGCCGGCCGAGCCGCGCAGCCGCACGGTGACGTGGCCGGGCTTCAGGCCCCACATGCCGAACTTGCGCGTGATCATCGCCGACATCCGCGTGCCGATCGCGCGGTAGGTGTTGCGGACATTGTAGGTCAGCTGCATTTTCTCGCCGACCTCAAACAGCGGTTTGGCGTCGCTGATGATGCGCGCGTCCAGCGTGTCCGGCACCTCGTTGCGGCCCTCGCGCGTGCAATACATCGCCTGGTCGCCAGGGTCGGCCTTGGTCAGCAGCGGGTTGAGGTCGAGATCGTCGAGATGGGCCGCCCCCCGGCTGACCTGATGCAGCAGCTCGGTCCGGCCGATGATCTCGTTCAAGGTCCGATAGCCGAGCTGGGCGAGATATTCCCGTACCTCTTCGGCCATGAAGGTGAACAGGTTCACGACCTTTTCCGCCGTGCCGGTGAATTTCTCGCGCAAGGCCGGGTCCTGGACGCAGACGCCCACGGGGCAGGTGTTCGAATGGCACTGGCGTACCATGATGCAGCCCATGGCGACCAGCGAGGCCGTGCCGACGCCGTATTCCTCCGCACCCAGGATCGCGG
>JBCDFV010000020.1:0-74100 GCA_039177555.1 Pseudomonadota bacterium | reverse complement strand
GTATTGGGGCGCGCAGACCCAGCGCAGCCTGCAAAACTTCAAAATCGGCACGGAAAAGATGCCCCAGCCGCTGATCCGCGCGCTGGGCATCCAGAAGAAAGCGGCCGCCCAGGCCAATATGGAACTGGGCGTGCTGCCGACGGATATCGGCAGCGCGATCGTCGCGGCGTCGGAAGAGGTGATCGACGGTACTTTGGCCGAGCACTTTCCGCTGGTGGTCTGGCAGACCGGATCGGGCACGCAGTCGAACATGAACGCCAACGAGGTCCTGTCCAACCGGGCGATCGAGATCCTCGGCGGCGAGATCGGCTCAAAGAGCCCGGTTCACCCCAACGATCACTGCAACAAGGGCCAGTCGTCCAACGACACCTTTCCGACCGCCATGCATATCGCGGCGGTCGAGCAGATCGAACATGAGCTGATCCCGTCGCTGGAACATCTGCACCATGCCCTGAACGACAAGACGGAAGAGTTCCGCGACATCGTGAAGATCGGCCGGACCCATTTGCAGGACGCCACGCCGCTGACCCTGGGGCAGGAGTTTTCCGGCTATACCAAACAGGTCGAATACGGCATCGCCGGCGTCCGAAGCGCGCTGCCGCGTCTGCTGCACCTGGCCCAGGGCGGCACGGCCGTCGGCACCGGCCTGAACGCCAAGATCGGATTTGCCGAACTGTTCGCGACGAAGGTCGCCGACATCACGGGCTTTCCGTTTGAATCGGCGGAAAACAAGTTCGAGGTCATGGCCGCGCACGACGCCTTGGTCGAAATGTCGGGCGCCTTGAACGTCCTGGCGGTGGCGATGCTGAAAATCGCCCAGGACGTGCGTCTGCTCGGCTCCGGCCCGCGCTGCGGCATCGGCGAGATCACGCTGCCGGCGAACGAGCCCGGCTCGTCGATCATGCCGGGCAAGGTCAATCCAACCCAGTCGGAGGCGATGACCATGGTCTGCACTCAGATCATGGGCAACCACATGACCATTACCGTCGCCGGGTCGCAGGGGCATTACGAGCTCAACGTCTTCAAGCCGGTCATGATCTACAGCCTGCTGCAGTCCATTCGCCTGATGGCGGATGCCGCGCGCAGCTTTGCGGATCTGTGCGTGGTCGGCATCACCGCCAATCGTGAGCGCATCGATACGCTGATGCATGAGTCGCTGATGCTGGTGACGGCGCTGAACCCCCATATCGGCTACGACAACGCCGCCAAGGTCGCCAAGAAGGCCTACGAGGACGGCTCCACGCTGAAGGCGGCGGCCCTGGCGCTTGGACTGGTGACGGCCGAGCAATTCGACGAATGGGTGCGGCCCGACGACATGGTCGGGCCCAGCCCCTGATCGCGGGGTCAGGTGACGGTCAAGCGCAGCATCACGATCGCAGGGCACCGCACGTCCGTTTCCCTTGAGGCCCCGTTCTGGGACGACCTGCAGCGGATTGCCAGCCAGCGCCAGATGTCCCTTGCGGCGCTGGTCGGCGAAATCGATGCCGAGAGGCTGAACGAGCCGGAGCCGGCCAACCTGTCAAGCGCGCTGCGCCTCTATGTGCTGGAGGCCGTCAGGACCGGCCGGACGACAGATTAGCCAGACGACAGATTAGATGTGGTCGGGCCGGTTGATGGCGGCCCTGAGACGATCGCCAGCGGGGTCCAAGCCACGCTGCTGGGTTCTCAGATCGTCCGAAGGCGCCACCCCGCCGGCGTCGGGTGCTTGCAGACGTGGCGGACCGCCTGGCTCGGCTGCTGGTTCATCCGGCGTCCTTAGCCGGTCCGTAAGCGCCTCAGCCGCCCGCTGGGCAACCCAGGCGCTGAGCGCGTCGGTATCAAGGCTGCGCTGCAGACGGTCGAGCGGTCCGGAGAAGCCGATCGCGAACGGCGGTGCCTCGGGGTGCGCGAACAGGCTGACCTCAAGCAGGGCGTCGAAGACAAGGCTGGTCAGGTCAAGCGACCCGCTGCCCTCGCCAAGCCCCACATCGGCGCGCCAGCGAACGGCGTCGCTGGCGACGACGCCGCCGTCGAGGGTCAACGGCGCGTTGAAGGCGGCGAAGCCCGTCCTACCGTCGACCAACGGCCCGCGCACGACCTCAAGAAACTCCAGCGGATCTTCCAATGTGCCCAGCCGGTCGCTCACGGTCGCGAGGTCGAGCCGATCGACGGTGCCGTCGCGCACCGCCAGCAGCCCCTCGCCGCTGAGATCGGCGACAAGATCAGCCGGGCTTGCGCCACGCCCGGCGCCAAGCAGCGCCAGGTCGAGCGTGCCGGATGCCCCATCGATGCCCGCCCCATCGCTCAGCAGCTGGTCAAGGCTGGCGTCCGCAAGCGCGAGATCGAAGCTGATCTCGGTCGGTTCATCGAACGCGATGTGGCCCGAAAGCCCCGCCCGACCGCCGAAGAGCCCGGCGCTGGCCTGCGAGAGGTGGAACACGCCATCGTCCAGGTCGCCTTCGAGGGCGGGCGCATCCAAGACCATGCCGGCCACCTCCACGGTGCCGGCGGTCAGCAGCACATGGCCGTCGACACCCGACAGGTCCGGCCACGCGAAGGGCCGCGTCGACCAGCGGTTTTCGCCGGGTGCGACGAAGCTCGGCTCCGGCTGCGGCAGAAACGGCTCGATCGAGACCTGGTTGGTGCCAAGCGCGGCATCGAAGGAAGGCCTGGCGCCGGCCATATCAAGCTGAACCTGGCCACCCAGGCTGATCTCACCAAGCTGACCGACCAGATCGCCGAACGTCAGAGACGCGTTCGTTCCCCGGATCGTGGCGTAGAGATCCAGCGCGCCAAGATCGCCGCGCGGCGCGTAGGAGGGCCATGCCACCTGGGCCACCTGCAACAGGTCGTCGTGCGTAATGCGGGTCGCCAGGTCGTAAACCGGTTCACCGATGGGGTCGGCGATCGATCCGCCGAGCGCGATGTCGCCGACATCGACATCAAGCTGGGCCTCCAGATCCAGACGATCGAAGCCGCCGACCACGCGCAGATGACCGTCACCCGCGCCCAGCCTTTCGATCGGCCAGTCGACATCAATGCCCAGCGTGTCCAGAGTGCGTCGCGGATCGGCGGCGGCGACCTCGAGGGTCAGGTCGACGTCTTCGATCGGCCAAACCTGCTCGATGCGCCCGCTCAAGCCCGCCGACGCGCCCTCGAAGTTCGCGATCGACGCGTCGCGCAGGTCAAGCTGGCCGCGATTCAGCGTGCCGACCAGCGCGATCTGGTCCATCGACAAGCCAGCCGCCTGCAAACGCCCAAGGCTGATATCGACATTGGCATCGAACCCGGCCAGCGCGGGCCAGATCGCGCCAAGCTCGTCCGCGCCGGCCGCCAGGATCACGCCAGGCGCGGCGAGTTGGGTTTCGGCATAGGCGTCGAGGTTCAAATCGTCGATCTCCAGCCGCAAGCCGAGGCCGGGACGGCCCTGGTCGCGATAGGCGAGACCGCCCGAGACGCGCATGGTATCGACCACCATATCCAGGCCGGTGATCTGGAAATCATCCGGCCGGCCGGCGATTGCGGCCCGTCCGTTGAAGGCCCGCAGGCGTGTTCCCGGCACGGCCGAGACATCAAGACCGCCCCAGGTGAGCAACCGCCTCAGATCGCCGGACGCCATTTCCAGCGCGATGTCGGCCTGGCTGCGCCCGTCCTCGCCAGGGCCGACGGTGCCCACCGCGCGAAGGTCCGTGCCGCCTGGCATTTGCGCCGTCAGGCGGCTGATCGAAAGGGCGCCGTCGCCCAGCGTCGCATTCAGGCGGACCTGTCGAACCGGCGTACCGCCAAGTCCCAGCGCCCCGATCGAGAGGTCGGTCGTCAAACGCAGGCCGGCCGGCAACGACCAGCGGTCCTCCGACAAGGCCGACAGCCACCGCCCTTCAACCGCGGACGCCGTGCGCGCCAAGTCGACGCGGTTGATGTTGGCGTTGACCGCGATTGTGGGCGTCTCGGCCAGCGTGACCGACATCGCGCCGCTGGCCCGCGTCTCACCAACGGCAAATTCCAACCCGTTGAACTCGACGGCACTGTCGCGTCCGAGAAGGCGGGCGGAGAGCGAGAAGGGCTGAGCCCATTCTTCCGGCAGGGCCACATCAGAAAACAGATCGCCAAACGCCTCGACCAGGTCGCTGCCTTCCAGGCGCAGGTCACCTTGCAAATGGCCGTCCAGGCCGACCAGGCCGCTGTAGCGACCCTCAGCGTCACCGCTGTCCAGGCCAAAGGCGATCGTCATCGGCCAGGCACCGGCCGCCGACAGCCGTCCGGCGCTCAACTCAACCGACACCGGGTGCCCATCGAGGTTGAGGTCGCCGGCAACCGTGAAAGGGCCGGCCAAGCTGTCCGCCGAGATTTGCACCGATATCCCGTCGAGCACAATTTCGCGGGCAGCATCGGGCCCCAACCAGCGCAGCATGCCGTTTTCGATTGTCATGCTGTCGAGGCGCACCCGATCGGCCGATGCGGGCTCATTGAGTGCGGCGGCCAGGCCGAGCCCCGCCCCGTCAGCCATGAGATCGACGACCGGATTGACCAGGGTCACCTGCTCCATGGTAAAGTGACCGCCGACCAACGGCAGAAGCGCCATGCGCAGATCGACCGTGTCGATGTCCGCCAAGGTCTCGCCGTCCGCGTTCGTCAGACGGACCCTTTCGGCCGACAGGATCGGCGTGGGCAGAAGCGCGAAGTCCAGCTCGCCCGCAATCTCGACCTCGCGGTCGAGCATGGCCGATAGCTGGCGTTCAACCCAATCGCGGCGGGTGTTCCAGTCAATGAAGCTCGGCAAGGCCAGCAGGGTGACGATGGCCAAGCAAACAAAGACGAACAGGCCGAATAAGATCTTCTTCAAGGGCTGACCGCGATCTGGTCGATTTCGTTGGTTGGGTTTGCGGGCGTAACGCGCCGATGGCCGCCACTAACAAGCGCCGGCTTAACCGGTCAGCGCAGCGAGCGCCCGGCGACAATCATCTCACACCTGAACCACTTTGCCTGGGTTCATACGGTTTTCTGGGTCCAATGCCAGCTTAATCGCGCGCATGACCTCGACGCCTTCGCCGTGTTCCGCCGCCATAAAGCGCATCTTGCCGTAGCCGACGCCATGTTCGCCGGTGCACGTACCGCCCATTTCGATCGCGCGCAAGACCATCCGTTCGTGCAGGGCGTCCGCCCGGGCAATCTCCTCGGCGTCATCGGGGTCGACGACGAGGCTGAGATGAAAGTTGCCATCGCCGACATGGCCGACCATCGGCGCCAACAAGCCGCTGTCGGCGATGTCTTGCTTTGTTTGTGTAATGCAATCGGCCAGGCGGGAGATCGGCACGCAGATGTCCGTCGGCATCCCCTTTCCGCCGGGCCGCAGGGCCAGCCCGGCATAGTAAGCCTCGTGCCGTGCCCGCCAAATCCGGTTCCGCTCCTCCGGCCGATTGGCCCATTGGAAGTCGGCGCCGCCGAACTCCCGGGCAATCTCGCCAACCGTTTCGGCCTGCTCAGCCACTGAAGTGGGCGAGCCATGAAACTCAAAAAATAGGGTCGGCAGGAGGGCGTAATTGAGCTTGGAGTATCGGTTCGAGGCGTCCATCTGAACCTCGTCCAAAAGCTCCATGCGGGCGACGGGCACGCCGGACTGGATGGTCATGATCACCGTGTTGACGGCATCCTCAATGGTCGGGAAGGAACAGACGGCGGCCGATATCGCCTCCGGGATGCCGCTGAGACGCAAGGTAACCTCGGTGATGATGCCCAACGTCCCTTCCGACCCGATGAACAGACGCGTCAGGTCGTAGCCGGCCGCCGACTTGCGGGCACGGCCGCCGGTGTGAATGACCCGGCCATCGGCCAGGACGACCGTCAGGCCTAAAACGCAATCGCGCATCGTGCCGTAGCGCACCGCGTTGGTGCCAGACGCCCGTGTCGCCGCCATGCCGCCGATCGAGGCGTCGGCACCCGGATCGATCGGAAAGAACAGGCCGGTGTCGTGCAATTCGTGGTTCAACTGCTTGCGCGTCACCCCGCTTTGCACGGTGCAATCGAGATCCGGCACGCTGACGCGCAGCACCTGGTTCATGCCCGACAGGTCGATGCAGATACCGCCGGCAACCGCCGCCACGCCGCCCTCCAGCGATGTGCCCGTGCCGAAAGGTATGATCGCGGCGCCGTATTCCGCACACAGGCGAACGATCACCGAAACCTCTTCCGTCGATTGGGCGAAAGCCACGGCGTCCGGCGGTTCGGTCGGATGATAGCTTTCGTCATGACCGTGCTGGTCGAGCATGGATGGGTTCGTGCTCAGCCGCTCGCCCAAAAGGTCCGTCAAACGCCCGATCAGCTCAGGCGAGACTGGATTGAGATGCTGTACTGTCGCGGATACCGCCATGGTGGTGCGCCTCGTAGGCCCGCGATGGGCCGGAAATCGTGCCAGAAACCTAGTCAAGACCCCCGTGCAGGGCAATGCACACGCATGAAATCCTAATTGCTGCCATGTTCACGCCCTGGTGGCATCGTTCGCTGCAATGCAGTAAGACCGGGCCGTGATGACCTGGAACGACCTTCCGACCTTTTTCCAGCGGTTTGAACGATGAGCATTTGGGGCGCCCTGATCGGCGGTGCGGCGGGTTTCGCCATCGGCGGCCCGTTGGGTGCGCTGCTGGGTGCGGCCGCCGGCCATGCGGTCGAACGCGCCGGCCAGCAGGCGGGCCTGATCGAGGGCGCGCGGCCTGCGTCGGGGCCCGAGCGCGACAATACCAGGCACATCGCCTTCACCATCGGGGTGATTGCGCTGGGCGCCAAGATGGCCAAGGCCGACGGCCGGGTGACGCGCGACGAGGTCGACGCGTTCAAGCGTGTGTTCAAGGTGCCGCCCGGCGAAACCCATCACGTCGCCCGCGTCTTCAACATGGCGCGGCAGGACAGCGCGGGCTACGAGCCCTACGCCCGCCAGATCGCCGGCCTGTTCAACGACAGGCCCGCCGTCTTGGAGGAGTTGCTGCTGTGCCTGTTCTACATCGCCAAGGCGGACGGCAAGATCCATGCCGATGAGCTGGCCTATCTGAAGAACGTCGCGACGATCTTCGGCTTCGACGACGCGACCTTCGACCGGATCAGAGCGAGCGAGATCGGCGCCGATCCGGACGATCCGTACACGGCGCTCGGCGTCACCCGCGACACCGACGACGAGAGCCTGAAAAAGGCCTATCACGAGCTGGCTCGCGAACATCACCCGGACCGGCTGGTCGCGCAGGGCATGCCGGCGGAGTTCGTGGAGGTAGCCGACCGGCGGCTGGCCGCGATCAACGCCGCCTACGACCGGATCAGGGCCGAGCGCGGTCTGAAGTAGCCTCGCTTTGATGGTCGGTGAACCACCCCTGTTGGCCGTTCGTGAGGCGGTGCTGGGCTTCGGCCCGCGACCCTTGTTCGACGGCCTGGACCTGTCGCTGGCGTCCGGCGACAAGGCCTGTCTGGTCGGCCGCAACGGCGCCGGTAAGTCGAGCCTGATGAAGGTGCTTGCGGGTGAGATCGCGTTGGACAAAGGCGAGCGTTTCCTGCAGCCCGGCCCCAAGGTTGCGTATCTGGAGCAAGAGCCCGACCTGAGCGGCCATGCGACCGTCGGCGATTTCGTTGCCAGCGGGTTGCCGGCGGATCAACGCGACGATGCCTATCGTGTCGACAGCGCCCTGTCGGACCTTGATTTGTCGCCCGACCGCCCGAGCAACCCTCTGTCCGGCGGTGAAGCGAGGCGGGCGGCCTTGGCCCGCTTGATTGTGGGCGCGCCGGACATCATCCTGCTCGACGAGCCGACCAACCATCTGGATTTAAAGGCCATCGGCTGGCTGGAAAACTACCTGCGCGGCTTTCGCGGCGCGTTGCTGCTGATCAGCCACGACCGGGCGCTGCTGCGCGCCGTCAGCCAATCGGTCCTGTGGCTCGATCGGGGCCTGATCCGCAAGCGCGACAAAGGCTTCGACGGGTTCGAGGACTGGGCGGAGCGGGTTCGCGAGGAGGAAGCAGAGGCCGCGCACAAGCTTAATCGCAAGATCGCCGCCGAGACGCGCTGGTCCGTGGAGGGCATCACGGCAAGGCGCAAGCGCAATCAGGGCCGGTTGCGGGCATTGGCAGCCATGCGGGCCCAGCGGCGCGAGCGGCCCGCGCCCGCCGGATCAGCCAAGATCGATGTCGCGGCGGCCGAACGCAGCGGCAAGCTGGTCCTCAACGCCAAGGACCTGGCGAAATCGTTCGGTGCCAACAGGCTGTTTTCCAGCTTTTCGACCCGACTGATGCGGGGCGACCGGGTCGGCGTCATCGGCCCAAACGGCGCGGGCAAGACGACGCTGGTTCGCGTGCTGATCGGTCTGGAGCCGCCGGACGCGGGCGCCGTCACGCTTGGCGCGAATGTCGAGATCGCCTGGTTCGACCAGCGGCGCGAGAGCCTCGATCCGGAGGCCTCCCTTCAGGAGAGCCTGATCCCCCATGGCGGCGACATGATCCAGGTCGGCGACCGCCAGCGTCACATTACCAGCTATATCAGCGATTTTCTGTTCGAGCCGGGCCAACTGCGCAGCCCGGTGAAGAGCCTGTCGGGGGGCGAACGCAATCGGCTGTTGTTGGCCCGGCTGTTCGCCCGGCCGTCGAACCTTCTGGTGCTGGACGAGCCGACCAACGATCTGGACATGGAGACGCTGGACCTGCTGGAGGACGTTTTGGGGGCCTACAAGGGCACCTTTGTCCTGATCAGCCACGATCGGGACTTTCTGGATCGGCTGGTGACTTCGACCATCGCGTTGGAGGGGGACGGCACGATCGGCGAGTATGTCGGCGGCTATTCGGACTATGTGCGCCAGCGGCCAGCGCAGTCGCGCCCAGCCGGCCGGCCCAGGCGACAGGGCGCGGCGCAACCGGCGAAGCCAAAACCGAAATCGGAACCGACCAAGCTTAGCTACAAGGACCAGCGTGCGTTGACCGAGCTGCCAAAGCAGATCGACGCCCTGGACCGCGAAATCGCGACGATCGAGCAAAGCCTGGCCGACCCGGACCTGTATCAGCGCGATCCGGAGCGACACCGGGCGCTGAGCAACCGGCTAGAGATCGCCGCCGGCGAGAAGTCGGCGGCTGAGGATCAATGGCTTGACTTGGCGGCGCGTGCGGAGGCCTTGGCGCGCTAATCGCAGTCCACTGCGCCACTTGCGCGGGCCCAGGGATCGCCCCATAAGAGATTCAGCCAGACGGCTGGATGACCGCCGCCGGCCTTCGGGCCGGGGGAGGAAAGTCCGGGCTCCACGGGAAAACGGTGCCGGGTAACGCCCGGCGGGGGCGACCCCAGGGAAAGTGCCACAGAAAGCAAACCGCCGGATCACGGTCAGGCAAGGGTGAAAGGGTGCGGTAAGAGCGCACCGCGTCGTCGGCAACGGCGATGGCACGGCAAACCCCACCGGGAGCAAGATCGAATAGGGGTGGTGCATGGCGCCGCGTTCGCGCGGCAGGCATGACGGGGTTCCCGCCCGCCACCCGGGTAGGTCGCGCGAGGCGTTCGGCGACGAACGTCCCAGATGAATGGTCATCCACTGCGGCGACGCGGGGACAGAACCCGGCTTACAGGCCGTCTGGCTGATTTGGGGCTTCGACCTTGCGACGGTCGATCGAACCCGCTAGTCTCAACCAGAACAAAAATGGAACCAACCTGAGCCAATGACTAAACAAAAAGGAGAACTGCCAACGTATCTCTAGTTGATTCGACCCGGTCGTCGAGGAACAACCGTTAAACGAGCGTTAGAAATTTCCTCGAAGAAACAGGCATTTACCCCGAAATACTGTTTGACGACCCACAAATACCCATGATATCCCATACTATCCCGTCTGAGACCGGGATCGTCCTTGCGTGGCTGCGCGTAGCCGCCAGGGGCGCAATGGCCTTCGGGCCTAGGCGTCGGGGATATGATGAGCCGGTTTACGGGCATCCATCTGAACAAGGTCGATCGGAAAGGACGGGTCAGCGTGCCCGCGGCCTTCCGTGCGATCCTTGAAAGCCAGGGGGGTGGCCTTTTTTATCTCAAGCGCAATGACGCCGATGGGGCGATCGACGGCCTGACGGAGGCGTTCATGGACGATGTCCAGGAACGCATCGACGCGCTGCCCATCAACTCGCCGGAACGCGACGCCGCCGAGGACGAGTATTTCGCGGACAGTTCCGAGATGCGCTGCGACCCCGACGGCCGCATCATCCTGCCAAAGGTCTTGCTGGAACTGGCCGGGATCGACGGCCAGGCGATGTTCGTCGGCAAGGGCAGCAGCCGGTTCCAGATCTGGCAGCCGGAGACGTACGAACAGCGTCGGGCGGAACGGGCGGCCAACGGCCAGCCCAGCATCCTGCACAAGGCCGGCGCCTGATGGCGGCGCAAGCGCATATTCCGGTGCTGCTGGCCGAAACGGTCGCGGCGCTGGCGCCCGGCGACGGCGATACGGTGGTCGACGGCACGTTCGGGCGCGGCGGCTATTCGGCCGCCTTGCTAGAAGCGGCGCAGTGCCAGGTGATCGGCATCGACCGCGATCCGGAGGCGATCGCCCACGGTCGCGCCATGGCCGGCGAATACGACGGTCGACTGACGCTGATCGAAGGCCGGTTCGGCGATATGGATCAGTTGGTCGATCGGCTGGTCGACGCGGTGGCGCTGGATCTCGGCGTTTCGTCGCCGCAGCTTGACGAGGCCGGGCGAGGCTTTTCGTTCCGCGCCGACGGCCCTTTGGACATGCGTATGGGTAATCATGGGTCGACGGCCGCCGATATCGTCAATAACGCCGACGAAAGCGACCTGATCCGCATTTTGCGGGATTATGGCGAGGAACGGTTTGCCCGCCGCGTGGCCAAGGCGATCGTCACCGCGCGAAGCACGGCGCCGGTCACCACGACCGGCCAGTTGGCCGAGATCGTGCGGCGCGCCGTGCCCCGGTCCAAGGACGGCATCGACCCGGCCACACGCAGCTTTCAGGGCCTGCGCATCGCGGTGAATGACGAGTTGGGCGAGTTGAGCCGTGGGCTGGCGGCGGCGGAGCGCATCCTGGCGCCGGGCGGACGGCTGGCGGTCGTCTCGTTCCACAGTCTGGAAGACCGCCAGGTCAAACGGTTCCTCGCCATGCGCAGCAGCATGTCGCGCGCGACGTCGCGCCACCTGCCGGTGCCGGCCAACGACCTGGCACCGACCTTCCGGCTGATCAACCGCAAGCCGATTGAGCCCGGCGAGGAAGAGCTGGCCGCCAACCCGCGCGCGCGCTCGGCCAAGCTGCGCGCCGCGATCCGAACCGAGGCGCCCGCCTGGGAAGGCGAGGCCGCATGATCCGGGCACACACCATCATCTGGCTGTCCTTGATCGCCGTCGCCAGCGCGATCGTTTTCCATGTCAGCTATCGCGTCCAGTCCTTGGAAGACGCGTTGAACGCGATGAACCGGTCGATCGCGTTTGAGCGGGAGTCGATCCGGATTCTGAATGCGGAGTGGGCCTACCTGACGCGGCCAGACCGCCTGCAGGCCCTGGCCGACGCGCATACCGATCTGACCGCGCTCAGGCCCGAACAGATGATCCACAGCGTTCAGGAGATCCCAGAGCCCTTGCCGAACAGTGAATACCGGGTCGCCGCGCCGCTTGAACTGGTGGCGCTCGACATGCCGATCATTCCGATCCCGCGCCACCGTCCGCTAGAGGCGAGCTTCGGCCCCGGCCTGCCGCTGGAAGAGGGCAGCGCACCATGAGCGACGCCCACGCGGTCAATGCGCTTGACGAGGCCCTGTTCTATCCGGGCGACGACGCGGAGGTCGATCCGGGCGGACGGCTGGTGGCGGACGAACCCTCCAAGATCACGGGCGCCATCGCCGTGGGTCAGACTAGGCTGCTGGTGACGGCGGCCGTCTTCGCGCTGGCCTTCCTGGTCGTGGCGGCGCGGCTGATCGACGTATCGGTGTTCGACGGCGCTGAGGAAAGCCGGCTGCTGGTCGCGAATGCCGCCGTTCTGCCTCACGACGGGGCGCGGGGCGACATTCTGGACCGCAACGGCGCGCTGCTGGCGACCACCCTGCCCTCCGCCTCGCTGTTCGCCGACGCGACCCTGGTCCCGGACGCCGATCAGGCCATCGCATCGCTGATGACGGTTCTGCCCGACCTTGATATCGAGCATGCCGAAGAGGTTCTGGCCACCGACCGGCGGTTCGTCTGGCTCTATCGCAACCTTACCCCGTCGCAGCAGTTCGAGGTCAACCGTCTGGGCATTCCGGGCCTCGGCTTCGAGGAGGAAGACCAGCGCTTCTATCCGGCCGGGCCGCTGGCCGCCCACATTGTCGGGTTTACCGATGTCGACGGCAACGGGCTGGCCGGCATCGAACGCACCTATGACGACATGCTGGGCGATGAGACGGCGACCGTCGGCGTTTCGATCGACCTGCGGCTGCAAAGCCTGGTGCGCGACGAACTGTCTGCGGCAATCGAGCAATTCTCCGCCATCGGCGGTGTCGGCCTGATCATGAACGCCAACACCTCCGAACTGCTGGCCATGGTGTCGATGCCGGACTTCGACCCCTACGCACCGGGCGGGCCGGAAGACGAGTCCATGTTCAACCGGGCGACGCTCGGCGCCTACGAAATGGGCTCGACATTCAAGATCTTTAACACGGCAATCGCGCTCGACAGCGGTGCCGTGAGCCTACGCGACGGGTTCGGCGCCAGCCAGCCGATCCGCATCGGCCGCTTCACCATCAACGATTTCCATGGAGAGAACCGCTGGCTGACCGTGCCGGAGATTTTCCAGTATTCCTCCAACATCGGCTCGGCGCGGATGGCGATGGCCATGGGGACAGACACCCAGCGTGAATACATGGGCCGCCTGGGCATGCTGACGACGCCGCCGATCGAGCTGGGCGAGGTCACCGCACCACTGGTGCCCGGCCGTTGGAACGATGTCGAAACCATGACGATTTCATTTGGCCATGGGATCGCCGTCAGCCCGATTCAGCTTGCCGCCGGCGTGGCGTCGGTCGTCAATGGCGGCATCTACCGTCCGCCCAGCCTGGCGCCCGGCGGCAGCGGCGAGGAACGCCGGATCTTCTCCGAACAGACGTCAGACAGCATGCGCCGGCTCATGAACCTGGTGGTCGAAGGCGGCACCGGCCGGAACGCCAACGCCGAGGGCTATCTGGTCGGCGGCAAGACGGGAACCGCCGAAAAGCCCATGGGGCGGCGCTATTCGGATGACGCGCTGATTTCATCTTTCATCGCAGCCTTTCCCATTCACAGCCCCGAATACGTCATCTTCGTCATGCTGGATGAGCCGCATGGAACGGCTGAAACATATGGCTATGCCACCGGCGGTTGGGTCGCGGCGCCGACCGTGCGCCGGGTCATTGAGCGCATGGCACCGATGGTCGGCCTGGCCCCGTTCGACCCGACCGATCCCGCCATCGTCGACGCCCTGGCGCTGACCGACGACGTGCTGGACCGGGGAACTGTCCCCGCCGCGCCGCAATGACCAAGATGCTGACCACGCCCCCCCTGCCCGACAACCTGCCGGGCGCCCTGCGCGGACTGACCGCCGACAGCCGTGCCGTCGAGCCGGGCTTTCTGTTCGCGGCCCTGCCGGGAACGGTCGCGGACGGACGGGCCTTTATCGGCGAGGCCGTGGCCAAGGGCGCCGTGGCCATCCTGGCGCCTTCGGGCACCAGCCTGCCGGAGGGCAGCCGGGACGTCACGCTGATCACCGACGCGAACCCGCGCCGCCGGTTCGCGCTGATGGCGGCCGCGTTCTACGGGCGCCAGCCTGATCATATCGCCGCAATCACCGGCACGAACGGCAAGACCTCGACGGCGGATTTTCTGCGCCAGCTCTGGTCACGCCAAGGATTGGCCGCCGCCAGCCTCGGCACGCTGGGTATCAAGGCCCCGGGTGGCGACACCTACGGGGCGCTGACAACGCCAGACCCGGTGACACTGCACCGGATCCTTGCGGAGTTAGCGGGTTCCGGCGTCAGCCATCTGGCGATGGAGGCCTCAAGCCATGGCCTGTCCCAGTTTCGGCTGGACGGCGTGGCGGTCGGTGCCGCCGGCTTCACCAATTTGAGCCGCGATCATCTCGACTATCACAAGACGATGGCGGCCTATCTTGCCGCCAAGGCGCGATTGTTCAGCGAGGTGTTGGCGCCGACGGGCACCGCCGTGGTGAACATCGATGGCGACGCGGGTCGCTCGATCGAAAAGACCGCTGCCGATGCGGGCCGGCAGGTGCTGTCATATGGAAACGACGCCGGCGACCTTCGCTTGGCGGATCGAGCCGTTCTGCCGCACGGCCAGAGGCTTACCCTGGCGATCAATGGCCGAACGGTGGTGCAAGAACTGCCCTTGATCGGGGCGTTCCAGGCGATGAACGCGCTTTGCGCGGTCGGTCTGGCCCTGGCGCTTGGCGCGGACGAAGATGCGACGCTGGCGGGGCTGAACGGCCTGAACGGGGTTCGCGGACGGCTGGAACAGGCGGCGGTACTGTCGAACGGTGCGGCGGTCTATGTCGACTACGCCCATACGCCGGATGCGTTGAAGACCGTCCTGACGGCCGTGCGGCCGCACGTGCATGGGCGCCTGATCGCCGTGTTCGGTTGCGGCGGCGACCGCGACCCCGGCAAGCGCCCGCAGATGGGCGCTGTGGTCCAGCGCCTTGCCGACCTGCCGATCGTCACCGATGACAATCCGCGCACTGAGGACCCGGCGACGATCAGGACCGCGATCATGGCGGCCTGCCCCGATGGCCGCGAGATCGGCGACCGCGCGGAAGCAATCCGCGCCGGTGTGGAGGCGTTGCGATCCGGAGACATTCTGGTGATCGCCGGCAAGGGGCACGAGCCGGGTCAGATCGTGGGCACGGAGGTTCGCCCCTTCGACGATGTCGAGGTGGCGCGCGAGGCGGTCAAGGGCATCGAGGCGGAGGCACGGCGATGAAGATCGTTGGCTTGAACCAAAAGGCACTTTGGTCTGCGGCCGAGGCTGCGCAAGCGACCGATGGGATGGCGGCCGGCGACTGGTCGGCCTCCGGTGTCTCGATAGACAGCCGCACGGTCCGCCCCGGTGACCTGTTCGTAGCCTTGAAGGGGCCGAGCTTCGACGGCCACGACTTCGCCGCCGACGCCCTGGCCCGCGGCGCAGCCGCCGCGATGGCGCACCAACCGCCGCCCAACGTGCCCGCCGATGCGCCGTTGCTGGTCGTCGACGACACGATGGCCGGCCTCGAAGCGCTCGGCAACCATGCCCGCCTGCGCAGCAGCGCGCGGATCATCGCCGTGACCGGGTCGGTCGGCAAGACCGGCACCAAGGAGGCGCTGGCGCTGTGCCTGTCGGCCCAGGGCCCGACCTATGCCAGCCAAGGCAACCTGAACAACCAGTGGGGCGTGCCGCTGAGCCTGGCGCGCCTGCCCAGCGACGCAGCCTACGGCGTGTTCGAACTGGGCATGAACCATGCCGGCGAGATCTCGCCCCTGTCGCAACAGGTGAAGCCCGACGTGTCGATCATCACCACGGTCGAGGCGGTACACCTGGCCAGCTTCTCCTCGGTCGAGGGGATCGCCGACGCCAAGGCGGAGATTTTCGACGGCATGGACCCGCGCGGTGTCGCGGTTCTGAACGCCGACAACCGCCATTTCGCCCGTCTGGTCGCACACGCGCGCACCCAAGGCATCGGGCGGATCTGGAGCTTCGGCAGCGACGAGAACGCCGACGCCCGCTTGATCGACTGCTCACTGCATCCCACGGCAAGCGCAGTCAATGCGGTTATCCGGGGCGAACCCCTCCAGTATTCGCTGTCGGCGCCGGGCAAACACTGGGTCATGAACAGCCTGGCCGTGCTGCTGGCGATCAAGGCCGCCGGCGGCGATCTGGTGGCCGCCGCACGCGGCCTTTCGAAGGTCACGCCGGGCAGCGGCAGAGGTGCGCGCCAACGCCTGACGATCCACACGGCGGACGGCCCGGGCCAAATTCTGCTGATCGACGACAGCTACAACGCGAGCCCCGTTTCCGTCGCCGCAGCACTAGATGTAGTAGGTCGAGCCGAAATCAGCGGCGGTTCAGCTTTGTCCCATCGGCGAATCGCGGTACTTGGGGACATGCTGGAGTTGGGACCGGACGCCGGCCTTTTGCACCATGAACTGATCGGCCCGATCGAGCAGGCCGAGATCGATCTCGTTTTTGCCTGTGGCCCCAACATGCGTGTTCTCTACGATGCTCTGCCGACCGGCCAGCGCGGCGCCCACGCACCCGATTCCGAGGCCTTGGCGCCCATCGTCGCCGATGCCCTGCGCCCCGGCGACATCGTCCTGGTCAAAGGCTCGCTCGGCAGCCGCATGGCCAAGGTCGTCGACGCCATCAAGGCGGTCTCAATCGACGATCCCGCCGGCCAGCGGTCGGCCTGGGCCGCAAACGGGGGCTAGCGCATGCTGTATGCCGCGCTGTTGCCTCTGGCGGACGAGTTCACGCTCTTCAACCTGGTTCGTTACCTGACGTTTCGAACCGGGGCCGCGCTGCTGACCGCGCTGATCATCGCCTTCGTTCTCGGCCCCTGGTTGATCAACTGGCTGAGGCGCCGCCAGGGCGCCGGACAGCCGATCCGCGACGATGGGCCGGAGACCCATTTCGCCAAGATGGGCACGCCGACCATGGGCGGCCTGATGATCCTGATCGGCATCACGGTCGCGACCCTGCTGTGGGCCGATCTGACCAACCAATTCGTCTGGATTGTCCTGCTGGTCACCGTCGGTTTCGGCCTGGTCGGCTTTTCCGACGATTACCTGAAACTGACCCGGCGCAATACCCGGGGCCTGTCCGGCCGCCGGAAGCTGCTGGCGCAGGTGGCGATCGGGCTGGGTGCCGCGATCTGGTACATGGCGATCACGCCGGCGCCGCTGAACACCGGCGTCGCGATACCGTTCATCAACGATTACCTGATCCCGCTCGGCTACGGCTTCGTGCTGTTCGCGATCATCGTGATGGTCGGCGCGTCGAACGCGGTCAACCTGACCGACGGGCTGGACGGGCTGGCGATCGTGCCGGTGATGATCGCCGCCGGCGTGTTCGGCTTCATCGCCTATGTCGCCGGCAATGCCATCTTCGCCAACTACCTGCAGATCAACGCCGTGCCGGGGTCGGGCGAACTGGCCATCTTCTGCGGCGCGCTGATCGGCGGCGGGCTCGGCTTTCTCTGGTTCAACGCGCCACCGGCGATGGTCTTCATGGGCGATACGGGCAGCCTCTCGATGGGCGGCGCCTTGGGCGCCATCGCGATCATCATCAAGCATGAGATCGTGCTGGCCATCGTCGGCGGCCTGTTTGTCCTGGAGACGGTCTCGGTGATCGTCCAGGTGGCGTCGTTCAAGCTGACCGGCCGGCGGGTCTTTCGCATGGCGCCGCTGCACCATCACTTCGAAAAGAAGGGCTGGGCGGAGCCGACGATCGTCATCCGCTTTTGGATCATCGCCGTCATCCTGGCCCTCGTTGGCCTAAGCACGCTGAAGCTGAGGTAGGGCGCATGATCGACCTCAGCCACCTTCGCGGTCACCATTTCGGCGTCTTGGGCCTTGGCCGGACGGGCATGGCGGCGGCCGATGCCCTGAAGGCGTCGGGCGTCAGCGTCGTCGCTTGGGACGACGGGCTGGTCGGCCGGGCCTGGGCCGAACGTGGCGGCATCCCCTTGCGCCGGTTTGGCACGGACGGGCTTGGCGACATCGACACGCTGGTTTTGAGCCCCGGCATTCCACGCGCCCATCCCGCACCCCACGCGGTGGTTAAGCTGGCGATGGAGCACGGCGTGCACCTGGTGAGCGATATCGACCTGCTGGCGGACGCGCGGCCCGATGCCAACTATCTCGGCATCACCGGCACCAACGGCAAGTCGACCACGACCTCCCTGATCGGCCATATACTGTCGAGCGCCGGCGTACCGGCGGAGGCCGGCGGCAATCTCGGCCAGCCGGCGCTGTCGCTGGCGCCGCTCGGGTCTGACGGCTGGTACGTGCTGGAGGTCAGCTCGTTCCAGCTCGAAACCATCGACGATGTGGCCTGGACCACGGGCGTGTTCTTGAACATCGCGCCCGACCATCTGGACCGCTACCCGGACATCAACGCCTATATCGCCGCCAAGCGCCGCCTGTTCGAAGGCAACGGATCTGGCGCCGCCGCGATTGTCGGCATCGACGATGTGCCGTCGCGGGCGCTTGTGGAGTCGCTAACCGCCGCCCACCGCCGCGTCGTGCCGATCTCCGCGGCCGGTCCGGCGCCGGGGGGCGTATCGGCGGCGAACGGCACGCTGGTTGACGCCATCGACGGTCCGGCGCGAACGGTGTTCGACCTGGCCCGCGCGCCGGCCCTGCCCGGCCAGCACAACTGGCAGAATGCGGCCGGCGCCTACGCCGCCTGCCGGCTGGCCGGACTGACGCCGGAAGAGATCGCACCGGGGCTTTTTAGCTTTCCGGGTCTGGCCCATCGCCAGCAGCCCGTGGCCACGGTGGCCGGCATCCGGTTCGTCAATGACAGCAAGGCGACCAATCCGGACGCGGCCGCCAAGGCGCTGGGCAGCTACGACACGGTCTACTGGATCGCCGGTGGCCGGCCCAAGGGCGGTGGGTTCGACGCCCTGAAGCCCTTCCTGCCGCGGATCCGCCACGCCTTTGTGATCGGCGAGGCCGCGCCGGAACTGGCCAAGATGCTGGAACCCGGCGTGCCGACGAGCCAATGCACCGATCTGGACGCCGCGGCCTCGGAAGCGTTCAGTGCGGCACTGGCGGACGGCATCGACGATGCCGTCGTGCTGCTGGCCCCCGCCTGCACGTCGTGGGACCAGTTCGTGAATTTCGAGGCGCGGGGCGAGGCCTTCATCGCGTCGGTCACGGCGATCGCCCATCGCTTTGAAACCCGTTCTCTGGGCGGGGCCGCGTGATGATCAGCCTGGCCCGCACCGATACCTCCGTCCTTGGCCGCTGGTGGTGGACCATCGATCGCTGGTCGTTGGCCGCGTTGGCGGTGCTGATCGGCCTGGGTGCGATCATGGTCGCCGCGGCCAGCCCGCCGGTGGCCGAGCGCATCAACTTGCCGGACTATCACTTCATTCAGCGGCATCTGATGATGCTGGTACCGGCGATCGGTATTCTGGTCGTTTGCTCCACGCTGTCCATCCCCTGGGTCCGGCGCCTGTCGCTACTCGTGCTACTCGGCAGCCTGGCGGCAACGGCTGCAACCCTGGTGATTGGCGTGGAGATCAAGGGCGCCACGCGCTGGCTGCACTTGCCCGGCATGACGCTGCAGCCATCGGAGTTCTTAAAGCCGTCCTTCGTGGTCGTGGCTGCCTGGCTGTTCTCGCTGCAAAAAACGAACCCCAACGTGCCGGGATATCTGGCGTCGGCGGTCCTGTACGCGCTGGTCGTGGCCTTGCTGTTGATGCAGCCGGACCTGGGGATGGCGGTCGTGGTCACGGCTGTGTGGGGCGTTCAGTTCTTCGTCGCCGGCCTGCCCATCATCGCCGTGGTGCTGTTGGCCTGCGTCGCCATCGGTGGCGGCATTGCCAGCTACTTCGTGTTTCCGCACGTCGCCAGCCGGATCGACCGGTTCATGGATCCGTCGAGCGGCGACAGCTACCAGATCGATCGATCGCTGGAGGCCTTCGCCAATGGCGGTGTCTGGGGCGTCGGTCCGGGCGAGGGCGCGGTGAAGCAGTTCCTGCCCGATGCACATTCGGACTTCGTCTTCGCGGTGGCGGGTGAAGAATTCGGGCTGTTGTGGTGCCTGCTGCTGGTCTGCCTGTTCGCCGTGGTCGTTATCCGCAGCCTGATCGGCGCCAGCCGCAGCCGCAATCTGTTCGTCATACTGACCGCCGCGGGCCTGGCGGCACAGTTCGGCTTTCAAGCGCTGATCAACATGGGCTCGACCCTCAGCCTGATCCCGACCAAGGGCATGACCCTGCCCTTCATCAGCTATGGTGGCTCGTCCATGCTGGCGCTGGCGCTGGGCACCGGGCTGTTGCTCGCCACCACGCGCCGACAGGCGGGGGGGCGATCATGACCGGCCCCTTCGTGCTGGCGGCCGGCGGCACCGGCGGCCACATCTTCCCGGCCGAGGCCCTGGCGCGCGCGTTGGTCGCGCGGGGCGAACGGGTGGTGCTGATCACCGACAAGCGCGGCCAGGCCTTCGGCGACGATTTGCAGGACGTCGAGACCTTCCGGGTGCGCGCCTCGCGCCTGCAGTCCGGCCTGATGGGCAAGGCGCGCACGGCGATCGAACTGGGGCTCGGCTATCGCCAGGCGATGGCGATCCTGCGCCGGCTGCGGCCCGCCGCCGTGGTCGGTTTCGGTGGCTACCCGTCACTGCCAACCGTGTTCGCGGCCAGCCGGCTGGGCCTCAAGATCTTGCTGCACGAGCAGAACGCCATCGTCGGCCGCGCCAACCGCATGCTGGCCGGCCGCGCGCATCGGATCGCGATCTCGTTTCCGCATGTCACCGGCCTCGGCGACGCGGACCAGGCCAAGATGGTCCTGACCGGAACGCCCGTTCGGCCGCCGATCGTCGGGGTTCGCGACCGTTCCTACGAGGCGCCGAATGGCGGCGAGATCCGCCTTCTGGTGCTGGGCGGCAGCCAGGGCGCGCGGGTGTTCAGCGAGGTCGTGCCGGCGGCGATCGCGCGGCTGCCCGACGGGCTGCGCCAACGTCTGTCGATCGCCCAGCAGGCCCGGCCGGAGGACTTGGCGCAAGCGCAGGCAGCCTATCAGGCGATGGGCACGAAGACCGAGCTTGCGACCTTCTTCACCGACGTGCCCGAGCGGCTGGCCGGCTGTCACTTGGCGATCACGCGGGCCGGCGCGTCGACCTGCGCGGAGCTGACGGTGGCAGGCCGGCCCTCGATCCTGGTCCCCTACCCTTACGCCGCCGACGACCATCAGCGCGCCAATGCCGCCAACCTGGTTGAGGCCGGTGCGGCCTGGCTGCTGCCGCAGGACGGCTTCACGCCGGAGGGGTTGGCCGATTGCCTGGACAATCTGCTGATGTTGCCAGAGACCTTGACCAAGGCGGCTGCGGACGCGCGCCTGCTCGGCATCGTCGACGCGGCCGACCGGCTGGCGGACGTAGCGCTGAGCCTGGCCCATGGCGGCGGTGCCAACGGCAACCACCCGCCCCCTGCCGCGGAGGCCGCGGAATGAGAGAGATGCCGCTCGACATCGGCCGCATCCATTTCGTCGGCATCGGCGGGATCGGGATGAGCGGGATTGCCGAGATCCTGAGCAATCTCGGCTACGACGTTCAAGGCAGCGACATCGCCGACAGCGCCAATGTCGAACGTTTGCGCGCATTGGGCATCCCGGTCGCGATCGGCCATCGCGCCGAGAACATCGCCGACTGCGCCGTCGTGGTCGCCTCATCGGCGGTCAAACCGGACAATCCAGAGGTCGCGGCCGCGCGGTCGGCCATGATCCCGGTGGTGCGGCGTGCGGAGATGCTGGGCGAACTGATGCGCCTGAAATGGTCGATCGCGGTCGGCGGCACCCACGGCAAGACCACAACCACGTCCCTGGTCGCGGGCCTCTTGGACGAGGCCGATATGGACCCGACCATCATCAATGGCGGCATCATCAATGCCTACGGCACCAACGCGCGACTGGGCCAGGGCGACTGGATGGTCGTGGAGGCGGACGAGAGCGACGGCACCTTCACGCGGCTGCCGGCCACCATCGCGGTGGTGACCAACATCGACCCGGAGCATCTGGACTTCTACGGCTCGTTCGATGGCGTCCGCGCCGCATTTGAGCAGTTCGTCACCAACGTGCCGTTTTACGGCTTTGCCGCCATGTGCATCGACCATGCCGAGGTCCAGGCGATGATCCCGCGCGTCCTGGATCGGCGCATCGTCACCTACGGCTTCAGCCCGCAGGCCGACCTGCGCGCGGTCAACGTGGTCATGGGCGGGGCGGGTTCCCGATTCGACGTCGTGATCCAGGACCGGGTTGGCGACCAGGGACGCACGCTGGTCGACCTGACCTTGCCGATGCTGGGCCAGCACAATGTCTTGAACGCGCTAGCGGCCGTGGCCGTGGCGACGGAGATGGGCATCGACGACAACCGCATCCGCCAGGGCCTGGCGCAGTTCGCCGGGGTCAAGCGGCGCTTCACGAAGACGGGCGAAGTGAATGGCGTGACGGTGATCGATGATTATGGCCATCACCCGGTCGAAATCTCCGCCGTGCTGCATGCCGCGCGCGCCGGCGCCGGGCAGGATCGGCGCGTCATCGCGGTGGTTCAGCCCCACCGCTACAGCCGGTTGGCCGATCTGTTCGAGGAATTCTGCACCTGCTTCAACGATGCGGATGTGGTGATCGTCGCGGATGTCTACGCGGCCGGCGAACAGCCGATCGAAGGGGCGGATCGCGATCATCTGATCGAGGGGCTGCGTACGCGCGGTCACCGCCACGTGTTCCCGCTGGATGGCCCGGAGGCGCTGGCGCCGCTGATCGCTGAGCTGGCGCAGGAAGGCGACATGGTCGTCTGCCTAGGCGCGGGCACCATCACCAAATGGGCCAACGCCTTGCCCGCCGAACTGTCGGCAATGGCCGGCACGGGCGAGCAGGCAGCGGTGCGGGAGGGCGTGCAATGACGAACGCCCAGCGCGCCGACACCGGGCTGATCGACCGGCTGCCGCCGGTGCGCGGCCGGCTGACCGAAAACGCCGACCTGTCGCGGGTTACTTGGTTCCGGGTTGGCGGACCGGCCGAGGTGCTGTTCAAGCCCGCCGATCGCGACGATTTGGCGGCCTTCCTGGCGGCCTGCCCACCTGACATCCCGATCACGGTGATCGGGGTTGCGTCCAACCTGCTGGTGCGTGACGGCGGCGTGCCGGGCGTCACCATCCGTCTGGGCCGCGATTTTGCGATCATCGACGCGGAGGGCGACCGGGTCCGCGCCGGTGCCGCGGCGCTGGACGTGCATGTCGCGCGGGTCGCCATGGAGGCCGGTGTCGCCGGCCTGGCTTTCCTGGTCGGCATTCCGGGCACCATCGGCGGTGGCCTGCGCATGAATGCCGGCGCCTATGGCACCGAGTTCAAGGACGTCCTGGTCGAGGCCGAGGCCGTCGATCGTACGGGCACGATCCATCGCGTGACAGCCCAAGACCTCGGCATGCGCTATCGGCACACGGATACGCCGGACGACTGGATCTTCACCGGCGCCGTGCTGCAAGGCCAGCCGGGCGATGCCAAGGCCATTGCCGCGCAAATGACCGAGATCAGCGAGGCGCGCGAGGCGACCCAGCCGATCCGGTCGCGCACCGGCGGGTCGACCTTCGCCAACCCCGAGGGCCACAAGGCCTGGCAAGTGATCGACGGCGCTGGCTGTCGCGGCTTGCGCGTCGGCGGCGCCCAGGTGTCGGAAAAGCACTGCAACTTCCTGATCAACACCGGCACGGCGACGGCCGGGGATCTTGAGGCGCTGGGCGAACTGGTGCGCCAACGGGTGCGCAAGGCCTTCGACATCGAGCTGCGCTGGGAAATCCGACGCATCGGCACGCCCCTGCCCGGGCAGGAGGCTGGCGATGGCTAAGCAGGTCGCGGTGTTGATGGGCGGCTGGTCCGCCGAACGCGAGGTGTCGTTGGTATCCGGTGCCGCGGCCGCCGACGCGTTGCGCGAGGGCGGGTTCGAGGTCACGACGGTCGACGTCGACCACGATCTGGGCCGGCTGATCGACGCGCTGACCCCCACCCCCGATATCGCCTTCAATGCGCTGCACGGACGCGGTGGCGAGGACGGCGTCATCCAGGGTGTGCTGGAGCATCTGCGCATCCCCTACACCCATTCAGGCGTGGCGGCCTCGTCGATCGCCATGAACAAGCCGCTGACCAAGCGGCTGTTGAGCACCGTTGGCATCCGCAGCCCTGAAGGGGCCGTGCATTGCTTTGCCGACGTGCTGTCGCGGCACGTGATAGAGCCGCCCTATGTCGTCAAACCCGTCGACGAGGGCTCCAGCGTCGGGGTCACGATCGTGCGCAAGGGCGATAACCGGCCGCGGGTCGACCTCGCCGACTGGCATTTCGGCACGCAGGTTCTGGTGGAGACCTACATTCCCGGCCGCGAACTGACGGTCGGCGTCATGGGCGACCGGGCGCTGACCGTGACGGAGATCCAGCACAGCCACGGCTTCTTTGACTATGAAGCCAAGTATGTCAGCGGACATGCCCGGCACATCCTGCCGGCGGAAGTGCCGAAATCGGTCTTCGACGCCTGCATGGATCAGGCACTGACGGCGCACCAGACCCTGGGGTGCAGCGGCATCAGCCGGTCGGATTTTCGTTATGACGATCGCCAGCCGGGGATCGACGGTCTCAACTTCCTGGAGATCAACACCCAGCCCGGCTTCACCTCGATTTCGCTGGTGCCGGAGCAGGCCGACCATGTCGGGGTGTCGTTCGTTGAGTTGTGTCGCTGGCTGGCGGAGGGCGCGACATGCCACGCGTAGCCCCAGCAGCCGTCGCGACACCGGCCCGGCGCCGGCCGGGGCCGATGCGGCGCTTTGTTCGCGTGGCCCGTAACGGCTCCGCGCTTCTGCTCGCGGTCGCGATCCTGGGCGGCAGCGGCTGGGCGGTCGCCAGTGGCCGGGCCGCGGATTGGTGGGCGGGACTTCAGACCGATGCCTTGACCCTGACCGCCGACATGGGCTTCAGCGTCCAGGAAGTCGTCGTCGTCGGCCGCAGCGTCACGGATCGCAACACGATCTGGCGTGCCCTTCAGGTCCAGCGCGGCGATCCGATCCTGAGCTTCGATGCCGGCGCCGCCCATGAACGCCTTGCGGAACTGCCCTGGATCGCGTCCGTGTCGATCGCGCGGCACCTGCCCGACACGTTGCATGTGGCCCTTCAAGAGCGTGTGCCGACGGCACTGTGGCAGCAGGACGGCGTCGTGCGGTTGATCGATGCCGAGGGTATTGAGCTGACGCAAGACAATCTCAGCGCCTTTGGCCCCTTGCCGCTGGTGGTCGGCTTCGGCGCCGAAACGCGCGCCGCCGACCTGCTGTCGGTGCTGGGCGATGCCCCGGAACTGGCCGAGCGTATGATCGCGGCGGTCTGGGTCGGCAACCGGCGCTGGGACCTGCGGCTGGACAATGGCGTGACGATCCAGTTGCCGGAACGGGACATGGCGGCGGCGCTGGAGCGTCTGCTGGCGATCGAAGCCAACGACGGCCTGGTCGATCGCGATATTGCGACGATCGACCTGCGCCTGACCGACCGGATGGTCGTCCGGATGGCCCCGATCCCGGTCCTTGAGCCTGAACCGGAGATCACCCCAGAGACCGACAACTCTATCGCGGAGGAGACGACTTAGGCGCCATGGGATTCAACGGCGTAAAGCGGCCAAAAACCAAGAGCCGGGGCGAGCTGATGGCGGCCCTGGATGTGGGCACGTCGAAGATCGTCTGCCTGATTGCCAGCATGAACGAGGATGGCGTGCCGACCGTGATCGGCACCGGCCATCAGGCCAGCAATGGCGTGAGGGCGGGGGCCATTACCGACATGGAGGCGGCGGTCCAGTCGATCGGGCTGGCCATCGAGGCCGCCGAAAAGGCCGCGGGCGAGCAGATCGGCCAGGTCCACGTCAACCTGTCGGGCGGGCACCCAGCCTCGCAGACCATCAGTGTGGAGGTCGGCATCTCGGGCAACGAGGTCTCCGAGGTCGACCTGCGCCGAGCGTTGCGTGGACAGAACCAGGCGCCCCTTGGGCCCGACAGCGAAATCGTCCATGCGATCCCGGTCTCGTACATCGTCGACGGCGCGCGCGGCATCAGCGACCCGCGCGGCATGCATGGCGACCGGCTGGGCGTCGATCTGCATCTGGTCACGGCGGCATCGAGCGCCATCCGGAACCTGGAGACCTGCATCCGGCGCTGCCACCTGGAGGTCGACAGCCTGGTGTCCAGCGCCTATGCCGCCGGCCTCGCCTGCCTGGTGCCCGACGAGATGGAGCTGGGCTGCACGATCATCGATATGGGCGCTGGCACGACCACGCTTGCGGTCTTCTTCGAAGGCAAGATGGTCTTCACCGACACCATTCCCGTCGGCGGTGCCCACGTCACGAACGACCTGGCGCGGGGGTTGACCACGCCGCTGAACGACGCGGAACGGATGAAGACGTTGTTCGGCGGCGCCATGCCGTCGATCGCCGACGAGCGGGAAGTCATCGACGTGCCCCAGATCGGCGAGGAGGAAGGGCATACCAACCACGTGCCCAAGAGTCTTCTGACCGGCATCATCCAGCCGCGCGTGGAGGAAATCTTCGAACTGGCACGCGGCCGTCTGGAGGCTGGCGGGTTCGAGAAGATCTCGGGCCGGCGCGTCGTGCTCTGCGGCGGCGCCAGCCAGCTGCAGGGCGTGCGCGAACTGGCCCAACTGGTCATGGACAAGCAGGTGCGGCTTGGCCGACCGGCCGGCGTTGCCGGTCTGACGGAGACGGTCTCCGGCCCGGACTTCGCAACCGCCGCGGGCCTGCTGGTCTCACTGTCTGGCCAGGCGATGGACTGGGCGGAGATTGGCCCGATGGAGGATGCCCACAGCGGGCTGTGGAGCCGATTGGGAGGATGGGTCCGTGAACATCTCTAACAGCGAATTCAAGGATTTGGCGCCGGGAGACCGGTGGCCCTGCGGCCGGGGCGAGGCGGTCGATACAAGGCGGGCGGTGATGACCGACCAAGCAGGCATGGCAATCAAGGAGTGTGAGGCATGATCAATTTAACGATACCGATGAACGACGCGCAGTTGCGCCCGAAGATCACCGTGGTCGGCGTTGGCGGCGCCGGCGGCAACGCGGTCAACAACATGATCCGATCCAACCTGGAGGGGGTGGAATTCGTCGTCGCCAACACCGATGCCCAGGCACTGGCCGGCAATACGGCGGAACGCAAGCTGCAGCTTGGCGTCGGCATCACCCAGGGGCTGGGCGCCGGCTCGCGCCCCGATATCGGCCGCGCCGCCGCTGAGGCGGCGATCGACGAGATCTCAACCTATCTCGACGGCAGCCACATGGTGTTCATCACCGCCGGCATGGGCGGCGGCACCGGCACCGGCGCGGGACCGGTCATCGCACGGGCGGCCCGCGAGATGGGCATGCTGACGGTCGGCGTGGTGACCAAGCCCTTCCACTTCGAGGGCGCGCACCGCATGCGCCTGGCCGAAGAGGGCTTGAAGGAACTGCAGCAATATGTCGACACGCTGATCATCATCCCGAACCAGAATCTGTTCCGGGTGGCCAACGAAAAGACGACCTTTGCCGACGCCTTCCGGATGGCCGACGAGGTCCTGGATTCCGGCGTGCGCGGCGTCACCGACCTGATGGTGATGCCCGGCCTGATCAACCTGGACTTCGCCGATATCCGCACGGTCATGGCCGAGATGGGCAAGGCCATGATGGGCACCGGCGAAGGCGACGGCGAGCGGCGGTCGATCCAATCGGCCGAGGCGGCAATCTCCAACCCGCTGTTGGACGATGTCTCGATGAAGGGCGCACGCGGCGTCCTGATCAACATCACCGGCGGCATGGACATGACGCTGTACGAGGTCGACGAGGCGGTGAACCGCATCCGCGACGAGGTCGACCCGGAAGCCAACATCATCTTCGGCTCGACCTTCGACGAGAAGCTGGAAGGCAAGATCCGGGTCTCGGTCGTCGCCACGGGCATCGAGGCCGATGCGCAAAGCGCACCGCGCCCGAACGTCACCAGCCTGAACCTGGTGGCCGAACGCCGGGCGACACCCGCCGCGACCGACGGCCCGGGCGGTGGTGCTGCCCAACCCACGCCGGCACCGGCGGCCGCCAGCTTCCCGCAATCGATCCGGCGGGCCGCGGGCGCCGCGGCACCGGCAATGGCGGCCACAACGGCGGCGCCGGCAGCAGCGGTTGTGGCAGCCGTTGAGGAACCCGAGCCGGAACCCGAGGTCGCGGCCGATGTGCAGTTCGAAGAAGAGATCGTCGAGGAACCCTCGTTGATCGATCTGGCCGAACAGCAGCCGGACCCGGAGCCCGAGCCTGAACTGGAGCCGGAAGCCGAGGAGGTCGAAGCCCCGGTGATGGAAAGCCGCCCGGCGCCACGTGCACCGCAGCAGCCCAGGGCTCAGGCCCGTCCGGCGATGTCCGCCGCGGCACCCGCCGCACCGGAACGCGCGGAGCCGGAACGCGCCGGGCCGGAACAGCCGGCGGCACCGCGTCGTCGCCCCGGCGGATTGTTCCGCCGGGTGACCGGCCTGATCAAGGACGAGGCACCCGCCGCGCCCAGCCAACCGGCTGCCCCCCGGCAGGCGGCGCCACGGCAGGCGGCGCCCCAGCAGGCCGCACCGCGTCCGGCCGCCCGTCCGGCAGCACCGGTGGCGGAGCAGCCCGCCCCGACCGCGCCGCAAGCGGCACCGCGTCCGCAAGCGCCCAGGGCACAGCCGGCGCAACAGCGTCTTGCCGGCGTCGACCCGTCCAGCCGGCCGCCGCTGCCGCCGAACGAGGATGACGGGCTCGATATCCCGGCCTTCCTCAGGCGCCAGGCGAATTAGGCTGGCCCGACAAAATGCTGACCAAAAGCTTCCACAGAGGTGGCGACCGGTAACAAAGCGTAACAAAGAGTGATTTGAGGGCTCCAAGGGTGATTGCTATCCAATCCTTGGAGCCTTTTTTTTGGCATCAAGGGTTTAGCGGGCATTTGGGATCTAGAAATCCTGGGTTGCATGATGTCGGCGCAAATAAACCACATGATTGCTTTGGACAGGGCGTGAGTTGGCCCCACATCCGTATCGTTTGGCGGGCCCGTGTTTGGCCACAAGACGGTGAAAAACCGTCGTTAGTATGAGTTCGCGGTCAGGAGATTTGTTCCGGTGTATGCCCCGACTTTGTTGCAGCGTACCCTAAAAGCCCCAATCCATTGTTCGGGTGTCGGCGTCCATAGCGGACGGCGGGTTACGTTGACGCTGAAACCGGCTGAGGCCGGAACCGGCATCACGTTCGTGCGCACCGATGTGCCGGCCCATCGTGCCGTGGTCCCGGCGCGCTGGGACCGTGTATGCGATACCAGGCTGTGCACCGTGGTCGCCAACGAGCACGGCACAACCGTCGGCACCATTGAGCATCTGATGGCCGCTCTGGCAGGCGCGGGCATCGACAATGCGGAGATCGAGCTGGACGGGCCGGAGGTGCCGATCATGGACGGCAGTGCCGAACCGTTCCTGTTCCTGGTCGATTGCGCGGGGCAGGTCGACGAAGACACGCCGCGGCGCGCGATCCGGGTCCTGCGACCGATCACCGTTTCAGACGACAAGGGCGCGTCGGCAACCCTGCAGCCGGCCGTCGGCTTTTCGATCAATTGCGAGATCGATTTCGCCAGCCGGGCCATCGGCCATCAGCGCTTTGCCCTGTCGCCGACGGTTGATGACTTCAAGGCCGAGATTTCGCGCGCACGCACCTTTGGGTTCCTGCACGAGGTTGAACAGCTTCGCGCGGCCGGTCTGGCCAGAGGCGGCTCGTTGGAGAACTCAGTCGTTGTGAACGGTGATTCGGTTCTGAACGAGGACGGCCTGCGTTACGAGGATGAGTTCGTGCGCCATAAGATCCTCGACGCCATGGGCGATCTGGCCTTGGCCGGGGCGCCGATCATGGGCCGGTTCGTCGGCGTGAAGTCGGGACACCGACTGAACAATCTGGTGCTGCGCGCCCTGTTCGCCGACCCTCAGGCCTGGCGTATGGAGGTGCCGACGGCCGCAGATTGGGCCGGGGCGGAATGGGCCGGTGCGGATTGGAACGACCAGCCTCTGGCCAAGACCGCCTGATCGTCACCGCATCGCGTTTCCGTTATCTCGCGTTTTGCCCAAGCCGTGGTATACAGTGTCTGTCGGAAACGGAGTTCCCGCCGGCACGTGATTTCCCCTGCACGGAACGTCGATGCGATGACCATGCGTTTTGCCACCACAAGCAGCTTCAAGCTGATCCTTGCCGCCGCGGCCCTATCGGTGCTGGCGGCGTGCGGCTCGTCCAATGACGAGATCGTCTATATCGAAAGACCGCCGGAACAGATCTACCAGGCCGGTCTGAATGCGCTGGACGAGGAAGAGTACGAACTGGCCGCCGACGAGTTCAACGAGGTCGAGCGTCAGCACCCCTACTCTCAATTCGCCACCCAGGCCCAGTTGATGGCGGCCTACTCGTATTATGAAGCGCTCGAATACGACCAGGCGATCCTGGCCTTCGAACGATTCATCGAACTTCATCCGGGCCATCCGGACGTCGCCTACGCCTACTACATGCGGGCGCTCTGCTATTACGAGCAGATTGTCGACGTCGAGCGCGACCAGCGCCAGACGGAACTGGCGGCCCAAACCCTGGAAGACTTGATCCGGCGCTTTCCGGATTCCGTCTATGCCCGCGACGCGCGGCTGAAGTTCGACCTGACCCAAGACCAGTTGGCCGGCCAGGAAATGTCCATTGGCCGCTATTATCTGCGACTGGGCGAGCTGCCGGCCGCGATCAACCGTTTCCGCAGCGTCGTCGACAACTATCAGACGACCAGCCACACGCCGGAGGCCCTTTACCGTCTGACCGAGGCCTATATGACCTTGGGCCTGATGGCGGAGGCGGAGCGTTCCGCCACCGTGCTGGGCGCGAACTTCCCTGGCAGCGAGTGGTACCGCAACAGCTACGCGCTCTTGGTCGACGGCAATGTGCCGCAACAGGGGGGCTTTCTGAGCCGCACGTTTGGCAGCGTGTTTTAGCCGGACACCGCCATGCTGGTCGCGCTATCGATCCGCGACGTTGTCTTGATCGAACAGCTGGATCTCACCATCGAACCGGGGCTTGGCGCGCTGACCGGCGAGACGGGCGCGGGCAAGTCGATCTTGCTGGATGCGCTTGGGCTGGCCGTCGGGGGCCGCAGCGACGCACGGCTCGTCCGCAAGGGAGCCGGGCAAGCGAGCGTGACGGCATGTTTCGACCTTGCCGCCGACCATCCCGCACGTGAGGTCCTGCGTGATCGCGGGCTGCCGGTGGAAGACCAATTGATCCTGCGCCGCACGGTCGGTGTCGATGGCCGCAGCCGCGCCTTCGTGAACGACCAGCCGGCGAGTGTGAGTCTGGCCCGACATCTGGGCGAGACGCTGGTCGAGGTGCACGGGCAGTTCGACACGCAGGGACTGCTGAACCCGGGCACGCATCTTGCCCTGCTCGACCGCTTCGGCGGCATCGATACGTCAGACCTGGACGCCAAATGGCAGCAAAGGCGCACCGCCGAAACCGCGCTTGATGAGGCGAAAGCGGAGGTCGACCGCGCCCGGTCGGAAGAGGCCTTCCTCCGCCACGCGCTGGATGAGCTGGATCAGCTGGATCCACAAGCCGACGAGGAAGATCATCTTGCGGAACAACGCACGATCCTGATGCATCGCGAGCAGCTGATCGAGGCGTTGGATGCCGCGGTCGAGGCGCTGGACGGCGATCGGGGGGCGGGTTCCGCCCTCGCGAGCGCCCGGCGGGCTCTGGAACGGTTGGCCGACAAGGCGGGAAACCGGTTGGACGAGCCGCTGGCGGCGCTGAGCCGAGCCGCCTCGGAGATCGAGGAGGCCTTGTCGGACCTGCGCGGGCTCGGCAGCGATCAGGGGTTGGATCAGACGAACCTCGAAAGCCTGGAAGAGCGCCTGTTCGCCCTGCGCGCCACCGCCCGCAAACACAGTGTCGAGGTGGCCGATCTGCCGCGCCTGCGAACGGAGTTCGCAGAACGCCTGGCCATGATCGACGATCAAGGCGCACGGCTGGAACAGCTTGGCCGCGCGGTCGAAATCGCGGCAGCGGCCTATCGCAGTACGGCCGGCAAGGTCAGCCAACGACGAAAAGCGGCCGCCGCAGCCCTCGACGAGGCCATTGCGGCTGAGCTACCGCCATTGAAGCTGGAAAAGGCCAGGTTCGAAACCAGGGTCGAGCCGCTTGATGAAGCCGACTGGGGCCCGACGGGCCAGGACCAGGTTCGCTTCATAGTGGCCACCAACCCCGGTGCCGGTCCCGGCCCGCTGAACAAGATCGCGTCGGGCGGCGAACTGGCGCGCTTCATGCTGGCGCTGAAGGTGGTGTTGAGCGCGGACGGTGGGGTGCCCACCCTGATCTTCGACGAGGTCGATAACGGGGTGTCGGGCGCGGTGGCGGCAGCGGTCGGCGAACGGCTGGCCCGGCTTGGCGAGCGCTCACAGGTGCTGGTCGTGACGCACAGCCCGCAGGTCGCGGCGCGGGCCGATTGCCATCTGAAGGTCGAGAAGTCGAGCGCGGGTGCGGCCACGACCACGCGGGTCACCCTTCTGGACGCGGATGAGCGGCGGGAGGAAATCGCGCGCATGCTGTCGGGCGCCCGGATCACCGACCAGGCCCGCGCGGTGGCCGACGAGCTGGTGGCAGCCGAGTCGCGATGACCGACCAGACGCTGCGCGACAAGCCGGCCGAAAGCCTGACCAAGGCGGAGGCCGAGGCGGAGTTGGCGGCGCTCGCCGCCGAGATCGCCGGCCATGACGAGGCCTACTATCAGCACGACGCGCCGACAGTGTCGGACGCGGAGTACGATGCGCTGCGCCTGCGCAACCAGGCGATTGAAGAGCTGTTCCCGGCCCTGAAGCGCGCCGACAGCCCGTCGGAGCGGGTCGGCGTGGCTCCGTCCAGCGGTTTTGGCAAGGTCCAGCACGCTGTGCCGATGCTGTCGCTCGCCAACGCCTTCGACGACCAGGATGTCGAGGATTTCGTCGCCAGCGTGCGATCCTTCATCAAGGAGTTACGGGACGATCCCGAAAAGAAGATCGCCTTTATGGCCGAACCGAAAATCGACGGGTTGTCGTGCTCGCTGCGCTACGAGAATGGCCGCCTCACTCAGGCCGCGACCCGGGGCGATGGGCGCGAGGGCGAGGACGTGACGGCCAACATCCGGACGTTGAAGGACGTGCCGGAGCAGCTTGCCGCGGAAGCACCGTCGGTCCTGGAGGTGCGCGGCGAGGTGTACATGCTGCACAGCGACTTCGCCGCATTGAACGCGGACCGCGAGAAAGCCGGGCTGCCGCTTTACATCAACCCGCGTAATACCGCGGCCGGAAGCCTGCGCCAGCTTGACCCGACCATCACGGCCGAACGCAATCTGAAGTTCTTCGCCTATGCCTGGGGTGAGGTCAGCGAACCGATTGCGGCGACCATGGCGGAGTTTCGGGACAAGCTGCGGCGCTGGGGCTTTCAGACCAACGAACCGGCCCGTCTATGCCAGTCGGCGCAGGAGATGCTGACCCACTACCGAACGATCGCAGAAACCAGGGTCGACCTACCCTTCGATATCGACGGCGTCGTCTACAAGGTTGACCGGATCGACTGGCAGGATCGGCTGGGCGCGGTCAGCCGGCACCCGCGCTGGGCGATTGCACACAAGTTTCCCGCCGAGCAGGCCCAGACCAGGCTGGAAAAGATCACCATCCAGGTCGGCCGTACCGGCGCCCTGACGCCGGTCGCCAATCTTGAGCCGATCACCGTCGGCGGTGTGGTGGTGGCGCGCGCCACCTTGCATAACCAAGATGAAATCGCCCGCAAGGACATCCGCGAGGGCGATACGGTCGTGATCCAGCGCGCCGGCGATGTCATCCCGCAAGTCGTCTCCGTGGTGCTGGACCAGCGCCCGGCCGACAGCACGCCCTTCGTCTTCCCGGATCACTGCCCTGAATGCGGCAGCCTGGCGATCCGCGAAGTCGGCGAGGCGGTGACGCGGTGCACCGGCGGCCTGATCTGCCCGGCCCAGGCGGTCGAACGGCTGCGCCATTTTGTCAGCCGCGACGCCTTCGACATCGAGGGACTTGGCTACAAGCAGATCAAATACTTCTTCGATCAGAAGATGATCGCCTCGCCCGGCGACATCTTCCGTCTGGCCCAGACCGACGAGGCGGCCGATGAGCCGCTGAGCGGGCGCAAGGGCTGGGGCGAGACGTCGGTGGCGAACCTGTTCGCGGCCATCGAGGCGCGACGCACGATCGGGCTGGACCGGTTCATCTACGCGCTGGGCATCCGCCAGGTCGGCGAGGCGACGGCCCGGCTGCTGGCCCGGACCTATGGCACGCTGGACGCCCTGGGCGCGGCGATGGACGCGGCGCAGGATCGCGAGAGCGAGGAGTATGCCAGCCTGATCGACATCGACCAGATCGGGCCATCGGTCGCCGACGATCTGCTCGGCTTCTTCGCCGAGCCGCACAACCGGGAGATCCTGCGCGATCTGGCCAACCAGATCACGGTCGAGCCCTTCGTCGGCACGGACACCGGTGACAGCGAGATCAGCGGCAAGACCGTGGTCTTTACCGGCAGCCTGGAACAGATGACGCGGTCGGAGGCCAAGGCACGGGCGGAAAGCCTCGGCGCCAAGGTTGCCGGATCGGTCTCGAAGAAAACCGACTATGTCATTGTCGGTGCCGATGCCGGATCGAAGGCGAAGAAGGCCCAGGAGTTGGGCCTGACCACGCTGACAGAGGATGAATGGCTGGCGCTAATCGGCGCGTGACGCCTCAACCTCGGTATCGTCATCGAAATCGATCTGGCCGTCCTTCGACAAGAGGATGGCGATCCAGCGCGCGCCCCTGATGTGCGAGCAGACGATCAGCGCAACCACGGTGATGGGGACGCTAAGGAACATGCCGGGGATGCCCCAGATCACGCCCCAGAACACCAGCGCCAGAATGATCACGAACGAACTGAGGTTCAGGGACCGGCCCATCAGCATCGGTTCGACCAGGTTGCCGATGATCACCTGAATGGCGATCAGGATGGGCGTGGCAATCAGGAACGGCGCCAGCGTCTCGAACTGGACAAGCGCGATCATCGCCGGGAACACAATGCCCAAGATCGAGCCGATGTTGGGGATGTAGTTCAAGAGGAAGATGATCAGCGCCAGCGTTTCGGCGAAGTCGACCCCCACAAGCCTGAGCACCGTGTAGCTGGCAAGACCGGTCATCAGGCTGGTCAGCGTCTTCACCCACATGTAGCGGCGAACGCTGGCGGACATTGCGGCCATCACCTGGGTGACGTCGCGCGCCTCTTCCGGTTCGGGGAACAGGGCCAGGAACTTCTTCGGCAGGCTGCCCTGATCGATCATGAGGAACATGACGTAGAGCCCAACCAGGCCGACGCTGAGCAGCATGTTGCCGACAGACCCGGCCGCCGACGTGATGGTCGAGAACAGGTCGACCTGATTCAGGGCGTCACGGGCGCTTGCGGCCATGTCGTCGCCAAGCCAGGCCAGGATTTCGGTGAACAGGTTTTGCAGCCGCTCCTGATAGCGCGGAACGGCGTTGCTGACCGCGGCGGCCTGTTCGGCGATGATCTCGCCGACCACGAACACTCCACACAGGATCAGAATGACGCCGATGGTGGTTGCCAGCCAGCGCGGCATCTTCACGGGGCCGACGTGAAGCCGGGCCAGCCGGTCGATCAGCGCACCCAGCAGAATCCAGATCAGGATCGCGATGGCGAGCGGGATCAGGAAGTCGCGCCCGACGATCAGCACGGCCAGCGCGATCGTGCCGATCACGATGACCCGATAGCTGCCGGCACCGAACACGATTTGCGTGGTCAGCCGCCGCCTCGCCGGGGTGTTTCGATCCAGTTGCGCCATCGCTACAACCTCTGGCCCCGGGCCCTGGCTTCGGCATAGACCGCCAGCCGGTCGCCCGCGATGTTGGTTTGCGGCGCGAAACTGTCCGGATCGGCCGCGCGCCACCAGGTGGCATAGGGTGAGCCGTCGGGATCGTCGATCAGCTCGTTTTCCCGCAAATAGGGGAACAGCCGGTCGATGGTGCGGATCTCGACCGTGTTGGTCCGATGATGCAGATGATAGGGCTCGAACTCGCTTGGATGGTGCAAGCCTGCGGCGGCAACCATCTCGGCCAAGGTGGCGAGCGTGTTGTCATGGAACCGCCAGACCCGGTCGGCCTTTTGTTCGATCACCAGCCCGCGCTGCAGGGTCGGATCCTGGGTCGTCACGCCGGTTGGGCAGCGGCCGGTGTGGCATTTCAGCGACTGCACGCAGCCCAGCGAAAACATGAAGGCGCGCGCGGCATTGCACCAATCCGCGCCCACGGCGTAATTGGCCGCGAGCGAGAACGCGCTTGTCACCTTGCCGCTGGCGGCAAGCCGGACCTTGCCGGCAAGGCCGGTGCCGACGAGCGCGTTGCGGACCAGGATCAGCCCCTCGCGCAGCGGCATGCCGATGCTGTTTGAGAACTCCTGCGGCGCCGCGCCGGTACCGCCCTCGGCACCGTCGACGACCACGAAATCGAGCAGGATGCCGCTGTCCAGCATCGCCTTCATGATCGCGAAGACCTCGTGCGCGTGGCCGACGCAAAGCTTGATGCCCACCGGCTTGCCGCCTGACCATTCGCGCATGTTCGCGGCAAACTCGACCATCTCGCGCGGCGTGGAGAACGCCGTGTGATAGGCGGGCGAAACGCAGTCCTTGCCCGCGGGCACGTGCCGTGTGGCCGCGATCTCCGGCGTTACCTTCGCGCCCGGCAGCACCCCGCCATGGCCCGGCTTCGCGCCCTGGCTGAGCTTGATTTCGGTCATCTTGACCTGATCGGCGCTTGCCTGCTCGGCGAATACGCCCGGATCGAACGATCCGTCCTTTTGGCGGCAACCGAAATAGCCGGAGCCGATTTCCCACACCAGATCGCCGCCATGCTTGCGGTGGTAGGGACTGATCGAGCCCTCGCCCGTGTCGTGAAAGAAGTTGCCGCGCTTGGCGCCCAGGTTGAGGGCCTGGATGGCGTTGCCGCCAAGCGCACCGAAACTCATCGCCGAGATGTTCAGGATCGAGGCCGAATAGGGTTTTGCACATTGCGGCCCGCCGACATCGACCCGGAACGGCTCGGTGTTCTTGTCCTTCGGCGCGACGGAGTGGACGATCAGTTCGTACTGGCCGGAATAGACGTCGAGTTCGGTGCCGAAGGGGTGGGCATCCTCGTCGCCCTTCGCCCTGGCGTAGATAAGGGCCCGCTGCATGCGGCTGTAAGGCTTGCCGGACAGATCGTCCTCGACGATGTATTGCCGCATGAACGGACCCAGATCCTCAAACAGCCAGCGGAACCGGGCGAAAAGGGGAAAGTTGCGACGCAGGCTGTGGCGGCTCTGGTTGCGGTCGAAGGCGCCGATGGCCAGCAGCGGCACGAGGACGATCAGCAGCCACAGCCAGCCAGGCCACCAGACCGACAGAATGACGACCAGCAGCGTCAGCAGCGCGATGCCGGCCACAAGCCCATACCGCATGAAGACAAGCGGCAGCGGGTGACGAAGGGGACCGACATCAACGGGCATGCCAAAGGCTCCTGCTGATCGGGGGTGCGGCGGGTGCGGCCGACAGCCCGGACTCTACCCCAGACCGACCGTCACGCGAGAAGGATTTTACGACGCCAACACCCCGTCGCGTCCGCCTAACTCGCGTCTCTACGCGACAGCATGATCATGGCGATGCCGGTGCACAGGAAGTTCACGCCGACAAGCAGGCCCAGGATGAAGACCGACGCGCCCGGCAGGTTCGCCGCGATCAGAATGCCGGCCAGGATGGCGACGATGGCCGAAAAGATCATCCAGCCGCGGCCATCGCCCGACTTCAGCTCAAAGGCGAAGGCAAGCTGCATGGCGCCCTCGACCATGAACAGGACAGCGACGACGAGGGTCAGCGCGACCACGCCGGCGGCCGGATTGATCAGCAGAAAAACGCCGGCGACCAGCTTGAGCAACGACAGAAGCAGGGCGCCGAAAAACGGCCCGGTGCCGTGATAGGAAAAGGCACCGACGAACCCGATGATGCCGGCAAAGATGAACAGCCAGCCGACAAGCAGTTCGACCGACAAGGTGGCGACGATCGGAAAGGCGACCGCCAAGAAGCCGATCACGGCCATGGCAATGCCTGTCCACAGCACGGTTGTCTTGTTCTTGCTCAGCTTGCCGAGCAGCTCTTCCGCGGAATCGGGCAACGGGTTCAGGTCACGATTTTCGCTCATGGTCGTTTGCCTCTCGATCGTCAAACTGCTGGTAAATCAACCGGTTTTCGTCTGCTGTGTAGCGACGGCTACCCCGAATCAACGCGAAATAGTCTAGCAGAATCGAGAAATCGGCGCGCGCCCAACCAGATGCCGTCGGCCCCACCCGGCCAGAGCGCCGACACGCTGGTGCCCGATCACCCGCCTTGCCGGGTCACGCCAAAGCAGCCTGCCACGCGGCCAAGACACCCTGCCAGCGCTGGCGCAGGGTTTCGCGTTCGTCGCCAGACGCCAACCGTTCGTGATGAAACCGCACGGCGGTCTTGCCTTCCCCAGCGGACGTGACCGCAACTTGCAAGGTCGACGGCGCGGCCCCCGCCGGCTGCCAGGTCAAGCGCACGCGGTCGTTCGGCTTGACGACGCGGATTTCGCCCTTGATGCCGTCGCCGGTGCGATACCGGATGCCGGGTTCCAGGCGGGTGTCCCCGATGTCGCCGAGCCAAGCGCGAACGCCCTCGGGCGACGCAATCATGCGCCACGCCGCGTCGAGCCCCAGCGGCAGGGTGCGCTGAACGCCGACTTGAAAGCCGGCGTCGGCCGTCTGACCGACGATACGCCGACCATGCATCTTTTCGTAGCCGACGGTGACCATCTGTTGCCACCAGCCGGACAGGTTCTCGGTCTTGCTCAGATGCGCGACGATCTGCTTGTGCGACCAGTCCCGCGCGCCAGCGCCGTCGAGATGCGCGCGCCAGCCTGCCCAATCGCGGCCCGTGGCCTTCCGTACGGCCGCATCCGACATGTTTTCAACCCGTTCGGCCATCTCATGCCCTCCCCAATCACCCCGCCAAACGCGGTCAGTCTAACACCGGATTGACATTCAATCATTCGCTTGAATATGATCTCGGCACTCATGAACGAAAGGGAGCACAGCCTATGTTGAGCAAAAGCTTTGAGTTGAAGGTGGCCTTGAAGGCGCCGCCAGAGAAGGTCTACGAGGCGCTTACGACCGAGCGCGGCGTGAAGGGCTGGTGGACGCAAGATTGCGAGCTTGGCGACAAGGTTGGGGACAAGGCCGTCTTTCGCTTCGGCACCATGGTCGACGTCATGCGCATCGATGCGCTGGATCGGGGCCGTGCAGTGCGCTGGCATGTGCTGGAGCAGCACAACCATTTGTCGGACATCATGGCCGACAATACCGAATGGGTCGGCACCGACATCGTCTTTGCGCTGACGGCCAACGCCGACGGCGGCACCGACTTGCATTTCCGGCACGAGGGGCTGACGCCCGACCTCGCCTGCTATCAGATCTGCAATGACGGCTGGAACCATTTCATGAAGGCCAGCCTGCCAAGATTTCTGGAACAAGGCATAGGCCGCCCCTTTCAAGCCAAGGCGTCAGCCGAGGCCAGCTAACCCCTAGCCACGCTGTTGGCGGCGGCACGGCGTGGCTATAAGCTTGGGCATGCAAGTCGATCGCGCCTCGGCCCCCAAGGTCGACATCTTCCACGCCGTCGCCGACGCCAACCGCCGCAAGCTGCTGGATCTTCTGGCGGCGGGCGAGCGGCCGGTCCAAGAGCTGGTTGTGCACTTCGACATGTCGTTTCAGGCGGTGTCGCAGCATTTGCACATCCTGGCCGAGGCAGGCCTGGTGACAAGGCGCAAACAGGGACGCTATCGCATCTATCGGGCGCAGCCCGCCGCGCTGCGCGACATTCATGATTGGGCCGGACAGTATCGCGCGTTCTGGGAGAACCGGCTGGAACGGCTCGGCGGCTATCTCGACGAGACATGACCCATACCCTCGACTTCGAAAAACACTTCCCGCACCCGCCAGCGAAGGTCTGGCGCGCTCTGGTAACGTCCGAGGCGCTGGCACAGTGGCTGATGCCGAATGATTTTGAGCCGGTGATCGGCCGAACTGCCCGCTTCACCTATCCGCGTGGAGACTGCGGCGAAGAAGACGGCGTCGTGCTGGTCGAGGTCGAGGCGTTGGAACCGCCGACCCGCATGGTCTGGCGCTGGCAGAACGCCGACCTCGGCGAGACAACGCGGGTGGTGTTTTCGTTGGAAGCCATCGGTGATGGGACGCGGCTCCGTCTCAGCCATGCAGGCATCCCGACGGAACAAGAGGCCAGAAGCCTCGGCGGCGGATGGCCCGGCAAGCTGGAGAGCCTGGGCCACATGCTTCAGAACTAGAACGACCGGCCCGGAACAGCGCGGTCGGTCAGCGCTGTTCCACATCGGTCCGGGTTGATCAGATTTCAGCCGAAACCGGGCTTCCGCCGACCGCGTCGCAGACTTCAAAGGACGCGACCGCGTGCTCGGTGCCGTCAATGTTGCAATGCACGACCAGGTTGGCCTGATGGTTAAGGTCGAAAGGCAGGACCACGTCCGGGTCATCGGCGATCTGGGCTTGCAGATCGAACGTGTCGTTCATCGCCATCGGGTCCGTGGTCATGGCTTCACTTGACTGTGCCGCCAGGGCCGCCCCGCCGACAAGCACGCCCGCCAACGTGGCCATGAGTACTTTGATCCCCAGTGTTGTCATGTCGTTCTCCAATCTCAACAGGTTAGAGCCTGGATGCCATGCCCGCGATGCAGACTGGCAGCGGTGTCTAAACGTCTAAAAAATCGGCGAGTCATGTGCCTTGCGGCAACCGAGGACAATCCACCGGCGAAATCATGACTCGCCGAAACTTGAAAACACAACAAAATTTATTTCACTATATTACAATAATCCTATAATCACGCTATGTTTCAAATTACTTCAAACTAACCTTACACTATTCATGTGGGTCGAATACTTTGGATTGTCAATGGGCCTGGCTGAAAAATCTGAGGTTTGCCAACGGCTGTATCGGCCGGCCGAAGTCTGTTAGCTTTCGCCGCGTCGGCGGATCACCCCCGCACTCGAAATCGAATAGGCGTGGAAGATGAAGCGGATTGTCGGGTTGGCATGCGGTCTGTTTGCCCTGCTGGCGCTCGCGGCCTGCGTTCAGTATCCGCTGGGCATGACCGAGGAAGAGTGGCTGTTACTGACGCCTGAACAGCAGCAAGAGGCGCGCCTTGCGGACGCCGAACTCAGGCGCGCCCAGGCGCTTCAAGCCGCGGCCGAGGCGGAGGAACGCGCCCTGGCGGAACGCAATCGGCTGATCGACGCCTACCGCAACGCCCGTCCCGGAGACATCGCCTATTGCGACATTGACCCGCCGGACAGCGGCTATGGCCGCGTGCTGGTGCAGCCGTCCAGCGTCACCTTGGTGAATGGCGAGCAGCGGCGCCTGCAAGTGCTGCAGGAGAGCCCCAGACGGTCGGATTATGTCTGGCTGACCCGGGATGGCGGTGGCCGTATCGAGCTGTGTGGTTCAACGGCCTCCGGCAGCGGGCCGGTGGGTGCCTGCGACAGCATCTGGTCGATCGACCTGCAGTTCGGCGGCGAAGCATCGACTCAGATCAGCTGGACCACGCCGCTGAGCGGCGGCGAGCTGATCTGCAGCACGGTCGGCGGTTTCGGCTCGCCATTTGGCGTGCCGGATTACCTGCTGTAGCCGGCGAGAGGGCTGTTTCGATGACCGCAACCGACGACGCCGCGCTTGCCGCGATCGATCAAGCGATCGCCGCGTTCGACGGCACGCATGTCGAGCCGCTGCGCGCAGCGGCGGAGGCGGCGGAGGCCTCGCCAGCCGTCATGGACCACTTGATCGATGTCGGTTTCGGCGACGAGCAGAACCCGCAGATCGCGGCGACATGGCTACTAAAGCACTATCTTGATCAAGGGCTCGCGCTGACGGACGCGCAGAACGGAACAATCGCCGGCGGCCTCAGCGATCTGACGGACTGGCAGGCTCAGCTTCATCTGGCACAATCGTTTCGCCGGCTTCGCTGCACCGATGAGCAAGCCGCGAAGGTTGTAGAGGTTCTCAAGGCGTGGTTTCAGTCGGACCGTAAGTTCCTGCGGGCCTGGGCCTGCGATGCGCTGTGGCAGCTTGGCAAGCAGCATGAGAGCGTACGCGATACCGCGTTCGCGACGCTGCTGGCGGCGGAGGCCGACCCCGCCGCCTCCGTCAGGGCTCGGGCGCGGAAACTGCTCAAGATGAAGTAACCTCGCCCGCAACTGTTTCCGCCAGCAGCGCCTTTAAGGCCCTGGCGTCCGTCGTCAGGTTCTCGACACTGTCGTCCGCGACGAACTCCAACAAGGCATAACGCTGGCCGGCGAAACGGCCCTCCGGGATCGCCGCGCGGTAGGCGCGCCACTCCGCAGCGCCTTCGGCCAATGGAAAACGCCGGCAATCGGTGTCCCAGTGGAAGACATGCACGAAGGCAATGTCGGTTCCGACCGCTGCAAGCTCGTTCAGCGCCTCGGCCTTTGGGATGCCCGGGCGTGGCTGCCAGTAGAGAAACACCGCCGGGCTGTCGATCGCTTGCATCAGTTGGACGGCGGACGCCGTGCTGTCGGTCAGTGTGCCGGGATGAAACTCAAGACCGATGGCGACGTCGTGGGCCTGGGCGGCAGCACCCATTGTGTTGATGGCGTCGACCGTCGCGCGCCTGTCGGCGGCGCTGTAGTCGGCCGACGCGCGGTCTTGCCATCCCGGCCAGATGCGGATCATCGGCGCGCCGAGTTCCTGGGCGGTTTCAAGCACGCGATGGAACGCGTCTATCGTGTCGCCCGGGGGCCGCAGATAGCTGCCATAGGAGCAGACCGTTAGTTCGGCATCGCGCGTCAGGCGGCTGACCTCTCGGGCGACCTTTTGGTGACCCGGCGGAACGTGGACATCCGCCCCCCACTCGATGGCGGCAAGGCCGACCTCCGACGCGATCTTCACGATCGCGGCGGGTGTGCGATCGCGAAAGGTGACCGAGCATAGGCCGGGCAGAAAGCGCACGCTCACGCTTCGCGGTCCAGAAGGTCGGGATTGACCAGATGGTTCAGCGTCTGTCCCGACACGAACCGCGCGACCTGGTCGACGATCAGGCTGCCCAGCCGGTTGCGCTCGACCCCCATGGCGCCGGCGATATGCGGCGTGATCAACACGTTCGGTAAACGGTAGAGGGGGCTGTCCGGCGGCAGTACCTCAGGATGGGTGACATCGATGACCGCGTCGATCCGGCCCGAGACCAGTTCGCGCTCCATCGCCGCCTGATCCACGATCGCCCCGCGCGCGGTATTGATCAACGTGCCGCCGTCGGGCATGGACGCGAGAGCGTCGGCGTCGATCATGGCCTTTGTGCTGTCGAGCAAGGGCGCGTGCAGGGTCACGACATCACAGCCCATGACGGTTGGCAGGTCGCAGGTCTGTGCGCCCAGTCGTTGCGCCTCAGCCGGTTCGATCCACGGGTCGTAGACGAACAGTTCAAGATCGAAGGGCTGCAACAATTCGATCACGCGGCGGCCAATGCGCGACGCGCCGACGATGCCGACCCGCTTGCGGTAATTGCCGATCGGGCCGTCCGCGAGCGCCCGCATTTCCTCGTTGATGCCGCGTTCAGTGGTGTAGAGATGGTGAAACCGGCCGACGCGTTTGTTGGCGAGAAGCACGGCGGCGACGGTGTATTCCGCCACCGGCAGCGCGTTGGCGGCGGCGGCGTGGCAGACGCTGATGCCCCGCCGGAAAACCTCGGCCCCGACGATGCGCTTTACCGAGCCGGCGGCGTGGGCGATCAGGCGCAGTCGCGGCGTCCGGTCCAGCACCGCGCCGTCGATGCGGGGGCAGCCCCAGCCGGTGATCAGGATTTCGGCGTCGCCTAGCAGGCGCTCGGCATCCGGGCCGTCGAAGCCTTGCAGCGGCCGGTTTGCGGGCATTTGGCACAGATCCGACAGCCGACGCATATGCTCCGCAGTGAAGACATAGCGCGTCTTGTCCGGGTCCATGGCAAAGACCGCGACCGGCCTTGAACCGGCATCGGCCGGCTTTCGATCGAGCCCTTTCGACGTTGTGTGATCCGGCATGACGGCCTGCCCGATCAGATGAAGGGCCGCCGGTCCAGGACCAGCTTCAGCGGCTGGTCACTACGCAGCCGGCCGGGCAGCGCCTGCTGAAGTTCCGCCAGGGCGCAGAGGACACCGAAGAGGGTATGCAGGTCGTTGAGCCTGGGCTCGACCGCGAAATCGAGAGCCAACAGCCAATCGAGGTAGTGGGCGCCGAAGTTCGCCAGCGCCGATTGGGCCTCGGCGAACCGGTGATCGCACTGGCGGATCGCCCGGTTCAGGCAGTAGACCCAATCTATCTCCGCGAAGCTGAGCGTGCGGCCGAGCGGAAACGGGTCGGCGTGCCGGAGGTCCAGGCAGGTGTCGATCAGGGCTTCCGGCGCCGGCAGCGGCGCACGGGCATGCTGTTGATTAAACAGGTAATGAAAGCTGCCGGCCAAATGCGGGAAGCGGGTTTCGATGCCGTCATGGTCGACCGGCCCCACGCAGCCGCGGCGCCACAGCCCTGTCGCGGGATCGTGTTCGGCCGACAGCCAGTCGAAATAGGCCTCGCGCCATTCCAGGGTCACCTGTCCCGCCAGAACCAGTGCGGCGTAGAGACCGGCGCCTTGATGGGACGCGCGCCAGGGACCGGCTTGCCAGTCGAGCTCGTCGAGGAACCGGGCCATGCGGTCGGGCTGCCGATAGTCGTCCAGTGCGACCGGGGGCCGGATGGGACCGGCATCGAACAGCTCCAACGCGCCAAGGCAGTGGGCCGTGGTATGGATCGGATGATGGGTGGCTTCGTGCCACAGCCCGTCCGTCGGGTCTTGGAGATCGCGCAGTGCCTCGACCCAGCAGGCGCGTTCGTCCGCATCGCGCGGAAATCGGCCGATGGTGTAAAGGATGTTGGCCGCGTCGGCGCAGCCATAGGGGTTTTCCGACCGGTCCGGCGCGTCGGCATATCGGCAATAGCGGCCGGGCGCGAGCCTGGCGGCGTCGACGACACCGGCCGCCTGGTCCACGAAGCCGCGCAGGTCGAACATGATCAGGCGGCAGCCAACGGGGCCGTGGAATCGCGCACCACCAGCCGGCAGCCGATATGGATGTCGACGGGCGTCAAAGTCGGCGTACGCAGCCGATCGAGCAGGCGCGCGACGCTCAGCCGACCGATCTCCCGCTGATCGACCGCCACCGTGGTCAGGCTCGGCTTCAGGCGCGCGGTGATCCTGGTGTCGTCGAAACCGACGACCGAATAGTCCTCAGGCACGCGCAAGCCGTGTTCGGCGAGCGCCCGTATGACGCCGGCGGCCACCAGATCGTTACCGCACAGGATCGCCGTGGCGTCGATGCCGCCGGACGCCAGGGCCGAGCGTGCCGCAGCGTAGGCCGCCTCCGGCTCCAGCGTGTCGATCTCGATCACCAGGCTGGGGTCGAACACCAGGTCGGCATCCCGAAGGGCGGATTTGAAGCCGTCCAGCCGGTCGCGCAGGGTCGGCCGCCCCAGCCAGGTGACGTTGGCGATCCGCCGATGGCCCAACTCGATCAGATGCTTGGTCGCCAGCACGGCCGCGCGCCGGTTGGACGGGGTGACACCATCCAGGCGCATTAGCGGATCGACACCATTGACTAGCAACGCCGCCCCTGCCCGCTCGGCCGCCACGCCCAGCGCGTCAGCGTCATCGATCCCGATCAACATCACACCGCTGCCCGTCCGCTCGACGCAGTAGTCGGCGACGCGATCGACAGCTGATCGATTGCCCTCGACAAACACGGTTTCCATGGGCACACCGCGCCGGTCGAGTTCCTCTTGGATGCCGTCGATGATTTCCTCATAGAAGCCGGACGACGTGGTCGGAAAGATGTTCATGGCCACGAACAGCGCCACCTCGGTCGACGGCCCGACGCCGTCCGCGGCCGAATAGCCAAGTTCGGCGGCCAAGGCGGCGATCCGCCGCCGCATGTCGCCGCTGATGCCCGCCGAATTGCTGAGCGCACGCGACACCGTGCTGACCGAAACGCCGGCCGCGCGCGCGATATCTCGTTGATTGGGTGTGCGATCGGTAACCGCCATCAATTCCCCACGTCTCGTTGCAAAACCGCGCCGCGACCAGGCGGTGCGCCGCCGATTCGCAGCCCGACCACTATGCGGCACGCCTTGCTGTCCGACCACCATACCTGACGCAATTTGCGTTGTTGCGCAACAAGAGAAATCTGCGCTTGACCGTGCAACAGGTTTCGACCACCGTGGCGCCGGGTTCATCGGCCCAGGCCGAGGGCGGGACGGTAATCGGTGTCCAATCCCGGGGCGAAAAGGGCCAATAATTCAGTGGAGGGAACGACATGAAGGGCACGCTGGGGATCACCGCATGCGTCGCGGCGCTGATGGCGGCGACGGCGGCAAACGCGCAGGAACTGGTGATCTGGCACGACAAGGGCGATGACGGCCTGGCCATGATCGAGGAGATGTCGGCGCTCTTTGAAGCGCAGCATCCGGGCGTCACGGTCACGTCCCTGTCCTATCCGACTGAGCAATGGTTCAACCGGTCGATCGCCGGGCTGAACACCAATACCGGGCCGGACATCCTGTTCAACGACAACAACCGCATCGCAACGATCCAGCAATCGACCGGCCGGCTATGCTCGGTGGGCGATCTGGTCGACGGACTGCCGGAAGGCGATCGGGCCTACATCACCGACGGCGACATCGCGGCCGCCACGCTGGAAGGCGATATCATCATGATGCCGTTCCAGCGCGTCGTGATCGGCTGGGGCGCGCGCCAAAGCTGGCTGGATGCGGTCGGTGAGGAGTATCCGGAAACCTGGGACGACATGATCCGCGTCGCCCAACTGTTCCAGGACACCGATCCCGACGGCAATGGCGAGGACGACACGTTTGGCGTGGCGCTGCAGGCCGGCTCCGCCCCGTCCATGATCGGCGCGGGCACGCGCATGTTCGCCATCGCGGGCAATGGCGTGCCTTACGACATCATGAACACGGACGCCGAGATCGTCATCACCGATCCCGCCGTGGCCGATCCAACCATTGGCATTCTGCAACTGTTCACCGAGCATGGCCTGGTGTCGCCGGACACGGTGAACCACAACTTCACCGACATGTATCAGCTGATCGAGGGCGGCCGCGTCGGCTTCTTCCGGGTCGGCAACTGGAACGTGGCGAAATGGGACCGCGAGGCGCTGGAGGGCGACTATGTGGTTGGCCCCTACCCCAGCCACATCGAGGGCCAGCCGGGACACATGCTGGTGAATACCGTGCGCGGCATGGCCGTGCCCTGCGACGGCGACAATGTCGATCTGGCGCGTGAGTTCGTCTCGTTCATCGTCTCGCAGGAGGCCCAGCAAGCCTCGCTCGACCATATGGGCGGCGTGGTCCGCGACGATCTCGACATCAGCGGCGTGACGCCGGGCCTGACCGCCTTCGTCAGCGGTGAATACCCGATGGCGACGGACAGCTTCATGGCCTCGATCCACCCCTGGTATCCGGAACTTGAAGAGGCGTACTACCGGCACCTGATCGACGCGGTCAGCAACCCGCCGGAGGATTGGGACGCGTGGCTGCAGGCAACCGCCGAAGACTTGCAAAACACCGTTGCGGAATTGCAGAACTAAGCCCGCGATTTGATTTGGCCGGGCGGCCTTTCGGTCGTCCGGCAGCCTTTTCCTGGGGGTTGGAGCGATGACGACGGCTGTTGCAACGGCCACGCCACGGCGCCTCCTGCCCCATTTGTCGCGCAAAGCGGCCGCCAACGCCTGGCACAAGCGCACGCTCTATCTGTTCCTGCTGCCCTTCGCCGCCCTGACGGCGATCTTCGGCCTGTGGCCGATCGGGCAGAGCATTTATCTCTCCTTCACCGAGAGCTATACGGCGCTCAGCCCCCAGCCGGTCTTCGTCGGGCTGGAGAATTTCCGCGAGATCCTCAGCAATCCGGACTTTCTGGACTCGCTGTGGCGAACCTTGCTGTTCACCTTCGTTTCGGTGGTGCTGAACGTTCTGGTCGCGCTTGCCCTCGCGGTCATGCTGTCGCAACCGATCCTGGAGCGCGGCCGCACGCTGTTCAAGCTGGCGATCTTCCTGCCGGTCATCACCCCGGACGTGGCCGGTTTCATCGTCTGGAAGTGGATGTTCAATCAGGATTTCGGCGTCGTGAACGCGGTGCTGCACGGCCTCGGCCTGCCGGCGTTTCCAGGCGTGACCGAGCCGGTATCAGCCTTCGCGACCCTGACGATCGTCGAGCTGTGGCACCATGTCGGCCTCTACACCCTGATCTTCCTGACCAATCTGCAGCTCCTGGACCGCGACCTGGACGAAGCCGCGCGGATCGACGGCGCCACCCGCTGGCAGCGGTTTCGCTATGTCACCCTGCCCCAGCTCAGGCCCGCGATCATCATCAACTCTGTCTATGCGCTGATCGAGTTTCTGAAGACCTTCACCGTGATCGTGGTGATCACGCGCGGCGGGCCGAACTTCTCAACCAACTTCGTCTCCTATTTCGCCTACACCAAGTTCGGCAACGCCCAGTACGGCGAAGCCATGGCGATGGCGACGGTGCTGTTCGCCGCCGTTGCGGTGCTTGCCGCCGCCCTCGTATGGGCGATGAGCCGGGGGGACTATCGATGAGCGGACCGGCGCGGAAGAAGCCGAGCGCGGCAAGCCGGCTGGCCATCCGCATCATCGCCTATGCCGCCGCGATCGCGATCTCGATCTTCTTCGTCTACCCGTTCTACTGGATGATCGTGAACTCGTTCCGCACGCAGGAGGCAGTGCTATCCCGGCCACTTGCCCTGCTGCCGGAACAGTTCGACTTCGCAGCCTATGAGACCATCGCCAGTATCGGCGGCGTGTCCCTTACCACCTACCTGACCAACTCGCTGTTGATCACGGCGGTCGCCACGGCGTTGGGCGTTTCGATCATGGCGATGGGCGCCTACGCGCTTTACCGATCGCCCAAGCTGCCGCTGTTTGGAACGGTGCGGAACACGTTCCTGGTCGCGATCATGTATCCCAACATGCTGTTGGTGATCCCGCTCTACTTCGTCGTCTATTATCTGGGCCTGCTGCAAAGCCAGGCCGGCAATTATGTCGGCATCGTGCTGTCGATCAGCATCGTGCCCCTGGTGTTCATCCTGTTCCTGCAGTTTTTCCGTAACATCCCCAGCGAACTGTTGGACGCCGCCGTCATGGACGGGGCGACGGAATGGCAGATCTTCCGACGCATCGTCCTGCCCTTGGCCAAGCCCGTCGTCCTGACCGCATGCCTGATCGCGGTCTTGCTGAACTGGAAGCAGTGGTTTCAGATCCTGGTGATCTCGACCTCTCCCGACACGTACACGCTGCCCGTCGCCCTCTTGTCGCTGAACACCGAATATGGCGTGAACTTCCAAGCGACCATGGCGCTGGCCACCTTGACCTGCGTGCCGGTGATCATCGTGTTCATCCTGACACAAAGACGGGTGATGAGCGGTTTTCTTGCCGGGGCGGTGAAGGGCTGACGCGGCCCAAATGCCGGGCTAGAGTTCGGGTGCCGTTCACGCGGACCCGAGGACCCTCACCTGACGCATTCCGACAACACCAAGAGCAAGTGGATCCTGCTGCTCGCCATGGGTGCGGTCATCGGGGTCATCCTGCTGGACGAAACCGTCGTCGCGGTGGCGTTGCCGGCGCTGCAACACGATCTCGGCCTGTCGGTCGTGGGCGGCCACTGGGTCATCAACGTTTACCTCCTAACCTTGGCAGGACTGGCGGCCGCCGCCGGGCGCCTGGGCGACATTGTCGGCATCAAGCGGTTGATGCTGCTGGGGTTGGGCCTGTTCGGCCTGGCCTCGCTGGCCGCTGGACTGGCGCAGGACGGGGCCTGGATCATCGCGGCACGCGGCATTCAGGGCATTGGCGCCGCGTTCATCTTTCCGATTTCGCTGGCCATCGTCACGACTGTCTTCCCACCGGAAAAGCGCGGCTTTGCCGTTGGGGTCTACGGGGCGATCGGCACCAGCTTCCTGGCCCTGGGGCCTCTCGTCGGCGGCGCCCTGACGGATTTTCTGTCGTGGCGCTGGATCTTCTGGATCAACCCACCGATCGTGCTGGCAATTGGCGCGGCCGTTCTGATCTATTGGCGAGATCCACAGAGAACACGAAACGGCGCCAGGTTCGACAGTATCGGGTTGGCTACGCTGATCCTCGGCATGGGCATGATTGTCTTCGCCATCATGCAGAGTTCCGATTGGGGCTGGACGTCACTGGCTGTCTGGCCCGTGCTTGCAGGTGGCTGCGCGGTTGTCGCCCTATTCGTGCTGCACGAGATCCGCAGCCGCGACCCGCTGATCGAGGTCGACCTGTTTGCCAATGCCACGGTCAGTGTGTGCACGCTGGTTCTGTTCAGCGCCCAGTTCAACAAGGCGACGGTCGTGGTTTTTGGCGCCCTCTATCTGCAGCATGCGCTCGGGCTCAGCGCCTTCGTGACTGGGCTGGCCCTGCTGCCGGCGGTGGGGCTGCAAGCCTTTCTGGCGATACCGTCGGGGCGCCTGGTCGATCGCATCGGCACGCGGACCCCGACCCTGATCGGCATGGCCGTGTTTGGCCTGTCCCTGCTTTGGATCGGTATCGCCCAGGGATGGAACGACTACGTCGCTCTATTGCCAGGGTTGCTGGCTTGGGCTGCCGCCATGGGCCTGGCGTACATACCGGCCGCACGGGCCATCCCGAACGCGGTGCCGATCGACAAGCAGGGCCAGGCCGGCGGCATCGTCATGTCGTCTCAACTGCTGGGCGGCACGGTCGGGATCGCGGTCAGCAGTTCGCTCTACGCGATGGGCAACGATTTCGGCATCGTGTTTCTGGTGAACGGAGCGCTCGCACTGGTCACGCTGGCCGTGGTTTGGGTTGCCATACGGCCGGAGGCTGCGCCCGAGCCATAAGTCGCCTGCCACAAGGTAGGATCACCCATCCCTAGGCCGAACCCCGCGTTCCAGGACCGTGCTGAGCGCGATATAGCTGCGCGTGCGTTCCACGCCATTGATGTCGTAGATCTCGCGCAGGATGTCCTCCAGCGCCTGGGGGCCATCGGTCCGGATCTTCAGCAGGACACAGGTGTCGCCCGCGACGGTGTGGATCTCCTCGACCTCCGGCAGCTTGCTCATCGCCATCAGCTGTTCGCTCTTGCCCCAGCCGGCGGTGTCGACATGGACGAAGGCCAGCAAGGGCTTGCCGACCTTCTCCGCGTCCAGCACCGCCACCGTGGCCTTGATGACGCCGTCGCGCTTCAGCCGTTTGACCCGCTCGTGGACCGCCGGCGGCGACAGGTGCAAAAGCCGCCCAAGGTCGGCATAGCTGCGCGTGGCATCCTCCGCCAACAGGCCTAACAAGGTTCTGTCCTTGGCATCCGTCGTTCGGCCTGCCGTCGGTTTGGACCGAACGCTGTTCGTTTGTTCTGCCATCATACTTGAACCCTGTTCATCACTTGGGCGGATTAGTCTAATAAACCTGCATGGCAGAGCATGATCAAGAGAAAGCGGCGCGGCGGTCGACCTCCATCCAGGTTGGCCTGCTGACCCTGGGCATCGCCTTGGTCGGCTCCAACTCGCTGGTCTTGAGCCCGATTCTGACCGATGTCGCCGCCGACTTCGATGCGCGGGCGGCCGACGTGGCACGGGCGATCGCGGCCTATGGCGGCGCTACGGCCTTGTCGGCCTTTGCGCTCGCCCGTCACATCGACCGGGTCGGGCCGCGCCTTGTGCTGTTGCTGGGGATGGTGGTCATGATGCTGGCGATCGGCGCCAGCGCGTTCGCCCAGTCATGGGTAGCGCTCGCCGTTGCCCAGGGGATGGCCGGCCTTGGCGCCGGGATTGTCCTGCCGGCGACCTATCATCTGGCCGCCACCGTCGCGCCGAAAGGGGCCGAAGCCCGAACCCTGGGGCGGGTCCTGGCCGGCTGGTCGCTGTCGCTGGTTCTGGGCATACCGGCCGCCGCGTTGCTGACCGATCTGGCGGGCTGGCGATCGGTGTTCCTGGTGCTGGTCGGCGTCGGCTTCGTCGCGTTGATCGGCTTTGTCCGGCTGCTGCCGAGAGACCGGCCGGCGTCAGCACCCGCGCGCGAGGGTCCGTTGGCGCCGCTGAAGATACCAACCGTGCCGATCCTGCTGGCGACCTGCTTCGCCTTCATGATCGGCTTTTACGGCGTCTATCCCTTTGTCGGCGACCATTTGCGGGTCAGCCACGGCGTCGCTGCTGCACCTGCCGGGCTGTTCGTCCTGGCCTATGGCATCGGCTTTGGTCTGGCCAGCCTTGGCGACGGCCTGATCGACCGGTTCGGCCTGCGCCGGATGTTTCCGCTGGCGCTGCTGACGGTGGCGCTGATCTATCTGGCCATGATCCCGGCGGCCGAGGCCTTTTGGTCCGTCATCGTGCTGTCCGCCATCTGGGGGTTCGTGAACCATTTCGGCCTGAATGCGCTGGTCCTGCTGCTGTCGCGGGCGGACCCGGCGCGGCGCGGCGCCATTCTGGGGCTGAACAGCGCGGTGACATACGCCGCATCGTTCATCGGGGCGGCCGTGTTTGGCGAGATCTACGCCGACATCGGATTTGCCGCCATTTGCGCCCTGGCCGGCCTGGCGTTGGCGATCGGCGCCGTGTTGGTGCATGTCGGTCTGCGCGGCCGCTTAGGACCAGCCAAGGCGCCGGCAGCCCGGGAAAGCACCTAATTGGCGCCTGACCCAGCGGTTGCCTCGATCCAGGCTTGCGTCGTCGCCGACCAGCCGGAAGGAACACCGTGGCCGCCATCGTTCAAACAGAGCTGCAACGCGCCATCCGTGCAGGACGACCAGACCTGACAGGTTGAGCTGCCGACAGCGAGATCATCGCGATCGGCCATCGCCGGACAGGCATTCAGCGCGCGCAGGACGTCGAGCCCGGCCAAGATGTCCGCCTGCCGCCAGCGGTCGCCGATCGGGCGCCCTGCCATGGGCACCACCCTGTCCGACGTGCCATGGGTGTGGCGCATGGTGACCGGCCCAGCCTCGCAGGTCGCCGGCATCGGCTCCCAGAAGGCGCCGGAGATCGGGGCGTAATGGGTGAAGGGCGCGCCGACATAGCAAGCCACGGACCAGACCATCGACCCACCTTGCGAAAACCCCGCCGCCACGATGCGTTCGGGGTCGGTCGGATAGCGGTCTTGCACATCTTCGATGACGGCGCGGACGTAGGCCGCGTCGTTGCGCGCCTGGCTGGGCGAACCCTGATGCGCCCAGGTGTTGTCGCGCCCGTCCCCAGCGACGAACAGGTAACCGGCATCGGTCCAGGCGCCGACAAGGCCCCGATTGCTCACCGCCGCCTGTCCGGACCCCTGATAGCCGTGAAACCAGACGATCACCGGCAACGGCGTCTCGCCGTCCCAATCAGGCGGTACTTCGACGTAGTACTGGCCCGCATCGACACCATCGCCGTCAGGGAAGCTGATCGGGCAGGGCTGGTCGGACCCGCAGGCTGGCTGGCCATACGCCGTTCCGAGGCCGAGTGAGACGATCAACAAAGAGCCGGCCATCCATGAACGCACCGCTGCACCTCCTGCTGCCCCAACTGCCGGCTCAGCAATCTATGGGACCGGCGAAAGCGTCAACCGCCGGGATCACACATGTGTGTGATCTGTCCTGGGCCGTCGCGACGAAGAGCAGGCATCGGCTTGACAGTGTAATTACACGTTCTATCTGATGGCGCGAGAGGTTGGCGGTAACGACCGCCCGCCTGCCCAGGATTGACATGAATACTTGATCTCATGCCCATGATACACGTACAAATTGCCGTTGGGGTTATTGATCTTGAGAACGAACATGAGTGATCAGCACTCACATGCAGAGGCGCCCGTCAGGCGCGGCCTCATCCGGCGTGCCTTGGGCCTGACCGGTCAGGTTGTTGTCGGCGCGATTATCGTCAGCGCCGTGCTGTTCGCCGTGAGCACGTTGCGCCAGCCGGGTAGCGCCAGCGACGAGGCGACCTTGGCCGCGCCGATACCGGTCGAAATCCTGACCATTGTCGAGGCGGACGGCTACACCGTGCCGCGCCAATTCGTCGGTCGGGTGGTCGCGCGCCGGGAGACCAGCGCGAGCTTCGAACTGCCGGGCCGGCTGGTCGAGATCCTGGTCGACGAGGGCGATAGCGTCCGCGCCGGCGACACCATTGCGCGCCTCGACACGGCCTTGCTGGAGGCGAGCTTCGACGAGCTGCAAAGCCGGGTTCACGAGTTGGAGGCGCAGGTCGAACTCGCCGTCCGCACCGAAGAGCGGCAGCAGGAACTGAACCGCATGGGGCACGCCACAGACCAGCGGTTGGACGAATCCTATCTCGAACGCATCGCGTTGGAGGCGGCCCTGGAACAGGCCCACGCAGCCATTCGGAACGTGGAGATCCAGATCGATAAGTCGACGCTGCGGGCGCCCTTCAACGGTTCCGTCGGCGCACGGATGACCGACATCGGGGCCGTCCTGCAAGCGGGCCAACCCGTGCTCGACATTGTCGAGACCGACGTCATGGAAGCCCGTATCGGCATTCCGGTACCGCTGGCGGAACGGCTGGATGTCGGCGAAGTGTTCGAGATCGCCATTGGCGACCGGACGATGCAAGCGACCCTGCACGCACTGCGCCGCGACATCGATCGACAGACCCGCACGGTGACCGCCGTGTTGGTCTTCGGCGATACGATCAGCGTGCCATCCGGCGAGATCGCCCGCCTGACCTTGGAACGCTACCACGCCGAACCGGGCTATTGGCTGCCGGTGGCGGCGCTGACCCAAGGCCTTGACGGCCTGTGGTCCGTCTTCGTCGCGCGCGATACCCCGTTCGGCGACACGGTGGTCGAGCGCGAGGAAGTCGAGGTCCTGCATTTCGCCTCCGACCAAGTGTTCGTGCGCGGCACGGTCTCGAACGGCGATCGCGTGGTTTCCGTCGGGGTCGAACGGGTAACGCCGGGCCAGCGGATCGTACCCCTGACCTCGCTTGTCGCGGACAATGTCTAGCCGCACCGATCTGCCCACCCTGCTGTTTCGACAACCGCGCTATCTGGCGCTGCTGATCGCGGTGGTGCTGGTCGTCGGCTTGTCGGCCTTCGTGACGATCGGCCGCCAGGAAGACCCGACGATCACCAACCTGTTCGCCACGATCGTGACGCCGGCCCCGGGCGCGACGGCCGAGCGCGTCGAAGCCCTGGTGACCGACAAGATCGAAGATGAGCTGCTGGAGATCGAACAGATCGACGAAATGGTCTCGCGATCGCGCAACGGCATCTCCGTCATCACACTCGAGCTCAGCCCCTACATCACGGATGCCGAGATCGACCAGGTCTGGGTCGATGTGCGCAGCGCGCTGGACGACGCGGAACTGGAGTTTCCCGAAGGCGTGCCTTCGCCGACACTGGAAACCGATCGGGGCAACGCCTTCACCAGCATCAGCGCGATTACCTGGCGCGGCGACGGCGAGCCCAATCTCGCCATCATGGGCCGCTTTGCGGAGGATCTGCAGGACCGCCTGCGCGCCGTTCCGGGGGCGGAGCTGGTGCAGATCTGGGGCGGGCCGGACGAGGAGATCGTGGTCGAGTTCGACCGCAACGTCCTGACCTCTCTCGCGCTGACCCCCGATGCGGTGGCGGCGGCAATTGCCTCGGCGGATGCCAAGGTAGCCGCCGGGCAGTTGCGGGCGGACAATAACCTCGTCATCGAGGTCGCCGGCGAGATCGAGGATCTGGACCGCATCCGTGATGTGCCAATCGCGTCAAGCGGCGACACGATCGTGCGGGTCGGCGATGTGGCAACGGTCCGGCGCACCCTGGTGAACCCGCCCGACAATCTCGCCTTCGCTGAGCTGGAGCCGGCCGTGGTGGTCGCCGTGCGCATGGCGGTGAACTTGCAGGTCGACACCTGGATGGCCCAGGTTCGCGACGTCCTGGCCGAATTCGAGGCGACCCTTCCCGGCGGCCTGGACCATGAGCAGATCTTCGACCAGAGCGTCTATACCGCCCAGCGCTTCAGCACCTTAGGTGAGAATTTGGCGATCGGCGTCGGCTTGGTTGTCATCGTGCTGTTCGTCACGCTGGGCTGGCGGTCGGCCGCGATCGTCGCCCTCATCCTGCCCCTGACCGGCTTCATGGCGATCGGGCTGCTGGAGGCCCAAGGCGTCCCCCTGCACCAGATGTCGGTCACCGGCCTGATCGTCGCCCTTGGCCTGCTGGTCGACAGCGCGATCGTGATGACGGACCGGATCCGATCGCGGCTCGAGAACGGCGCCAGGCCCGTCGACGCCGTCGGCGAGGCGGTGCGGCATCTGTGGCTGCCGCTGTTGGCCTCGACCATCACCACCGTGCTCGCCTTCATGCCGATGGCGCTGCTGCCCGGCGCGCCCGGCGACTTCGTCAGCGCGATCGCGATCGCCGTGATCACCGCGCTTGTTTCGTCCTGGCTGTTGGCGATCCTGGTCACGCCGGCCATCTCCGGCTTCGTTCTGGCCCGGGTCGGCAAGGGACCGCGCCGCTGGTGGCGCAACGGCATTGGCGGCGGTCCGTTTCGGTGGCTGTTCGCCCGCTCGCTGGATCTGAGCCTGCGGTTCCGGATCCTCAGCATCATGGTCGCGGTCGCCCTGCCGATCATCGGTTTCGTCAGCTTGCCCACCCTGACGGCCCAGTTCTTCCCTGGCGCCGACCGCGACCAGTTCTATGTCCAGATGCGCCTGCCGGCCCGCGCCTCGCTGGACCAGACGGTCGACGTTGTCCGCCAGGCCCATGCCATCCTGCGCGAAGAAGAGGCCGTCGAGACGGTCGCCTGGTTCGCGGGCCGAAGCGCGCCGGCCTTCTATTACAACATGTTGATGAACCAGGACGGCGTCGCCCGCTTTGCCGAGGCGCTGGTCACCGCGACGTCCGCCCAGGCAGCGGTCGACCTGATGCCGGACCTGCAGGACCGGTTCGACCATGAGCTGCCGGGCGCGCAAATCTTCGTGCGCGAGATCCTTCAAGGACCGCCCGTTGTCGCACCGGTTGAGCTCAGAATCTTCGGACCGGATCTCGACCAGTTGCGGGCGTTGGGGGAGCAGGCGCGGCTGCTGATGACGCAAGTGCCGGCGATCACGCATACGCGCGCGGCGCTAAATGGCGGCGTGCCGCAACTGCAGTTTCAGGCCGACGAGGACGTGGCACGGCTTCTCGGGCTTTCGCTGGGCGACGTGGCCAGGCAGCTTGAGACCAATCTTGAGGGTGCCATGGGCGGCTCATTGATCGAGGCGACGAACGAGTTGCCGGTGCGCGTGCGGATCTCGTCGGACGAGCGCGGCAACGTCGCCGATATCGGGTCGATGGACATTCTTGCGCCGACAAGCGGCCCGTCGGCGGATCTGTTTCCAGGCGTGCCGTTATCGGCGCTGGGTGAGCTGACGCTGGTACCATCCCAGCAATCGATCCCGCATCTTGACGGCGAGCGGTTCAACTCGGTGCTCGGCTACGTCGACGCCGGCGTCCTGCCCCAGGAGGCCTTCGCCGCCTTCCAGCAACTCATTGAAGAGAACCCGCTGCCGCTGCCGATCGGCTATCGTCTTGAGTTCGGCGGCGATGCCGATGCCAGGGCCGATACGGTGCGCGATCTGATGGCCTCGGTCGCGCTGATCGTGACGCTGACCCTGGTCACCATCGTCCTCACCTTCAACTCTTTCCGCCTGTCGCTGGTGGTGGCCACTGTCGCCGGATTGTCAATGGGCCTCAGCTTCCTGTCCCTTGCCCTCCTTGGTTTCCCCTTCGGCATTCAGGCGCTGATCGGCGCCATCGGTTCGATCGGCGTGTCGGTCAATGTCGCGATCATCATCCTGACCGAACTGAAGGGCGATCGCCGGGCGGTTGCCGGCGACCCGGTCGCGATCCGCAACATCGTGCTCGGCACCAGCCGGCACATCTTCTCCACGACCCTGACGACGTTCGGCGGCTTCATTCCGCTGATCCTCGGCGGCGGCGGTTTCTGGCCGCCCTTCGCGACCGCGATTGCCGGCGGCGTCCTGCTGTCTTCCATCGTCAGCTTCTACTTCGTGCCGCCGATCTTCTCGCTGATCACGCGGTCGCGCCCAGTGGCGACGTTCGAGGATGCGGATGATGCCCTCAGTCGAGGTGACGGGCGGTCGGCAATGCCCCTGCCCTCGCCGGGTAACAATGCGGACGGGCTGAGAAGCGTCGGCTAGCCGTCCTGCGTTCACAAAGCCCACACATTCCAATTGCTATAACAATTGCGCTCAGGCATTCTGGCGACCGGTATCGACGACACGATGAGGTCGCAGCCAGGTGCGGAACGCCGATCAAGCCAGGAAAACCATTGCACTACAGTGCCTTGGGCGAACGTCTTTGACAGCATTCAGTCCGCTTCAAGCTGTTTTCTGCGTGTTTCGTGCAGGCGTGCAGGCGGATCGGCCCGAAAGGATATGACGAGCCCGATGCCCAGCGGCCGAAGCATGCATCGACAAGGTCCAGCCAGCTAAATGGAACCGGCCTTGAAGCGCCAGCGCCTCGGCGCCTGCATGACCGACAGCGGCCTGATGTGTGCACTGGCGATCGATCAAGGCATCAGCCTCACGCGCGCGCTGGCCGCCGCCTCCAGCGATACCGGTGACGCCGACGCGCGGGCGGCGGAGTTCAAGACCGTGCTCGCCCAATGGCTGTCGCCCGACGCCTCGGCCATTCTGCTGGACCACCGGTTCGGCGACGCCTGTCAGGCCGTCACGGACACCGGAACCGGAATCCTGCGCGCGTACGAGACGGACGTCTATGGCGGCGACAGTGAAACCGTCACCACGTTGCCGCCGAGCCTGTCGGTGCGCCGCCTCGCACAGCGCGGCGCCGACGCGATCAAGCTGCACATGTATTACGATCCGGACGCGCCGTCGGACGAGAATACGGTCAAGCAGGCACTGATTGAGCGTGTGGGCGCTGAATGCCAGGCCAATGACCTGCCGTTTCTCTTTGAACCCTTGTCGTATCGGCAAGGGGTCGAGGCGGGCACGGCCGACTTCGCCGCGATCAAGCCCGACATTGTACGGCGGTCGGTGGCCGAATTCTCCAAACCCGGCTATCGCATCGACGTCTTAAAGATCGAATTCCCGGTCGACCTCGCCTTCGTCGCCGGCACACAAACGGCCGAACGCGCGGGCGGATCGCCCAACTGCTCCATGGCCGAGGCGCTGGACCATTTTCGCGCCACGGCCGACGCCGCCGGCTGTCCGTTCGTGTTTTTGAGTGCGGGCGTGACCTTGGAGGCGTTCGCGGAGGGGCTGGAACTGGCCGGCAAGGCCGGCGTGCCTTATGGCGGCTATCTTTGCGGGCGGGCGGTTTGGCGCCCCGCCATCGAGATCTTCGGCAAAGGCGGGTCGTCGGCCCTTGCGGACTGGGCCAAGGGCGAAGGTCGCGAAAGGCTGCGCCGGTTGACGGCAATCGCCAATGAGACCGCCGTACCCTTGGTCAACGCCGCGGAAGTGAATGCCGAACCTGCCCGGCACACCGCCCAGGGGCATGGCCAATGACCCGTCACCGGCCCCGCATCGGCTATGTCGGCGTTTCGATCTCGCCCTACTACGCCGAGAAGTATCGGGTGCGCGAAACCGCGATCGACGCCTTGAAGGCCGAAAGCGACGCGCTGGGCTATGACCTGGTCGCGATCAGCCGGCCGATCCATTCGGGGGAGGATGCCGAGGCGGCGGCGCGCGAGTTGAAGGACCAGCGGATCGATCTTCTGATGATCCAGAACGCCGCCTGCAGCGCCGGCGAGCAGCTTTATCCGCTGCTGGACGTGGCACCCCGGGTCGGCCTCTGGTCCGTGCCGGACCCCAGCTTTGACGGCCCGGTGCAGCTGTCGTCCCTGGTCTCGATGAGCCACTTCGCCAGCCTGATCAAGACCGTCGTGAAGGACCGCGACATTCCCTACAAATGGTTCTATGGCAACCCGGATTCAGAACGCTTCCGCGAGCGGTTCGCGGTTACGGCGCGGGCATTGCGGGCGGTTGTCGGGCTGGAACAGTCGCGCATCGGCTGGATCGGCGGCATATCGCCCGGCTTTGACGGCATGGTCTCCGACGCCGACGCCTTTAGACGCCGGCTGGGCGTCACGGTCGAACCGATCGACCTGCCGGTCGTGGTGGACCGCGCCAAGGCCGTTGAGGCCACCCGCGTGGCCGAAGCGGTCGCTGACATGCGCAGCGCCGCTCGGTCGATCGCCGTGACGGAGGACGAGGCATTCGACCGGATCGCCCGCCTCTATCTGGCGCTGCACGACCTTTCCGCCGACGAGGATTACGACGCGCTGGCGGTTCAGTGCTGGTCGGACATCCAGGGGCTCTACAACGTCGCCCCGTGCCTGGCCTATGGCTGGCTGGGCAGCGAGCATCGGTTTCCGGTCGCCTGCGAGGGCGACGTGCTGGGCGCGGTCAGTATGCACATGCTGAACCTGATGTCCGACCGGGATGGCTCCGCCACCTTGCTCGACATCGCCGCGATCGACCCGGACCGGCAGGCAATGCTGATGTGGCATTGCGGCGTATCGCCCCGGCATTTCGCCAATCAGGACGGCATCGCCTGGGTCGACCATGTGACGCTGGGGCGCAATGGCGAGGACGGGCCCTACGGCGTGTCCGGCGATCAGGTCTTCGCGCCGCAGCCGACGACGGTCAGCTATGTCAACGAGGACGCGTCGCGCCTGCTGGTCTTGAAATCGGAGGTCGTGGAGCACCCGTCGAAGGGTTTCGACGGCACCCGGGGGTGGGTTTCCAAGACCTATCTGAACGGCGAAGCGATCGACATCTGGGATCTCTTGAACACGCTAACCGTACGCGGCCTGCAGCATCACTTTGCAATGGGCCAGGGCGATGTGACGCGCGAGCTGATGGAATTGGCCGCCTGGACCAAGATGCGGCTGGTCGAACCGGTCCCGTATGCGGATTATCTGCAGCGGGACGGGGTTAATGTCTAATAACCGGTGACGATGGGAGGAGTTGCACCATGAAGCTTTCGACACTCAAAAACGCGGCCATTGCGGCGACCGCGGCGCTGGCGATCAGCGCCAGTGCGACCGCGCAGGACCTGCCCGGCTTTACCAGTTGGGACGAGGTGGTCGAACAGGCGCGCGGCGAGACCGTCTATTGGTACATGTGGGGCGGTTCGGACGCCATCAACGGCTTCGTCGACGAGTTCTACGGCATACCGCTGCAAGAGGAATACGGCATCACGCTGGAGCGGGTGCCGGTGGCCGATACGGTCGATGTGGTCAATCAGGTGATCAGCGAGCAGCAGGCCGGTGCGACCGGCGATCGCGGCACAGTCGACCTCATCTGGATCAATGGCGAGAACTTCTTCACGCTCAGGCAGGCGGATCTGCTGTACGGCCCGTGGGCGGAGGGCATTCCCAACGCCGCGCTGGTGGATTGGGACAACCCCGCCATCTATCTCGACTTCGGTCGGCCGGTCGACGGCTATGAGAGCCCCTGGTCCAGCGCCCAGTTCCACTTCGTTTACGATTCAGCGCGCCTGGACGAGGACGAACTGCCGCGGTCCTATGCCGAGCTGAGCGATTGGATCGAGGCCAATCCGGGTCAGTTCACCTATATGGCCCCCGGACCCGGCGCCTTTGTCGGAACACGCTTCGTCAAGCAACTGTTCTTCGAGTTGAGCGGCGGCCACGACCAGTGGGTCGGTGACTTCAACGAGGATCTCTACAACGAGTGGGCGCCCCAGGTTTGGCAGACCCTGATTGACTGGCAGCCCAATCTGTGGCGCGAAGGCGAGACCTACCCGGCCAACCAGTCGGAGGCCGACCAACTGTTCGCCAATGGCGAAACCGCGTTCACCTTCACCCAGTCGCCATCGGGCGCGGCGCCGTCGATCGCGGCGGGCATCGTGCCACCGACCTCGCAGGCCTTTTCGTTCAACGACTACATGATCGGCGACTTCAACTATGTCGCCATCCCGTTCAACGCACCGAACAAGGCGGCGGCCCTGGTGACTGCCAACCTGATCCTGCGGCCAGACCTGCAGGCCTTTCAGGTGCAGCCGGAGAACGGCTTCTGCTGTGGCTGGGGTATTGACGTGTCTCGTGTGACTGATCCGGCGCAGTTGGAGGCGATCAACGTCGCCATGGAGAATCTGGGCGACGCGGCGGAGGATCCGAACATCCTGGCCGGCGCGCTGGTGGCCGACATCGCGGCTGAGTACCAGACCAGGATCGAGGCGGATTGGGAGCGCTACGTCCTGCGCGGCGAGCCCTTGCCGCAATAGTCGGACGACGTACTAGGCAGCAGGAACCCGAACCGGTACCAGAGGGCTAACCCATGTCGTGGGAGCGTTGGCGCATTCCCTTGATGCTCGGGCCGACCGTCCTGATCATCCTGGTGCTGTTCTTCGGCAGCTTAGGCTTCGGGTTCCTGCAAAGCCTTGGCTTCCAACCTCAGCTCGGCAACACCGAGCTGAACTTCGACGCCTATGTCAGCGTCATGTTCTCAGAAGAGCATTCCAGCCGCTTCTGGGCCGGCTTGCTGCTGACCTTCTGGGTGGCGTTCGCCAGCACCTTCATCTCAGCGGCGCTAGCGATCGCCATCGCCCTGCTGCTGCGCCGCACGTTTTTCGGCAAGCGGTTGGCGGTGTTCCTGTTCCAGCTCAACCTGCCGATCCCGCATCTGGTGATCGCGATCGGCATGATCTTGGTGTTCTCGCAAAGCGGCCTGCTGTCGCGCGTGGCCGGGGAATTGGGGCTGATCAGCAGCCCGCGCGACTTCCCGGTGCTGGTGCGCGACAGTTCGGGCATCGGCATCATCCTGGCCTATGTCTGGAAGGAGATCGCCTTTTTCGGCATCATCGTCATGGCGATCCTGCAGTCGCTGGGCGAGGACTACGAGGCGGCCGCCCAGAGCCTGGGCGCCAACCGCTGGCAGCGGTTTCGCTACGTCACCTTGCCGCTGATCATGCCGGGGCTGATGTCGGCCTCGATCATCGTCTTCGCCTTCACCTTCGGCACGTACGAGGTGCCGCGCATTCTGGGCGTTCGGCATCCGGAGATGCTGCCGGTAATGGCGCTGGACTTCTTCCTGAACCCCGATCTGAACGCGCGCGCCGAGGGCATGGCGCTCAGCATCATCATCGCGGTCATCGTTCTCATTCTGGTGCTGATCTACATGTACATCAGTGCCCGCACGATCAGGCGGGGTTAGGACGATGACGGACGTAACGGTCAAGGAGCTGGCCCCGGCCGACCGCGGCGCGGGCAAGCGCGCCACCGGCAAGGTCGTCTTCTACGCCACCGTGATTTTCATGTGCGTGGTGCTGGTCCTGCCGGTCATCGCGTTCTTCATCAACGCCTTTGCCTTTCGCTGGTTCTATCCGCAGCTGATCCCGGACGAATGGAGCCTGCAGGCCTGGCAAAGGCTGGGCCTGTTGCCGCCGGCGGGGCAGTTCAGCATCGAAAACCTGTTCGCCCAATGGGCCAGTGTGCCGGATGTGGTCCGCGCCCTGGGCTTAAGCCTTTGGATCGGGTTTCTGGTCACCGGGGTCTCGATCGTGATCGGCATGCCGGCGGCGCGCGCGCTGGGCATGTACAGTTTCCGGGGCAAGCGGCTGATCGAGTTCATCATCATCACGCCGACGATCGTACCGCCGATCGCCTTCAGCCTGGGCCTGAACATCAACTTCATCCGCTGGGATTTGGCGCTGGAGGCGGCGGGCATCAATCTGGGTCTGTCGGGCTCGGTCCTCGGTGTTAGCATCGTCCATCTGGTGCCGGTGATGCCCTATGTGGTGCTGACGTTGAGCGGCGTGTTCGCCAACTACAACGCCGATTTCGAGGCCCAGGCACGAACGCTGGGCGCCGGCCCGTTCCGGACCTTCTGGCACGTGACGTTCCCGGCCATCCTGCCTGGTCTGTTCGTCGCCTGCCTGTTCGCCTTCCTGGTCTCGTGGAGCCAATATCTGCTGACCTTCCTGATCGGCCAGGGTCGGGTGATCACGCTGCCCATCCTGCTGTTTTCCGCCGCCGGCAGCGGCAACAACGCGGTGATTGCCGCCCTGTCGCTGATCTTCATCGCACCGGCAGTGCTGATCCTGCTGGTTTCATCCCGCTTTCTGTCCGGCGAGTCCGGGGCCGTTGGAGGTTTTGGCCGCGTATGACCCATGTTCGCATCAACAATCTGACCAAGGCCTATTCGGGCGTCGACGCGCCCGCCGTGGCGGATATGGACCTGGACATCCCGTCCGGCCGCCTGATCGCGCTGCTGGGCCCCTCCGGCTGCGGCAAGACCACGACGTTAAAGATGATCGCCGGGCTGATCCGCCCGACAGCGGGCGATATCACGTTCGATGGCGACAGCATCGTGCGCATTCCGCCGGAAAAGCGCGGCGCGGTCATGGTGTTCCAGAACTATTTGCTGTTCCCGTACATGAGCGTCGGCCAGAATGTCGGCTTCGGCCTGAAGATGGCGGGCGTCGACCCCAAGACCATCGACCAACGCGTCAAGGAAATGCTCGACCTCGTGCGCCTGCCGGACATTTCCGACCGGCGGCCGAAGCAGCTGTCCGGCGGCCAGCAGCAGCGCGTGGCCCTGGCGCGGGCGCTGATCACCAAGCCCCGCGTTCTGCTGCTCGACGAGCCGCTCAGCAATCTCGACGCCCACCTTCGCGACGAGATGCGCGAGTTGATCTTGTCGGTCCAGCGTGATTTGGGCATTACCACGATCTTCGTGACGCATGACCAGGAAGAGGCCGTGCTGCTGGCCGACCGGATCGCCATGATTTTCGACGGCCGCCTGCAGCAGTTCGCCAGCCCCGACGTGTTCTATCGCCACCCAGCGTCGGAGCGCATCGCCCGTTTCCTGGGCGGCGTGAACTTCCTGCCGGGCAGGCGGCAGGGCGACACGGTGGAAACCGATGTCGGCAGCTTTCGTTTTGCCCCCGGCGGCGAGGACGAACGGCCGCCGGAAGACGGCCTCTTGACCATACGGCCGGAACAGATCGTGCTTGGCCAACCGACGGCGGAAAACACGGTGCAGGGCAAAGTCGTATCGCGCATCTTCGTCGGCACCTATACGCGCTATCGCCTGGCGCTGGGCAGCCATCAGATCGAGGCGGTGCGCAGTGCCGACGTGGCCGGCGACTTCGCCGAGGGCCAGGACGTGCCGATCGGGTTTCCCGCCGATCGGGTATGGATGGTTCGACCGGATCAGGCGGCCTGACCGCAGGCGCCAGGAGAGAAGCCCCCCATGACGTTTTACGCCACCATCACCCTGGACCCGGCGACCCGGCTGGGCCACGTGCACGACCATCTATACGGTGCCAATTTGGAGCATATCGGCCGGTCGGTCTATCACGGCCATTGGGCGGAACTGCTGCGCAACCGCAAGTTCCTGGGCGACGACCGGGCGTATGTGGGCCTGAGCGAGGGGCTTTCCCACCAGCATCCCAGCTTCGGCGTGGTCGAGCCGTGGACGGCGCTGAACCCGGACGCCGAACGGGTGCTGTTCGTTCACGACAACACGACCTTCTACACCGGTCGCCAGTCCCAGCGGATCACGATCCTGAAGCCCGATGGCGGCTTGCACGGAGTTCAACAGGCGGGGCTGTATCTGTCTCAGGGCACGCGCTACACCGTGCGGGTCGTGCTCAAGGGCCAAGGCCAGGAAGCGACGGTCACGCTGGGCGATCAGTCCTGGTTCATCCCTGAAGTCGCGGCCGACTGGCAGACCTACGAGGCCACGCTGACCGTCGACGGGACCCAGGCGGATGGTGTCTTCTCGATCGCTCATGGAGCCGAAGGCGATCTCTGGATCGGCTCTGCCTCCGTGATGCCGGCGGATAACAGCGATGGGCACCGGCCCGATGTGGTGGCCGCGATCGCGGAATGGCGGCCGACCTTCCTGCGCTGGCCGGGCGGCAACTTTGCCTCCGCCTATCACTGGGAAAAAGGCATCGGCGACCGCGACAAGCGGCCCGGCTATCTGGACCCGGCCTGGAACCTGTGGGAGCCGAACGACATCGGCACGGACGAGTTCATCGCGCTCTGCCGCCTGCTGAAAACCGAGCCAATCCTGACCATCAATATGGGTACCGGCACGCCGGAGGAGGCCGCCCGCTGGGTTGAGTACTGCAACGGCGGCGGCGAGACGGAGATGGGCCGGCTGCGGGCCGCGAACGGCCATGAGGCGCCGTTCAACGTGACGACCTGGTTCGTCGGTAACGAACAGTTCGGCAATTGGCAGGTCGGCCATTGCGACGCCGAGACCTATGCCCGGCTCTATCTGGACTATGCCGCCGCGATGCGCGCGGTGGACCCGTCCCTCAACCTGATCGGCGTCGGCGTGTCCACGGATCTCTATGGCCGGTGGAACGAGTTGGTCGTGAAGGGCACGCAGGGCAGGATGGACGAGATCAGCGTCCACTATTACTCGATCCGTACAGAGAAGTGGGACCAGCCGCCGCCGGCAGAGGAGCTGTATTGGCCGAAGGTGGCCGCCGCCCAGGAGGTGGCGGAGATGCTGGACGAGACCTGGCGGATCGTCTCCGAACACGGCGACCCGCCGCCGCCGATCGCGTTCGACGAATGGAACACCTATGTCGGCGGCAAGCCGCCCGACTTCTTCGAGGATTACGGCATCGCCGACGCGCTCTATGTCGGCGCGTTGATGAACGCCTGCCTGATGAGGGCCGACTGGATCAAGATGTCGGCGATCTTCAATCTGATCAACGTCATGGGCAATTACCGCGTCACGCCGAACGCGGTCTGGAAGACGCCGTCGAGCCTGGTGCTGGAACTGTTCACCCAGTTTCGCGGCGCCGAAGCCATCGACTGCACGGTGCAGGCGCCGACGGTCGCGACACCGGCCGCCGGCAACTTGCCCGCCTATGACGCCCTGCCGCTGGTCGACGCGGCGGCGACGATCGACCCCGCCGGCAAGACGATCTACCTGTCCGTGGTGAACCGGGATCCGGAGCGGGCGGCGACGATCGAGGTGAAGGACATCGCGCGTCAGGGGCCCGGCCAGATCCACCGTGTGACCGGTAGCGGCCCTCAAGCCCTGAACACGGAAGACAACCAGAACGCGGTGATCATCGAAACCGAAAGCTGGCCGGCGGAGGCTGGTGCGCTGGAGGTACCGCCGCACACCGTGGCCATGGTCGTGCTGCCCGTCGAGGGGACGACCGATGCCTGACAAGCTGCCGCGTTATCTGGAGATCTATGCCCGGCTGCGCCGTTCGATCGAAGATGGCCGTTATGGGGTCGGCGACAGGCTGCCCAGCGAGCACGAACTGTCCGACATGTTCAAGGCCAGCCGCATCACTATCCGTGCCGCCCTAAAGCGCCTGAACGACGACGGCTATATCGAGCGGGTTGCCGGGCGCGGCACGACCGTGCGGGCCGCGCAGGCGGTGGTGCCAAGCTGCGCCTTTTCGTTCACCGATCAGGTCAAGATGAGCGGCCACCAGCCCTCGGCCAAGCTGATCCGATTGGCCAAACTGCCGCCGGACGGCGATGGTGACTGGTCCCTGCCCTTCGCGCCGGACACCGAGGTGATGTTGATCGAACGGCTGCGCTTGATCGACGGCGTGCCGGCCATGCTCAGCCGCGCCTTCATCCCGCGCGTTCACGTGCTGGGCCTGAGCGAGAACGACTTTTCCGAACGCGGGCCGTCGCAGTCGCTGCTCTATGTCTTGGAAAAGACCTTCGATCTGACGCTGGACCACGGCACCGAATGGATTGGCCCCGCCGTCGTTACCGGCGAGGATGCGGAGTTGCTGGAGGTCGACGATCCCAGCCCCGTCGTCAAACGCTCATGCCTGGTTCGCGATTTCGCCGACGCCCCTGTGCTGTACGACGAGACGTTTCAGACCGGCGTGCTGGAGATCTCGACCCAGAGACCCTATACGGGTCCGGGCGGTGTCGAGGCGGACGGTCGCAGCAACGCCAGCACCGGGGCGGCAAATGCCTGACGAACCGGCACGGGCACCGATCCGTGTCGCCGGGCGCGTTGGGTGCAGTTCGTCAGCCGGCAAGCTGCCGCGTTGAGCGGGCGATCACGCCCTCTTCATCCGTGGGAATGACCAGCGCCTCGATGGCGCTTGCCGGCGTCGAGATGCGGGTCTGGCCGCTCTCATTGGCGGCCGGGTCCAGCTCCAGCCTCAGCCAGGACAGCTTGGCCGAAACACCGGCGCGGATCTCTGGCGCGTTTTCGCCGATGCCCGCCGTGAAGACCATCAGATCAAGCCCACCAAGCAGGGCGGTCAGCGCGCCGATTTCCTCGACCAGCCGGTAGATGAAGAGATCGACGGCCTCTCTCGCCCGCGCATCGTCGCTCGCCAGCAGGTCGCGCATATCGTCGGAGATGCCGGAGACGCCGAGCAGGCCCGACTGGCCGTTCAGAAGAGCGGCGACCGCGTCGATATCCATGCCCCTATCCTGCAACAGATGCAGCACGACACCAGGATCGAGCCGGCCGGGGCGCTTGCCCATGACCAGCCCGTCGAGCGCGGTGAAGCCCATGGTCGTGGCCACACTCTTGCGGTCGCGCATGGCGCACAGGCTGGCGCCGTGGCCAAGATGGGCGACGATCACCTTGCCGTCGGCCCGGTCGCCGGCGATCGACGGCAGGACGGACGCGATGTAGTCGTATGAAAGGCCGTGAAAGCCGTAATGGAGGACGCCCTCATCCGACAGCGCACGCGGAATGGCATAGAGTTGCGCCAGTCGGGGCTGGGTGCGGTGAAAGGCGGTGTCGAAGCAGGCGACCTGCGGCAGGTTCGGCCGGGCGGCGGCCCCCGCCCGAATGCCGGCCAGATTGTGCGGCTGATGGTTGGGCGCCAGCGGCACGAACCGGTCGAGCCTGGCCATGATCCCATCATTAACGATCACGGGCGCGGAGAAGTCCCGGCCACCGTGCACCACCCGGTGACCGGCCGCGACCAGGCTGTCAGCGCCTTCACTCTCCAGCCAGCCGACGAGGCGTGCGATCAAATCCGGCGTCGTGTCGGACGCGGCCAAGGGTCCAATCGCGTCGCCGGCATCGCTGCCCTTGACCGTCAGTTTGGGCGACCGGCCAATGCCCGTGATCGCGCCCGCCAGAACCGGATCGGCGTCCGTGTCCGCCGGATAGCTGGCGAACTTGATCGACGAGGATCCGACATTCAGGACCAGGATGGTGCCGGTCATGCGGCCGCCCGCGGCGCCCCCCGCACGAACAAACGGACCAGCGCCGCCGAGGCCAGCCGAGACAGCATGCTGTCGGCGCGGCTGGTCAGCATGATCGGCACCCGCGCGCCGAGCACGACACCCGCCGCCTCGGCGCCGGCGAGATAGATCAGCTGCTTGGCGATCATGTTGCCCGCCTCAAGGTCCGGCGCGACCAGAATGTCGGCATCGCCCGCCACGTCCGAGACGATGCCCTTGGTCTCCGCCGCTTGTTTGGAGATGGCATTGTCGAAGGCCAGCGGCCCGTCGACCAGGCCGCCGGTGATCTGGCCGCGTTCGGCCATCTTGCACAGGGCCGCCGCCTCAACGGTTGATGAGATCTTCGGTGTTACGGTCTCAACGGCGGATAGCAGGGCGACCTTAGGCTGGGTGATGGCCAAGGTATGCGCCAGGTCGATGGCGTTCTGGACGATGTCGCGCTTGTCGTCGAGGGACGGGTAGATATTGATCGCGGCATCGGTGACCAGCAGCGGCTTGGGATAGGTCGGCACATCCAAGCCATAAATGTGGCTCATGCGCCGTTCGGTGCGGATGCCGTGCGCGGTGTCGACAACGGCGGCCATCAACTCGTCCGTGTGCAGCTTGCCCTTCATCAGGGCCTCCACCTTGGCCTCGCGCGCCATGGCGACGGAAGCTTCCGCGGCGGCGTCGCTGTGGGGCGTGTCGACGATCTCGAAACCTTTGAGCGATCGGCCGGCCTCTTCAGCCGCCGCCTCGATCTTGGCGCGCGGCCCGACAAGGATCGGAACGATCAACTCTTTCTCCGCCGCCTCCAAGGCACCCGACAGGGACAGCGCGTCGCACGGATGCACAACGGCTGTGCGGATCGGCGGCAGATCGTGCGTTGCACCGATCAAATCGCGATAGCGGGCGCCCTGCTCATGCAGATGCACGTCGGGCAAGGTGACCCTCGGACGCCGCACCTTCTCAGTCGGCGCGATGACCTCGGCATCGCCCGTGATGACGGTCTCGCCATCCTGGTTAAGGCACTCGCAGTCCAGAATGACGCGCTTCTTCTCCGGCTTCTTCTCGCGCACCGTGACGCGGACGGTGACCGTGTCGCCCAGGCCGACCGGCCGGCGAAAGCTCAAGGACTGGTTCAGATAGATCGTCCCAGGCCCCGGCAGTTCAGTGCCGAGCACGGCGGAGATCAACGCACCACCCCACATGCCGTGGGCGATGACCTTGTGGAACAGGTCCGACCGCGCGAATTCCTCGTCGACATGGGCCGGGTTCACGTCCCCCGACATCACGGCAAACAGCTCGATATCCTGATGCTGCAGCGTGCGCACCAGTTCCGCCGATTGGCCGACCTCAAGCTCGTCGAAGGTCTTGTTCTCGATGTATTGCATCGTGTCCATGGGTCTGCTCACGACATCACGTGATAGCCGCCATCGATATAGGCGACGTTGCCGGTGACGGCACGGGCGAAGCCGGAAACGAGGCAGGCCGCCATGGCGCCGACCTCTTCCAACGTCACCAGCCGCTGTTGCGGCGCCCGCTCGCGCGCCTCGTCGATCAAGGCATCGAAATGGGCGATGCCCGAGGCGGCGCGCGTCGCGATCGGCCCCGGTGACAGCGCGTTGACGCGAATGCCCTTGGGCCCCAACTCGGCCGCCATGTATTGGGTGACCGCCTCCAACGCGGCCTTGACCGGCCCCATGACGTTGTAGTGGTCGACGACCTTTTCCGCACCGTAATAGCTGACGGTAAGCAGGCAGCCGCCTTCCCTCATCAAGGGCTCGGCCCGTCTGGCCATGCGCACGAAGGAGTGCACCGAAATGTCCATCGCCCGGGAAAAGCCCTCGCGCGAACAGTCGACCACCCGCCCGTGCAGATCCTCGATCGGGCAGTAGGCGATCGAGTGCAGCACGAAGTCCAGCCGGCCCCAGCGCTGTTCAACAGCGTCGAAGACGGCGTCAAGCTGGCCGTCCACCTCGACATCCAGCGGCATGAAGATCTCCGAGCCGACCGCCTCGGCGACCGGTTCGACATAGGGTTTGGCCTTGTCGTTCAGATAGGTCACCGCCAGCTCGGCGCCGGCGGCGGCAAACGCAGAGGCGCAGCCGGCGGCGATGGAGTGCTGATTGGCAATGCCAACCACCAGGCCCTTCTTGCCGGCCAGCAGATCCGTCGGGAGATTCATTCGGCTAATCCTGAAGAACGTAAGTGCCGGGCGCATCGCACAGCGGCCGGTAGCCGGCGTCCGGTGCGCCCATCGGCGGTGGTGCCGTCTCCGCGCCCGACTTTTCGACCAGCCAAGCGTGCCAGGCCGGCCACCAGGAACCCTGGGTCGTGGGCGTCTGCGCCTGCCATGTGTCCGGGTCGATGTAGTTATGACCGGCATGGTTGGTGGCGATCTGATAGTGGCGGCGCGGGTGCCCCGGCTCGCTGACGATACCGGCATTGTGGCCGCCGCTGGTCAGCACGAAGGTGACGTCGGTCGCCGGATGAACCGTGAGCTTGTAGACGGAATGCCAGGGGGCGACGTGATCCTTGACCGTGCCGACGGCGAAGATCGGGGCGCGGATGTCCGACAGGCTGACCGGCCGTCCCTCGACCATGTAGCGACCAGCCGCCAGGTCGTTGTCCAGGAACAGGCCGCGCAGATACTCCGAATGCATGCGATAGGGCATACGCGTCAGGTCGGCGTTCCAGGCCATCAGGTCGATCATGCCCTGCTGGCGGCCCTGCAGATATTCATGCACGACCCGCGACCAGATCAGATCGTTGGACCTTAGGATCTGGAACGCGCCGGCCATCTGATAGCCGTCCAGAAAGCCCTGGTCCCACATCATGTCCTCGATGTAGGCGACCTGGCTTTCGCGGATGAACAGCATCAGCTCGCCCGCCTCGGTGAAATCGACCTGGGTGGCAAAGCAGGTGATGGTCGCCAGCCGTTCATCGTGCTCGCGCGCCATCGCCGCCGCCGCGATCGACAGCAAGGTGCCGCCAAGGCAATAGCCGGCGGCGTGGATCTTGCGGTCCGGCACGATCGCCGAGACCGCGTCGACGGCATCCATCACGCCCAGGCGGCGATAATCCTCAAGGCCGAGATCGCGGTCTTCCGATGTCGGGTTGCGCCACGAGATCATGAACACCGTGTGGCCCTGGTCGACCAGGTATTTGACCAGCGAGTTGTGGGGCGACAGGTCGAGGATGTAGTACTTCATGATCCAGGCCGGCACGATCAGGATCGGCTCCGGATGCACCTTCTCGGTCGTCGGCGTGTATTGGATCAGCTCGATCAGGTGGTTGCGATAGACCACCTTGCCAGGGGTCACGGCCAGCGTCTCGCCGACCTTAAAGTCCTCGGTCCCGACCGGTTTCTTGCCGGCGACGGTGCGCTGCCAGTCCTCGACCAGGTTCTGGGCGCCGCGGACCAGGTTCATGCCCCCCTCTTCAAGGGTCTGCTTGAAGGTTTCGGGGTTGGTCCAGATGAAGTTCGACGGCGCGTACCGGTCGAGCATTTGTCGGGCGATGAAGGAAACCGCACGCTCATCCGCCTCCGACACCCCGTCGATGTCGGTGGTCGCGTTGTGCCACCATTGCTGGGTCAGCAAGAACGATTGGTAAAACAGGTTGTAGGGCCATTTCTGCCAGGCATCGCCCGAAAAACGGCGGTCTTGCGGCAACGGTTCGATACAGGGCGGCGTGTTGGGATCAAGCGCGGCCTGCCCGGCATAGGTCATCAGGCGCATCAGCTTCCGGTTCGCCTTTTCGACCAGTTCCAACTGCTTGCCCGGCGACATCGCCATATGGGCGAGCCAGGAGAACTGCAGCCGCGCCAGACCAGCCGGGGATACCCCCATCGTCAGTCGTGCCAGGTTGGCCTTGAAGGCCCGGTCAATCGCCTGCGCCGTGTAATGCCCGGGCGGCGGACGATCGACCGGTTTGGCGGGCGGAGCGACGGCCACGCGTGCCGGCGGTTTGCCGGCGCCTGGTACCAGCACATCCGTCGACGGCTTCTTCGGCTTGGCCGACGGTCGCTTTGGGGTCTTTGGTTTGGGTTCTTGGGGCTTGGGTTTTTGGGGCTTGGGTGCCGGCGACAAGGCAACGACGGAAGATGTGGTCGCTTCGCCTTGCCGGCCCGATCCAGTCTCGTCCTGCATCGACAGATCCTCTGCTGAGGGGCAGCGCCCTTTCGACAGCGTGCGGTGCCGGGCTTCACTGCCGTCATCGGCCACCCGACGCGATAGCAATTCCTCAGTGGATTTCGTTCTCACATATATTGCACCGCAGCATTGACGTCCATCAATCCGACGGTGAATGTTTTGTTAAGGCTGCGGCGATGGATCGCGAACCTGCCGCCAGGTCCGTCTCAGCGATCGCGCAGCAACTCGGCCAGCAGCGGGTTCGGAAAGCGTCGTTCGACGGTGACGCCGAAAAAGGTCTCCGTCAGGTTGGGCAGTTTCGCGCCTTCGATCAGGGTGCCGTTCGCCAGTTCGTCGCGCGCCACGATCGGCGGCAGAACGGCAAGGCCGATGCCCTCGCGGGCCAAAAGACGCATCATCGCCATGTCGTCGACCTCCGCCGCGATCTGCGGCCGAACGTCCAGCCGATCGATCAGCGCATCGAAGCCCATGCGCAGGCCACTGGCGGTCGTCGGCAGGATGAGGGTCGATCCGTCCAGGCGTTCGGAAAGCGATAGGCCGGGCGGGCACAGGGCGGGCACCCCGATCAGGCTGACCGTTTGCTCGTCGAGCGGCTGAACGACGAAGGAGGTGAGCGCGTCGGCGGGCGGCGGCTGGTTGGTGAGCACGAGGTCGAGATGACGCGCGGCCAGCGCGCCTAAAAGCTCCGCCGCGCCGGCCGAGCGCTGAACGACCTCGACAGCCGCCCGGCCGAGCACCGGGCGCAGGAACGCAAGCTGAAAGTTTCGCGACAGCGTGGCCAGCGCACCGACACGAAGGGCGTGGCGCTGGCGTCCGCCATGCTGAAGCGTGGCGACCAGT
>JBCDFV010000019.1:0-74479 GCA_039177555.1 Pseudomonadota bacterium | reverse complement strand
CGATCACTGCAGACGGATTCGTCCCGGCAGGGATCGTCACCGTCCCAGTCAACGCCGTGTAGTCACCGCCCGGCGTGGCCGTGCCGGCGACCGAATAGCTGACCGTCAAGGGCGCAGCTAGGGTCCCAGTCAGCGTCACCGTGAACTGCCCCGGATCGTTCGGCTCCGCCGCATCCGGATCATTGGCCGCGATCGACAGCATACCCGCACCGATCTCGTCATCGGCGATGGTCACCGTCGCGGTGTCTGTGCCCAGCGTGATGTTGGGCTCGCCTGGATCGTTCAGGGTCACGATCACCGTCTCGTCTGGATCGAAGATCAGATCGTCGATCACCGACACATCGATCACCGCAGACGGATCCGTCCCCGCAGGGATCGTTACCGTTCCAGAGATCGTCTCGTAGTCGATGCCGTTATTAGCGGTCCCCGTGACCGTGTAGCTCACTGTCAAGGGGCCGACGAGGATCCCATCCAGCGATACGGTGAATTGGCCGTCGCTGTTCGGCTCCGCCGCGACTGGATCATTTGCGGCTATCGACAGCGTACCCTCACCGATCTCGTCATCGGCGATCGTCACGGTTGCCTGTGCGGCCAATGCGTCGACGCTTACCGACGTGTTGTCGGTCCCCACCAGTGTCACCACCACTGTCTCGTCCGGATCGAACTCCAAATCGTCGATTGCCGACACATCGATCGTTGCCGAAGGGTTCGTGCCAGCCGGGATAGTCACCGTCCGTGCCAAGGACACGTAGTCGCCGCCCTCGGTCGCCGAACCACTAACCTCGAAGGTGACGACAACGGGCTGATCTGTCTCGCCAGCAAGAAACACGGTGAACTGACCGGGGTCGCCGGCCTCCGACGCGCTTGGGTCGGTCGCCTCGATCGAGATTAGTGCCGCGTCGGCTGCGTCGTCGGCGATCGTTACCGTTGCGCTGTCGGCGGACGCATCCACTGTCACCGACGTGTTATCGGTCGAAACAAGCGTGACGATCACGTCCTCGAGGTTTTCGGCAAAGTCGTCGTCAATCACCGCGATGTCGATGGTCGCAGACGGGTTTGTTCCCGCGGGAATTGTCACCGTTCGGGTGAGAGTCTCGTAATCGGCTCCCTCGGTCGCCGAGCCGCTCACCTCGAAGGTTATCGTGACCGGAATCTCGGTTTGGCCGTTGATCGTTACCGTGAATTCCCCGTCGATGTCCGGCTCTCTGGCATCGGGTTGGGTTGCGGCGATTGAGACGGTGGCTTCGTCGTTGTCGGCGATGGTGGCTGTGGCGGTGTCGGTGCTGATGGTCACCGCCGGGTTCGACGGGTTGCTGATCTGCAGGTCGACCGTTTCGAGGTTCTCAATTACGACGTCGTCGACCACGGGAATGACGATGGTGCCCACGGCGCTGCCGTTGGGGACCACGATTTGGGCGCCGGGCGGGAACAGGTAGTCGGTGCCGCCGGTCGCCGAGCCGGTGCCCAGATCGTTAAGGTCGAAAACAATGTCTTCGCCAGTCTCGTTAACCGCGCTCAAGGTCACCGTCGCCTCGATGGACACGGGGCCTTCTTCGTCGCCATTCATGGTCACCGACAGGTCCGCCGTCGGCATCTCATTATCTTCAATGATGGCAAAGGCCGGGACGGGAGAGGCGAAGACGGACGGGTTGTCCGACCCTGTCAACTGAAGCGAAATCGTCTCCAGCGTTTCAAACGACAGGTCATCGATAATCTCGGCGGGCAGTTCAACGCTCTGTACGCCTGGCGGGATGACGATGCTGCCGGTCAGGCCGGAGAAGTCGCTGCCGTCTTCAGCGGTGCCACTGACGGCATAGAATATCTCGATCGGAGCGCCGGAAGTATTGGCCACGCCCAGATCGACCAGAAAACGGGGGTTGGTTCCGTCCTCGGACCCAGCCGGCTCGATAACGCTGATGGAAGCAAAAGCAAATGTGAAGGCCATAACATGTTACCCCTTGTCAAAGGCGTTCTTTATTCACGCCTTAAAGACTGAAAATTGTAGTCCGATAGATACCTGATCTCTCCGCCAGGTCAGGTACCGCTCGGATCTCTTGCGCGCCGTTCTAGGTGAGGAAGATCTCCACGCGCCGGTTCTGCGGCTCGCGCACACCGTCGGGGGTCGGCACCAACGGGTTCTCCTCGCCGAAGGCCCTGATGACGATCTCATCGGGCGCGATGCCGCGCGCGATCAAGCCGTTGGCGACCGAGTTGGCGCGGCGTTCCGACAGGCCGAGATTGTAGGCCGCCGACCCGGACAGATCGGTGTAACCATCGAGCCTGACGGAGGCATAACCGCTCCGGTTCGCGCTCATCACGACATCGTCGAGAACCACGTTGGCCTGAGGCGTCAGATCCGCGCGATCCCAATCGAAGAAGACGATGAAGGCGCTGTCCGCCACCGGCGCCACCACCGGCGCCGGTGGTGGCGGAGCTGGCGGTGGGTTCAGGTTCACCCGAATACCGGCCAGCCCCTGAAAGCCCTCAACGCCGTTGTCGAACGGCAGGGTGTAGTCGACCTCCGCATAGAGCGAGACGCTGTCGGTCAGCGCCACGGTGCCGCCGAGCCCGAATTCGGCCGAGGTGCCGCCCAGGTTCTGGTTCAGCGGAATGCGGCCACCCAACTCAGTGGTCGTATTGACCGTGTTGTCGCCCAGGAACTCGTGCAGCAGATTGACCTCGCCATAGCCGGTGACCAGCGAGTTGCCGATCGTGCCGCTGCTTTCCAGCGCCACGCCCAGCCGGCCGACCAAACTGTCGCCGTCGTCTAGGTTGACAGCCACACCATCCGGGTCGGTGAAGTCGTCGAAATCAACCGTCTGCCAGGTCAACTGTGCCTGCGGCACGATCGCGAAACGCTCGCTGAGCTGGATGCGATACCCGGCCTCGCCGGAAACAGCGACGCCGTAACCGTCGGTGCTTTGGCCGGTCCAGCGGCTCGCGGTAGAGATGTCGATGTCGTAGGCCGTGTACTGCACCACGCCGTCGACATAGAGACCGTTGGTGCCGTACCAGGTCGCCGTCAGGCCGCCGCCATAGAAGTCGATGTCCATACTGCCGCGCCGCAGACCGCCGGTGTCAACATCCAACGAGCTGTTGCCCCAATGGCCCAGCGCGCCGATCAGCAGCCGGCCCGATGCGCTTTCGCTGACCACGACCTCGCCGCCGCCCTGCACGAAGCCCAGATCCTGGTCGAAGCTGGCACCAGTCGTGCTGTCCAGATCGCCTTCACTTTCAAGCGACGCACCAACACCACGAAGCCAAAGGGCGGTATCGACCGGTTGACCGCCGACGACCGGGTTGCCGGCCGCATCGGTCAACGGGCTCGGCGCGCCGGAGCGCACCCCTACGCGCTCGACCAACTGACCGGTCAGCGACAGACCAATGGTTTGCAGCGCGCTTGGCAGGCTTTCGTAGATGGGGATCTGGGGCAGAAAGTCGGACTGCAGGTACCAATTCTGCCCGTCAGCCTGGTTCAAGTCGTATTCGAAGATCCCGGCCACGACGTCATTCGCCAGGACAAAATCGCCATCCGAGGCACCGCCGACCTCGACGATCAGGATGCCGTCGGTCGCGCCCCGACCAGTCAGCCCGCCAGGGCCATCGGCATTGAGCACGGTCACATCCGTGGCCCCGGACGTGTCGCCGCCAACAACCAGAAGGTCGGTCGTATCCGAAACGCCCTTTCCATCATCAAGGACCGTGTCCAGGGTCACATCCCCATCGGATGCGAAACTATCGTTGACCGTCAACACGTTGTCGGCCCCGCTGTCGGCACCGCTCAGATCTACCAAGCCGTCATTCGTCACGTTGCCGTCGATAATCAGATCGCCGCCGCCCGGACCATTGTTGCTGAGCAGCAGGGTGGCGCCCGCATCAACCGAGACCTCGATATCGTCGCCCATCATGTCGCTATCGGTCTGCAGCGTGCCACCCGTGAAGGTCGCACGTGAGCCGTCGACGATGTTGACCGTGTTCCATTCCGGCAGACGGTCCGCATTGACTGCGCCAGCCCATGTCGTGAACACTAACGTATCGTTGCCGTCATCCATCGGGCCGTTGTCGTCGCCGGCGAAGAAGCCGATGCCCGCGCCCAGATTGTCAAAGTCGAACGCGCCGGTGACGAAGCCCGTGTCGTCGCCCACCCCGCCAGAGACATCGCCAACAATCTCGCCACCAAGCAACGTGATGGCGTCGTCGCCCTCACCCCCGAAGACATCGACGACAGTGCCGCCACCGATCTCGATCGTGTCAGCACCGACCATGCCAAGAATGTCGCCGTCGACGGTGCCGCCTTCGACCAACACCGCGTCGGCGCCGTCGCCCGCCAGCACGTCACCTACCAAGAGACCCGACACGACCGTGATGTTGTCGTCCCCGTCATTGGTGGCGACATCGCCGAACACGTCCGCGCCGTTCAGGCCCAAAGCATCGCTGTCGTCACCACCGATAAAGGCCACGCCGGTGCCGCCCATCTGCGTAGCATCAAGGCTACCGTCGAGCAGATTGACTTGATTATTGCCCGCGCCGGCGGCGTTGATCGTGCCGAACACCGCTGCACCTGACAGAGTGAGCGTATCGTCGCCAGAGCCGGAAACAACCGCGCCTGCCACAAGCGCCGATCCCACCGTTCCAGCCGACAGCGTAACGATGTCGGCGTCATCTCCAGCGAAAATACCAGACGAAATGCTCGCACCGGACAGGCTAACTATGTCGCCGCCCGCGCCTGAAAGGGACAGGAAGCCGATTTGCCCTCCCGAGAGGATCGCCACATCGCTGCCACCGACATTCTGGATGCCACCTGCCAGCGATCCCCCCGACACATCAATGTTCGTCGGCAATCCACCGAGAAGTATGCTGCCGGCAAAGACACCACTCTCTATGTTAAGATCTGTCGTCGTTGGGAGGTTGAGGGGCGGAACAGTGTTGTCTGGATCGCCGTTGGTTTGACAGGTCGTCGTCGTGCCGACGGTCACACAGCTGTCGGCGTGTACGTTCGTCGGAACGGAAAGAAACGGTAAAGGAAGAAACGCACTGTAGAGCAAGTTTCTCCGTACCCTTGATGTACAACGAAGTTTACGTGACATGATGACCCCTTTGCTTCACTTAATCCGCAGAGGGCTTCCGCTTCTTTTCACATGAACGTCTATTTGGAGCAAAAATCCGGGACGCTTGAGACAATAAGCCCAGACACTCCAAAACACGTTGCGTGAAGACACAGACCCCAACTGCGCGAATTCAACGCATGGCTCAATGCAAATGCACTAACGAGCCGATTCAATTATTTCCAGTTGGGTTTTTAGTGCGAGAAATAGGCACAATGATGCCAATATATTTTGCCAAAATTGGCAACAATGGGTCATGTATGATCGAGTTTGCAGTTCGATTCTTCGCCTGCTCCATTACTCTCAAGAAATTCGGGTGTGCGACGAGAGTATTACAAGATTGATTTTACGAGAAAACCCTCGACAAGTGCGGGCTGATGTGTCCGCCATCAGCTTTGTTCTCAATTGGCCAAACATGGCCGTTGAATTTGAGACTGTGGCACAAACCGTCCATCAGAACACGAAACCGTGATAGCCAGCCTTAACGCTCACGATTGGGGACACACTGTGCGGGACATGCTCGTAAATCTTCCGCAAAAAGGGTGAGCAAAGCTCTCTATTGTTGAATAATTTTTTTGCTATTGCGTCTAAGATAGACCGTTGTTCTCCCTCGCAAGACAGGCAATCTGTCCTCACCCGCAAGGCGTGTCCGAGCAAGTCTAACAGAGCAAGACGGCGCTCCGCGATGAGGTTGAGCCCTTTTCGCTGGCTCGGCCTCTACTAACGACGGTTGCTTAGCGAGAGTGACGCTGTGCGGCACATACCTATCACCGCCGGTTCAACCCATAGCGCGCAGTAGCTGTCATGCATCGTGATGAAGCCCGATTTCTGTCTTGCACGACCGTCAATCGCACTCGACACGAGCGACGAGTCCAACAACGTTGTGCAATCGCGAATAGCTTTCAACGCAGTTGGCATGACCTTGTCACTAGACTTGAGACCGTTGGAGGGAGAGCCGTTGGCCGGATCGGGCTCGCCTCGAACGCCAGAGACAGTTCATCCAAGCAACACCGTCCCGCCGCAGCGATAGGATCTTGGATGGAGGATCCTGTGTGGAAACAGGAGAAAGAAAAACAACAATCCCAAATCTTGATCGCCGACTCTGAGACACCGCGGCGCTAAATACCCTCGGGTGTTTTGGTGGCTAGGAAGGACCCGTCGGCCCTTGCCCGCCCCGCCTGGGGCGGGGCGCTCGGTTAGCGGCGTCGGCTTGCGGCGTTCGGCGTTGCGAACGGCGTCCGCCAAGGCCGCGATGAAGTGTTCCGGGTGGCGGTCGAACACGGTCCGGGCGACGCGGTCCTGGCACATGTAGCGCCGGCGCACCGCGCGCCGCTTGACAAAGGCGACGAGCAGTTTCGGCCGAGGGTTTCGGCGCCCCCGCCCGTTGGCAGATCCCATCGACGCCGTTCACGCGCCTGGCGAAGGTGTTCGGCCGCGCCAGCAGACGCCGGACCGTGCCGCGCGTCGGGTTGCCATAGCGGTTGACCCGCTGGTTGACCGGCCGCGCCACCCGCCGACCGTGCCTGGCCGCCGCAGATCATAGCCGCTTGGAGGCAGATATTGCCGCTGTCCCGGCAACACATACACCGACGAGATCAGTTCGGCCTTGGTCGCCGGCATGAAACGGATGCCCTGGCTAATCCATGACGTCGGCTGGCGGAGGATTCGGGGCAGCGCCTGGCGCTCCACCATCATCACGTCGCACGCCGTCCGTGTCAGATACCGCGCGTATCGATCGCTGTTGTGGTCCAGCGAGATGTCGAGCACGCTACCGATCCCCTTTCACGCGCCAACGACAACGCTCGCCACGGCGGGTGCCGGGCGGGCGCAAGTATCAACCAAGACGACGGTCGTCTAGAGCAGATCGAGCAATCTCCGGGCCGATCGTCAGCCCTGAGACTGCTCGTTAATCTGCTCTATCTAGTTGATTAGAGGCGGATTCACGCCCAAAACCGTGTCGCCTTAGCGACTCGGTTTTGGGCGATCCGGCTCTAGTTCAGTTTAAACTGTCATGGGTTTTTGCGATCCACCAGTGCACGAAGCAGACGCTTCAAAAGACTCACCGCTGCATCATGCGGAATTGGGTTCGGATAATGTTGCTCATAATGCCCATGTGGCTGTGCCGATCGCGTGAAACTCTTGATTTCGCTTACCGTCGCAATTTGGTTGGCGGCGATTCCGTTTTGTCCTCCAAGTTCGTGGCGAAGTGCTTCGTATGCTTTGTAGAGTTCAGTCCAACGCGAATCGACGATCAGTTCGACTATGTGATTCACTTTGATGGACCGATGCCTGAGCTCGTCGAGTCGGACTTCGTAGGGCCGTGCGCTGTCAACCGAGGGTGCACCACCCCCAAGCGACGGCGTTCCAACACTTGAGCGAGACGAAATCGACACTGCGTCGAGGTGGTGAACCGCTCGAGGGCCGTCCGCTCCAAACTCGCGCGTCAAATGGCCAACCTCTACGGGAGAGTTGCCTCTGGTCAACGCGAGCGTCGAAGACAGCCGGCCAGTGAGAGTGGTCGCTGCACTCCGGACGGCGCCGGCATCATTCAATTGCTCCCAGTCCGGGTGAGAGACATACCGCCTATCATCATCTTTGCTCGTCACCAGTGCAGGGTCTATTGCTGAAAGAGCGTCGATATCAAAGTCGTGCCCCATGACCTCAATCTGCCAACGAAACCGCTGCATCAGCCGGCTACCCCTCCGATGACGTAAGAGACAGCATCCTATCGTGAATGACGAGTTGTCGACTAATCGTCGCGATCGCTTCGGAAGTGCGCTGACATCACCGAGAGCGCACCATTCACTAGTCCACAGGCCAACAAATGGTTAAGCGGCCTGTCCTTCACGAAGCGCATCAACTGGCAGAACTCCCTTATGGAGCGCTCCTGACCTACGACGATCCAGGCGGCTTCGACGCTAGGCGGACCAGTTTCGCCCATTCCTGTTCTCGTGCGCCGATCATGGCGTCGGTTGGGTCGGTCCAACCGCCGCCGGGTGGGCGTAAGAGGCCGGCGGCGTCCAGCGGCTCGAAACGAGCCACGGCAAACAGTCGGGCGAACTGAATGCCGGCCTCAAATCGCGCTTCCGAGATTGATTCTCTTGCCAGCATAGCCTCGAGTGGCGTCCGCCGCTTAGCGACCGGCGCCCGACGCTACCCTTGGCGTCGCTGACTTGCTGGTCGACTGGCGCTAGGGCCGGCACACCGTCGACGTGGTGCCGGGCCTGCCATTCGATCGGGTGAGCGTCTTGGGTTCGGTTTTCGGCCTTGGCGATGCTGCATTCTCGTCCATGGGAGGGTTTGGGAGGGTTGTTTTCAAACCCTCCATATACTATATCGTTTTGATATACATAGGTTTTTCACCTTCAATGGGAGGGTTGGAGGGTTTTTGACATGTTTTACGCGTGAGAAAAATCTTATCCATAGTGATACGCGCACGCGGGAAACCCTGCGCAAACCCTCCAACCCTCCCTAACCCTCCAAAGCGCTTGATAACGCTCGGTGTTTTTTCTGGAGGGTTTGGGAGGGTTGGGAGGGTTTGCTGTCGCCATTGGTGTAGAAGCGCAAACCGCACCCCTCTTGCGCGAGCAGCAACCCCGAGCCCAGGTGCGGCCGCCCCATCACAAATCGCCTTCCGGCGGCGGCGGCGAGGGCCGCGGATCGGCATCTCCGTCGCCCGGCGCTGCTCGTCCTTCCCCGCGTCGGCCACCTGCTGGCGCCAAATCTTGTCCCATCACAACCAGGCATGGATCATAGCCGGATCGAACGTGCCGTCAAAGCCCGGCCAAGGGCCTGCGAAACCGGCTGGCGGGTTTGGCGGGTTGTGGCGGGTTGATTCTGAACCCGCCACAGGCTTTACCGTGTTGATATACATGAGTGTTTCCTGTCCTCCTGGCGGGTTGGCGGGTTTTGTACCTATTTTTCGCGTAAGAGATTCAGTCATGATGGTGATACGCGCACACGGGAAACATTGCGGTAACCCGCCAACCCGCCAAACCCGCCACGGCCATTGATTTTACTCACCTTTTTCGGTGGCGGGTTAGGGCGACTAGGGAGGGTTTACGGTCGGTATTGGTGTAGAGGCCCAATACGCACACCCTGTGGGCGAAAACACCGTTCATGGGCGTCCCATCACAAATCGCCCTCCGGCGGCGGCGGCGTGCTGCGGCCGTCGTCGTCCGGCGGCTTGTCGCGGTCCTCGGCGGCCACCACGGCATCGATCGCCGACTGCATGATCTGGATATCGATGTAGTAGTGGATGCCGATTTTCTTGTGCGCCAGCCGCTGCTTGGCGCGCTTGCCGAAGCCTGTCTCGCTGATCGGCGAGATGCCGTTCACCTTCGCCCAGCGCTGATAGAACTGATAGAGATCCCGCGCCGTGACATTGCTGCCCTGTTTCGGGCCCAGGGCCGTGGCCAGGAACTCGCCCACGGGGTCGCTATCGGTGCGATAGCCCTCCGTGGCCTCCAGCACCGCGTCCGGCACCTGCAGCCCCTTCTCGCGCCACTCGCGATAGCCGTCCAGGCACCAGTTCAGGATGCCCGGGCCCTCGCGCCGCAGCTTTTCGACCAGATGCTTGTCGATTTCCGACTTGTCGAACGACCGCGTGAACGGCAGCAGCAGCACCCGGCGCCAAATGCCCTTGTCCTGCCCTCGAATGACGGGTTTCTGATTGCAGGACAGGATCAGCTTGAACACTGGATAGAACTCGAAAAAGGGCTTGTGCAGTTGGCGCGCCGTCATGGCCTCACCGCCCGTGATGGACTTCACCGTCTTTTCCGACAGCCGGTCCCCGGTATTGATCTCCGCCGCCGTGGCCAGGCGAATATCCGGCAGCCGCGCGAAGTCCGGCGATGCGTCGCTGCCCCGCTGGCGGTCGTTGTGGAGAAACGAGTTCATGTCGACCGTGGCGCCATAGTCGCCGAACACCGGCCGCAGCGCCTCCAGCATGGTCGATTTGCCGTTCGCGCCCTCGCCATACATGACCAGGAACGCCTGTTCCGAGGTCAGTCCCGTGAGGTTGTAGCCGAACCAGCGCTGCACGAAGGCACGCACGTCCGATAGGTCGAGTTGCGCCCCGCCACCCTCGAAGATCCGACGCGTTAGGACGGCCTCCAGCGCACGCACCTGTCCGCGAATTGCTAACGCCGTCTTGTGGCTATAGAGCAACGCGTCGGACTCGCCGCTCACCAGGTTCCAGCGGCGCTTGTCCCAAGCGTGCCAGCCAATACTGTCGACATAGAGCAAGTTTTCCCTGAACCGCGCGCGCAGCCGCTCGGCATTGCCGAGAGCTCTGTTTGGCTGCCAGGCCAGCGTTTCGTCCAGCGGCTGCCATGCCTCGACATTGTCGAGCAGGCCAGGAATATCGTGCAATCCCATAGGACCGCCATAGTAGTAGATGGCTTCGCCGATGGTCCTATCGGCGGACTCTCTGTCACCGTTTGCTTGGACTCTCTAGTCAGCACCCGATTCGCCATTGCCAGACCCTACAATGACGACAATACTGGTGAGAGTGCATTTTTGCGCTTGGCCGAACTTCTGGAGTTGCGGTAGTGTCGCCGAATGCATGACAGGCACGAAATCCGTGAAGAACAGCGGCGGGAGGTGCGCACCTACGTCGAGGAGTTAGGGATCACCCCTACCGAACTGGCGCGAATGGCGGGGATCGCTCCGTCGACGCTCAACCGCTTTCTGAATCTCAACGTTGACCACTTGTTGAGCATGACAACCATGTCCAAGATCAGTGGAGTCCATAGCGCGGAGATGGAACGAAGGTTTAAGGAAAGGAACCCTCATTTATACTCAAAAAAGACAGTTGAGGAATCTAAGAAATTGGATTCCAAGCTTAACACTCGTTTTCCACCCGACGCGGTAAAGAACCTTGTTGCATACTCTAAGCTAGAAAGACTGGATTTTGGCTCTGATGACCCTGCTGCTGCGCTCAAGGTGTTCTTCAGGGGCGAGTTACCAGTCGATGAGTTACCGGTCTTGGGCAACTCGGATGGTATTGAAGACGGATTTTCTCTTAAGGAAGGCCTAGTTCAGGCATATGTGCCGCGCCCCAGTTTCCTCTCTAAAACCTCGTCGGCTTACGCCATTTACATGAACGGCACATCAATGGAACCGCGCTATTACGCCGGCGAGATACTCTACGTGAACCCGAGCAAACCGCCGCGCACCTCCGACTTTGTGCTGCTCACCGACCAAAACGACCATGGTTCGGTCCGGCAGCTTGTGTCACGGACATCGGGTAGAGTCGTCGTCCGGCAATGGAACCCAGTCAAAGAGGCCGAGATCGCCTCCTCAGATGTCAAGTATCTTCATGTTGTGGTCGGCTCTTTCACATACGGCCACTAGGTCTGACGACAGCACTACGAGTGCGGTAATTGACGTGAATGTGCATTAATGCAATGCTCTGATCGTTGATGTGGCGATTTCCGCCACAGCGACCGCCCTCAGACGAGGAACCAACCGCAGATGCTCTTTCAGCTTTTCTCAAACACATCGTTGAAGGGACGCGACGCATCTCCAAGCGCCACGGAGCGACCGCTCAGTTCTTGTTGCTGGCCCTGCGCCATCTGGCAAGAGCATCCCGAGCGCGGCTCACCTGGACCCTTTGGGACCTTTAGCCCGTATCAAATGCTCGCGCAGTGTGACGTTTCACTTGTCGCCAATGGTGCCGGAGCGGTTCAGCGGCAAGGGGCACCGCTCTGTGGCTAGACCAGCGCGCTTCTACACGGTCCGCGACGTGGCCGAGATGCTCGTGTGTTCACCGGAGACAATCCGACGTCTGATCGGCCGGGGCGAGCTTCACTGTATCCGCCCGTTTGGACGAATCCGAATCCGCCCCGATCAGTTCGACGACTTTCTGGCGAGGTGCGAATGCCGAGAAAACGACCCGACGAGCCGCGGCTCATCAAGAACCGTGGAAAGTGGACGATCGAATACTTCGATGGAAACCGCCGTCGCCGAGCTTCGACGGGCACGGATGATCCAACGCTTGCCCGACAGGCCCTAGCCGACTTCGTGGCTGCCCTTGATGGCCGCCCCGAGTTGCCGACCGTCGCGGCCGCCTTGGATGCCTATTTGGCTGATCGCCGGGACATCAACGTCGCCTGGCGGCGCAGCAAGGAAGCCTCTGTGGCGCTTAAGGAGGGGTTGGGAGAGCTTCGGATCGACCAGGTCACCCAGGGCGAGTGGCGTCGCTACGCGTCTAACCGCAGGGTCAAACCCCATTGGCGCCTCAAGGGCGCCAAGCGCCGAACTGCTGTCAATACTGCCCGACCCGTGGCCCCAGACACGCTCAAAAGAGAATTCAACACTCTTAGGGCGGCCTTGAACCTTGCGGTGAAACTAGACTGGGTGGAGAAGGTTCCGACGTTAGCAACGCCGCCAAGTTCTGCCCCTCGACACCGTTACTTGACCAAGGAGCAGGCCCGATCGCTGTTCGAATCGGCAAAAAGCCCGCATGTCCGACTGTTCATAGCCATTGCTCTTGGCACGGGTGCCCGTTCCCGCTCGATCCTTGATCTCACATGGGACCGGGTCGATTTCGATCGCGGTCGCATAGACTTCCAGGAGCCTGGCCGACCCGTCACAAAGAAGCGGCGCAGCGTCGTGCCAATGAACGGTCAGGTCCGAAACCTGCTGCTGGAGGCACAAGCCGCAGCCCAAACCGACTACGTGGTCGAGTGGGAGGGGAATCGCGTCAAGTCCGGCATCAGGTGGCCGTTTGCGAAGGCTGTTGCGCGGGCTAAGCTTCCAACCGACGTTACTCCTCACGTGCTCAAGCACACGGCTGCAAGCTGGCTTGCGATGGAGGGCATTCCCCTTTCACAGGCGGCCGACATGTTGGCAACCGACGAGGCCACTCTAAGGCGCGTTTACCGCAAGTTTGATCCGGACTATCTGGCGCCTGCAGCTGACGCATTGCAGTTTTAGCGGTACAGACGTACCTCTACGCATAGCGCGAACTTGATGACTATCGTTTAAAATCAATGGCGTCCCCTACGGGATTCGAACCCGTGTTGCCGCCGTGAAAGGGCGGTGTCCTAGGCCTCTAGACGAAGGGGACGTGGCCGTGGTGCCGAAGGCGGGCAGAGGATTAAAGGCGGCGCGGCGATAAATCAAGCCTTGATCTCGCGGGATTGTCGGCGCGGTCTATTCCGTCCCCTGGCCCCAGGCGGGGGCGGCGTCTTCGATCTGAAACTGCGGCTGTACCCGGCCCTGCCAGCGGTCGATGCGCAGGCGGCCGGCAAGATGCAGGGGCGCACCGGTGCCGGCTAGCAAGGCGTCGCCGACCGGCGTTTCGCCGGCACGAAAGGCGATGGCCTTCAGCCGCTCCGTCCCGGCCCCCGTCAGCCAGCAGCGGACATGGCCGGCCCCGACGATCGACGGCTTCACGATCCGGGCGTGGCGCAGGACAAGGCACGGTTCTTCGTTGCCGGGGCCGAACGGCGCCAGACGCTCAAGGCTTTCGGCGAACGAGGTCGTCGCGCCGCCGACCGAAAGCGCCCCATCGAGGTCCAGCAAGGGAACGGCGGGCCCGCCGCCTTGGGCGGCAATGTGGCGGCTGAGGTAATCGCGCAGAGCGGCCAGCTTGTCTGCGGCAACCGTGAAGCCCGCCGCCATCGGGTGACCGCCACCCGCCAGCAAGAGGCCCTCGCGCCGCGCCTCGATGACCGCCGAGCCCAGATCGATACAGGGCATCGACCGGCCGGACGCCTTGCCGATGCCGCCTTCGAGCGCGACGGCACAGGCTGGCCGGTCGTAAAGCTCGCGCAGCCGGCCGGCGACGACGCCGATCACCCCGGGGTGCCAGCCCTCGCCCGCAACCACGATCACGGGGCCGGTCTGCCCGGCGACTTGTTCATTAGCCTCGGCCAGCACCTGTTCTTGGATCGCCTTTCGGTCTTCGTTGTGGGCATTCAGCTGCGCGGCGATCATCCGCGCCTCGCCGCCATCCTCCGTCGACAAGAGACGTGCACCGAGATCGGCCTGGCCGATGCGACCGGCGGCGTTGATGCGCGGGCCCAAGACATAGCCCACATGATAGGCCGTGGGCCGATCGGTGAGGCCAGCGGCCGTCATCAGGGCATCAAGGCCGACGGTGCGCCGCTGGGCCATGATTTTCAGCCCTTGCGCAACCAGGGCCCGGTTCAGCCCGATCAGCGGCACGACGTCGCAGATGGTGCCAAGCGCCACCAGATCCAGCAAGGAGAGCAGATCGGGTTCGGCTCGATCCTGGAACAAGCCCGTCTCACGCAGGCGCCGGTTCACCGCGACCAGAACCAGAAAGGCGACGCCGCAGGCGGCGAGGTGCCCCAGGCCACTGTCATCGTCGAGCCTGTTGGGGTTCACCACCGCCCGCGCCGCGGGCAGCCGCGCTTCGGCCGCATGGTGGTCGATGATCACGGCGTCGAGGTTGATGTCGGCAGCGGCACCCAGCGCATCAAAGGCGACGATGCCGCAATCGACGGTGATCACAAGATCGGCGCCACGCTCGCGCAGCCGCCGCATGGCCGTCGGGTTCGGGCCATAGCCCTCCTTGATCCGATCGGGCACGTAGATCAGCGGCGGCTGGCCGGTCACGGCCCCGAGATAGCGGGACAGCAGCGCCGCCGACGTGGCGCCGTCGACGTCGTAGTCGCCGAACACCGCGATCGTCCGGCCGTTCTGTACCGCCTCGACGATGGCTTCCACCGCCGGGTCTATATCGCGCAAGACAGACGGATCGGGCAACGAGGACCGCAGTGACGGGGCTAGGAACGACTCGACCTGCCCCAGTTCGATACCGCGCGCCACGAGCGCACGGGCAAGGAGCGGATCAAGCGCCTGGGTCTGCTCTAACGCCCGTGCGATACGGTCGTCGGCCGGGCGCAGAGACCAGCGGCGGCCCGCCAGCGACCGCTCGACGCCGAGATACGCGTCGGCGCCAGGCGCGCTGTCTGTCACCGATCCTGGGGCGTAAAGCCGGTCTTGCGCCGGAAATTGTGCTGGGCCTCGATGATCCGGACCGTGCCGCTCTTCGAGCGCATGACGATCGAATGGGTCACCGCGCCGCCGGCATAACGGCGCACGCCGCGCAGCATGGGGCCGGTCGTGACACCCGTGGCCGCGAACATGACATCGCCGCTGGCCATCTCATTCAGGCCGTAGACACGATCGAGGTCAGTGACACCGTGGCGGGCGGCGCGCCCGCGTTCATCGTCATTGCGGAACAGAAGGCGGCCCTGCATCTGGCCGCCGATGCAGCGCAAGGCGGCGGCGGCCAACACGCCCTCGGGCGCGCCGCCGATGCCCAAATAAATGTCCACGCCCGTATCCGGCTGCGAGGCGGCGATGATGCCCGACACGTCACCGTCGGAGATCAGCATGATGCGCGCGCCCGCCTCGCGCACCTTGGCGATCAGCTCCGCATGGCGCGGCCGGTCGAGAATGCAGACGACCAGGTCCGAGGTATCGCAGCGTCGCGCCAGGGCCAGGGATTTCAGATTGTGCGCCGGCGCGGCATCGATATCGATCAGATCGTCGGGCAAGTTCGGGCCGACCGCGATCTTGTCCATATAGACATCCGGCGCCTTCAAGAACCCGCCCTTGTTGGCCATCGCCACGACGGCCAACGCGTTCGGCCCGCCCTTGGCGGTGATCGTCGTACCTTCCAACGGGTCCAGCGCGATGTCGATCTCAGGCCCCCTGCCGACGCCGACCTTCTCGCCGATATACAGCATCGGCGCCTCGTCGCGCTCGCCCTCGCCGATCACGACCTCGCCATCGATGTAGAGGCTGTTCAAGGCGCGGCGCATGGCATCCACGGCGGCCTGATCGGCCTGCCGCTCGTCGCCGCGGCCCATCTCCAGCGACGCCGACAGGGCGGCGGCTTCCGTAACCCGCACAACCTCCAGCGCCAGGTTGCGATCCATGACCGGGCCTTGCCGGTTTTTGGGCGCGTCTTTGTCCTGTTTTGTCGCCGTTGACTGTTGTGCCATGGGGAACTGCCTTTGCCGTTAGTGAACCAAGCTCTCAATTCTGATCAGATGGGGCGGCTCCAGCACCGCCTCCTCCCGTTCCAGTGCATCGGCGACCCGTTGCATGGCCGCCTCGTTGGTCTCGTGCGTCACGATCACAACCGGCACCGCATCGGTGTCGGAGCGGCCCCGCTGTAGCAGGCTCTCCACCGAGATGTCATTGTCCCGCATCAAGGCGGCAATGGTTGCGATCACCCCAGGCTGGTCGCTGACCATCAGGCGCAGATAATAGGCACCGCCGCGCTGCGCGATCGGCACCGCGGTCAAGGGCGCCAGGCCGTTCACCGGTGCCCCTAACACGGGCAGCTTGAACCCCCTGGCGATATCCACGATGTCCGCGACCACCGCCGACGCGGTTGGCCCCGCCCCCGCCCCCGGCCCGACCATCATGACCTGATCGACGAAATCCCCCTGCGCGATAACGGCGTTGAACACGCCCTCGACCGAGGCGATCGGCGCTTCCTGCGGCACCAGGCACGGGTGCACGCGCAAGGCCACACCTTCAAGCCGCCGCCGGGCGATGCCCAGCAGCTTGACGCGAAAGCCCAGCTCTTCGGCATAGGCGATGTCGCGCGCCGCGATTCGGCGAATGCCCTCGACATGGACGTCGTCGAAGGCGACGGTACCGTTGAACGCGAGGGCGGCCAGGATCGCGAGCTTGTGGGCCGCATCGACGCCATCGATGTCGAAGCTGGGGTCGGCCTCGGCATAGCCCTTGGCCTGCGCCTCCTCCAGCACATCGTCGAAATCGCGGCCGGTGCTGCGCATCTCTGACAAGATATAGTTGCAGGTTCCGTTCAGAATGCCGTAGACGCCGTCGATCACGTTGGCCGAAAGGCCTTCGCGCAGCCCCTTGATGATCGGAATGCCGCCGGCCACTGCCGCCTCATAAGCCAGGCTCGCGCCCGTCTCGTCCGCGAGGGCCGCCAGCGTACCGCCATGTTCCGCCATCAGCGCCTTGTTCGCCGTCACCACGGGTTTGCCGGCCTTCAGTGCCTTTATGCACAGATCCTTGGCGATGCCATCGGCGCCGCCGATCGCCTCGACGACCAGGTCGACGTCCGGAAGGTCGACCAGGTCGAGCGCATCGTCGCACCAGGTGGCCCGGCTGAGATCGACGCCGCGGTCGCGGCTGCGGTCCCGTGCCGACACCGCCGCGATTTCCACCGTGCGCCCCGCCCGCGTTGCGATCAGATTGTGATGGCGGGTCAGCAGCGATGCGACGCCGCCGCCCACGGTGCCGAGACCGGCGATACCTACTTTCAGCGAGTCGGGCATTGATGGATGCTCATTGGTTGTCAGGTCGATCGGTCGCCAAGACTGAAGCGACTCGGCTATTGGGCCGCTGCCGAGATGCTCTCTGCCTCGGAAATCACTTCAGGGTTAGCGAAGAACGCTTTGATATTCTTGGTCGCCTGTCGAATGCGCTGCCGGTTCTCAACCAAGCCCAGGCGGACATGCCCGTCCCCATACTCGCCGAAGCCGATGCCGGGCGAGACCGCCACCTTGGCATGCTTCAACAGCAGCTTGGAAAACTCCAGCGAGCCCAGATCCGCAAATGGCCTGGGAATCGGCGCCCAGGCGAACAGGGTGGCCTCCGGGCTGGGCACGTCCCAGCCCGCTGCCGCCAGGCCGTCGATCAGCATATCTCGCCGCTCACGATACAGCGTCCGGATGTCCGCCACGCAGTCCTGCGGGCCGTTCAGGGCCGCCGTCGCCGCCACCTGGATCGGCGTGAAGGCGCCATAGTCGAGATAGGACTTCACCCGGGCCAGTGCGGCACACAGCCGGGCATTGCCGGCAGCGAAGCCGATGCGCCAGCCGGGCATGTTGTAGGACTTGCTTAGCGAGGTGAACTCGACCGCGATGTCCCGCGCATCGGGCACCTGCAGGATCGATGGTGGCGGATTGCCGTCGAAATAGATCTCCGAATAGGCCAGATCGGACATGATGTAGATGCCGTTCTCGCGGCAATAGCCGACCACCCGGCGATAGAACTCAAGATCAACGGTTTCCGCCGTCGGGTTCGACGGGTAGTTCAAGACCAGGGCTGTGGGGCGCGGCACACTGTGGCGCACCGACCGTTCCAGCAGATCCAGGAAATCGCCGCCCTGGCCGATTGGGATGCTGCGCACCGCCGCACCCGCGATGATGAAGCCGAACATGTGGATCGGATAGCTGGGATTGGGCACCAGAATGATATCGCCCGGGCTGGTGATGGCTTGCGCCAGATTGGCCAAACCCTCCTTCGAGCCTAAGGTGACCACCACCTCGCTCTCCGGGTCCAGCGCGACGCCAAAACGACGGTCGTAGTAGCCGGCCAAGGCACGCCGCAGGCCTGGGATGCCGCGCGAATTCGAATAGCGATGGGTGCGCGGGTTCTGCACCGCCTCGATCAGCTTGTCGACGATATGGCGGGGCGTCGGCTGGTCCGGATTGCCCATGCCGAAATCGATGATGTCGTCGCCAGCCGCCCTGGCCGCCGCCTTCATGGCGTTGACCTCGGCGAAAACATAGGGCGGCAGTCGCTTGATTTTATGAAATTCCTGGTCGATCACCGACTTGTCCAATCCCCCGTTGCGGCGGCCACTGTCGCCGCCCGATCCGGGCTGTCTAGCTTACTGCAGGGTTATGTCGACGCGCCGGCTGCTGGGCAGATCCCGTTGCGTAACATCGGTCAAGGCGTTGGCGAAAACCGAGATTGCCGACGGGTTGGCACCATAGCTGACCAATGCGCGGGCGACAGCGTTGGCGCGATCGAGCGCAATGCCGAGCGCAACCGGCCGGTTCGCTTCGGTGGAGGCGTAGGCAAATCCGATCAGCCGAACGTCGCTGCCGGTCTCACGTTGCGCCAACGCGACGGACTGCAGGGTGGTCAGGCCGTCAAGGTTCAGCGCCGAGGAACCCGCATCAAACGTAACGCTGGCAGTGCCACCGGCGGATGGGTCCAGCGAACCCAAACGCGCGCGCGCAATCCGCATGATCGAACCGTCCGTCACGCTCGGCGGCGTCTCGCCCTGGTTTATGGCATCGCGGTCGGCCTCCAACTCGGCACGAATGGCCGCCGTCTCGTCCGCCGTCGGCAGGTTGCCCGGGTTGCCCGGCACGTCGGCCAGGTTGGGATAGTCGGTCGGGCGCTCCGGCCGCGCGGCGGGATTGGGCACGACCCTGACAGTCTCGACCACGTCGGTCTCCTCGACCAGCGCTGGAACCGGCGCCGAGGCAGGCTCCGGTACGGAGGCCGGCGCCGGTCTCGTCACCTGAGGCGACCGAGCCTCGACGGGCGCTGCTGCCGCTGGCGAGGTCACGACCGGCGTGACCGCTGGCTGCAACGCCACAGGCGCTGCGACGGTCGGCTCGGGTGCGACCGAGCGAGCTCGCGCCGTCGCGGTCGCTTCCGCCGGGGGCCGCTGCACCCCGACCGGCACGGCGACCGCCGGCGCGGAGACATCGCCCGCCGGGTCGCCGGATGGCAAAGCGGCATAGCTGGGCAGGCTGGATGCGGAGGCCGTTGGCACACGGCCGACCGTTGGTTCCACATCGGCGGCATAGATGGTTTGGCTTCCCGGACCGGCACCTCCGCCCGCGCACGCCGTCAGCATGACGGCGCTTGCCAGCACCACTGCCACCGAGCCAGCCTTGCAGGCCACCCGTCGGCCGGCTTCACTGGAAACGACCGCAAAGACCTGATTTAGAACACCAACTTCGGTCACTTGACGACGGCCCACATCCCAAAGTGTCCGGGCCACCGCCAAACCAAAACGGCGGTGCCACCCTTGCGCAGGAAGGCATACGCCGCGACGCGCCCGGTGCCAAGAAACTCTTGCCCTGTTTGCATATCCGCCTTTGGTCCGCACCCGCCCCGTCGTACCACGTACGAAAGCCCCAGGCGAAACCCCGGAAACCTAGGCAAAGCGCGCGGCGATCGTGTAATAAGGCGACTGATGCGTCCGCACCTGACCGCTATCGTTCGGCGGCAGATCGGCGAAATGGAGGCAATAGCAGTGGCGACCAAGGAAACAGCCCCCGCCCAAAGTCGGCCAGCAAAGAACGCCGAGGCCAACGGCAAGACCGACTCGAAAGGGAACAACGGCGTTCGTCAACCGGATCTCGCGGCCATGGGCCGCGCCTGGAGCGATATCGCCGAGCGGAGCCAAAAGCTGGTTGGTGAGTTTCTGCAGCGCCAGGCGAACACCGCGAACCAGGAGACGCCGAATCTCGACCCGCTGAACATCGGCAGCGCCTTCATGGAGATGACGGCGAAAATGATCGCCGATCCGGCCAAGCTGGCGCAGGCGCAGATGGGCCTTTGGCAGGACTATGTGACGCTGTGGCAGCGCACCGCCGTACGGATGATGGGTGGCGACGCGGACGCCGTCGTCAGCCCCGAGCGCGGGGACCGGCGGTTCAAGGACAGCGCCTGGGACGAGAACACGCTGTTTGACTTCATCAAGCAGTCGTACCTCTTATCCGCGCGCTACGTACAGTCGGCAGTTCAAGAGGTCGACGGGTTGGACGCCAAGACCGCCCAGAAGGTCGACTTCTATACCAGACAGTTCGTCGACGCGATGGCGCCGTCGAACTTCGTCATGACCAATCCCGAGGTTCTGCGCACGACCCTGGAAAGCGGCGGCGAAAACCTGATCAGCGGCCTGCAGAATCTTCTGTCGGACCTGGAAACCGGCAAGGGCGAACTTCAGATCTCGATGACCGACAAGACGGCATTCGAGGTGGGCAAGAACATCGCCGTCTCGCCGGGCAAGGTGGTCTATCAGAACGACCTGATGCAGTTGATCCAGTACGCCCCGGCAACCGAAACCGTCGCCCGGCGCCCGCTGCTGATCGTCCCGCCCTGGATCAACAAGTTCTACATCCTGGATCTGCAGCCGAAGAACAGCTTCATCAAATGGGCCGTCGAGCAGGGCTTGACCGTGTTCGTGATCTCCTGGGTCAACCCGGATGCCAAACTGGCCGAAGTGGATTTCGATCACTATCGCAGCGACGGGCCGATGGCTGCGCTTGACGCCATCGAAAAGGCGACGGGCGAGCGGGATGTGAATGCCATCGGCTACTGCCTGGGCGGCACGCTTCTGGCCGCGACCCTGGCCGTGATGAAGGCGCACGGCGACGATCGGATCAAGAGCGCCACCTTCTTCACCACCATGGTGGATTTCGAGGAAGCGGGCGAACTGAGCGTGTTCATCGATGAGGAGCAGATCGCCGCGTTGGAGGCGCGCATGGATCGCGAGGGCTATCTCGACGCCGCGTCCATGGCCAACACCTTCAACATGCTGCGCGCCAACGACCTGATCTGGTCGTTCGTGGTCAACAATTACCTTTTGGGCAAGGACCCCTTCCCCTTCGACCTGCTCTATTGGAACAGCGATTCCACCCGGCTGCCCGCCGCGATGCACAGCTTCTACCTGCGCAACATGTACCAGCAGAACCTGCTGGTCGAACCCGGCGGCATCACCCTCGACGGCGTGCCGATCGACCTCCGGACCGTGGACGTACCGTCCTTCATCCTGTCCACCAAGGAGGATCATATCGCGCCGTGGAAGGCCACCTACGCGGCGACCCAGCTTTACGGCGGCAAGGTCAAGTTCTGTCTCAGCGGTTCGGGGCACATTGCCGGCGTGATCAACCCGCCGGCCGCCGAAAAATACGGCTATTGGACCAACACACGCAATCCTAAGGCACCGGACAGTTGGCTCAAGACCGCGACCCACCACGCCGGCTCGTGGTGGCCGGAATGGAAGAAGTGGCTCAACCGCTTCTCAGGCGGCAAGGTGCCGGCCCGGACACCGGGCGACGGCGGGCTGAAGCCGCTGCAGGACGCGCCGGGCAGCTATGTCGCCAATCGGGTCGTGGACTGACGGCGGCACGCCTGCAGGGCCGGCGGGCCCATCGGATCGCAACCAAGTCGACGGGGCGACGCGCAAGGTGGCGCGATCCATGAGGCGACTTCCGGCCATTGCGCTTCGGATACTCGGCGGCGTGTTGCTTGCCGCCACTTTTCTGGTCGCCCCCCTGGCGACAACACCGGCGACGGGCATGCCGGGCTGCCCGGATATGTCCGGCCGCATAGACGTCTTTTCGCTGATGGCGCCGTCTCTTGGCCATTCCGCCAGAATCTCGGTCTATGTGCCGCCCGGCTACGATTGCGACCGCAGCCGGCGCTATCCTGTGTTCTACTTCAATGACGGCCAGCAAATCTTCGGCTGGCGGTCGCCCACGTCCGGGATCAGCCCGGAAGTCGCCGCGCAAATCATCGTACAGAGCGAGGGATACGGCAGCTGGCGCGTGGACGAACAGTTCGCACAGGCCGCTGCGGACGGCCTGCTGCCGCCGATGATCGCGGTCGGCATATCATCGGACAGCGGTCCACGCTCGCGCAATCTTGCGCCCGTGCCTTGGGCCGGATCGATCGAGGCAAGAGGCGTCCAGTACGGCGAGTTCGTTGCCCGGGGCGTCGTGCCGGTGATCGACAGCCGCTACCGAACACGGGCTGATCGCGCTTGCCGAGGCATTGCGGGCTCGTCACTCGGCGGCGCCAGCGCTCTACAAATCGGGCTGGCGCATCCGCGCGAGTTCAGCCTCGTGATCGCGCTTTCGCCCGTCATCGGCGATCCTGCGATCGCGGCCTATCTGGCCGAACGCTGGCAATCGCCTCACTTCGACCTGCCCACGTCAATTCTTGTCGATTTCGACGACGACCCGGTAGGCCATGCCGACAGACAATGGTTGTCAGATTTCCTCGACACTATCGGCAGAACACAACACTCGTCGACGATCTGGCAAACGGTTGGCGGCAGCCACACGATTGGTTCTTGGGCCGAGCGCGTGGTTCCGGCACTGGAAAGCGTGCTCGAGGGACGCTGCGCCGACTAAAGATCGCTCAGCGCGGCACGATAGGCAAAGGCGCCATAACGCGTGATGCCCCGGGCAGCAAAGGCGAAAATCCTGCCTTTGGCGCGATGACGCCAGCGATGGCAAAGGCTGTCATCCTCGGAGAGATAGGTGCCCTCGCCTTCAAGATAGACCCGGTCGAAGTAACCGCGGATGGACTTGCCGGTGCGCGGATGCAGCACATGGGGGATAGCCTCGTCCGCCGCCCTCAAGGTCTCGAAAACGTCGCGGCGCAGCAGCAGCAGGCCGGTGCCCACCCGTTCCGCCTCGACCACCCGATGGCGGGCCGGCCGCGTGGGGGCGCCGATGAAGCCATTGGCGGCCGCCAGGGCGGCTTGCAACGGATCGGTCACGCCGCCTGCCTCCGCCGCGCCATAGGCCTTGGCGAACATCTCGAGATCCAGGTGCCGACGAGGGCTGAATGCACCGACGAAGGGCTGTTCGGCCGACAACATGTCGCCGATCACTTGCGGCTGGAACGCCATATCGTCGTCGACGAAGAGCAGATGCGAGAGCCCGGTGTCCAGGAAATCCGCCGCCAGCGCGTTCCTGGAGACCGGCAGTTCCGCATAGGACAGGCTTGAAAACGTGATCTTGATGCCGTGAGCGTCGAGGGCGTTGGTCATCCGCACGATGGAGTTGAGCGTTTCGACGCGCACCGATCCCGTCGCCGTCGGCATGGCGATAAAAACCGATGTTGCTGGACTGTCCAACGCGGTCCCTCTCGACCTTAGGGCCGTTGTTTTGCAGAGCCGGCGGCGGTTCTCGGCAAGTCCGCCAACGCGGCTTGGAAGGGAAAGCTGCCGTGATGGGTGATGCCCCGACCGGCAAAGGCGAACACCTTGCCCTTGGCCTTCGTGCGCCAGCGGTAGCAAAAGCTGTGATCTTCCGACAGGTAACCACCGCGCTTTTTCAGATAAACCCTGTCAAAATAGGCCTTGATCGGCCTGCCGTCGGTCGGGCCAGGCACTGTCGGTATCGTGTCGTCGACACGGTCCAGCGTCTCAAAGACGTCGCGCCGTAGCAGCAGGATGCCGGCCCCGACCTGTTCCGCGACGACGATGCGCGCATCCGTGGGTCGCAGCGGACGGCCAACAAAATCGGCAGACTGGGCAAGCGCTGCGTGCAAGGGATCTTTCGACCCTGTGCCCGCGGCCGCGCTGTAGGCCTTGCCGAACCGATCCAGATCAAGCGTCCGTTTCGGACAGAAGACACCCACAAAGGGTCGTTCGGCGGCCAGCATGTCGCCGATCACCTGCGGTTCGAAGCCCATATCATCGTCAATGAACAGGCAATGCGTCCGTCCGGAGGCCAGAAACTCCGCCACCAGATGGTTGCGCGACGCCGCAATCTCGACGTACGCGGTGCTGGCAAAAGTGACCGAGACATCATGTGCCCGCAGCGCCTTGGTCATGCGCACGACCGAGCTCACGGTCTCGACGCGGACATTGCCCGTGGCGGTCGGCATAGCCACGAACAGGCTGGCCTCGATCGGCTTGGCCGCGGCCGCCGCGCCCCTTGCCGTGTCGGACGCGCCGTTCTGATCGCCTTGAGGCTCCATCTGTCCTGGCCCTCGGTCCGTTTCAGCGCCCGAAGGCTGCGAAAACAAAAACGCTTCTATCTCTGAAAGATCGAAAACGCACGCGCATTTGTTGCCCTTGGACGAGATGCGCCCGGAAGCCTCACATGCGAAACCTCTTGAGTTTCGCACACGGTCTCAAAAACGTGGCTGGCCTGCCGCACGGTCACGCGATACTGTCCACCGCACGTTGCATCGCATGGACTTGCGGAGACTATGAATGGCGGTCGCGTTCCCAAATGTGTTTCGATCCCGCTGGCCAGCACTGTGTCTGATCGCCGGCGTCGGCCTTTTGGCCGCTTGCGATTCCGAAAGCAACCAGCCGGCGGCCGCCGCGCAGGCTGCACCACCTCCGTCGGTCGTCGTCGAACCGATCGTCTTTCAGGAGGTGGCCACCACGGGCCAGGTGATCGGCAGAACCGAGGCGTCTCAGAGGGTTGAATATCGGGCCCGCGTGACCGGCTTCCTGGAAGAGCAGGCCTTCACGGAGGGCGCGCTGGTCAACGAAGGGGATCTGCTTTTCCGCATCGATGATGCGGAGTTTCAGGCCGCGCACGATGCCGCCACCGCGGACGTCCAGGGCATCCAGGCGACGTTGACGCAAGCCCAGGCCGAATTGCAGCGGACCGAGACCCTGTTCGATGGCGGCAACATCGCCGAATCGACGCTGGACGAACGACGCGGAGACGTTGCCCGGGCGGAAGCGTCGCTGGCGGCCGCCCAGGCCGCGCTGGACCGCGCCGAACTCGATCTTGGGTACACACAGATACAGTCGGCCGTCGCCGGGCGTGTTGGCGAAAGCCAGGTCGATGTCGGCAACCTGATCGGGCCGGACAGCGGTGTACTGGCCACTGTCGTTGCGCTGGACCCGATGTATGTCACCTTCTCGATGGCCGAGCGCGTTCTCCTGGCCGCGCAGGCCGACGCCATAGAAGCCGGTCACCTGACTCTGCCGACTGTCGAGATCGAACTGGCCGACGGATCGGTGTATCCAACGCTCGGCACCATCGACTTCATCGACAACGAAATCGACGTCACAACGGGTACTCTGCGCATCCGGGCGGTGTTTGATAATCCGGACGACCAGTTGGTGCCCGGGCAGTTCGTCGAGGTGGTGCTGACCACCGCCGAAACCGAAAACGTCGCCTTGGTGCCGCAATCCGCGGTTCAGCAAAACCAGTCCGGCTATTTCGTCCTGGTCGTCGATTCGGAGAACCGGGTCGAAGCACGAACGGTGACCACGGGCGCCCGCATAGACGGCGATTGGGTTATCGAGTCTGGCCTCGAAGAAGGCGAAACGATCGTGGTTGAAGGCGTGCAGCGCGCCCGACCCGGTGGCCTTGTGACGCCCGTGGAACAGACCGGCGGCTAGCGCGATGATCAGTGCTTTTTTCATCGACCGGCCGAAGTTCGCCTTCGTCATCTCGATCGTGATCGTGCTGGCCGGTTCGCTGTCGCTTGCTGTCTTGCCGATCGCTGAGTTCCCCGACATCACGCCGCCGCAGGTGCAGGTCACGGCCAGCTATCCGGGCGCCAGCGCGCAAGTGGTCGAGGAATCGGTCGCGGCGATCATCGAGGCGGAGGTGAACGGTGTCGAGGACATGATCTACATGTCGTCGTCCAGCACCAACAATGGCGACTACAGCCTGGCGGTCACCTTCGAGGTCGGGACGGATGCGGATCTGGCCCAGGTGAACGTGCAAAACCGCGTGTCGGCGGCAATGCCGCGCCTGCCCAGCGACGTGACGCGCGGCGGCGTCCTGGTCCGCAAGCAGTCGACCGCGATGCTGATGATCCTGTCGCTCTATTCACCGGACGACAGCTACGATCAGCTGTTCTTGAGCAACTACGCGGACATTAACCTCCGTGACACGCTGTCTCGCGTGCCCGGCGTGGCGCTGGTGGAAAACCTTGGCGCGCGCGACTACGGCATGCGTATCTGGCTGGAACCGGACCGGCTGGCGACCCTGGAACTGACCCCAAGCGACGTCATCGCGGCGATCAGGGATCAGAACCTGCAAGCCTCCGCCGGCGCGGTCGGCGAGGAACCGGCGCCTGCAGGGCAGCAACTGACCTATACGATCTCGTCCGAGGGGCGCCTGGTCGAACCGCAGGAATTCGCCGACATCGTGCTGCGCGCGCGCAATGACGGGACCAGCGTCACGATCGGCGATGTCGCCCGGGTCGAACTCGGATCACAGTCCTATGGCTGGAATGCCGGGCTGAATGGCGGCGATGCGGCTCTCTTGGCAGTCTATCAGTTGCCGGGGGCGAACGCGCTGGCCGTCGCCGATGCGGTACGGGCGGAGGCCGAGCGGCTGTCCCAACGGTTCCCGACCGGCGTCGACTACACCGTGCCCTATGACACGACCGTCTATGTCCGCACATCCATTGGCGGCGTGGTCGAGACACTGTTTGTCGCCGTGGTCCTGGTCGTGCTGGTCGTCTTCATCTTCCTGCAAGACCTTCGTTCCACGCTGGTGCCGGCAATCACGATCCCGGTGTCGCTGATCGGCACCTTTGCCGCCATGCTGGTGTTTGGCCTGACCATCAATACGGTCACGCTGTTTGCACTGATCCTGGCGATCGGGGTGGTGGTCGACGATGCCATCGTGGTTGTCGAGAATGTCCAACGCCTGCTGTCCGAAGGCCGCGATCCCCGCCAGGCGACCCGCGACGCGATGAAGGAGGTGGCCCCGCCGATCATCGCCACCACACTGGTCTTGCTCGCGGTATTCATCCCCATCGGCTTCGTGCCCGGCCTGACCGGCCAGTTCTATCAGCAGTTCGCGATCACGATCTGCGTCGCCGTCATCATCTCATCCATCAACGCGCTGACGCTCAGCCCCGCGCTCTGCGCCAGCTTCCTTCGGCCGCCTAAGCAGAACCGGCGCGGTCCGCTTGCCTGGTTCGAAGGGTTGCTGAAGGTCTTGACGCGCGGCTATTCGGCGACGGTGGGTTTCCTCGTGCGGCGCGTTTTCATCGTCATCATCGTCTTTGCCGCCCTGATGGTCGTGGCCTGGCAGGCGTTCACCACCTTGCCGAGCGGCTTTCTGCCGCCGGAGGATCGCGGTGCGTTCTTCGTCGATGTCAGCTTGCCGGAAGGCGCTACGTTGAGCCGCACCGACCTCGTGGTCGCCGAGGTGGAGCAAATGCTTGAGCAGACGCCCGGCATCTCAGACGTGGTCACCGTCAGTGGCTTCAGCATCTTGGGTGGCGGTCAGTCGGCCAACGCCGGCCTGCTGATCGCTATCCTTGAACCCTGGTCGGAACGCGAGGACCCGTCACTGTCCTCGACTGCGATCGTCAACGGGCTACGGGGTCAGCTCGCCTCCGTTCTAGGCGCCAACGTCGTGCCGTTCGAACCGCCGCCCATCTCGGGCCTTGGCGCCACCAGCGGGTTCGAGTTCATTCTACAGGATGCTGAAGGCCGATCACCGGCGGAGTTGGTCTCGGCGCTCAACGGTCTGATCTTCGAAGCCAACGGCGATGACGTGCTGCAAGGCGTCTTCAGCACGTACCAGGCGAACTCGCCCCAGCTGATGGTCACGGTCGACCGCCAGCGTGCGACGGCTCAGGGCGTGCCTCTCGCCAACATTTACGAGACTCTACAGGCCACGATGGGGGCGTATTACGTGAACGACGTCACTCTGTTCGGGCGCCCCTACCGCGTCATGGTACAGGCCGATGCGGAGTTCCGTGCCCTGCCGGAGGATATTCTCGCGCTTTATGTCCGCAATCAGGACGGCGCGATGATACCGCTTGGCTCTCTGGTCGAGGTCACGCCGATTGTCGATGCGGATTCGATCGAGCGTTACAACCTGTTCCGGTCGGCGACCGTCAACGGCAGCCAGGCTCCGGGCTACAGTTCGGGCCAAGCGATCCAGGCCATGGAACGGACCGCCGACACCACGCTGCCCGCCGGGTATGTCTATGAATGGTCGGGCCTCACACGCCAGGAAATCGCGGCCGGCGCGGCCGGTTCGCTGGTCATGCTGCTGTCGGTGGTCTTCGCCTATCTGTTCCTCGTCGCCCAGTACGAGAGCTGGACCATTCCCTTTGCCGTGATCCTGTCGGTGCCGATCGCCGTGCTGGGCGCGATGCTGGCACTGACCGCAACCGGCATCAGCCTGGATATCTATGCCCAGGTGGGGCTGGTCCTGTTGATAGGCCTGGCCAGTAAGAACGCCATTCTGATCGTGGAGTTCGCCAAGTCCCTGCGCGAGGAAGGCAAGTCGATCGTCGAGGCGGCGCAAGAGGCCGCGCGCTTGCGGTTTCGTGCTGTCTTGATGACGGCGATCTCGTTCATCCTGGGCGTGGTGCCATTGGTGATCGCGACCGGTGCGGGGGCCGGCGGTCAGCGCTCGCTGGGCACGACCGTCCTTGGCGGCATGGTGTTCTCTGTCGTCATCGCAACCTTCCTGATCCCCAGCCTGTACGTGATCCTGCAGTCGGTTCGCGAATGGGTTAAACGGCCAAGGCGTCGGCAAACGGCGACCGTGGACAGCGCCGACGCCTAAGACAGCCCGTTGCTAGGGCGCGTCAGCCGGCCGGCACAGGCTGGGCGAAGAGGCGTCGCCGGCGTCCGTATTCGTGCAACACGGCGATCGCAGCGATGGCCAGCGCCGCGACGGCAAGCACCTCGCCCACCCATGGCAGATGGCGGTAGCTGATGCCGTAATAAAGGGCCGACGAGGCGATCCACGCGCCGGCCGCGCTGCCGAGATGGAACGATCCCTGGTTCAAGGTGGACAGCAGGTTAGGCGTCCCTCCGGCGGCCTTGACGGCCCAATACTGCATCGCCGGCGCCAGCGCGAAGACGAACAGGCCCCAGACCAACAGCGTGCCAATCACGAGATAGGCGTTGCCCATCACGATCGACAGGATCGCCAGCAGAACGGCAACCCCGGCGATCATGCCGACAATCGATGGCAGCAGGTGCCAGTCGGCCAAACGACCGCCAATGAAGTTGCCGATGGTCATCCCGATTCCGAACACGAAGAGGAACACCACCACCGTGTGCTCGGACTCGCCGGATACGTCTTCCAGGATCGGGGCAATAAAGGTGAACACGGCGAAGAGGCTGGCCCAAACGAGGGCCGTCACGACCAGGGCAAAAACCACCGGCCCGTTGCGCAATATGCCCAGCTCGCTGCGGAAGTCCGCCCGGTGCACCGGCAGGTTGGCCGGCAGCCACAGCACAATCGCGCCGATGGAGAGAACGCCCATGCCCGCCGTCATCCAAAATGCCGACTGCCAGCCAAACGCGCCGCCGGCGGCCGTGCCGAGCGGAACGCCGGCAATCGTCGCAATGGTGGCGCCGGCGAATACTAGCGCGACGGCCCGTGCGCGCTTGTCCTCCGGCACGATATCGGCGGCCATGACGGCCGCCGACCCGAACAGGGCAGCATGGGAAATTGCCGTCACGATCCGCGCGATCAACAGCACGGTGTAATCGGGCGCCAGCGCGCAGATCGTGTTGCCCAGCGTGAAGGTCGCCATCAGCCCCAGGATCATCGGCCGGCGCGGCAGCCCATTCGCGACGATGGCAACCACCGGCGCGAAAACGATGACGCCGAGCGCGTAGCCCGTCACCAACAGCCCCGCCTCCGGAATGCTGACGTTCAGCGATGCCGACAGTTCGGGCAGCAGCCCGACCAGCATCAGTTCCGACGTCGAGACTGAAAATGCGCACAGGGTCAGCGACAACAGCGGCAGGAGGGATGGCTTGGGCATCAATGTCTCCTAACGGGCGACCATTATGGCGTCCCGTCCGCTAGAGAGACAAGGCAAGTTGAATGACCAGCGCGTTGGTAATGTCGACGAAGAACGCGGAGACCAGGGGCAGGATGATAAACGCCATCGGCGCTGGGCCGTGGGCCTTGGTCACCGCCGTCATGTTGGCGATCGCTGTCGGCGTCGCGCCCATGGCAAAGCCGCCGAAGCCGGCGCTGAGCACGGCGGCCTGATAGTTCCGCCCCATCAGCGGGAACAGTACCAGCAGAATAAAGACCACGGCCACGCACGTCTGCAGGGCCAGGATGCCGAGCAGCGGGCCGGCCAGTTCGGCAATGGTCCAAAGCTGCATGCCCATCAAGCTCATGGTCAAGAACAGACCGAGCGAGAAATCCGACACCAGCGCCAGCGCCCGCGTACGCGCCGGCCAGCGTATCCTGGGAAACACGATCGGCACCGTGTTCGACAGGGCAATGGCGGCCAAGAGACAGGTCACGAACAGCGGCAACCTCAGCCCGATTTGCTGCGCTGCCTCATTCAGAATATAGCCGATGATGATTGCGACATGCAGCGTCAGCAGCACCGACATGATGCTGATATGGTTGATCTTCTCCGTCGGCGCCTTTTCGTAGGCCACGCCGACCACGGTCGGGTCTTCGTCCGCGCCGGAAAGCTGATACTGGTTCAGCAGAAACCGGGCGATCGGCCCGCCGATCAAGCTGGCGATGACCAGGCCGAGCGTGGCGGCCGCGACGCCGATCTCCAACGCATTGGGAACGCCATGGTTTTCCGCGATCTCGGGCGCCCAGGCGATCGCGGTACCATGGCCACCGATCAGCGAGGCGGAACCCGCCAGGATGCCGACAGCCGTCGGCTGGTCGAACAGCAGCGCGCCACCGATGCCCACGACATCTTGCACGACGATAAATCCCAGCGTCAGACCCAACAGGATCAGCAGCGGCCGCCCGCCTGCTATCAGGTCGGAGATGCGGGCGTTGATGCCTATGGCCGTGAAGAAGTAGATCAGCAGGCGGTCGCGGGTATCCATCTCGAACGAAACCGCCATTCCGGTCGTCAGATAGAACGCCAGAATGAGCAGGCTGGCGAGCAAACCGCCGGTTACCGGCTCCGGGATGTTGAACGCGCGCAGAAACGCGACGCGCTGGTTCAAGCTCATGCCAATCAGGAAGACGATGATGCCGATCGTATAGGCCAAAAAGCTGGGGACAAAGACATGGCCCGCCTCAACAACAACATCAGCCGGCATCATATGCCTGATCGCTCACGGGATGTTCGGGCGATGTCTGGCCGCTACGCGCCGAGATAGTCGCGCGCCAGCTTGGCGTAGTGCTTGGCCGACCAGACAAAGCGTTCGCGCTCGTCGCGGCTCAAATCGCGCATGTACCGCGCCGGCGACCCGGCCCAAAGCTGACCGGAAAGCACCCGTTTTCCCGGCGTCACGAGCGCGCCGGCGGCAACCATCGCACCGCTTTCCACGGTCGCGCCGTCCATCACGCAGGCCTTCATGCCGACGAAGCTGTCATCCTCCAGCGTGCAGTCGTGCAACAGCGCCATGTGGCCGACGGTCACGCGATCGCCGACATGGGCGCCCTGCCCGTCGTGATTGCAGTGAATGACCGTGCCATCCTGAATATTGGTCTGCGCGCCAATGCGGATGACGTTGACATCGCCGCGCAGAACGCAACCGAACCAGATGCCGCTCTCGCGCCCGATAACCACATCGCCAATCACACTGGCCGTAGGCGCCACGAACGCCGAAGGGTCGATCGTCGGGAAAATGCCCTTGTAGGCCAGCCCCAGGGCTGGCCCAGCCAGGGTCGGTTCAGCCAACCGAAAAGCCGGCGGAGGCCGGACAGCGGATGTAGGTCCAACTGTTGGCATAGTCAGGCTTGCCGCTGGCGTCGTAGAGAATGTAGTCGACGATATCGGTGTTGTAGAAAGAGAGTTCGCCATCCTCCGGATCGTTGATCGGCCCCATTTCCGAATCCAGCAAATACTCGCAGGAGATCTCGTTGCCGAAGGCAACGCAATAGCCGGCGTAGACAGCGAAGACGGCGCCGAAACTGTCCATTTCAAAACCGATGAAGCCGCCATCCGGCGTGTAGCTGTCCCACGAACTCATGCAGAAATCGTTGAGCTCTCCCGGCCCGGTCGTCCGCGTGCCGTAGTCGAAGTAGGTCCACCGTCCCGTCAGCGGGAACTCTCTTTGCGCTTGGGCGTCGCTGATAACGCCGCCCCCCGCAATCGCAACCATGGCAGCAACAAGCAGTGTCCGCAAAGCCATCCTCTAACTCCCCTAATTGGCTAAACTGAAGTCTGCCGCAAGGCTGCCCAGCGCACAAGCGCCGGCCCGGCATGATGACGCAAGAAACTGGGTGAACGGAGCCATGTCCGCCTATCACGAACCACTGTTCGCGGCCGCCGCGCGCGACGATACCGAACGCGTGCTGGCCTTACTGCCGGCCGATGTTAGTGCGTCGGACCTGCGCAATCGCGACGGCACGAGCCTCATCCTGCGGTGCCTCTACAGCCGCGCCGAAACGACGCTGGACCAGCTGCTGGCCCTGTTTCCCGAACGTCCGTTCCACGAGGCCGCGGCACTTGGCGATGCCGATCAGGTTGGCGCACTCATTGCCGACAACCAAGACATCGTGAACCTGCTAACCCCCGATGGCTGGACCGCGCTGCATCTGGCGGCCTTTTTCGGCCATCGCCGCACCGTGGCCGTCCTGCTGGATGGCGGCGCGGACCCGCATCTGTTCGGCCACGCCTTCGAGGTCAACATCCCGCTACAGGCCGCCTGCACGGCCGGCGCCACCGATGCCGCACTGGCCTTGGTGGCGGCGACGACCCTGGTCGACGAAACCGGACCCAGCGGCACGACGGCCCTGATGAGCGCTGCCCATAACGGCATGACCAATGTGGTCGACGCGCTTCTCGCCAAGGGCGCGGACACGGCGCGCACGGATACCGCCGGCAAGGCCGCCCGAGACTACGCCGTGGAAGCGGGGCATCAAGACCTCGCGGATCGCCTGCGCAGGCCCTAACGCAAAGCGGGGCGCCCGCCGGACGCCCCGTGAGGTAAACTAGAACCGACCCCGTTAGCGCTTCGAGAACTGGAAGCTGCGGCGGGCCTTGGCCTTGCCGTACTTCTTACGCTCGACCGTGCGGCTGTCGCGGGTGATGAAGCCGCCCCGTTTCAGGATCGACCGCAGGCCCGGCTCGTACAGAACCAGCGCGCGGCTGATGCCGTGCCGCACGGCGCCGGCCTGGCCCGAGAGGCCACCGCCGGTGACCGAGCAGTCGACGTCGAACTGGTTGAGACGCTCGGTGACCAGAAAGGGCTGCTGGATCAGCATGCGCAGCACCGGGCGCGCGAAATAGATCTCCTGGTCGCGGCCATTGACCGTGACCCGGCCGCTGCCCGGCTTGATCCAGACGCGGGCGACCGCGTCCTTGCGCTTGCCGGTGGCGTAGGATCGGCCCTGGGCGTCGCGCTTCGGTTCCGGCAGCTCGGCGGCCGCTTCCGGCTCAACACCCGTGCCCTGGCCGAGATCCTTCAGATCCGTCAATGTTTGTGCTTCGGCCATCACTTACCTCTTGTTCTTCGGGTTCATCGCCGCGACGTCCAGCACCTCTGGCTGTTGCGCCTCGTGCGGATGGTCCGCGCCAGCATAAACACGCAGCTTGCGCAGCACTTCGCGCCCCAGGGGGCCGCGCGGGATCATGCGTTCGACGGCCTTCTCGACCACCCGCTCCGGGTGCTTGCCGGCCAGGATTTCGCCCTTCGACCGGCCTTTGATGCCGCCGGGATAGCCGGTGTGCCAATAGAAGATATCCTGCTCGGCCTTGCGGCCGGTCAGGCGCACCTTGTCGGCGTTGATGACGATGACATTGTCGCCGGTATCGATGTTCGGGGTGTACATTGCCTTGTGCTTGCCGCGCAGGCGGTTGGCGACGATGCTGGCCAGGCGGCCCAGCACGACCCCCTCGGCATCGACCAGCAGCCATTTGCGCTCCACGTCGGAGGGCTTGGCGGAGTAGGTCTTCATGGCCTCGACTTCTCGCTTTTCTTTGGTCTTAAGTCCGCCGCGCTCACGCGGCCGGTCAGAACAGATCGCCCCGCCGCGGATGCGACGGGACGAAGCGGCGGGTATGTATTACGCCCATGGTGTTTCGTCAAGCACAAAGGCCGAAAAGCCCATAAATTCTAATGGGCTACCAATGCGGTATTATGATACCTCACTTGGCGGTATCGAGTACGTACCGGTAACATGAGCGATCGGGTCCGGCTCGCCAATCGAATAGAGATGGATCTCGCCATAAGCCAGGCGCCTGCCCAGTTTCAGCAGCTTGGCGTCCGCCGCGACGTCGGTCAGCGCCGGGCGGCGCAGAAAGTTGATGGTCATGCTGATCGTCACAGCTAGTTCGACGCGCCCGATGCGGCTCAGCACGGCGCCGTACAGGGCCAAATCGGCCAGCGCGAACAGGGTCGGGCCGGACACCGTGCCTCCTGGCCGGCCATGGCGATGATCGATCGGCATCACCAGCCGGACAGCGCCGGGCTGCCATTGCTCCACCCGCAGTCCCGCGTCTGCCGTTTGCGGCAACCCCTCCTCCACCAGCGCGATGAACTCGTCCGGCGTCACACTCATTTCACAGTCTCTCTGTGTTCTTCATGTATTCAATGCACCGAATTTTGTTGAAATCCGATCCCGATTCGGATGTGTTACCCGCCGCGTTGCGAGGCTGTTAGACTGGATCAGTTGCCGATCGATGCCCAGCTATAGGCTATCGACCATAGGGACATACAAGGAAAGGTGCCATGACCCAGGCACAAGCCGTGTTGCCGACGGAGACCGAGGATCTGGTTCTGCGTGCCGATGACGAGGGCGTCGCGACCTTGACGCTGAACCGGCCCGCCGCGCGCAACGCCCTGTCGACAGGCCTGATGGCGGAGCTTGACGGCGTCCTGCAGGCCATCGCCGAGGATCGCACGGTCAAGGTGGTGATATTGGCGGCATCAGGACCCGCCTTTTGCGCCGGCCATGATCTGAAGGAAATCCGCAGCCAGCCGCGCGAAGAGGTCTATGCCGCGCTGTTCGATCAATGCTCTATCCTGATGAAGCGCATCGTGCGCCTGCCCCAGCCGATCATTGCCCAGGTGCACGCCACGGCAACGGCGGCCGGCTGTCAGCTTGTCGCAAGCTGCGATCTCGCCGTGGCGGCGGAGACGGCACGTTTCGCCACGCCCGGCGTCAATATCGGGCTGTTCTGCTCCACCCCGATGGTCGCACTCAGCCGCAACGTCGCCCGAAAGCACGCCATGGAGATGCTGCTGACTGGCGACATGATCGACGCGGAAGACGCCCGCCGGATCGGCCTGATCAACCGGATCGCCCCGGCGGATCGGCTGGCCGACGAGACCATGGCCTTGGCACAACAGATCGCGTCCAAATCGCCGCTCAGCGTCGGTATCGGCAAGGAGGCGTTCTACCGCCAGGCGGAGATGGATTTGGACGATGCCTATGCCTATGCCAGCGCGGTGATGACCCGCAACATGCTGGCCGACGACGCGGCGGAGGGTATTGACGCCTTCTTGACAAAACGGACGCCAGTTTGGCGCGGAACCTGATCGGCCCCCGAATGAACCACGACAGTTATCCGGACGCTTACGTGAAGGCGATCCTGGACACGACCAAGACCATCGCCATGGTCGGGGCAAGCGCCAATTGGAACCGGCCCAGCTATTTCGCCATGAAGTATCTGCAAGGCAAAGGCTACCGGGTGTTGCCGGTCAACCCGCGCGCCGCCGGCCAGATCATCCTTGGCGAGACCTGCGTCGCCAACCTGAACCAGTTGACCGATCGCGTGGACATGGTCGACATCTTCCGCAATTCCGACGCGGCCGGCGCGATCGTCGACGAGGCCCTGGCGATGTCGCCGCGCCCGCGCACGATCTGGATGCAGCTTGGCGTGCGCAACGACGCCGCCGCGCAGCGTGCCGAAAGCGAAGGGCTACAGGTCGTAATGAACCGCTGCCCGAAAATCGAATACGCCCGGCTTAACGGGGAGCTGGGCTGGCAAGGCCTGAACTCCCGTGTCATCAGTTCAAAAAGAAGGAAACTCGCCTCATGACCGACCAGTCGAAAGGACCCGGTTTCAACACGCTGGCGATCCATGCCGGCGCCGCGCCCGACCCGGCGACCGGCGCCCGCCAGACACCGATCTACCAGACCACGTCGTTCGTCTTCGACGATGTCGACGACGCCGCTTCGCTGTTCAACCTGCAAAAGGTCGGCTTCATCTATTCGCGCCTGACCAATCCGACCGTATCGGTGTTGGAGGAACGCATGGCCGCGCTGGAAGGTGGCGTTGGCGCCACCGCGACCTCGTCGGGCCACGCCGCTCAACTGCTCGCGCTGTTCCCCTTCATGGAACCGGGTGCGGAGATCGTCGCATCCGAGAAACTCTATGGCGGGTCCATCAACCAGCTCGGCAACAGCTTCCCGCGTGCCTTCGGCTGGAACACGACCTTCGTCGATGCCGACGACCCGGAGAACTTCCGCAAGGCCGTCACCGACAACACGCGCGCCTTCTTCATCGAAAGCCTGGCCAACCCGGGCGGCGTCGTTTCGGACATCGCGGCGATCGCCAAGATCGCGCACGAGGTCGGCGTGCCGCTGATCGTCGATAACACGCTGGCCACACCCTATCTCTGCCAGCCGCTGGCCCATGGCGCCGACATCGTCGTGCATTCCACGACCAAGTTTTTGAGCGGCAACGGCACCTCGATCGGTGGCGTTGTCATCGATGGCGGCAAGTTCGACTGGGGCCAGTCCGACAAATTCAACGGCCTGACGAACGAGGACCCCGGTTATCACGGCCTGAAGTTCACCGAGACATTCGGCGAACTCGGCTACACCATCCATGGCCACGCCGTCGGCCTGCGCGACCTGGGCGTGAACCAGCAACCACAGAACGCCTTCCTGACCCTGCTCGGCATCGAAACGCTGGCCCTGCGCATGGAACGCCATTGCAGCAACGCCTTGGCCGTGGCGTCCTATCTGGAGAAGCATCCCGGCGTCGACTGGGTTGCCTATGCCGGCCTCGACGGCTCGCCCTACAAGGCGCTTGCCGACAAATACCTGCCGAACGGCGCCGGCGCGGTGATGACCTTCGGCCTGAAGGGCGGCTATGACGCCGGCATCAAGCTGGTGGAAAGCGTCGAACTGTTCAGCCACCTGGCCAATATCGGCGACGCGCGCTCGCTGATCATCCACCCGGCCTCGACCACCCACCGGCAACTGTCGGACGAGGCCCGAAAGGTGGCCGGCGCCGGGCCGGATGTGGTGCGCCTGTCGATCGGGCTGGAAGCAGTCGACGACATCATCGCCGACCTGGACCAAGGCCTGGCCAAGACAGTGCCGGCGGCCGCGGCGGAGTAACAGCGCAGCAGGGGTCGCCTTTGCTGCGGCCCCTGCCCTCTTCTACTCGGCGGGCACCGCCACGGTTGTCGCGCCCGTTGCAGACTTGCGGTCGTTCGGCAGGAAGATGCCTGCGATAACCGCCACCGCGCCGAGGCCCGCCAATATCCACAACAGCAGCGCAAAACCAGCCGGCTCGCCCGACGACCAGCCGACAAGCTGCACGGCCAGCGGGGCGATGCCGAACGAGAGCACGAACTTGGCGCCGTATGCCAGGCCGCGCCGGCCGGCGGGCGTGTAGCGCGCCAGCATCAGGTTCTCGGCCGGAATAACGAAGCTGGAAACCACCACATAGACTGTTGCCGCGATCAGAAGCGGCGCGCTGAACAAATAGGCGACCAAAACCAGGATCGGAACCTGCATGGAGATGCCGACGACGTAGATCAGCTTGATCGAGTGGCGATCGACCATGATGCCACCGACGATCTGGGCCAAGGCACCGGTGAGAAACACCACCGTGACCAGGGCGCCGACCCCGAGGATCGAGTTGCCGACCAGCGCGGTCATGCGCTGTTCGAACAGTTCCGGCATCGACGTCACCATGCTGTGGAAGATCAGGGCGGCGATGGCCATGGTGACGGTCAGAAAGATGAAGGCCCGGTACATGTCGCCGCGGCTTTCCTTTCGCATCGGCGCCAAATGGCTATCACCATCGACGACCTTGCCGGTGCTGCGGTAGTAGAACAGCGCGGCGGCAAGCCCCAGGCTGATGAGCCCCGGCGCGATAAACGCGGCCCGCCAACTCACCAAGGCCATCAGACCGCCCGCGATCAGAGCGGCCGAGGCAACACCAACGCCGCCGAAAACGCCGAGTATGCCAAGGGCCCGGCCCGGGTTGGGCATGGTGCGCACCAACCAGGACATGCCAACGGGATGATAAATCGAAGCGCCGAGGCCGAGCACGACCAGGCCGATCCAAAGCGCGGTCGTGTTGTCGGCCAGGCCTGCCGCGATGCCGCCGATGCCGGTGACCGCAAAAAACACCACCATCATGCCGCTTTCGGACCAGCGATCACCCAGCCAGCCCGCCAAGGGCGCGCCCAGCCCGACGAGCAAAGCACCGGCGGTCCACAGCCGGATCAGCGTGTCGTAGTCCAGACCCCAGGCCTGCTGCAGACCGATCACGATGGTGAAGTACAGCGCCGTCATCACATGCATGGTCGAATGACCGATGCAACTGAAGGCGAGAGCAAGCCGCGCGGAAGATCGGGCCATGGAGATTCTTTGCGCCTGGAATATGCGTTGCCGCCAAATGCTAAACTGAATCGCGAGATAAGCCAGCATTGCCATCTCATGCCTCCCATGCGACGGCCTGCGACTTCATGTTATTGTTTAAGTAAGAGGTGGCGTCTAATTCCTTGGCAATACTTGTAGTTTCGCCTAGATTTGGCGCGTTATCTTAAGATCGACGATGGCTGAGGAGCAATATGATGGGCACTGTCAGCCCCCTTCCGTTGAGCGCCGAAGCGGTCGCGCGTGTCGAGCGTGTGCACAATCGGCCGGTCGGTCCATCCCCGGCACAGTTGACCTGGCTCAGCCGTGGGCTTGATCAGCCCGGAGGCAAATTGCCATTGTTCGATTGGCAAGGGCAGAAGATCGACGCCGGCCTGGTGCGGGACTGCATCAAGGCCGGCTGGGCCGAACGGTGGTTCCACAATCCGCTGAAACCGGACTGGCAGGTCTGCCGCTTGACCTCAAAAGGCCGTAGCATCGCCACCGCCGCGCGCTAAGATCGAGGCACCACCGACCGCCGGCCCACACGGCGCTGGCGACCGAGCGGCCGCCTGATCCTACCTGCGAGGCCCCCGATGACCCTGAACGCACGACAGCGCGCCCTGTGCGAAAATCATGATTTCGACTTCACCGACCTCAGCGCGGTCATTCTGAACTGCACGCTGAAACCGTCGGGTCAGGCCTCCAACACCGAGGGCTTGCTGCAGGTGCCGAAGGCGATCATGGAGGCCAATGGGATCTCGGTCGAGATGCTGCGCCCGGTCGATTACGACATACCGCCCGGCGTCTATCCCGACATGACCGAGCACGGCTTCGACAAAGACGACTGGCCCCAGATCCAGGAAAAGGTCATGGCGGCCGAGATCCTGATCATCGGCACGCCGATCTGGCTGGGCGAAGAAAGCTCCGTCTGCCGGCAAGCGATCGAGCGTCTGTACGGCCAAAGCGGCGTGTTGAACGACAAGGGCCAATATCTCTACTACGGCCGGGTCGGCGGCTGCGTCGTCACCGGCAACGAGGATGGCGTGAAGCACTGCGCCATGTCGGTGCTCTACGCGCTCGGCCATCTCGGCTACACCATCCCACCCCAGGCCGATGCCGGCTGGATCGGCGAGGCCGGCCCCGGCCCGTCCTATCTGGATGAAGGCTCCGGCGGGCCGGACAACGACTTCACCCAGCGCAACACCACCTTCATGACCTGGAACCTGATGCACATGGCCGCGATGCTGAAGCGCAACGGCGGCATCCCGGCCCACGGCAACCAGCGCTCCGAATGGGATGCCGGCTGCCGCTTCGATCATCCCAATCCGGACTATCGGTGATCACGCGTCGCGGGCTTGCAGCTTCTTCTCGTCGATTGCCAAGACGACCCCGATGCCGATGACCGCTGCGGCCAATGCCAGCCAGTAGGCCTGGCTCATGCCGCTCGTGAACGCGTCGTTCCAGACCGTTCGGATCGCATCAGCCTGCTGCGTGCTGTAGTTCGCTAGGATCGCCTGCGCGGCGCTGGCGTTGACCGCGCTGCCGTTCAGCGTGGCCTGGTCGGTGGCCGACATGGTGATGTTCGCCTGCGACAACCCCTGCCCCAGCCTGACCAGGCTGGTGGTGAACATGATGGCGGTCGCGCCGGCGACCCCGATGGCGCCAAGGCTGAGATGGAAGACGAAGCTGAGCCCGCCGGCAAGTCCGACATGCTTTTCGTCGACGGCGCTGACGGCCGCGGTGCCGGCCGCGCCAACCGAAAACGCGCCGCCAAAACCGATCAGCACCATGGCGGGCAAGAGGGCGAAGTATCCCCAACTCGGCACCAGAACGACCACGGATGCCGCGCCGAGCGTGACCAACACATAGCCGGTGAACAAGATCCGCTTGGGCCCAAAACGGTTATAAAGGCCGCCGCCGGCGACCGAGCCCACCGACAGCAGGATCATCAGCGGCAGCATGCCGAACGAAGCCTCAAGCACGGACCAGCCCAGTAGCTTGTGCATGTATTGTGGAAAGTAGAGGAAGGCGATGAACACCGACGGGATAAGCAGACCGTTGGTCAGCAAGGTCAGCATGAATTCCCGGTTGGCCAACAGCGACGGCGGCATCATGGGGTCGCCAACGCGCCTTTCGACAAACGGAAAGGCGGCGAACAGCACCACGCAAAGCCCAAGCAGACCCAGCACCGGCGCCGACCCCCAGCCCAGGCTGGCCCCGACATCGAGCGCGTAGAGCAGGGCCACAATGGCGCCTGAAAGCATCAACATGCCCGTGTAATCGACCCGTTCGTCCTGATCATTCGGCGCCTCCTTGGTGACAAAGCGTACCAGCAAGAGCGCGGTCACGACCGCTAAGATGCCGGCCAGCACAAAGAACAGGCGCCAATCGCCCAGCGCCACGGCAACGCCGCTGAACAGCGGTCCGATGACATTGCCGGCCGTCACGGCCCCGAGGATCAGCCCGATGACCAGGCCGCGCCGGTCCGCGCCGACCACCGTTGCACCCAACGCCAACACGCAAGGCCAAATCGCGGCCGAACCGATGCCTTGCACCGCACGGGCGCCGATCAAGAACCCGATCGAGGGCGCCAGCGCACAGCCAATCGTCGACACCAGGAAGATCACCAGGCCGATCAGCATCAGATGTCGGCGCCCGAACATGTCGGCCAGCCGACCGCCCGCGACCAGGCACATGGCAAAGGCAATGGCGTAGACGTTCAGCACCCACTGGCTGGTTGTGATGTCGATGCCGAACTCGTTTTCGATTGGCGGCACCAGCAACAGCGCACCGGTGAAGATCGTGCCGATCGTAAAGGCGGCGACCATCAGCGTGACGATGGTCAGTCTGGTCCGGCCATCCATCTTGCCCTCGCGTTCCCCCCGTGTCACACGCCGGCGACCGCCACGGGGCCTCGCATGGCCCCGTTGGTGTCTACGCCGCAGTGTGTCGCCCTATCCCGGAAACGGCAACGGTTGAGGGCCGGCCGGCAACGAAACGAGGCCGCGCGGTCTCAAAGGTCGCGGTAGCCGATCAACTCAATGGCGTTGCTGGAGACCGCTGCTTTCACCCCCTCGCTGACCAGCACGGGCAGGCAGGTCGTGCGATCCTGAAGAACATCCTCATAGCCCTTATGGCCCGTGGCCCGCAGTTCAGGCGATTCAACAGCCGGATGGTCGACGAACATATAGGTTCCGGCCTGCAGCGCGCCAAGCTGCTCGACAAAAGCCGCCTCGCGTCGCTCCGCGCTGCGCGGATGCTTTGCATAGCCTTCGAACCGGGTCAGCCCGTGCCCCGGCGGAACATCGATCAGTTGAAACTCACGGCAAAGCTCGGCAACGATCTCCCCGACCCGCTGATCGAAGGCGGAGAAATGCGGGGCCATGTGCGCGCTGACATGGCTCGCATTGTCGAACGCCGCGACGCCCCTTTCGATCTGGGCCCGGAGTTCCCGCGCGATGTCGTCCACGGACCAGTCGCTTTCCTGCAGGCTGGGCCGGTCGTCGCCGGGCCGGGGCATCAGCAGCGGACGGAAATAGCCGTCTTCGTCCACGAGGCTTCGCGCATCGGTCAGCGGGCGCCACCTTACCGCGTCCCACTCGCTGGTCAGGGTCAGATGGATCCCGACATCGATCTCCGGCCGCGCGTTGAACAGCCGCGCGGCATGAGAGATCCACGCGCATGGCATCATCACCTCGACGCTGCGGACAATACCGTCCGTGCAGGCCTTCAGGCAGCCCATGTTCGAAGACCAGCTAGACCCGGCGTCGTCCGCCCTCACGAGCAGTCTGATTTTCTCACCTGTCGCCATTTCCATCACCTGTTATCTTTCCTGGCCGCAGGGCGCATGTTGCCTCATCGTGCAGCTTGAACTCCCGCCATGAAGGGTCGCGTGGCGCGCCAGCCTTGCCCTAACCGCCTGAAGGCCGCACCGCAGACATCGAGGAACCAGATCCCCGCATGAGCACTGCCCCCAACGATCCTGCGACGATGATCATAAGCATACGTCCCGCGACACGTGCCGATACCGACGGGATCAGCCGCGTCCTTCAAGAACTGGCCGCGGCGGGCAAGCGGACGAGGCCAAGCGACCCGGCGTTCACCAGAACCCAATACATCGAGAATCCGCATCGCATCCAGTGCTTCGTGGCGGTGGACCAGCACGGTGAAATCCTGGGCTTCCAATCCCTCAGCACCGCCGTCGAAGGAAATGTCTACAGCGCACCCGTCGGCTGGGCGTTGATCGGCACGCACATCAGTCCGCGCGCCGCACGTCGCGGCGTTGGCACACGACTGTTCGCGGCGACCCTGGATGTCGCCCGCCAGGCGGGAGTTCCGGCCATCGAGGCCTATATCGGCGCGACCAATCAAGAGGGCCAAGCGTACTACGAGGCCATGGGCTTTCGAACCTATCGCCGGCCCGAGGGCGTGGTTTGCAAGTGCTATGAGGTTAGTTGACGATCGAGCCGCAACACGATGCCGACAATCGACATCAGTCAGGCCTGATCGACAGCGCTTCGGGCCGCGCGACGTGTTGTGGCTTCGGCAACGACCAACGCTCACCACAGATGCGAGCGAGACGTGCCGCTCACAAGCAGAATCACACCCTATGACCCGAACTGGCCCGGGCTGTTCGAAATGGAGCGAGCACGGATTGGGCCGGCCTTCGGCCAAGACCTGGTCGCGATCTTCCATGTCGGAAGCACGGCGGTACAGGATCTGGCAGCTAAGTCAGAGATCGACCTTTTGGTCGAGGTCGCAACACACGACGATACTGCCTCGGTTCAACTCGCCATGCTGGATCTCGGCTACGTTCGCGGGAAGGACCTGTTCGAAGACCACCACTTTTACCGGCGAAACGTCGAGACCCGGCGAACTCACAAAGTGCATGTCTGCAAATCAGGCCATCCTCAGATCGCACGCATGCTGGCTTTTCGCGACCTGCTTAGAGCCGACCCAGCGACACGACGTCGGTATCAGCAATTGAAACTAAGGCTGGAACGGGAGAATACGGGCGGCATCGCAGAGTACTTGGCAGGAAAGGCACCGTTCATTGACGCCGTCCTGAAACAGGCTTTGCCGCCCGCTTAACCACATAATGCGACTACCTTTCGGATGTGATTGGCCTGCCTCGCCTCCGCCAGGAGGAAGTGCGCGACCGAGGCGTGTGAGTCGGCGCCGGGGTGTTGGGGAAAGCCGACCTCGCCGAGCCGGCAGGCGCTGGTCGAAACGACAACCGGGTCTGCTCCTCTCGATCGAACGGCACCAACTGACGGCCCGCCGCTCTTGATGGGTCCGACGTTGCCTCTTACGTGTCGAACGCCGACCCCGCGAGACCCAGCCGACGAGACCCATGACCAAAAAACCACGCGCTTACGACGGCGGCTGCCTGTGCGGCGCCACGCGTTTTCGCGCCCTTGGCCCCCCGCTCAGACCCCACACCTGCTCGTGCAAGATGTGCCAGCGGCACAGCGGCGCGTTGACCGTTGCCTGGGTTGAGTTTCCAAAGGACTCAGTCGCTTGGACCGGGAGAAATGGCGCCCCCGCGACGTATCGGTCGTCCGAATACTCCAGCCGCGCCTACTGCAGGTCTTGCGGGGGCACGATCGGGGCCATCGACGATGAGCCGACGATCGCGCTGCTTCTCGGTGTCTTCGACAAGCCAGGTTACCGCGAGTTGAGGCCAACTTCGCACTCCTACCGCGCAAAGTGTCCGCGCTGGTGGAAGGTTGATGCCTCTGGCGCATGACGGCAGCACCCCGCTTCATCGTAATCACGAGTCCGGCAATTGCGCCGCCCGATCGCCGCCGGCGCGCGCACCATGGTCGGCTGCTCAAGCCTGCCGGCCGAGGTCCCTGTCACACGCGTGTGCGACCCGCAGCAGGCAAAGGACGTGCGGGACCGGTACGGGCAACGTCTCGTCCGGCCTGCTCAGTTGGGTCGTTGCGCGCTACGCCTCAGCCGATGCGCGGCCCAACAGCTTGCAGTAGCTCTCCTGGTCGATGTTCGTGCCGCAGACGACGATGCCGACGCGCTTGCCGGCCAGCCTGGATTTCAGCGGGCCCAGCAGTGCCGCGAGCGCGGCCGCGCCGGCCGGTTCCACGGCCAGCTTCAGATCGCCGAACATGAGGGCCATGGCGTCGATCATCTCCTGGTCCTCGACCGTGACCATGTCGTCGACGAAACGCTGGACCAGGGCGAACGAGCCGGCGCGGTGGTGCGGGGCGCCGAGGCTGTCGGCGATGGTGTTGACCGTCACCTTGTCCAAGGGGGCACCGGCGGCGAGGCTGAGCGTCATGCCCTGGGCCCCGGCCGGTTCGACGCCGAAGACGGCGCAATCGGGCTTCAACTGCTTGATCGCCGAGGCGATGCCCGAGATCAGACCGCCGCCGCCGACCGGCACGATAACCGCGTCCAGGTCCGGGGCGTCGCGAGCGATCTCCCAGCCCACGGTGGCCGTGCCCTCGAACGTGCGCGGGCCCTCGAACGGGTGGACCATGGCACGGCCTTCGTCCCGCTGGATCGTTTCGACCAGCTCGAACAACTCACCGACATGATCGGCGAAGACGATGTCCGCCCCGAACCCACGGCAGCGCGCGACGCGGAACGGGTTGGACGACTTTGGCATCGCCACCTTCGCGGAGATGCCCAGCACGTTCGCGGCATAGGCGGTCGCCATAGCGTGGTTGCCGGCCGACGCGGCCACGACCCCTCGCGAGCGTTCCGCGTCCGACAGGGACAGCATCACGTTCACCGCGCCGCGTGCTTTGAAACTGCCCGTCCGCTGGAACAGTTCCAGCTTCAGCACGGGCTCGGTGCCCGCCGGCAAGCGCCGGGACAGGCTGCTGCCGTAGTACGGCAGTATCGGGGTTTCCAGCACATAGGGCGCGATGCGCGCGCGGGTCGCCTCGATCTCGGCCATGGTCGGGGGCGTGGTCATACGGTCTCCGGCTTTGGTTTGTCAGCCGCCTATCCAACTTCAGTGATCGCCCGGCCACAAGCCCGTACCGCAAAGGGCTGGGTTGACGGTGTTTTTCTTGCGGCACGTCAATTGGCCGGCTCACGGTTTGCCCGGCCGCACGAGCAAGGTTTGGTTCAGGGCTCTTGACCGGGCCCTGACCTTTCATCCAGTTGGAACCGAGGTCCGATGGGCTGCTATGCCGATTGGCGCTTGGCGCTTGCGGCCGGCTCAACTGAAATACGCTCGGAAAGGCACAAATCATGCGGCGCACCATCATCGTTCTGGTCGGCATTTGTACGCACGCGCTGTTTTTGGCGGCAGGTTTCGTTCTTGGTGTCTACATGCTGCCTATTTTGACCGAGCGACCGTCTCCAGACGCGGCAACACTCGAAGCGATTGCCGAGAACGCACTCTACACGGCTGACATCGCGGAGGATCTGCGGGGGAACGACTTTCTCCACTGGGGTGAAGGGACGATCAGTCTGACGCCGACGCAGATCGTGCACCAAGGGGAACTGGCACCGGGGCCCGACTACGTCGTCTATCTCGTGCCGCAGTTCGTCGAGGACGAGGATGACTTTCTTCCTTTGAAGGACGAAAGCCAGGCGATTGGACCGGTCAATTCCTTTGAGGGCTTCGCCCTGGATATCCCTGGCGACGTGAATGTCGATGACTACACAACCGTGCTCATATGGTGCGAAGCGTTCGACGAATTCATTGCAGCGGCCCAGTACAGGTAAGTGCGGCCCCCCGGTAAGCTGAGCAGAATCAGCGACTGATATCGACGTCCCCGGATGATCGAACCACCCCTTAAGCGAGGTCGGACCCAAAAGACGTAATGCGGACAAACGATAGCGCCAATGCGGATCTGAGTGAGCGGCATCCGTCGATGACTGCGTTCGTCGCCGAGGGTCGATTTGATCCCCGCGCGGTCGATGCATTTCTGGCGGCAAACGCGTTCCCGTTGACGGCACCGGGCACCGCAACGTTCGCCTGGCGCGGCGCGGCCGAAAGGGTCGAACTGCTGCGCTGGATACATACGGGCGTCGACCGGACCAGCTTTGACCCGGTGCCCAACACCGATCTGTGGCTGCTGACCTTACCGGTCGAAGATGGCGGCCGGTTCGAGTACAAGCTGGCCGTTCACGACGCCGATGGCGAGCATTGGATCCTCGACCCGTTGAACCCGGCGCGGGCCGGCGATCCGTTCGGTGAGAACTCGGTCTGTCGCACATGGGGCTACCGCCCGCCTGTTTGGAGCACGCCGCTCGGTGCACCCGAAGGCGCGGTCGAGACCTTGGCTGTCGACAGCGAGACGTTCGGCGAGGCCCGGCATGAACGGGCCTATCTGCCGGCGGGTTACGACGCCGACGCGCCCTACCCGCTCGTCATCATCCATGACGGCGATGACTTCGACACCTACGCCAGCCTGAAGACATCGCTCGACAATCTGATCGACAGGGGCGACATCCCGCCTCTGGTGGCCGTGCTGATCCAAACCAAGGATCGCATGGGCGAGTATGCGACGGCCCGGGACCATGCGCGCTACGTGGTCAATGAGCTGTTGCCGGCGATCACCACGCGCTATCGCATCTCAACCGACGCAGCCAATCGCGTGCTGCTGGGCGCCAGCCTTGGGGCCGTGGCATCGCTGGCCACCGCCTTTCGCTATCCGGGCGTTTTTGGCGGCCTGATTCTGAAGTCCGGCACGTTCATTCTGGATGATCGCGCGCTGGAGCAACGCCAACATCCGGTCTTTCATCAGATCGCACGGCTGGTCAGGGCCCTGCGACGCGCACCGCCGATACCCGGCACCCGTGCGTTTGTCTCGACCGGCGAGCTTGAGGGACTGGCGGACGAAAACCGGGCGCTGGCCGGCTTCCTGCGCTCGCACGGCGTCGAGGTTCTGTTCAAAAGCGCATGGGACGGGCACCATTGGCACAATTGGCGCGACCAGTTGCGCGACGGGCTGATGTGGGTCCTGCGACGGCCCGACACTGAAGGCTGACCGGGCTCAAACCGGCGGCGGGAATGGCGGAGGCAAGATGAGCAATCGCACGGTCAACATCGGACTGTCGTTGGGGGCCGATATCTGCTGGCCGATCTGTTACGAGACCCTGTTCGACCAGTTGAAGCTCGACTTCGAACTGGACGGCCGCCGCCTGGCCTTTAGCTGCGAGCGGGTGACGATCGAGCCGTTCAACCTGCGCCAGCCGGTGAAGTACGACGTCGTCATCGACAGGCTGACCCATTGGTATTCGGTCAGCCGGGAATGGATCAAAAAGGCCATCCTGCTGAACGACCTCTATGTCTACAACAATCCCTGGTCGCTGCAGTCGAACGAGAAGCACACCTCCTACGCCGCCATGATGCGCCTGGGCCTGCCGGTGCCGGACACCTGGATGCTGCCGGCCAAATCGTACGACCCGTCGGACGATTTGGAACCGACCCTGAGACAGTATGCGCGCATGTTTTCGTTGGAGGAGATCGGCGATCAGATCGGCTATCCGTTCTTCATGAAGCCCTATCATGGCGGCGGCTGGAAGGGCGTGAGTAAGATCGACGACGCGGAGAGCTTTCATCGTGCCTACGACGCCAGCGGCACGGAAATCATGAACCTGCAGGCCGCCATCCTGCCGCATGACTGGTTCGTTCGCTGCGTCGGGCTGGGGCCGCAGACGCGCAAGGTGAACTACGACCCCGCCGCGCCGCTGCACGACCGCTACCGCCTGGACATCGATTTTCTGTCCGCCGAAGACCAATCCGTGCTGGAGGACATGACGCTGACCATCAACGCCTTCTTCGGCTGGGACTTCAACTCGTGCGAGGCGCTGCGGCGCGACGGCATCTGGCATCCGATCGATTTTGCCAATGCCTGCCCGGACAGCCAGGTGACCTCGCTGCACTATCACTTTCCGTGGCTGATCAAGGCCAATCTGCGCTGGTCGATCTTCGCCGCCGCCACCGAGCGCCCGATGCGCAAGAACATGGACTGGGCACCGTTCTACAAGGTGGCGGATCGGGACCTGCCGCCGAGGGAGAAGCTGCGCGAATACGCCAGGATCGCGCATGAGCGGTTCGAGACCGAGAAGTTCCGAGAGTTTTGCCGCACCCGGCTGGGGCATCTCGATGAGTTGGCTTACACGTTCTTCGGCTCGCCAGCCATGCGCGACGCGATCCACCAGAAGGTCTCGTCCCTGTTCCCGGCCCATGAGGTGGACGAGTTCACGGAGCTGTTTTGGGGCCGTGTCCAGCTTTGGCGCGACCAGGAAGGGGCCGCCGGTGACCAAGACGGTTTCTAGGTGGCATTCGGCGCGCTGCCATCAGGACATAACGATGGTCCGTTGGGGCCATTGGGGCCAGCCGGTGCTGCTGTTTCCAACCGCCGGCGGCGACGCCGAGGAAGTGGAGCGCATGCACCTGATCGACGCCCTCAGGCCGCTGATCGAGGCGGGGCGGATCAAGATCTATTCTTGCGACAGCTTGGCAGGACGGGCCTTGTCGGCGCATGAGGGGTCGGTCGAGCATCGTTGCTGGTTGTTGAACCAGTATGAAAACTACGTCGCGTACGAGGTCGTGCCCGCGATCCGCTCCGATTGCCAGAATGACGCAATCGAGATCGTCGCGGCCGGCGCTTCGATCGGCGCCTTCACATCCGTCGCGGTGACCTGCCGCTACCCCTGGCTGTTCCGCACCGCGATCGCCATGAGCGGCACATACGATCTGGAACGGCTGTTCGGGTTCCAAGGCAACGAGGATTTCTACTTCGCCTCGCCGCGCGCCTTCCTGCCCCAGCTTGGCGAGGGCCAGATGCTCGACCAGTTGCGCCAGCGCTTCATCCTCATGGCCTTTGGCCAGGGCCGATGGGAGAGCCCCGGCGAGAGCTGGGCCATGGCCGACATCCTGGGCGCCAAGGGCATTCCCAACCGGGTCGATCCCTGGGGCGAGACCTACGACCACGACTGGCCGACCTGGCGCGAGATGCTGCCGCTCTATCTGGACGACTTCGTGCCCTGACCGCGGCTCGGCCGCGTAGTCAATGGCATGCCCGCCGGCGTGTCGCACCCGTTTGGCTTGTCTGCGTGACCGTTCGCACCGACACTGACAACAGGCGCAGCAAGGAAGGGCCCTCGCCATGACCATGGTTCGCTCAATGACCGTGTTGCAAGTCTCCGATGTCAAGAAATCGGCCGCGTTCTATCGCGACAAGCTCGGTTTCACGCCGGGTCGATTCTGGGGCGACCCGCCCGCCTTCTGCATCGTGGGGCGCGACACGGTAACGATCGCGCTTGACCAGTCACGCAAAGAAGCGGCAATCCCTCAGAATCAGTATTGGGCGGTCTATGTCTATGTCGACGACATTGAGGCCGTGATTGCCGACATCCGAGAACGTGGCACGGACATCGCGCGCGGTCCGGCGGATACCGTCTATGGCTGTCGCGAAATCGACGTGGTCGATCCAGACGGCCATATGATTTGCTTCGCCCAAGACTTAGACGAACAGCCAGCCGGCCCCGGGCTTTAACCACATCCGTCCGCATGTGAATGGTCGGAGCGGCGGGATTTGAACCCACGACCCTCAGTCCCCCAGACTGATGCGCTACCAGGCTGCGCTACGCTCCGACCGGTGGCCGGCCCCGTGGGGCCGGCGGGCTCGGTATACGCGGCAGCCGCCAGGCAGGCAATGCCGCGATGGGCTGTATGACGCTGCCCGGCTATTCCGGCTCCGGCCCGCGCAAGGCGTCGCGCAGGACCCGCAGATCGTCCAGGAGGGCGGTCAACTGGCCACGCACCTCCGGCGGCAACGCGCTCGGCTGGCTGGACGCCACCGGCGCAGGCTCGATGGGTAGCTGCGGTGCGGGTTCCTCGGCGGGTGCGGCGCGCTCAACCGCCTTGGGCTTCACGTGACCCTCGCGCAGCAGCTTCTGCACACCCTTGATCGTGTAGCCGTCGTCATACAGCAGGCGCTGAATTTCGCGCAGCAGCTCAATGTCTTCCGGCCGGTAATAACGCCGCCCGCCGCCGCGCTTCAACGGTCGCACCTGGCCGAACTTGGTCTCCCAAAAGCGCAGCACATGCTGTGGCACGGACAGTTCGTCGGAAACCTCGCTGATCGTTCGATAGGCTGAGGCCGACTTGCCGCCCCGCCGTGTCGACGTGGGTGCTGCTTGGGCCATTGCTACTGGCCCGCACCGCTGTTGATGCGATCCTTCAACACATGGGAAGCACGGAAAACCAGAACGCGGCGCGGCAGAATCGGGACTTCTTCGCCGGTCTTGGGGTTACGGCCGATACGCTGACCCTTTTGGCGAACCGCGAAGCTGCCGAAGCTGGAGATCTTGACGCTTTCGCCGCGCGCCAAGGCGTCCGACATTTCGTCGAGCACCGCCTCGACCAGTTCGGCGGACTCGTTGCGGGACAGCCCGACCTCTTCGTAAACGGCTTCGCTCAACTGCGCCCGCGTAACGGTTATGCCCGACATCGACCTCTCCCCCATCGGAACGCTGAGAGCGCACTGTATGTCGGGATAAAAATTCCGTCAATTCCAAAGGCTTGTTCGAGGTCTTTAATGTCGGCCGCAGAAGCCGACAGACCAGCGACGCTTCGATGCCATGTCCAGGCGCGCGGGGCCTACCAGCGAACCAGTGCCGACCCCCAGGTGAAACCGCCGCCCATGGCCTCAAGAAGCAACAGGTCGCCCTCCTCGACCCTGCCATCGGCCACCACCTCGGCAAGAGCCAACGGAATCGACGCCGCCGAGGTATTGGCATGCCGCTCGACCGTTTAGACCACACGTTCCGGCGGCAGGTTCAGCTTCTTGGCCATGGCGTCGATGATGCGGCGATTGGCCTGATGCGGCACCAGCCAGCGCACGTCCTTGGCCGTCAGGCCGTTGGCATCGAGCGCCTCGTCAACCACCTCGGCCAGCTTGTTCACGGCGAAGCGGAAGACCTCGCGACCCTGCATGCGGACATGGCCGATCGTGCCCGTCGCCCCAACGCCGCCATCGACGTACAGAGCGTCCTGATAGCGGCCATCGGAATGCAGATGGGTCGACAGAACGCCGCGATCGTCGCTGGTTCCCCTGCCCTCGTCGGCGCGCAGAACGACCGATCCGGCCCCATCGCCGAACAGAACGCAGGTCGACCGGTCTTCCCAGTCAAGGATGCGGGAAAACGCCTCAGCCCCGATCACCAGCGCATTTTGCGCCTGGCCGGTAATGATGAAGTTATTGGCAACCGCAAGCGCATAGACGAAGCCGGAACACACGGCCTGGACGTCGAAAGCCATACCGTTGTTCATGCCGAGTTCGGCCTGCACCCGGACAGCGGTGGCGGGGAAGGTGTTGTCCGGCGTTGTGGTCGCCAAGACGATCAGATCCAGATCCGCCGGGTCGAGACCAGCCTGCTCCAGGGCGGGCAGCGCCGACGCCAGGGCCATGTCGGAGGTCAGCTCGTCCTCGGCGGCGATGTGGCGCGCTTTGATGCCGGTACGCTGGACGATCCACTCGTCCGACGTGTCGACCGACAGCGCGAGCTCGTCATTGGTGACCTGGCGTGCTGGCAAATAGGCCCCGCATCCAGAGATGCGGGCGCGACGTACCGTCATGTGCCCCCCATGGCGGCGGCGAGTTCCTCATGCCGGTCGCCATAGCGGTCCAGCTCTTCTTTTACATGCTCGTTGAAGCCGTTGCGCACCAGATCAACAGCGACGTCGATGGCATTCGCAAAGCCCTTGGCGTCCGTACCGCCGTGGCTTTTTACGCAGATACCGCGCAAGCCCAGGAACATGGCGCCGTTGTATTGGCGCGGATCTGCGCGCCGGCGCAGCTTGCGAAAAGCGTTGCGCGCCAGCAGATAGCCAAGCATCGCAAAGACCGACGACCGGAAGGTGCGCCGCAACCATTCGTTCACGAGCGCTGCCGTTCCCTCCGCCGTCTTCAGAGCGATGTTGCCGGTAAATCCGTCGGTGACCACGACATCGACGGTACCTGCCGGGATGTCGTTGCCCTCGACAAAGCCGTGGAAGTGGCCCGGCAGTTTCATGTCTTGCAACCTGTTGGAGGCCTCTTTCACCACGTCATTGCCCTTCAAGGCCTCGGCCCCGACATTCAAAAGGCCGATCGAGGGCCGGGTTCGCCCCAGTACGGCCTGCCCGAAGATCGCGCCCATCACTGCGAACTGGACGAGATTGTCGGGATCGCATTCGATGTTCGCCCCCAGATCCAACATGACGCTTTCGCCGCGCATCGTCGGAAAGAACGAGGCGATGGCGGGTCGATCGATGCCCGGCAAGGTCTTCAGCACGAACTTCGCCATGGCCATCAGGGCACCGGTGTTGCCGGCCGAAACGATGCAATCCGATTCGCCCGCGGCGACCAGATCAATAGCCATGCGCATGCTGGAACCACGACCGGTCCGCAACGCAACCGACGGCCGCTCGTCGTTGGTGATGGCATGGTCGGTGTGGACGATCCGCGCGCAGGACGCCAGCAGCTTGCGTTGGGCCAGCAGCGGCTTGATGCGCGCCTCGTCACCGACCAGTACGAAGCTGACATCCGGATGACGGATGCGCGCCAGTTGGGCACCGGCAAGCACCATGTCGGGCGCACGGTCGCCGCCCATCGCGTCCAGCGCGATGGTCAGTCCCGATGTTTCCTGCCCGTTCATATTCCGATGCCCGGCGCCGCCGGTCTCGACCGGGTCGGCCTTGCGTCTATGCGCACGGCGGCCTGAGAGCCACCGCTCAGCGCGGCCGCTTAACCTCGATCACCTGCCGGCCCTTATACATGCCGGTCTTCAGATCGATGTGGTGGGGGCGCACATATTCGCCGCTGTCCGGGCTCTCAACGTATGTCGGCGCCTTCAGCGCATCATGAGCACGGCGGAGATTGCGACGCGACTTCGATACCTTTCGCTTTGGAACAGCCATGGTCGTGTTTCTTTCATGTAAAAAGCGGCCATGATCGGGGCCGCTTGCGGAGCGCCTTCTTAAAGGAAATGGACAATCCGGGCAAGCGGCAAGGCCAATGCCCCTCAATCTAGGGTCGCCGCTTCCAACGCTCAAGCGCTGCAAACGGTTTGTCGCTCGTCCCGCCTGTCGGATCACCATCGTCGTCCGGCGACTTCGGCCCCCCGAACACCTGTTCCACCGGCGGCAGGCCTGGCCGGCGCGGATACGGGTCCAGCGACAGGCTCAGCATTTGGACCGCCAACTCCCCCAGCTCAATGCGGCCACCGGAGATCGGTTCCGGCTCATCGTCCGAGGCGGCATCGACGACAACATCTCGCCCGTCGTCTGATGCCGGCTGCTCGGTCGTGAAGCTGGCACTGAATGCCTCGTTTACAGTGCTATCGAAAGGCTCGAGCGTGACGACGCAAAGCTGGCGAATATCGGTAGTCAGAGCGCCTTCGACGCCGATGATTGGGCTGTTTTCGGCGCGCGACAGCTCGAAAGACGCCGCGAACCTAGTCATGGTCTCCAGCTGCAATCGCGCAGCGATCTCGGTACATTCGTCGGCGGTCGCCTCGATCGATTGCACGCTCTTGCCAAAAGGAATGTCCATCAACCGCACGGTGCGTTTGAGTTCGGTCATTGTCCCGGTCCGCCGGGTTGTCCGAAGCTTGGACGTCCGCCGAGAATGCCGGTCAGCGGCTGTGTCGCCAGGTTAGCGACCTCGTCGCGCAGATAATCAGCAAGGGCGGCGACTTGCCGGTCGCTCGGGTTCGACTGCCGATAAAGGTTGCGGCGCAACGCTTCGGCAAGGGCCTCATCGCCGTCCGTCTTCAAGGCCTCGCGATAGGCGACGCTGCGCCCGTAGAACGCCTGGGCCATTTGCTTGACCTTCTTGCCGACGCGCAGGTCGCTCACACCGATCGTTCTGAGGTTGGCTTCCATGTCCTTGAACATGATGTCGAACAGGGCCTGGTTGAAGCGTTCGGCTTCGGCGCCATGGCCCGCGCTTCGATGCATCACCAGGAACGCGTGCAGCACGATCAGGTCGAAACGGCCGTCCAGCGTGTCGGGCACGCCGGCCTCGAGATAGAAGTATGGCTGGCGCGCCTGGGCAACGATAACGTCGTAGGCACGCGCCGCTTCGGCAGACAAGGGCTTGCGTTTGAACACCGAAAACGGCATGGAAGTCCTATGGCAACGATGGCTGACGTCGTTTGCGCCGCATGATGGCCGCGACCAGGACGCCGACGCCCGCCAAGATGGGCGCGCGGCGCGGCGGGATCAATGCTTGGGGCAAAGAATGCCTGCCGCTTGCCGATTCAAGGACTATCTGAGGAACGGTGGTAACCATGGCCGAGAGTTCTATTCGCAACCGGTGGCGAACGGCGCGCCGGCTCGGCATTGTCATGACGGCTGCGATCGCCGTCACGGCTTGCGCCGCGGAAGTGCGCAATCGCGGCAATCTGGTGGAAGACCGACGGCTGGAGCAGATCGAGGTCGGCACCAGCACAGCCGGCGACGTCTTGCGCACCTTCGGCTCGCCGACGGCCGTCGCAACCTTTGACGACGGCATCTGGTACTACATCGGCAGCCGGGTTGAGTATTTCGCGTTCTTCGAGCCGGATGTGCTGGAGCGGCGCGTGATTCGGGTGCAATTCGACACGTTGTCCGGTGTCATCACGGACCTTCAGGTCCGTACCCTGGAAGACGGTATGGAGTTCGCCTTCGAGGAATCCGAAACGCCAACGCTGGGGCGCCAGATGGGCGTGCTGGAACAGCTGTTCGGCAATATCGGCCAGTTCGGCGCGCAGACGCTGGGCGGCAACTAAGCCTCGCAAGAGCAGTCAACAAGAAAGCCCCGGCACCTTTCAGTGCCGGGGCTTTTTCTATGGCATGCCTAATTGGGCGTACCTGATTGCCTAGTGAGCCAGGACGGCCAGCAGCAGCAAGGCGACGATGTTGGTGATCTTGATCATCGGATTGACCGCCGGGCCGGCAGTGTCCTTGTACGGATCGCCGACGGTGTCACCGGTCACGGCCGCCTTGTGGGCCTCCGACCCCTTGCCGCCATGGTTGCCATCCTCGATGTACTTCTTGGCGTTATCCCAGGCCCCGCCGCCGGCGGTCATGGAAATCGCCACGAACAGGCCGGTCGCGATCACGCCCAACAGCATCGCGCCAACCGACGAGAACGCGGCCGACCGACCGTCGATCAAGTTGATGATCAAGAACAGCACGATCGGCGCCAGAACCGGCAGCAGCGACGGCACGATCATTTCCTTGATCGCCGACTTGGTCAGCATGTCAACCGCACGGCTGTAATTGGGTTTCGACGTGCCGGCCATGATGCCGTCATCATCGCGGAACTGCCGCCGCACCTCTTCAACCACGGAGCCCGCCGCCCGACCGACCGCCGTCATGCTCAGCGCACCGAACAGGAAGGGCAACAGGCCGCCGAGGATCAGGCCGACGACGACGTACGGGTTGGAAAGGCTGAAATCCAGGTCGAGCCCGGCGAAGTAAGGATAGCTCTCCGGATTGCCAATGAAGTACTGCAGATCCTCGGTATAGGCCGCGAACAGGACCAGGGCGCCCAAACCGGCCGACCCAATGGCGTAGCCCTTGGTAACTGCCTTTGTCGTGTTGCCGACCGCATCCAGGGCGTCGGTGGTGTTGCGCACTTCAGCGTCCAGATCCGCCATCTCGGCAATGCCGCCGGCATTATCCGTGACCGGGCCATAGGCGTCGAGGGCCACAACCATGCCGGCCAGGGCCAGCATGGCCGTCACCGCAATGGCGATGCCGAACAGGCCGCCAAGGCTGTAGGCAGCGATGATCGCGGCGCAGATGATGATGGCGGGAATGGCCGTGGCTTCCATCGAGATCGCCAGGCCCTGGATCACGTTCGTGCCATGGCCGGTGGTCGACGATTTGGCGATCGACCGTACGGGCCGGTAGGTCGTCCCTGTATAGTACTCGGTCACCCAGATAAGGAGGCCGGTGACGATCAGGCCGATGGCGGCACAGATGAACAAGTCGAAGCCATTGAAGGTCGATCCGGCGACCGTCATTTCGGTGCCGAAACCGACAACCACCAACGTCGCCAGCGCAATACCAACCAGGGCAAGCCCGGCCGAGGCAATGAAACCCTTGTAGAGAGCGCCCATGACGTTCTTGGTCGGGCCAAGCTTGACGAAAAAGGTGCCGGCGATCGAGGCCAGGATGCAGACACCGCCGATGGCGAGAGGAAAAGCCATCAGCGGGCGCATCAGGTCGCTGCCGACAAAGAAGATCGATGCCAGTACCATGGTCGCAACGACGGTGACAGCATAGGTCTCGAACAGGTCGGCCGCCATACCGGCACAGTCGCCGACATTGTCGCCGACGTTATCGGCGATCACCGCCGGGTTGCGCGGATCGTCCTCGGGAATACCGGCTTCGACTTTGCCGACCAGGTCGGCGCCGACATCGGCCCCCTTGGTAAATATGCCTCCGCCTAAACGGGCGAAAATCGAAATCAACGAGGCGCCGAAGCCAAGGCCGACCAACGGGTCGATCAGGCCCCGTCCTTCGGCACCCATCAACAGCAGGATGCCGTAATAGCCGGTGACGCCGATCAACGCTAACCCGGCAACCAGCATGCCCGTGATCGCCCCAGACTTGAACGCGACTTCAAGGCCCTGGGACATCCCGTGCTTGGATGCTTCCGTCGTGCGGACGTTGGCGCGAACCGATATGTGCATACCGATGTAGCCGGCCGCACCGGACAGCACGGCACCGATAATGAACCCGACGCCGACCGTCCAACCCAGCAGCAATGACACGATAATGGCAATGACGACGCCGACGGCGCCGATCGTCAGGTATTGCCGGTTCAGGTAGGCGCTGGCGCCTTCCTGAATGGCAGCGGCGATCTCTTGCATGCGGTCGCTGCCGGCACTGGCCGACAGGACCGAGCGCGCGGCCCAAACGCCATAGGCAATTGCCAGCGCACCGCAGATCAATACGAAGATCAACACGAGTGTCATTGTTGGTTCCCTGAGGACTCAAGTAGCGAAGGAATGGCCGGAACGGCAGAATGGGCAGCCATCGAGTCCCTCTCAGCGCCGCCCGCCCCAAAAAGCGCCGGGAAAATGCCAGAACCAACGGTGCGTTGCAACAAATTGGTCAGATAATGCGGCGTCGGTTCGCAATTTTGCCGCGAGCTACTCCGCCGCGGCCGGTGTCGGGGACGCCCGTCGGGTGAAGTGAAGATACGAGACGGCCGCCATGGCCAGCGCCAAAAGCGGCGTCACGCCAATCACCACCGCCTGCCAGCCGAACCAGTGGTGCAGCGCCCCGGAGGCAAGCGACGCGCAGGCCACGACAGTAAAGATGATGAAGTCGTTCAGCGCCTGGGTCTTGTTGCGCTCGACGATGGTGTAGGTCTCGGTGGCCAGTGTTGTTCCGCCGATGAACATGAAGTTCCAGCCCAACCCGAGAAGGAACAGCGCCAGCCAGAAGTACCAAAAGCTGGTCCCCAACAAGGCGACGATGACGCAAGCGATCGTGATGAAGCCACCCGTGAGGATGATCTGGGTGGCGCCGAACTTCTTGATCAGGCTGCCGGAAACGAAGCTGGGGACGAACATGGCGAGCGCATGCCATTGAATGACCCAGGTCGTCTCGCCAAAGCCATGGTCGTAGCTGTTCATGGCCAACGGCGTGGTCGTCATCACCAGGGTCATAACGCCGTAGCCGATAGCGGCCGCCATGACCGCGACGATGAAGGTCGGCTGCCGTGCGATAACGCGGAGCGGCCGGCCGTGATCGGCACGCTGTTCGGCCGTAAGCGGCGGAATGCGAATGAACTGCAAGACCACCAGGGCCAGCAGGGAAAGCACGGCGATCGCCAGATAGCAGCCGACGTAAAGGTTCGGACTGAACAGTTCGCGCGTCGCGCGCGCCAGCGGCGCCCCGGCCAAAGCCGCCACCACCCCGCCGGCCAAGACCAGGCTGATTGCTTTCGGCCGGAACGCCTCGCTGGCGGTATCGGCGGCGGCAAACCGGTAGAAATGGATGAACGAGCCCTTAACACCGATGCCGAGGGCGGCGACCGCATAGAGCCAAAAGTCTTGCTGCCAGATGGCATAGGCCGACAGCAGCGCGCTGAAGATGCCGACCACCGCACCAAGCGAAAAGCCGGCCCGCCGGCCGATCCGGCGCATCAGCGCCGAGGCCGGTATGGTCGTCAGCATCGTGCCGACAAACCCCAGGGCCAACGGCAACGTCGCCAAGCTTTTGTCGATCGCAAGGCTGTACCCGACCAGACCCACGATGATCATCAGCACCGAGATGCCGGTCATGCCAAGCGCCTGGCATAGCGCCAGCAACAGCACGTTGCGCCGGGTTGGGTCGTAAGTCCGGGTTTCCGTCATGGTCATTTCAGCCGCAACAATGCGACGATGGGCCGGTTACGGGCAAGCATGCGTCTTCGCATGCCTCCCGTGCGCCGGCTAGAAGTGGCGCCAGCCGGCGAGGCCTTCGATCTCCTGACCCGTATCGTCCAGGATGCGCGGTGTGTCGCCGGCGATGATGGCACCGATGCGGGTGATCGGCACGCCGCACTCCGCCCTGATCGCCGCCAAGGCGGCCTCGTTCTGGCCGGCGACCGTGAACAACAGCTCGTAATCGTCGCCGCCCGCCAAGGCCGTGTGCGTCAGTTCCGGGTTCAGTTCCAACAGTTTTTGTGCCGGCTTGGAACGCGGCAAACGGCTGGCGACCACCGTCGCGGCAACGCCGGACGCGCCGCAGATGTGGCCGAGATCGCCGATGAGGCCATCGGAGATGTCGATCGCCGCGCTGGCGATGCCGACCAGCCTTTGGCCGACCTCCAGCCGCGGGGTCGGCCGCTGATAGCGCCCCGTGAGATACTCTGCATCGTCCACCAACAGACCGTGGGTGCGCTTCTGGCGCAAAAGATGAAGGCCGAGCACCGCATCGCCGGGCGTGCCCGTGACATAGATGCCATGGCCCGACCGCGCGCCATCCCGGCGTAACGCCTGACCCGAGGGCACCCGGCCAAGGGCGGTGATCCCAACCGAGAGCTGTCCCGACGTCGACACGGAGTCACCGCCGATCAGATGCACCGAGAAGCGCTCCTGATCGTCGGCCAGCCCTCGGGCGAACGCGGCCAGCCAATCGTCGTCCAGGTTGCGAGGCAGTGCCGTCGTCAGCAGATAGGCAAAGGGCTTCGCGCCCATCGCGGCAAGGTCGGAGAGGTTGACGCGCAACAGTTTCGCGGCGAGAGAGCCCGGCGGCGTGCCAGCCAGGAAGTGGACCGTGTCGACCATGGTGTCGGTCGTGACGACGATCTGTTGCCCTGGCTCCACATCGATCAAGGCCGCATCGTCCGTCAGGTTCAGCGAACCTGGATCGCCGGCCGCCAAGGGGCGGAGCATCTGTTCGATACGGTCGAATTCGCCAAGGTTGGTCATGTGTAGCGCGCTCAAGTCGCGGCGGGTTGCGTCGCGGCCCCCAGTTCTTCCGGGCGCAGCACGCGGGCGATGCGGTCAAGAACGGCGTTGGTGATGCCCGGCTCCTTACCTTCGTAGAAGGCATGGGCCAGGTCGACATAGTCGGCAATGACGATGCGCGCGGCGACGTCGGGCGTGGAAAGCAACTCCCACGTCCCGGCGCGCAGGATCAGGCGCAGCAACAGCTCCAGCCGGTCTGCCGTCATGCCCTTATCGAGGGCGCCGTCGATGATCGGGTTCAGATCCGCCTCGCGCTCCACAACGCCACGCACGATGGCGGCGAACAGCGGGCGGTCCGGATCGACATAGCGGTCGCCATCAACCTCTTCGCCGAGGCGAAAGCGCACGAACTCGCCCAGCACGCTGTCCGCGCTCTGTCCGGTTCGGTCGATGTTGTACAGGGCCTGAACGGCGTGCAGACGCGCCGCGCGCCTGCGGGCAGAGGCCGAGGGTTTGCGATCCGCCACGTTCAGACCTCCCCGGCAAAACGGCGCTTCAGGGCGATCATGGCCAGGCACGCTTCGGCCGCGTCCCTGCCCTTGTTCTTCTCGTCGCGCCGCGCGCGCACCCAGGCTTGCGCATCATCGTCCGTGGTCAGGATCCCGTAGCCGATGGCCAGGCGCCGGTCGACGGCCAGATCCTGCAGCCCGCGCGCGCTTTCGGCGCAGACATAGTCATAGTGGCTGGTCTCGCCGCGAATGACGCAGCCCAGCGCGACATAACCGTCGTAGCGACCCGTGTCCGCAGCGATGGAGATAACCGCCGGAACCTCGAAAGCCCCGGGCACGCTGGCATGTTCGACCGTCGCGCCGGCCGCCGCCAAGGCCTCTTCAGCACCGGCACGCAGCTCTTCAACAATGTCGGCGTAGAACGGCGCCTCGACGATCAGGATATGCGGTCCGGCGGTCATTCGTTCTCTCTCAGCGGCGGAATCGGCCGACGGCCGGCGATCGTCAGGCCATACCCCTCAAGCCCGATCACCGTCTTTTCGTGATTCGACAACAGCTCCATCTCGCGTACGCCGAGGTCGAGCAGGATCTGCGCGCCAACGCCATAGTCCCGCAGTTCCTTGCCGCCATCGGGCCCACCATCGGACTTATTCGCCGGGTGGCGTGCCAGCAGGCGCTGCGTCAGGCTGTCCGGACGCGGTTCACGGATCAGCACGACGACGCCGCGTCCCTCGTCCGAGATGGCCTGCATCGCACCATGCAAGTCGCTACCCGCGCTGCGACGGCCACCCAAGACGTCGTCCAAAACGCTGAGCGCGTGCATGCGCACCAGCACCGGCCCCGGCGCCGCCGGATTACCCTTCACCAGCGCGACATGCTCGGCATACTCGGCCGTGTTCACATAAATGACCATGCGCCATTCGCCGCCATAGCGGCTGTCGAGCACGTCTTCCATGCGCCGCTCGACCAGCGATTCCCGGCCTCTTCGGTAGGCGATCAGGTCGGCGATGGTGCCGACCTTCAGGCCGTGGAACTGGGCGAACTTGATCAGGTCCGGCAGCCGCGCCATCGAACCATCATCGTTCATGATCTCACAGATCACGGCCGATGGGTTCAGCCCCGCCATGCGGGCGAGGTCGACGGAGGCCTCCGTATGGCCGGCGCGCGCGAGGACACCGCCGTCGCTGGCCAGCAGCGGAAAAACATGGCCCGGCGTGGCGAGATCGTCCGCGCCCTTGCTCGGGTCGATGGCGACGGCAACGGTGTGCGCCCGGTCCGCCGCCGAGATGCCCGTGGTGATGCCCTCGCGCGCCTCGATCGAGACCGTGAAGGCAGTGCCGTGGCGTGAGGCGTTGGTCTGGCGCATCAGCGGCAGATGCAACTGCTGAATGCGCTCGCTTTCCAGCGCCAGGCAAATCAGGCCGCGGCCGTATTTGGCCATGAAGTTGATCGCCTCGGCCGTCGCGGTTTCCGCCGGGATGATCAGATCGCCTTCATTCTCCCGGTCCTCGTCGTCGACCAGGATGAACATGCGGCCGCGCCGCGCCTCCTCGATCAGATCGGCGATCGGCGACAGAAACTCCTGATCATCGGCGCTCAGCCGCACTTCCTCGCGGCGGGCGGCGGCGATGGCCTGTTTGCTTACCGTGGCGGGCGCGCTTGGGCCTGCGGTCATGGGTCGGTTGCTTTCACCTCGTTCAGGCGAGCGACATAGCGCGCCAGCATGTCGACCTCAAGGTTAACCGGGTCGCCAAGGGCCACCGACCCGTCCGCGCCGTTAGAGCCAAAGGTGGTCGCTGCCTGGGTATGCGGGATGATGTTGACCCCGAACTCTCTTGCGTCAACGTCGTTTACGGTCAGCGAAACGCCGTTAAGCGCGACGGAGCCCTTTTGCGCGATGAACCGCTCAAGACCGGCCGGCACCACGAAGCGCCAGCGCAGACTGTCACCGTCCGGTTGGACATCGACGACCTCCGCGACGCCGTCGACATGGCCGAAGACCAGATGCCCGCCAAGTTCGTCGCCCAGGCGCAGCGACCGCTCCAGATTGACCTTGGTGCCGATCGCCCAGGTGCCGATGGTCGTCTTGGCCAAGGTTTCGGCCGATGCCTCGACCGAGAAGCGGCCGGGCGTTTTCTCCGTGACCGTCAGGCAAACGCCATTGCAGGCGATCGAGGCGCCGAGATCGACTGTGTCGGTATCGAAACCCGTCGACAGGGTCAGGCGCGTGTCGCCGTTGCGATCAATCGCAAAGATTTCGCCGATGTCGGTAATGATGCCGGTAAACATGCCCTACCCTTGCGCACGCACCGACCGATTGCCAACAGGCGCTCCGCCCTCGCCGATGTCCCAGAACAGGGCCGTCATGATCTCCAATCCCTCGCGGGCCAGCGGCAACAAGAGATGCTCGTCCGGCCCGTGCTGGCCACAGCCGCCATAGGAATGCGGCACCCATAACATGGGCAGGCCCAGCTCTTCGACAAAGACATCGGTCGGCAACGAGCCGCCGACATTGGGCAGGATGTCAACCGAGCGTCCGGTCTGTTTTTCCGCGACAGAAGACGCCCAAAGCACGAGATCCGACTCCGGATCGGTGCGCGTCGCGCCAAAGACGACGCTGTCAGGCTGGCTGATCGTGATGTCACCGAACCCGTTGGCATCGAGATGCGCGCGCAAGGCCGGCAGGATCGTATCGACATCCGTTCCGACGACGAAGCGTAGCTGGCAATGGGCCTCCGCCGACGGCGGAATAGCATTCACCGGGGTGTCCGGTGTGCCAGCGGTGAAGGCCAAGACCTCGAAACTGTTCCAGCCGAACACGCGCTCCGCCGGGCTTAGGTCATGCTCGCCCCAATGGTCGTCAGGTGCAAAGGCGCCGTCGGGCCCCTCAAGCGCGATGGCCGCCAGCGCGCGGCGCACGCCGGGTGTCAGGCTGTCCGGCCGCCAGTCCGCTATGGCGATGCGACCACGCTGGTCGGCGATCGACGCCAGCGCATTGGCCAAAATAGTCGCCGGGTTGGCTGCCAAGCCGCCCCAGTTGCCCGAATGGACGCCGCCGTCGCGCAGGTGAAGCCCCAGGGTGAAGTTGATCGTGCCCCGCGTGCCCAAGGCCAACATCGGCCGATCGGGCGCCAGGCGCGGACCATCCGACGCCAGCAGAAAGTCTGCAGCCAGCGCATCGCGATGATCCCGGCAGATCTCACGCAGGCCCGCCGACCCGGCCTCCTCCCCCGTCTCGATCAGCCATCTGAGATTGAAGCCGAGCCGCCCCCGCGTCTCCAGCACGGCGCGCTGCGCCGCCATGACGATCGAGTGCTGGCCCTTATTGTCGGCGGTGCCGCGACCGTAGAGCCGGTCGCCCCGCCGCTCCAGCCGCCAGGGCGAGAGATCGCCCTGCCAAAGATCGTCCAGCCCGCGCACGACATCGCCATGCCCGTAGCAAAACACGGTGGGCAGCGCAGGATCTTCTGTGCGGTCCGCGACCAATGCCGGGCAGTCCGGTTCGACCGGGTTTTCAACGATCCGCCAGTCACAGCCTAGCGCGGCCAAGGCGGGCCCCATCTCGTCGACCAGATAGGCTTGACAGGCGGCGCGCTCAATCGGCGGCTGGCTTACGGTCGGGATGGCCACGCGCCGCGCCAGGTCGCGCTCAAAACCGCCGTCGTCTATGTGCGCGGAAGCCGCCGCGATGGCTGTTTGAAGCGTCATTGGCCCGACCGTCCAATCGGATCAGTCAACAGAAAGCGACCGCGATTTCCTGCAGGTCGAAAGTCATTTGATATCAGCATGATAAGATCAATAGTTAATCTGTGACTTCAAGGAGAGCCGATCAGCATGATGAGCGGCGAGGCCGCCAGTCAGAAGAAGAGATTGGCGTTCCTCATGTCCAAGGCAACGGCGCCATCACAGCCATAGCGCATGGCGATCACGCCCGCCACCATACTTGCGGGCATAGCAGCGTCCAACAAGCGCAGTTCCCGCTCAAACGGTGCGACGACGGTCTTCAGCAGGGCCGCGATCGCGATCAGCTTCGGACCCGGATGTAGGTTTCGCAGATGTCGTCGCCGAGCGTGCGCCGATCGATCGCCAGGAAGCGCGGGCTCTGGTTCAGCTTGTCGACGCCGAACCCTGCGATCGCCGGCAGACCGTCGCCGCCGATCAGGTTGGGGGCTTGGAACCAGGCCAACCGATCGACCAGGTCGGCCTGCAGCAGGGTCGCCGCCAGATGTGCACCGCCTTCGACCAGCAGGCGGGTGATGCCGCGTTCGGCCAACACGGCCAGCACGTGGGCGATGTCTTCGGTACCTGGCGCGGCCGGAGCGACGGGGATAACGGTCACGCCGCATTCCTCGAACGCCGCACGGCGGTTGCGATCAGCGTCCGGCAAGGTTACGAGCCAGGTTGGCGTGTCCTTGGCCGTTGCGACAAGACCCGACGTCAAAGGCAGGCGCAGCCGTCGATCGGCCACGATCCGGATCGGCGAGCGATCCGCCAGGCCGGGCAGCCGACAATCGAGGCGCGGCCGGTCTTCCAGTGCCGTGCCGCTGCCGATCATGATCGCATCGTGCGTCGCGCGCAGCCGGTGGGCCTCCATGCGCGCCGCCTCGCCGGTGATCCATTGGCTTTCGCCGGTATGGGTCGCGATCCGGCCATCCAGCGACATTGCAAGCTTCAGCGTGACCATTGGCCGCTTGTGCTGAACCCGCTTGAAGAACCCCTCGTTGACGTCCCGTGCCTCGACCTCCCCAATCCCGAGCTCGACGTCGATGCCGTGCTTCTTCAATGCGCGCACACCCCTGCCGTTCACACGCGGGTCCGGATCTTCAACCGCGACGACGGCACGGCGGATGCCGGCGGCGATCAGGGCGTCGGCACAGGGCGGCGTCTTGCCGTGATGGCTGCAGGGTTCCAGCGTGACATAGGCCGTTGCCCCGTTCGCGGCCGCACCGGCGCGCGCCAGGGCCTCGACCTCGGCATGCGGGCGTCCGCCAGGCTGGGTCCAGCCCCGCCCGACGACCACGCCGTCCTTAACCAGGACACAACCAACGGCGGGGTTCGGCGATACGCGGCCCAAGCCCCGACGCGCCAGCGCCAAGGCCATGGACATGAAATGGGCGTCAGCGCCCTCGCCCATGGGTCTCGCGATTAGTCATCCGCATCCATCTTCAGCCTGTCGACGAAGTCGGAAAACTCGCCCGGCTCGCGGAAATCCTTATAGACGGAGGCATAGCGGACATAGGCGACCTTATCCAAGGTCGCCAGCGCCTTCATGACCATCTCGCCGATCGCCTTCGACGGAATGTCGCTCTCGCCGGAGCTTTCCAACTGCCGGACCATGGAGTTCACAAGCCGCTCGATCCGTTCCGGGCTGACATCGCGCTTGCGCAGCGAGATCTGCAGCGAGCGGAACATCTTGTCGCGATCGAACGGCTCGCGATCGCCGTCGGACTTGACCACCGTCAACTCGCGGATCTGGATCCGCTCGAACGTCGTGAAGCGGGCGCCGCAGGCCGGGCAAAAGCGCCGCCGCCGTATCGCCGAGTTGTCCTCCGTGGGCCGTGAGTCCTTCACCTGGGTATCGTCATGACCACAGAACGGACAGCGCATGCCTTATGCCTCGACTTGTTCTTGTTGCTTGGCCGGACGGCGCTCCACGACCGGAATCACAGGGATGGATAGATCGGAAAGCGGCCGGTCAGGGCCGTCACGCGTTCCCGCACCGATGCCTCGACGGCCGAATTGTCGTCCGGATTGGCAACCAAGCCGTCCAACACCTCGACCATCAACTCACCGACCTGCTGAAACTCGGCCTGTCCGAAGCCCCGGGTGGTGGCCGCCGGCGAGCCGACACGAATGCCTGACGTGATCGCCGGCTTTTGCGGATCGAACGGCACGCCGTTCTTGTTGCAGGTGATGTAGGCCTCTTCCAGGCTGGTCTCGGCCGCCTTGCCGGTCAGCCCCTTGGGCCGCAGATCAACCAGCGCCAAATGGGTGTCCGTGCCGCCCGACACGATGTCCAGCCCACCGCTTTGCAAGGTCGAGGCCAGCATCTTGGCATTGTCGATCACCGTGCGCGTGTAGGCCTTGTATTCCGGCGTCAGCGCCTCGCCAAAGGCCACCGCCTTGGCGGCGATCACATGCATCAGCGGGCCGCCTTGCAGGCCGGGGAACAGCGCGGAATTGATCTTCTTGGCCAGGTCGCCGTCATTGGTCAGCACCATGCCGCCGCGCGGGCCGCGCAAGGTCTTGTGTGTCGTCGTGGTGACGACGTGGGCATGCGACAGCGGGCTAGGATGCACGCCGCCGGCGACCAGGCCGGAGAAATGGGCCATATCAACCATCAGAAAGGCACCGACGCTGTCGGCGATCTGCCGGAAACGCGCGAAATCGATATGCCGCGGATAAGCGGAACCGCCGGCGATAATCATGGCCGGCTTGTGCTCATCAGCCAGTTCGGCCAACTCGTCATAGTCGATCTGCGCGTCCTGCCGGCGGACACCGTACTGAACCGCGTTGAACCATTTGCCGGACAGGTTCGGCGGCGCGCGGGGGGTCTGGGGGCCGCCGCCCGCCAGCGACATGCCCATAACCGTGTCGCCTGGCTTCAGAAGCGCCAGCATGACGGTCTGGTTGGCCTGGGCGCCGGAGTGCGGCTGAACGTTGGCGAAGCCACACTCGAACAGCTTGCAGGCCCGCTCGATCGCCAGCTTCTCAGCGACGTCGACATATTCGCAACCGCCGTAATAGCGCCGGCCGACATAGCCCTCGGCGTACTTGTTGGTGAGGACCGAGCCCTGTGCCTCCAACACCGCACGCGAGACGATGTTCTCGCTGGCGATCAGCTCGATCTGTTGCTGCTGTCGCTTAAGCTCTCTGCCCAGCGCGTCGGCAACCTCAGGGTCGCGATCGGCCAAACCTCGACCGAAGAAGGTATCGGCGACGGCTTCTCCGGACGGTGAAAGGCTGGCTGACGACATGGGCTCACTCCCTCAAGCAGCAGTGCTTCGGTTCAAGACAGCTTGGCCACGCGTCTGTCGTGGCGGCCGCCTTCGTACGCGGTCGCAAGGAAGACCTCAAGACAGTCCTTGGCGACCTCGGTGCCGACCAGCCTTGCGCCCAGCGCAAGCACGTTGGCGTTATTGTGCTGGCGGGCCAGCCGCGCGGCTGTGGTGTTGTAGCAAAGCGCGGCGCGCACCGCGCTGTTCCGATTGGCTGCGATGGAAATGCCGATGCCGGTGCCGCAAATGACAACGCCGCGTTCGGCAAGCCCGGTGTCCAGCGCCTCGCCCATCGCAAAACCGAAATCGGGATAGTCGACGGAGGCGGTGCTGTTCGTGCCCAGATCGAGCACCTCGTGCCCCAGCTCTCGCAAGTGGGACTTCAGCAGTTCCTTCAGCTCAAACCCGGCATGATCGCTGGCGACCGCAACAGGCAAAGTCGGCATGGTCTTCGGAACCCTTGGACGGAAAGTCGACGACACATTTTGGCACAGACTACTAGTGCTGCACACCAGATATTGTTCGCCCCCCTACAATGCCCCCAGATGATGGGGTTGCGGGGAACGACCATGACAAAGCGGGCACGGCGCGCTACTTAATGTGCACTGCAAAATCCAAGGACCAGGAATCGCCATGACCGCCGCACCGGCCGCCGAGATCGCTCCGAAAAAGCCCGCCAACCTGCGCCCGTCCTTCGACTGGCAAGACCCGCTGATGCTGGAAGAACAGTTGAGCGAGGAAGAGCGGATGGTGCGCGACGCGGCCCGCGACTATTGCCAGGACAAGCTGATGCCCCGCGTCCTGGAGGGCAACCGGCACGAGATCTTCCACCGCGAGATCATGAACGAAATGGGCGAGCTGGGCTTTCTGGGCTCGACGATCGACGGCTATGGCTGCGCCGGCGTCAACTATGTCTGCTATGGGCTGGTGGCGCGCGAGGTGGAACGGGTCGACAGCGGCTATCGCTCGGCCATGTCCGTGCAATCCTCGCTGGTCATGTATCCGATCTACGCGTTCGGCAGCGAAGAGCAGCGCCAGAAGTACCTGCCGAAGCTGGCGACCGGCGAATGGGTCGGCTGCTTTGGCCTGACGGAGCCGGACGCCGGATCCGACCCCGGCGCCATGAAGACGCGGGCGCGCAAGGTTGACGGCGGCTACAAGCTCAGCGGCAGCAAGATCTGGATCACCAACTCACCCATTGCCGACGTCTTCGTCGTCTGGGCCAAGGATGATAGCGACACGATCCGGGGGTTCATCCTGGACAAAGGGATGGAGGGTCTGTCGGCGCCAAAGATCGAAGGCAAATTCTCACTTCGGGCGTCGATCACTGGCGAAATCGTCATGGATGAGGTGTTCGTCCCGGACGATCATCTGCTTGCGGGCGTGACGGGCCTGAAGGGTCCGTTCAGTTGCCTGAACAATGCCCGCTACGGCATCTCGTGGGGCGCGATGGGCGCGGCGGAGTTTTGCTGGCACGCCGCACGGCAGTACACGCTGGACCGCACCATGTTCGGCCGGCCGCTGGCCCAGACCCAGCTGATCCAGAAGAAGCTGGCCGACATGCAGACGGAGATCACCTTGGGTCTGAACGGCGCCTTGCGCCTTGGCCGCATGAAGGATCAAGGCACGGCACCGCCGGAGGCAATTTCGCTGATGAAGCGCAACAATTGCGGCAAGGCGCTGGACATCGTTCGCACCGCCCGTGACATGCATGGCGGCAACGGGGTCGCGGATGAGTTCCACGTCATCCGCCACGTCATGAATCTGGAGGCGGTGAACACCTATGAGGGGACTCACGACGTTCATGCCTTGATCCTGGGCCGGGCACAGACGGGCCTCAACGCATTCTTTTGAGGAGAAGGTGCGCACATCCGAAGGCCGCAAACAGAGACCCCGAGGACGGCGCTTAGGGCTCGGCCCTTCCCGCCCATGACCTGCTTACCAGACATCCGGCGGCTTGCGGCGGGCGCGGCGATTGGTCAGCCCTGCGCAACGGTGATGATGCGGCCAAGGGTGATTGCGTTGCGATGAACGATCGCCTGACACGCCTGTTCTTGATCTGGATGTTGGTGTTGGCGACGCTGTGGATCGGCGCCGACTACGTCCGGTGGTTCCTGTTTGCCGCCGACGAACCTCGCATCGTCGTGCCGCGGGGCGAACTGTCGGAGTTCGAACTGGTCACCATCGAGGTCTTCGAGGCGTCGGCACCGGCTGTCGCCTTTGTCTATTCGCAGCAGCCCACGGACGGTCTGGCGAGCCCCCATAGATCGGCCGCCGGCACCGGGTCCGGGATCGTTTGGGATGCGGCCGGCCACGTCGTGACGAACTATCACGTCGTGCAGAACGCCAGCCGCATCCTGGTTCGCCTGGGCGCCGGCGATGCCATGACCGCAACGCTGGTCGGGGCCGCCCCCGACTACGACCTTGCGGTGTTGCGTCTCGTCGACGCCCCCGTCGGCCTGCGGACCCTGCCGATCGGCAGTTCGGAGGACTTGAAGGTCGGGCAGACCGTGTTTGCGATCGGCAACCCCTTCGGCCTGGACCGCTCGCTTACCAGCGGCATTGTGAGCGCGCTGGACAGGGACCTGCCGACCGAAACCGGACGCGAGATCCGCGGCGTGATCCAGACCGATGCCGCGATTAACCCGGGCAATTCGGGTGGCCCATTGCTCGACACCTCCGGCCGCCTGATCGGGGTCAACACGGCCATCATCACCGATACTGGCAGCTATGCCGGCATCGGTTTTTCCGTGCCGGTCGATATCGTCAACGAGATCGTGCCGCAGCTGATCCGCGACGGCCGCGTGCCACGGCTTGGCATCGGCATCTCGGTGCTGAGCGAGGAGGTGAGCGTCGGGCTGGGTGTCGACGGCCTGGTCATCGCCAACACCGTACCGGGCACGCCGGCCGCACGGGCGGGCCTTACGGCCATGGACCGGCAAAGCGGGCGCATCGGCGACGTCATCATCGCCGCCAACGGCCAACCCGTTCGGGACCTTTCGGACTTTGTCGCCCAGCTCGAAACCGTCGGCATTGGCAACTCGGTGGACCTGACGATCCTTCGCGACGGTCGGCGCCGCAGCGTCGACGTTGAGGTCACCGACATCTCGCAATGATCGGCAGCCACGGGACCGCCGGTTGCCGGGATCGATGTCCGCGCTAACGCGACAGCGCGAGGCGCTGCGCGGGCTGGCCGTCTACGCACGTCGGTTGGCGCCCGCCACTGGGGATGCCGAGGACCTCGTCCAGGAGGCCCTGATTGAAGCCATTCGCGCAGGCTACAGGGATTTCGCCGACTTCAAGACCCTTCGGTGGCTGCGCGGCGTCGTGCGCAACAAGGCCCGCCACCATGCACGAACCCGGGCGCGGGCCATGGCACGCGATCAAACTTGGTACGTACAGCAATCCGACCGACCCACGCGGAATTTGGACGCCCACGCCCTCGTCCTGTCATCCGACATGTCCCCATCGTTGCGGCTCTTGGCGTTGCTGGCCCTTTCCGGACACAGCCGCGCCGAGATCGCCTATCTGCTGGGCATTACCGATGCGGCCCTGCGCCAACGTGTCCGGGCGCTGAAGAAGGCTCTTGCGCAGATCGGCGCGCCCGGGCTTGAGGAGTTTGTCGGATTGCGCGGCGATCTGAACTACGGTCAGATTCGCCGTCATGCACGCTCCTATCTGGCCGCCCAGCGGGGCGATCTGGCCACGCATGATCCGGATGGGCATGTTTTTATCGTCCGACGCTCACAAAAGTAGGCTCGGCGGCAATAGTAGGGTGGAGTCAGCAACACACACCTGAGTAGGACAAAAAATGATCCCAAAACCGCATACCGCCGCCGTCGTTTTCTATGTCTCCGACATCGCCGCGACCGAGGCGTTCTATCGAGATGTCCTCGGTCTTGACGTCGAACGACAAGAAGGGTTCGAGCCGTTCTGGCTGACAGCGACCTTGGACCAAGGGCTGGAGATCTCGTTTTTTCAGATGGACGCCAAGCGCGGCACCACGCCGGCGCTCGTATTCTCGCTCGCCGACGGCGGCATCGACGATATGGTCGCAGCCCTGGCCGAACAGGGCGTGACCATCGTAACGCCGGTTAGCGAGGCACCCGGCGGCTGGACCGCGGACTTCAACGACCCCGATGGCTTTCTTCTCAGCTTCTGGCAAAGCGGCGAACAGCCAAGATCCAGGAAATAGACCGTATCCGATCCGACAGGGCCAAGATCGGCGACGCCCGGCGTTTGGCCGAGGTTGTCCGATCCGGGCCCGGTCGAAACGTTAGCGCAGATCGGCGAGAGATTTCCGTGCTGCTTTCCGGCCGGGAGCTCTCTCGACCTGCATCAGCGCGCCTTATCCCGCTGATTGGCCGCCAGCATCTTGAAGATGCCTGAAAAATCCTGTTGCTGGTTGCCGGCGTTGCAATAGAGCGCGTAAAGCGCCGCCGCCTCGGCACCCATCGGGGTCGCCGCACCCGACGCGTTCGACGCGTCCTGCGCCAGGCGCAGGTCCTTCAGCATCATCTCAGCGGTGAACCCTGGCTCGTAATCGCGGTTAGCCGGTGAGTCAGGCACCGGGCCTGGCACCGGGCAATAGTTGGTCAACGACCAGCACTGGCCCGAGCTTTGCGAGGCGATGTCGAACAGCTTCTGCCGGTCCAGACCGAGCCGATCCGCCAGCGCGAACGCTTCGGAGACGGCGATCATCGATACGCCCAGAACCATGTTGTTGCAGATCTTTGCCGCCTGCCCGGCGCCCGCCGGCCCGGCGTGCACGATCGTCCGACCCATGGTGGACAACAAGGGCCGCGCCCGATCGAAAGCGTCGACCGGTCCGCCAACCATGAAGGTCAGGGTTCCCGCCTGCGCGCCGCCGACACCGCCGGACACCGGCGCGTCCAACAAATCCAGCCCGGCCCGTTCGGCGCCGTCGGCGACGATCCGCGCGGTGGCCACGTCAATGGTGGAACAATCGATCAGAAGCGCACCCGCAGCGGCCGCGGCGAACACGCCCCCCGTGCCCTGATAGACCTTTCGCACCGACTTGCCGGTGGGCAGCATGGTAAAGATCGTGTCTGCGCCCTCGATGGCCTCCGCCAACGACGTGCACGCCTCGACACCCGCGCCCGCCGCCTGTTCCAAGCTTGCCGATGAGGTGTCATAGCCGCGCACCTTGTGGCCCGCCTTGACCAGATTGGCGGCCATCGGCCCACCCATGTTTCCGAGCCCAACAAATCCAACTAAGGTCATGTTCCCCCTCTTTCGGCGACCGGCCGCTGCGCAATGCCGGCGCATCCTACGCGGCGCGCGCACACTTGAGAACGGGCAACCGGACGACACGGCCGATTGACCGAGACAACCGCGAAAGGCTGAGAATACCAGGCGACCCAAGCCGATTGATCGGCGCGATCGTCCACGCGACTGTGGCGGGTTGCCGCAGTTCAGCACCAAACAACAGCTTGCCCGAGGGGAATCAGCCGTGACGGGCTCACCCTTCGCATCGCCGGCCATCGGCGCTTCGACGCTCACCGTACGCGAGGCCGGATGGGATGACGCGGAGGGGATCAGTCGCGATCGCAGGCCGCCACGTCCGCCCATGGTCCATGGCACCTACGGCACCATGACCCCACAAGACCCCGCCGTGCCGGAGACCTGTTTTCGTGACATTGGGCCGGCGGCCGACGCACGTCAGAAGGGTTTCGCCTGGGCTGCGTTGCGGCTATGCTGGTTCATCTTTACGTTGATTCCTGTCAGAATCGGGGGAATTGGAGAGGCCATCATGAAGATTTTGCAGATCTGTGCGCTTGGCGCGGCGGTCACGCTTGTCGCGGCATGTCAATCAACCAACGACGAAACCGCCGGTGCGGTTACCGGGGCGGCGCTGGGTACTGGTGTCGGGCTAGTAACCGGTGGATCGTTCGGACAGGTGGTCGGGGCCGGCCTGATTGGCGGCGCTGCCGGATACATTGTCGGCGATCTGGCCGGCGACAACTGATCGCAACACCGCGTCTTGCGACGCCGCAAACAGTATTGGCTTTAGGAGGCAGGATCATGGGTTTTAGGCAAGCTTGGCGGCTGGGCGCCGCCGCGTTGGTCGCCGGATTGTTCGTATCGCAACAAGCGTCGGCCGTTGATCTGGTGTTTGAGGAACTCGTGTTCATGTCCTGCCAGGACGTCCACGACCTTCCGGCAGCGGATCGTCAGGCTGTCGGCGAGTATCTGGCCCAGCGTTCGGCAGGCTATCGCGGCGTTGAATGGCCGTTGCCCGGCGAGTTGGGCGACGATGTCGGTGTGCTGGCGGTTGCTGCCTGCACGCTGAACCCGAGCGAGAACCTGTTTTCCGTGATCGATCGGGTGATCATCGCAACCTACCCGACGAACTAGAGCGTTTTCGTTTTAGTTAGAAGCGTATCCAGCGTTAGCGAAGTAGTTGGCGCACTCCTGTGGCTTGATGGTGCCGATGAGGTGGCCGAGATGCTGCCATGTGTCATCGATGCTGCGCCTTTGAGCCAAGCGCATCCAGTGTT